>JANPLU010000078.1:0-15792 GCA_031422435.1 Acaryochloridaceae cyanobacterium VAR_48_metabat_390
GTGGGGGGGATGTCTCGGTGCTCTTTTGTTGGTGTGGGGTGTTTTTGTTATGTTTTTGTTTTTTTTGGGCTTCCCACAAAATCCCCCACGATTGCAGAAGCTGCTCGAGAGGCTTCAGTAACGGAATCAGCCGAATTGCAGGCAGCGTAGGGTTATTTTGGGCAGCATGGGCAGCCGTCGGCCACTGAAGCAACAGCGACTCTAAAATATTGAGCACTTCGGACTGGAAATGTTCGAGCAGGTGTGCTTTCTGATGCGCTAGCGCCTGTTCCAACCGCTGATAATCCTGGGCAGAATCTTCTAAAGGTGCCAATTCTGGCAGCAGCGCGCAATCATTCCCAAACCGATGCAGCAGTTCTGTGAGAGAAAGCTTAAGAGTCACCGCCAATCGCAAAGCACTTTGAACCGATAGACGGCTTACCTGACCCTGTCGCAGCCACTCAACCTGCCGTCGAGACACGCCGCTTTGTAGCGCCAAGGCTCGAAAGCTTTTAACCCCAACCGCATCCATGCAGTCCTTCAAGGATGTGGTATCTAAAAAATGAGCAGCCATAGCTTTAGATGCGGTTCAACAGAAATGTTGAGAATTTTGCAGATGAGTCTCGACTACGATAGCGTAGAGGGCAGATTCTATTCTTTGATCTGTCTTTTAAAGGAATTTGTGGTGATGGAGATGAAGCTGATTCTGGTTGGCTTAACCGTGGTCTTTACAATATCCTGCCTATTTTTTGGCACTAAAAACGGGTTCTATGACAGCGATGACTACCACGGCAACGGGTCTGCCCATTAATGAATTCACCCGATCAAGGCATGAATGTCAACCAAACACTTTCTCTAAAACCAAGCACAACGCCGCAGGCTATTTCTGAATCGGAGTCGCTTCAGCGTCGGGTAGCGTCTTTAGAACTTCGTGCTATCGGGCGACACCTCCTTTTGTGCGCAGATCCCACCCATGCCTTGTGCTGCAATAGAGAAGTGGGGGTAGAGTCTTGGAACTATCTTAAAGGGCGGCTGAAGGAACTAAAGCTAGATCAGGTTACGCCAGAGCAGCCAACCTGTACATTTCGCACTAAAGTTAACTGTCTTAGAGTTTGTCAGCAGGGACCCATTTTGGTGGTGTACCCTGACGGCGTTTGGTATCACTCTGTAACGGTGTCCGTTCTGGAGCGTATTATTCAAGAGCATCTCATTCAAAACCGCGTGGTGGAAGAATATGCCTTTGTACAGGCTCCTCTGACGGCTTAGACCAAGTCGCCTCCCAGATTGCTGTAGCTTCCCTCAATATCTGACCATCGAACGCTCATTAAGCGAATCCGAGAACCTTAACAGAAGTTCCAAATGGTCGCTAATGATGACTAAAAAAGCTGCTGGTCAAAACTAAGCTTTTCCCTCAGTCCATCGGGGTAGTTGCGGTGTTGAGGGGCGATAGCTCCGCACTAGGAGTCCGCATAATATCCGTCATGCGCTTAATCACGCTGGCAATAGGAACCGCAATCACCAAGCCCAAAACCCCTGCAACTTTGCCGCCAATAAATAGCGCAATAATCAGCCAAATGGGATTTAGCCCAATGGAGTTGCCAACCAGGCGTGGAGACACCACATTATCGTTCATCAGTCCAATCATAATGGCGGAAGCCAAGACCTTTAGACCTAAGGTGAAATCTTGGAGAGCAACCAGTACGCTAACCACCACCACCATTACGGTACTAGCGTAAGGAATTAGCGTTGTTAAACCAATGCTGACCCCAAACAGAACTGCGTAGGGTACCCCTAAAGCCAAAAAGACTGCGGTTTGAGCAATGCTTAAAATACCAGCCAATAGCGCCTGCGCCGCAAAGTAGTTTTGAAACGTCTGCTGAAGCGACGTTTGCAGCGGCTGGCTCCAGTCCAAGGATAGCCAGCTAAAAATGCCTTGCCAAGATCGTTCGCCGTTGAGCACCATAAAGATGGTAAGCACCAGCAGCAGAAAAATGTTGATGAGACTATTGATGGTGCCTAGGATAAAGCTGAGAAGCTGACTGCTAGTCGCCTGAAGGATGCCCGATAGCTGTTCAATCTCACGGGCAGCGACATCCCCAAGATTGGAAGGGAGCTTTTGGGCGATCGCCCACTTCTGTATGGCCTCTAGCTGCTGAGTACCGGAATCAATCAGAGTGGGTAAGCTGGTGACAAGTCCGCTCAACTGCTCAACAATCAGCGGCACCAACGTTAAGCCCACAACTCCTAGGGCAAGCAGCGCCAACGTTAAGACAATGCTGATGGAAACAAACCGCTGAATCCCTCGCTGCTGAAGAAGCTGAATGGGGAAATTGAGTAAAAATGCCAAAATAATTGCCGTAATCAGCAGGCTAGCAAGGGGCTGGAGGTAGCTTAACAGCAGCAAAAATAGCCAGCCATTTAAAAACGCCAGCGGAAAAATGATCCAGAGTCTGAGCCAGAAGGGAATCTCTTTCGGCAATTGGAGCATAGGTACCCTTTAGGACTTGAAGGCTAACATCTCAATAAAACGTCTTTTAGGCCATCTCGAACCTGCGCCTGCTCAGCGACGGTCAGCTCAGGAAACATCGGCAAAGACAAAACTTCCAGTGCCGCTCTATCCGCTACAGGCAACTGACCCAGTTCATAACCAAGATGAGCATAGACAGGCTGAAGATGCAGCGGTAACGGGTAGTACACCATCGACTGTATCCCTTGCTCTGCTAAGGCTGTCCGAACCTGATCGCGCCGAGGAGCTGG
The DNA here is from genome assembly GCA_031422435.1 of Acaryochloridaceae cyanobacterium VAR_48_metabat_390. Lineage (GTDB taxonomy): Bacteria > Cyanobacteriota > Cyanobacteriia > Thermosynechococcales > Thermosynechococcaceae > JAAURS01. Next base: position 2,737 of record JANPLU010000078.1, read on the forward strand.
GGGTTCAGTTCCAATCTCCCGACTTCTGGTTAAGTAACGTAAATCACCTTCATGGTTGACCCGGATGGTGTACTGATTCCACACGCTGTCTTGCTGGGCTTGAGGAATCGTAATACCTGGGACATTACCCAGAAGCTGAGCATACTGCTGGGCAACTTTTTTTCGCTGAAGGTTCCAATGATCGAGGTGACGAAGCTTAACGCTTAAAATCGCAGCCTGAATGGCGTCTAGACGGCTGTTCATACCAATGGCTTCGTGGATATAGCCGCTGCGCCGACCGTGGTCACGCACAATCCGCATTTTTTCGGCGAGTGCGGCACTGTGCGTCGTAATTGCGCCGCCGTCGCCGTAGCCCCCTAGGTTTTTGCTGGGGTAAAAGCTGAAGCAGCCAATCTCTCCAATGCTGCCGACTTTTTGCGTTGACCCAGCTGGGTGCTGCCAAACTGCACCTGTGGCCTGGGCACAGTCTTCAATGACAGGGAGCGAGTGGGCTTGGGCGATCGCCATCACCCGCGTCATATCTGCGGTCTGCCCAAAAAGGTGAACGGGCATAATGGCTTTGGTGCGCGGGGTAATTGCTGCCTCGAGCTGCTCGGCGTCTAGGTTAAAGGTTTGGGGCACAATATCGACAAAAACGGGCGTAGCCCCCGCCATGCTGATCACTTCTGCCGTGGCGATAAACGTAAAGGAGCTGGTGATTACCTCATCTCCTGGGCCAATATCAAAGGCGCGTAGCGCCAAATAGAGGGCATCGGTACCGGAATTACAGCTAATGCAAAATGGAGCCTGAGTATAGTCAGCGAATGCCTGCTCAAATTGGGCAACCACCGGCCCGCCAATATACTGACTGGACGCTAGTACTGATAAAACCGCTGCATTGATATCGTCTTGAAGGGCATGATACTGTCGGGCAAGGTTAAGGGGGGGAATGATGTTCACTCAGTCGGTTCCTAACAATTAAAAAGGGCGCAGCCCTGAACATTCAAGACCTACACCCAATGGGGAATTACAAGATTGCTTACGATTTGGATGCCACAGAATCTTTGAGCAATCGAATAATCATTTCAGACACAAGCCTTAATGTACCGTGATCGGCTCAAATGTTCTACCGTGAGCCACTAGTTTTTCGCAAACGTTAAGCCCAGATCAAAAGGTTCAGCGCTAAGCTTAAGATCTCAAAATGTGGCTTAAACAGAGCATTCTCCTCATGACCAACCTGATTCAGCTACAGCCCACTGATTTTGTGGGTGCTGTCGGCATGATGGCGATCGCCGTAGCCCTTTCCGCATGGCAGCGGCTCAACCTAGAGCGCGATCTCATGGTCGCCACCGCCCGAACTACCATCCAGCTTGTAGTGGTGGGCTATATCTTATGGTTCGTGTTTGATCTAGAACATCCCCTCGCCGTTTTAGGGGTGATTGCCGCAATGCTGGTGATTGCCACCCTCGAAACCCGTAACCGCATTGGTAAAACAATGCCCAATGAGCTGTGGCTGCTGGGCGGCTCGATCTTGACCAGTCTTGTGATTACCCTCACCTATACCACCGTATTGGTCATTCGCCCTGCGCTCTGGTATGACCCCCAGTATCTCATTCCCCTGGCGGGTATTGTGTTGGGCAACGTCATGAATGGAGCGGCAATCGCCGGAGAGCGACTAATGCAGATGGTGCAAACCCACCGCGCTGAAATCGAAACGCACCTGTGCCTAGGCGCAACCCCAGAAGAGGCGATCGCCAACTACCGAAAAGCCGCCATCCGCACCGGACTCATCCCCACCCTTAACGCCATGATGGTGGTGGGCGTGGTGACACTCCCTGGCATTATTACCGGACAGCTTTTGAGCGGCGTTAATCCTCTCGATGCCGCCTCTTATCAAATGCTCATTATGTTTATGCTGGCCTTTTCAACTTTGGTGACAACAGTGCTAGTAGTACAAGGCTTAGCAAAGCAGTGTTTTAATGCAGCAGCCCAGCTTGTTGTGCCACAGTCATAACCCTAGACCCCCATGCCGACAGAAGAACGACTCCAAAAAATACTGGCTCAGTGGGGTATTGCCTCCCGTCGTCGGGCAGAGCAGCTCATTGCAGAGGGACAAGTACGGGTGAATGGTAGCGTTGCAGTGTTGGGTCAAAAGGCAAATCCTGATGCAGATTGGATTGAAGTCAATGGGGAAAAAGTGGGGCGATCGCAGCTTCAGCCTGACCCCATCTATCTGCTGCTCCATAAGCCTTTAGGCGTCGTGAGTACCTGTTCGGATCCCCAAGGGCGACCCACTGTGTTAGGGTTGCTCCCGTCAAAATACCAAAACCTAGGACTACATCCCGTTGGGCGTCTGGATGTACAAACAACCGGAGCGCTATTGCTCACCAACGATGGTGATCTGACGTTTTATCTTACCCATCCAAGCCACCACGTCACCAAAACCTATGAAGTCTTGGTACAGGGAAATCCTAGCCCTAGCACTCTCAACCAATGGCGAACCGGAATTGTATTAGAGGGACGTCAAACTCGGCCTGCACAGGTACAGGTTCTACGCCCTTGGGCAGCGTCGCAAAATAACGTATTACTTCAGGTTATTTTACAAGAGGGACGCAAACGCCAGATTCGGCTCGTTGCCAAAACGCTGGGCCATCGAGTTCTAAAGCTCCACCGCACTCACATTGGGTCTATTGCGCTGCAGCATATTGATGGATGTATATTAAGCCCAGGGCAATATCGATCTCTAACATCTTCTGAAATTTCGGCGTTGCGCTCTATTATCAATATCAAAGATCGCGCTGCACCCTTAAAGGAACCCACCCCATGAGTAGCCCTAGTCCTACCAGCTTCGACCAAGAGCAAATTCAAAAGCTCACTGAAATTGGGTCACATCTGCGAGGTCTTCGCGCTAAAAAAGGGCTATCCCTTGAAGAAATCGCAACCAAAACTATGGTTCAGCAGCGCTTTCTAGACGCCATTGAAAAAGGAGAGATCGAACAGCTCCCAGAACCTCTCTATATTCGCGGCTTTATCCGTCGCTTTGCAGAGGCTTTAGGCGTTGAGGGGACGCCGCTGTCTGAGTCTTTTCCCTTAGGCAGTACTTATGTCAGCTCCTCTAACGCTAAGTTTTCGAGCGGGAACGGCACGCCTTTACGGCCTTGGCATTTGTATGCACTGTACTTAGCTGCTGTGCTTGGTGCCGTTTCATTGCTATACGTTTTATTTAAGCCAGTGGAATCCCCTTCGAGATCCTTAAGCTCTGACCGCCCCTCACCAGCTGCTTCTCCCAAAACCTTCAGCAATAGCATTGCCAACAAGCCAACGGTTAAAGCCGCCCCTGTCCAGGCTCAGCTTAATCTCAAGGCCGATTCTTACCTCACCATTAAAGTGGACGGTCAGCCTAACTACGAGGGTATCCTTAAGGCGGGTGAAGCCAAAATAGTCAAGGCAAAGCAGTCCATTGAGATCTCTGCCGGCAACGCAGGTGGCGTAATGCTGGGCATCAATGGTCAGGCGACAAAACTGATGGGAAAATTGGGTGAGGTCAAAGACGTCATTTTGACCCCCACCAGCAAATAGCCAAGATGAATTCGATGTTGCCGCCGCTTTCTTCTAACGTCTGGCTTGAGATGAAGTAGGCGTAGGGATGATTAACTGCCCCGAGGGAAGAACGCGATCACCTTCAGAAGCCACCGTAGTACCGTCATAATTGACAGCAACAAGGGCAGTATTCTGCTCGCCTAAGATCGCCGTGCGGAACAAGACCTGCTCTGGATTGCGATGACTCCATCCCAGCAGAATAGCGGTGTCATAATCTTGTGGGACTGGCGCAACGATTTTGACGTGCTGGGTGTTTCGGTTCCAGACAAGGGCGTAGTCTGAAGAGACGTCTGACCCAAATACGGCCTCAAACTGTCGAGCCAAGAGCTGCTGACCATCTTTAGACCAGGTGGCAGGCATCAGAATGCTAAGGGTACCGACTGTGGAGGTTCCTGAACTTTCTTTCACCATCCCATCACCTAAATGCATGGAGGAGGCAATCCGCTGGATTTCACCGCCCTTGGCATCGGTAATGATCAGTTGGCTGGCAACTTGACTTTGCGTCACCTCTGGATGCAGATCAAGATAGAGTTCGGAGTGCGCGTTTCTCTGACCGTCAGGAGAAGCGATCGCGCCGCTGACATACCGCAGAGTCATCCTCTTCCCCGTCTGAGTGGCCTGAGTCTGGTTCTGCCAGATCATGCTCCAAGGAACAGGGTAAGCACTGTTGAGCGGATCTTGAGCTTGCGTTGCAGGAGCCACCGACTGACGGGCGTTTCGCAACGGAGCAGTGCCTGAGGCAGGGGATGCCGATTGAACCAGCGAGAGAGGAGTCTCTAAAGGCTGCGATCGCGCTGGGAACTGCATTAAGCCTTGCAGTCCGTATGTTAAAAGAATTGAAGCCGCTAAAAATCCACACACAAACTGGGGAGAGCGTCCCCACTGAAGCAGCACGACGCGAGGCGAAATCATGGTGAAGTCTCAAATGAAGTGTTGCGCCTAGAAAACCTGTTGAGAGGGTCATTGTGCGCCATACATCCGGTATAGCAATCCTGAGAGGGAAACGCAATGGTTAGCAGTTCTGGTTCATGAGATTTAATTTAGCTGTCCAAACCTGTCACAAATCTACGTGTAAATCTGTGAGTAAACCATCTGCCAATCAGGGTGGATATCTCTCCTACAAAGGGAAGATTCTGGCGGTTTTCTGGGGCTAAGGGAATCTACGGCGCAGCCGTACAATAAGAGCATCCGACAGCAAGCAACCTTTTACTTTTGCCCATCGTCAAGAATATTTAAGAGACAAGATTGTTTCGTTTAAAACTCCTTTCATACCCCAATACCTCCTATGTTCAGTCGTCTTTCTCAATGGGTCGCAGTAAGCCTTATGGTTTCTGGCACGGCGACAGGATTTTTAGCTGCTGCTGCTCCAGCAAGCGCTGAACTGGAGCAGGGTACAACCTTAGTGCTGGCAGCTCCGGCTCAAAATGTGGATATGCGAGGCTATGTCAAAGGGGCAGTGGCGCTCTTTAAGACTGTGGGCGATCGCGACAGCAGCCAACGGCGCTGTATGGGTTACGGATCTTTGACCCCAGACCACACCCTCCAGGTTCAGCAAAAAACGTCCCAGGTGACGCTTCAGGTGAAAACCAAACAGCAGCAGGATACGACGCTGGTGGTCGAGGGGCCAGACAATCGGCTTTACTGCTCAGATGATTCTTCTCAGGGCGGCAAAGAGGCTGGACTTGTGCTGACAAACCTCAAGGCCGGAAACTATCGGATCTGGATTGGTGCCTTTGAGCCAGGGGCTAGTTTCCGATATTCCCTTAATGTTAAAACCCAGCCTTAGGGGGTTTTAAGGTTCCGAATGGGTTTTAGATTTTAACCATTTTGGATTGGGTAAGAGCGCAATGTATTGTCCCCCTACGGAGATGGGGTTGGCGTTACGGTCGGTTTAGAGACACCCGCCGCCTTAGCCTGCCATTCCGATAAAGGCCGATTGATAGCGTCTAGAAACCCTGTTGGGACGAGAGCAACTTCAAGCGGCTTCTTTGCAGCAGAATCTGGATCAATCTGGGCATACACCGCGCTCTGGTTAAAGGTTTGTGCCCCCAAAACAACTTGGTGGGTTTTCTGGTTTTTAAGCTGTAGCAGCAGGGTTGCGGTGGGGTTGTCGAGTCCAAAGTCTTTAAGCTGGGCTGGCTCCACTGAGAAGGTGCGCTCACTGGTGACTGTGGCTAAAAGATTTAGCAAAAAGGTGACGGTGCCTTCATCGGCAGCGCCAGGTTTGGGAGCCTTGATCTGCCATCCTTTGTCAGTTTTTTCTAGCTTTAGGGTTTGGGCTTTAGATTGAATGGTGAGCTGGGTAATGTCGGCTTCTTTGAGGGCAAAGAGAGGCTTAGTGGCCTTTTGTGAGTCAGCGGTTTGGGGTTGCCCAGAGCGGGATTGATCCCAGGCATAGATGCTGATCGCCGATAAGAGGGCGATCGCCAGCATGACCACAGTGCTTGTTTTCAGTTTCATCGGCGTTTCCACCATAGGTAAGCGCCTGATCCAAAGGCTGCGAGGGGTAAAAAGCCTAAGCCAGTCAGCGTTAAAATTCGCCAGTTGGTGGGGTTTAGCTCAATGCGACGATCCTTAATTTCTTTGGGTCGGATGGAGAGGCTGGGGTCATCAGCGCCGCTGCCCAACCACGTCACTGCGTTGAGAAACAGATCGCTATTAAGAACCTGCGGATTCGGGACGGTGGCAAAGTCAGAATCTCCAATGACGACCATCTTGGCCTGCACTTTGGTGGGCGATGGCTTTGCGGCAGCATCTGTTTTGGGCTTAGGCTCGCCAGCGGCAGCCGCAGCTTCAAAAGTGCGAGTGATGGCAACCCCAACGGTTAAGGGACCTTTGCGATCGCGGGCGGCATCAAACTGAAGTTTTTCTTGGTCAGAGTCGGCTTCAGCCCAGCTTTGAGGACTGGTCTTGAGGAGTTCTGTAACCTGATCCTCTGTAGAAGACGGTTTGACCGTCATGGCCTGCACCAGTGGAAAGAACGATGGCCCCTGCGCAAAATCCTTAGTAATGGGGTGTTCGCCATACTGCGTCACAAGGGGGATGGCAGGCCCCAAGCCCAAGAGTTGCCCAGACCCAGAGGCATCCACCACCACGCGGTTGTCGAGGGTAATGCCCCAGTCTTTGAGCAGTGGGTCAAGCCCCGTTTTGACGGCAGGGTCTAGCATCAGCATGAGTGCCCCTCCCTGCTTCAGATAGTCCTGAAGCAGCTTGACTTCACCTTCTAAATACACGCGCTTTGGCCCTGCAATGACTAGCACATTGGCGTCTGCCGGAATCTGCTTTTGCTCTAGAAGATTGAGAACGTTGACGTTAAAGTCTCGCTTTTTAAGTTCTGTGATGGCACCGTCAATGTTGCCTTGTCCGCCGTTAACGGGCGCTTCGCCATGCCCCTGAATCATGTAGGCATTGGCTTTGCGATCGCGCAGTAAAGAAGCCACCGCTGGCGTTAGGTTGGTTTCGCTGAGGTCGCCCTCTAGGGTTTTGGTGCGATCGCCCGTCTCCAAAACAACTTCACCCAGAGTACGCACCTTATACTTTTCGGCAAGTCCCGGCTGGGCTTGGGGGTCAATAAATTCAAAGCTGAGGCGGTCGGGGTTTTGACGACGATACTGCTCGAGCAGACCCTGCTGAACAGGGGTTGGCTGATTACTAAAAACGCGCACCTTCAGCGGCTGCTTTAGGGTTTTAATAAGCTGCTTGGTTTGGGGCGCTAAAGAAAACTGCTGGTTCTCGGTAAAGTCAATTTGGCCTGGAATTCGCACTGCCAAAAAGTTGAGTCCGCCCAAAATAACCACCACGGCAATCGTGGTCAGTAGGGCGTTGGTGCTGGTCTGTACCGAGCGCTGCCGCCACCAGGGAGAAGCAGAATCGCTGGCGTTCATCCAGCGCAGAGAAAGCCACAGGGCGATCGCCACCAGACCCGCTACCACTAATCCAATCCCTACGGGCGACCAAGCGCCGGAAATTAAGCTTGCGCTCCCCCCCGCAATCATCAGGCCAAGCCCCACCCAAAAGAGCAGATTGACCAGCTTTGGATTGAGATTGAGCTTTGGCTTTGCCAACAAACGTTTCACCACTGAATTTCCCTATTTTGTGAATCAGCCAACCCTGCAGCTTCTGTAACAAGACTCAAACGTCTCATCAGGCTGCGTTTAAGCCATCCGTTAAGACTGCTGAAAGCGAATAAGATCAATCGACTGAGCCGTCAAAAACAGCCCTAAAACCACGTAGCTTACAAATAAGACCACGCTAGAGCTATCTAGCATCCCTTGGGTCAAACTGGTGTAGTGCTTGAGTAGCGAAAGATGCTTTAAGATCTCTCCCCCTGCGCCCCCAAGGGTTTGACCTAGAAAATCTAGAATCCACAGTACCAGCACCAGCACAAAGGTTAAAAATGCCGCCACAATCGCGCTGTCGTTGAGAGAAGAGATAAACATCCCCAACGAGAGAACTGCCGCTGCCAGCAAAATAATGCCAAGATGCCCCACAAAGAAAATCTGTAGTGGAAATGCAGGTTTGGCAGCGCTAAGCAAAAATAGCTCCAGCATTGCAATAGGGAAAATCAGCGTGATGACAAAAACCAGAACCGCCATCAGCTTGCCCACCGCAACCGCCCAATTGGTAATGGGGGAGGTGGCTAAAAGTTCTAAAGTGTGGCGCTTGCGTTCCTCGGTGTAGAGGTTCATCGACAGCACAGGCAGAATAAACAGCAGAATTGAACCCATCACCGACAAGAAGTTTTGCAAAACGAGGGTGGGCACGTCAAGGGGTGCGCCGCCGCCTTGCCCCATCTGTCGTCCCAAGTCGTTTTGAGTGGCGTACTGAATCACCTGCTGAGACACCAGCACCAGAAACAGCGCCGTCAAAATCCAAAAGAACCCAGCAATGATGTACGACAGCGGCGACTTAAAGTAGCCTTGCAGCTCTTTGCGGAAGATGGCATCAATATTAGCCAGTACCGTGATCATTCTGTCTCCTCTGTCTGTGGGCGATCGGTTTGGATGGGTTCTTCAGTCATCACATCTGCTGTGGGGTCAGAGGCAGCCTCAACCGCCGTTTCTTCAGTGGTGAGCTGTAAAAATACGTCCTCTAGGCTTGCGCCAACTTTCCGCATTTCATAGAGTCCCACATGCTCAGAGACTAGCACTGCGGCTAACTGTTTCCCAAAGTCTGGGTTGGTTTCGGTACTGACGCGCAGTCTGTGGCGCTGCTCGGGCAGTTCGTCTGCGGCTAACCAGTGGAGTTCTTTGAGGTCTGCGACGCGCTGAAGCTGCTCCGTGATATGGCTGCGATCGCCCTCCACTTCCAGCTCATAGCGCATTCCGCCCGATAGCTGAAGCATCAGGTCGTCTGGGGTGCCAGAACTGACCACGCGACCTTTGTTAATAATGGCAACGCGATCGCAGGTCATGCTCACTTCAGGCAAGATGTGAGTCGAAAGAATGACAGTGGTTTGCCCCGCCAAATTTTTAATGAGGTTGCGCACCTCAATGATTTGGCGTGGGTCTAACCCAACGGTTGGCTCGTCTAAGATAATGGCGGGTGGGTCATGGACGATCGCCTGGGCAATGCCCACGCGCTGTCGAAAACCCTTAGAAAGCTTGCGAATAATGACCTTGCGCTTTTCTTGCAAACTGCAGCGCTCGATTGCAGAGGTGATTTTAGTGGCGCGATCGCCCGCCGCAACGCCCTTAATGCGCGCGACGAAGTTGAGATAGTCCTCAACGGTCATGTCTGCGTAGAGCGGAGGGGTTTCGGGGAGGTATCCAATGCGCTGACGTACCGCCATCGGGCTTTCGTGAACCTCATAGCCTGCCACTCTCGCCGTGCCGTGACTGGCGGGGAGGTACCCCGACAAAATTCTCATAGTAGTGGTTTTACCCGCGCCATTTGGCCCCAGTAGCCCTAAGATTTCTCCAGGCTCCGCCTGAAATGTAACATCATTAATGGCAGTGGTTGAGCCATAGGTTTTGCTCAAGTGCTCAACATCGATCATGATTCGACCCCAGTTATTTAACCCTATCTGCTGTGGCTACGTCCTTTCTACCACCATTCTGTCTCTCTGAACACATTTCAGAAAATGTTGCAGGTTCAAGTTTGTCGGTCATCGTCTCAATGAACGTATCAGAAGACCATTCTCCGTATTGGCTGCACTGGCTAGATACCTGCCCCAGTACCAACACCTGGGCGATAGAAAATGCCGCCCGTCTCACTCATGGGGATGTTGTGTTTACCCAAAATCAAACGGCTGGAAGGGGTCAAAAGGGACGAACCTGGCATTCTCCTGCTGGCGTGCTAACCGCAAGCGTAATATTAACGCAAACTCCTTCGGCACAACTGCCTGAACTTAGCTTGGCGGCAGGGCTAGCCGTCATTTATGCCGTGGAAGATTTAGTTGTCGACTGTCAAAACCTTTTCCGCCTAAAGTGGCCTAACGATATTCTTTTTAATGAGCGTAAGCTGGCAGGGATTTTGTGTGAAGCCAGCTCTTTTGGGACAGAGAATCGCGTTGTTATAGGGATTGGCCTTAATCGTTGTGTAGAGGTAAAACATGAAACGCTTCAGGCAATTTCTCATCGAGTCATCAGTCTCCATCAAATTTCAGCTACCGTACCAACTGAATTAGAGCTATTGGAGCAGTTACGCAGTTACCTTATGCAGTTGGCGGGGCTACTGCAGTATAGAAATAATCGATCTGATAATGGGTTTAGTTCGTTATTGCCATCTCTGCGCCAAAGAGATGCCCTAAGGGGGCAGATGATTACCCTAGCGGTGGGACAGGCGCAAATTGCGGGTGAGGCTGCGGGTATTGGCGATCGCGGTCATCTGCTGCTCCGTCTTCAGAATGGGGAAATACAGGCATTTGCCTCAGGGCATATTCTTTGACCTTCTCTAATTGTAGGGTTGGCTCTGACCACCCAAAAGAACAGATTCCTCCATTTTTTTGGGTGGTCAATTTCCGCACCAGGACAGGTCGCCCAATCTAGCCAGCCCATATAATGGCTTGATATTAAACCCGAACAGGCTCAAGACGAATCCTTCTCAAGCACCCCGATGAAGCAGTTCCCTCGCCTCAAATCTGGAACAGTCCAGCCATACATTATTCGCAGCATTATCCTAATTGCGGGGCTGTGGCTCGGGCTGGATCTGTTGGCTCGACTGGGGGCAGAACTGCTGTGGTTTCAGGAAGTCGGCTACCTGAAAATGTATCTGCTTAGACTCACGACCCAGGGCACACTGTGGATTGTCATTTTTGCCATCAGTATTGGCTACCTATTAGGCAATCTCGCCCTGGCTCAGCGCTTCAAGCATGGCAGTTTTTCCAATCTCCCATTGGCTCAAACTGCTCGAACTGCACTTAAGCTATGCTGGCTGCTGCCCTTAACCCTTGGGCTAAGCCTGCTTACAGAACTGCTGATGCTGCACTATGGTCAGGCGCTTTCCAGTCAATGGCACCTTGACCCAAGCTTGCCCAGCATCTCTCCCCCGATGCCTACCTTATTTAGGCCAAACTCTCTCTGGCATTTGGGTCTTCAGAGCTTTTCTCAAGGATGGATTGCGATCGCATTGCTAGCCCTGCCCATCGCCCTCCTCCGATTCCCGACCTTTGGACTGACTGCGATCGCATTCATCTTCAGCAGTTTCGTTAGCATCGCGCTGTCCCGTCAGTGGGTAAAGGTGCTGCCGGCCTTCCAAAGAACCTCCTTTAACCAGACAGAGCCTGTTTTTAACCAAGATATTGGCTTTTACATCTTTACTCTCCCCGCTTGGGAACTTTTAGAGTTTTTGCTGATGGGGCTGTCTCTGTACGGGCTAATTGCTGTGGCTCTCACCTATCTGCTATCGGGCAATAGCCTAAGTGAGGGCTGGTTTATCGGCTTCTCACCCCCACAGCAACGACATCTCTGCGGACTGGGGGGAGCTTTTTTAGTGGTAGCTAGCCTTAGCTATTGGCTCAGTCGCTACGAATTGCTGTATTCTACGAGCGGCGTTTCTTTTGGTGCCAGCTTTACGGATATTGTCGTACAGTTGCCGATCTATATTGGGTGCAGCGGCTTAACTTTGGCGATCGCAGGGGTGCTGTTCTGGCAGGCCATAAACTCTCAAGCAAAACCCATCACCAGAAAATCTATGCTGTACGGCGTGGGGATTTATCTAGGGTTGACGAGCGGCGTTGGCTCAATCTTGCCCATAACAGTCCAGTCGTTTATGGTGCAGCCCAACGAACTAGCACGAGAGCAGCCCTACCTACAGCGCACCATTGCCTATACGCGCCGAGCCTTCGACCTTGAAAATATAGAAACGCAAACCTTTAACCCCTCAGGACAGCTCACCGCCGCCGACATTAAAGCCAACGACCTCACCATCCGCAACATCCGCCTCTGGGATCAGCAGCCGCTTTTAGACACCAATCGACAGCTTCAGCAAATTCGGCTTTACTATCGTTTTCACGATGCCGATATTGATCGCTATCCTCTCCAGGCCGAACCGCCTCTCATCCCAACCCCAAAAGCGGCAGATGTGCCCCGCCCTAAGGCAGTGCCTGCTGAGAGCCAACAGGTTTTAATTGCTGCCCGCGAGCTTGACTACAGCGCTGTACCCAAGGCGGCACAAACCTGGGTCAACCAGCGCATGATTTATACCCACGGCTACGGCTTCACCCTTAGCCCTGTGAATCGTGCTAGCCCAGAAGGACTGCCCGAATATCTCGTGAAGGATATTGGCGTGACCGAAGGGAATTCCCTCACAACCAGTAGTGCAGCCGTGAGAGCAAGCATCCCCATTGGGCAACCCCGCATCTACTACGGTGAGTTGTCTAATACCTATGTGATGACGGGCACTCAGGTCAAAGAACTGGACTATCCCAGCGGGGATGAGAACGTTTACAGCACCTATGATGGTCGGGGCGGAATTTTAGTCAATGCGCCCTGGAAAAAGTTTTTATTTGCAAAATACCTAAACGACTGGCGGATGCTCCTCACGCCAGAGTTTAAGCCCGAAACCAAGCTGCTGTTTCGGCGCAATATTAACCAGCGAGTGCGGGCGATCGCCCCCTTTCTGCGCTACGACAGCGACCCTTACCTCGTGGCAGCTAATACCACCCCTGATCAACCCAATAACCCAAGCCGCCTGTTTTGGATCATTGATGCCTATACCACCAGCGATCATTACCCCTACTCAGATGGCGGTGACCGCTCCATCAACTATATCCGTAACGCCATTAAGGTTGTTGTCGATGCCTACAACGGCTCCGTAACCTTTTATAATTCTGATCTCAACGACCCGATTATCAACCGCTGGTCTGAAATCTTTCCCGATTTATTTCAGCCCTTGAGCGCCATGCCCGCTTCACTCCGTCAGCATCTGCGCTATCCCGTCGATTTTCTGAAGCTCCAGTCTGAGCGGCTCATGATCTATCACATGACCGACGCCCAGGTCTTCTATAACCGCGAAGATCAGTGGCAAATCCCCACA
>JANPLU010000079.1:0-54230 GCA_031422435.1 Acaryochloridaceae cyanobacterium VAR_48_metabat_390
CCCCGATATCGACATTGTGGTCGAGGTCATGGGCGGCATTGAGCCAGCGCGGAGCTTGATTTTGAAGGCGATCGCCCACGGTAAGCATGTCGTGACCGCCAACAAAGCCGTTATTTCTCGACATGGGGATGAAATTTTTACAGCGGCAAATCAGGCTGGTGTTTACGTCATGATTGAAGCGGCAGTTGCAGGGGGCATCCCCGTCATTCAGCCCCTAAAGCAGTCGATGGGTGCCAATCGCATTACTTCGGTGATGGGCATTCTCAACGGCACCACCAACTACATCCTGACTCAAATGCAGCAGTCAGGCCGCAGCTTTGACGACATCTTGGCAGATGCCCAGCGCCTTGGCTACGCCGAAGCAGACCCTACCGCCGACGTGGATGGGTTAGATGCAGGCGACAAAATTGCAATTTTGGCCTCCCTTGCCTTTGGAGGCCGCATTAAGCTCGACGACGTTCACCGCGAAGGCATTCGGGCGGTCAGCGCCTCGGATATTGCCTATGCTGATAAGCTGGGGTTTGTCATTAAATTACTGGCGATCGCCAAACGACCCAACCCAGCATCTTCAGATACTGGCATTCCTGATCGGCTTCAGGTGCGCGTCCACGCAACTCTAGTGCCCAAAGCCCATCCCCTTGCCAGCGTGAATGATGTTTATAACGCCATTTTGCTAGAAGGCGAACCGTTAGGGCAGGTCATGTTCTTTGGACCTGGCGCAGGCGCAGGGCCAACCGCCAGCGCCGTCGTCTCGGATATTATTAACATTGCAGCGTTACTCAAAGCTGGTTTGGCAGTGACCAAAACAGATACGCAGTCCATCCACCCGCTCTTAGCCTGTTCTCATCACTCATACAGTCAGGTTGAGCCAATTTCTGAGCTGGTGACGCGGTTTTACGTTCGGTTTTTGACCAAAGATCATCCTGGCGTCATTGGTAAGCTGGGCACCTGCTTTGGCAATCATGGCGTGAGCTTAGAATCGCTAGTGCAGACTGGCATTCAGGATGCGCTAGTAGAAATTGTGGTGGTCACTCATGCCGTACGTGAAGGAGCGTTTCATACCGCCCTTAAGGAGATTCGTACCCTTGAAGCGGTTAATCGCATTGCAAGTCTGTTGCGTGTTTTGTAAACACCCATCGGTCGTGAAATAAAAGATAGACTGGCTGAGCTGCGCCGATTTAGTAATCTCAATTCCATACCTCAGTAGTCGCTGTCCGCGACACACAGCCCCTTACACTTAATGCCGTTTGTTGCCGTGCGCTGGCAATGAGGACAAAGAACCTTTTCATTCTCTGCTTCTAGATCAGTTCTTACGTTGGTGTTGGTCTGTACGTTTTGAGTCTTGGTCTGGGGGTTCACAGGCGTCAGAAGGCAGAAGGACTGTTGTGCTTTGTCTCTTACATTTTACAAGTGGATATTGATTTGAATATTCAGATAAAAATCCTGAAGGAAAATGCGTCATTGAGGTCTATGGCGGGGAAGTATAGCTTTATATCCAAGTTTCTGATCACTCGCGGTGCCTCAAGTCTTTACGGTATCCGTGAGACAAAGCAGCAGCTAACTTTAGATTGCTAAATCCTGTCTCTTTGCCTAAGTGAATAAGGCTGAATGAGCGCACTGAAAAGCAAGCGTCTGAATGACACATACGGTCATTTTAGGCTGGAGCGCTTTGCCCCAATCTATGTTGACGACATTGAGATAACGGTAAACGCGACACTGAGCAAGACATTTTTTGATAAAGGGGGGCTAATTGATAGAGACCATGAATTCAAAGCGAAGCGGAACACCCAAAACACCCAAGCGAACCTCTTCACCCCAAAATAAGGGTGTACAAGCTTCGCTGACTCAAGATATATCTGTATTAGCCGGTGCTGTACTGTTACAAGCAGCTCCCGAAGAAGCCAGCAAAGGTCGCCGTATTCAAGGCTATGAGGTCGATTGGCAACGATGGGATCGACTCGCGCAACAGCTGGGTGATAAAAAAGAATCCCAGGCCGCGCTATTTCACTATCTTCTTGAAATCGCTGAAACTCGAACAACTGATGCTGGGCTAAATTTAAAATCAGACGTATTGCTGGAGCGTGAAGACGAATTGCCTCAAGAACAAACTTTGACCGAGTTAATGACCCACCTCCCGTCGCTTTTGTCAGCGATGACCTCGCTGACGCTTCAGTTTCAGCAGAATCAACAGCAGCAGCAGCAGCTTAATCTTTTATTGGCGCAGGTTTTACAGGCACTGACTAGCGGCGGCGGCACAGACCTTCTTGCCTCCCCTCGTAAAACCAGTGGCGCATCAGCGGCTCGAGATAGTTTTGCTACCTTGAACAGTCAAAATCTGAAAAAAAGCCACGCCAAGGGCAGTGCTGAAGAAAAGCTAAAACGAGCTTTTGAGGCCATTGTTGCGCACAATGAAACCCCCAATCGCAGTCACGCCGATAAGTGGGCGATTAATCAAAATGCTCTGGCTGAACTAACGGGATGCAATCGACCCGCCATTAAGCATTTCTTGAAGGAGTATGCAGCGGAAATTGAGCGGCAGCACCAAGTTCATGATTTGCTACCGCGCCACAACTATGCCCATGGCAAGCTAGGTATCAAGATTACAGATATTATTTCTTGGTAAATGGATTGCCCAAGGCTGCTGCCGTTCAGGTCGCTACTGAGCGCGCTCCCATAGACGACCAATATCCTGTAGGGTTTGTAGGCTAGGGGAGTTGACCGCCGGATTGCTCGGCTTGGCCTGGGCTCCTGGAATGCCCTGTTGCCAAAGGTTTCCGGCAACAGCCTCAATTTGAACGGAGGGGTTAATTGATCGAAATCCATACTGTACCAAGACAGTTTGGGATGTCGGCTGCGTTAATTCCTTTAAAAACGTCTGTGCCGCTTTTGCCGTACCCTCATCTACGTTTCGCTTTACGATTGCTGCGGTTGAAACCGTTTCAACGGTGGGGTTAATGTCGTAGATTTGGTACGGCTGACTCTGTGAGGTTTTGGACTGTGCCCATCGGTACAGAGCAATGCTTTCGTAATCGGTGGCAATGTCTGCTTCGTTCGCGCCCTTTGCGATAAATTCTTGAAGCAAAATATCGCTGGAGCGAGGGGGCTGATAAACCGATCGCTTTACTAGGCTGACTAGAGACTGTGCCGCTGGCGTACTGAGGTCTGCTGCATTGAGGGTGGACTGCTTAAGTTTAGACTCTAGCCACAGACCCAAGCTGACTTGACCGCTGTTGGATCGGGTAGGGTCAGTCATTTTAAAGTCAAAACTACCCCAGGCTGCTGTGCCGCCACTCACGCTGCCCCAGCTTTGAGCTTTCATCGCCTGCTCAATACGCTCCCATCGAAATTTACCGTCTGGGAAGAGTGCCTTGCCGCGCTCTGTCCAGGCGATCGCCACCAGTCGCGTTTTGGCAATGGGTACTGGGGTGCCGTAGAAAGCGGCGCTATTGTTCTGCGTTTGCCAGCGTGTTTCTAAATCTTTGAGCAGCTCGCCATTGGCAGGGATTAAAATCGTCGGCTGAAAATCGTTTTTATCATCTATAAACCGATTCACCATATCTAGTGAACCCTGGTTTTTGAGGGTGATTTCAATATCAGGGTGCTGCTGCTGAAACTGCAAGATAATTTTCTGCAATGGCTCTTGAAGTTCAGTGCCGCTGACGATGATGACGGAGTGCTTTGTGCCTGGGATGGGTGCGTAGGCTAAGCCCAATGCCGCCGCAATCATGGCGATGGAGAGATAAAGCGATCGCTGCTTTGGTTTTGCCATACTTCCCTTAACGCACCACCAGTAAATCTAGATTTTCTTGAAAGTCTCGCAGTTCGTTGCTAAGGGACTGAAGTTGGGCGGTCTGGGTACTGTCTTCTAAATCCAGCGATCGCAGTTGATTTTGCATGGTCTGAAGTACCCCAGCAGACTCTAAAATCAGCGTTGACAGGCTCAGTACCTGCGCCTGTCGCGCATCTTGCCCTTGCTGCACGAGCTGAATATTGCGTCGCAGACTCTCAGCGAGTTTATGGAGCTGCGCTTGTGCCGCCTCACCCGAACTGGTTTGAAGCTTGCTCTCAACCTCACGGAGCTGATGCTGAAGTTCCCCCACGGACAAAATGGAGTCTTCGCCCTGTAGACGCTGGGCTAGTTCGTCAATTTTAGTGGGCAGTTCACAGGTGCGTTCGCAGGCGTACTGCACGGTGCCTAATAGCTCCATGTAGGGCGATGTGCCCAAAATCTGATTTGCCTCAGCCCCTAATTTCTGGGCTTTTTGGGCTAAGGTTTGCGCCTGTTGCCGGATGCCCGACAGCTCTTTATCGAGCTTTGGATTATTGGCAGGTTTGGTGCTGGATGCCGCAGGGGTGAGCAGTGCAGCGCTGAGGGTAGAGACGGCGATCGCCACGGGGACAACGATCACGATCTGCCCCTTTGCCAAGCGAACCCCCAGCACTAGCGTTAAGCAGCCCAAAAACACAGCAGCAGGGCTATACAGCGGATTAATCCATTTCATACGGCTCTACCCTTGAGGCTAAAATTCCACCTGTAAATTTGCCATCAGTTTTGCAATCGAAGCCGGATCGCCCTGAGAATAGTAGCCGCCATTAGCACTCGCAATTTGCTTGAGAACCTCTGGGCTAAACTCTCCGGCATTCCCGTAGCCCACGGTAAAGACCGCAATGCGCTGGTCGCTTTCAAACCCGCTCTTTTTCAGCTCGGCTTCCAATTGCGCAAGGGCAAGTTGAGAATCGGTATCTTTCCCGTCGGTCAACACCACCACTGCATTAATGCCGTCTTTGCGCAAATTCCCCGACAGCCAATCACGCGCTGCACTGGTTGCATCGTACAGCTTGGTGCCGCCCTCTGCCCTTAACCCTGCGATAAACTCAATCCCTTTAGCTTTGCCTGCTGCCGTCCCATCTGCCAAAACAGGAGGCCGCACTTGGCTGTCAAAATCAAACAGCGCGACTTCTTCTTTTGACCCAAGGTTATTGATATAGGCCTGCAAGGTAGACTGTGCCGCCGCAATTTTTGCCCCAGACATGGAGCCAGAAGAATCGACCACCAGCGCAACGCGAGAGGGCTTCTTGGCAAATTCTTGCCAAGACTTGAGCATGGCATCGACCACCTTTGGCTTAGGTGCGCGGTAAGAGTCGTACTGTGCTTGAGGATTGACGCCAAAGGCTTTGGTAAACTTAGCCCCCAGCGCAATCCCTGGAACCCCTGGTCTAAGCCCTAGATTTGTCGCAATTTGCTGGGCTTGGGGCGATCGCAGATAGTCCAGCACTTTCTCAGCAGCGGCCTTCTCATCGGCGCTGACCCACGGCGCGTTAGGTAAAATCGCTCGCATATTGGAGGTGAAGGTTGCCTTCGGGTACACCGCCTCATAGCGAGGCTGTCCGGCTGGGATTCCGTCATTGGCGGCAATCACAGAAGACTCATAGACAGAACCCACCGAGGCCCAAAAGACCCCGTTTTGCACCATCGCCTTTGCCAGAGAATCGGTTGAAACCCCGTAGCGCGTAATCTTGCTCTGAATTTGCTGCACTTTGCCCTGATACTGCCCAATTTCTGCGGGAGTCAACTGTTCGGGGCGTTTGCCAGAGACTGCTGCAAACTGAGCCACCAGCGTTTGCAGCCCAGAATTAGAGCGCGTGGGCGCAGTGTGGACATAGTGAATAGGAATGGCCTGAGCAGAAGCATCTAACGCCTGATGATTTTTAGCGGTTGCCAGCGCCTTAAACGGTTCTGCTGCTTTTTGTAACCCTGGTGCTAAGGCAGCTTGGGTCATAAACACCATGGGGCTATTGGCAATAAGGGGCGCATCCGCCACGTCAGGAATGTACTTTTGCCCTGGAAAAACCTGGTTAATCTGGTAGACCAGCTGGCTTAAATAAATGTCGCCATCCACCGAAATGAGCGTAGGCCATTCGGGGTCATCAGCCTTGAGTGTGCCAGCTTGGAGCTGCTGCGATCGCCCCACCACATCCGTCACTACATCCCCACTACCTTGCGCCACACAGGTTAAGTAGAAAGCTTTACCATCTGCAAGCTTGGGCGACTGCGCATTGTACTGCGCGGCCGCCTGCTGACAGAATTGTCCGAGGGCGCTGCCCACCAAAAACTTCACTTCAAACCCAGGAAACTGAGTTTGCTGCGTTGGGTTGGAGGGTTCAGTACCCGCACAGCCAGTCCCGAGCAGAACAAAACCCAAGCAGAACGAAAGCGTACAGAAGCGCTGGGAAACCATATAGATCCTCATCACAAACGAACCTTCAGGGCATTAACAACTCGATCTAGGCCAACGGCATGGGATGCTTTAAACAAAAGTCGATCGCCCTTCTCGACCCCATTCATCAGATGCTCGACCAGTGCATTATGGGTGTCAAACTGCTGAGTCGGTACAGTGGTGACACCTTGGGCGATCGCCGTTCCCTCTGCCCCAGTATCTAAAATATAGAGGGCATCAATCTTGAGCGTTTCCACCTGCTCACCCACCTTGCGGTGCAGTTCTTCGGCATAGTTTCCCAGCTCTTTCATTGGGCCTAAAACCGCAATGCGACGTGTTCCTGGGGTTTGAGCCAGCAGCTTTAGGGCTGCTGCCATTGATTCTGCCCCTGCATTGTAGGTTTCATCCAGCAGCACAATATCGTTGGGGAGCGTATACTGCTGCGCCCGTCCTTCGGGGAGGTTTACGGTGATGCCCTGGCGTAACGGTGCATCGTCTAACAAAAGCGATCGCATTATGGCAAGCACTGCCAAAAAATTCAGCGCATTGTGTTCTCCTGGCAGCGGCAGTGGGTAGGAGATGCCCTCAACTTCAATGGTTTTGTCGTCAATGATTGTGCCGCGCAGATCTCCCGTTGAGAGGCCATAGGTAATGGTGCGACCTTTCCAGACGGTTTGAGCGGTCTCTAACAGCAGCGGATTCTCAGCATTGAGAATGGCAATCCCGTCGGGTGGCATGGTAGCTAAGAGTTCGCACTTGGCACGGGCGATCGCCTCCCGTGATCCCAGTCGTCCAATGTGGGCGGTTCCTACGTTGGTAATGACTCCAATCGTCGGTTGTGCAATATGGGTTAGTGCCTCAATTTCACCCGCAGCGCGCATCCCCATTTCAATTACGGCAAAATCATGGTGGTTGCACAAATTGAGGAGGGTTTTAGGAACGCCAATTTCATTATTGAAGTTAGCCTCTGTTTTCAGAACTGACCCTACTGTTGAAAGCGCTGCCGCAATCAGCTCTTTTGTGGTTGTTTTGCCCACGGAACCCGTAATGGCAATGACTGGAATTGAGAACTGCTCACGC
This sequence comes from Acaryochloridaceae cyanobacterium VAR_48_metabat_390, assembly GCA_031422435.1. GTDB lineage: Bacteria > Cyanobacteriota > Cyanobacteriia > Thermosynechococcales > Thermosynechococcaceae > JAAURS01. Next base: position 7,299 of record JANPLU010000079.1, read on the forward strand.
CACCATCGCCCCAAGGTTTGGTATGCGGTTAGCGTATTTTCGACCAATATCTGAGGCACGTCTGCACTAATAGACTGCTCTACAATTGCCGCAATCGCTCTCGGAGCAGACGCTTGGTGCGGAGCCAATGCCTGCTCCACAAATCGATGCCCATCAAAGCTTTCCCCTCGCAGTGCTAGAAATAGTTCCCCAGGCTGAATGGCGCGACTATCGGTATTGAGTCCAAGGGCAGTCTGCGATCGCAGATGCTCTGGAACGTTCATCGGCGTGGCATTGAGGACATCAATAAGCTGTGTGAGGGTCACTTGAAAGGTCATACAAACGCGTGATGAGGGTCTATCCGCCTGTAATGTACCACTCCAACCTACGGTTTAAGCCTTGGAGACGACGAATCTTTAAGCCGCTAAGCTATTTTGTTCTGCTACTGAGGCGCTATCAAAACCCGCGTGAGATTGACAGGGAATACGCTATGGTGCAAACAGAACGGTCGTTTTAAGGATGCTTTTTATGCCTAATTCGATGAAGGTCTCTGACGATATCACCTTTGACGAGGCTATTTTCCTCACGCAGTCTTTGCTTAACCAGTGCGAGCAGGCAACCCTCCAGGATTCTGAGTTTGAGGCCGTAGTAAGGGCGCTGACCGCAACACACAATGGAGCAAGGGGCTTTTTTGTAGCGTATCTGACGGATTCGCGGGAGCTGATAAATTCCCTGTTGCCCGTTGTGGCTTCAGCCCTCCAGACCTCTCCGGCGATCGCCCCTGAACTATTGGTCAAAAATCTTGCTATGTCTACGGCAATGGAAATCACCCATCACCGCAACCATAACCCTGATCAGGCCGCTCAATCGGCTCAAGTGCAGCAGCGAACGGCGGCATTAATGAACCAGCTGGGCTTTCCCTATTTTAAGGCAGAGGCAGAGGGGCTATGGAAAGGGGTGACGGCGGAGGCAGGCTGCTACGTGGCGTTTCTGAATCGCTGGGGTTATGACACTGAACAGAGGGATGCGATCGCCCAGCATCTACAGGCAATCTGTCCTAACGTTGCGGCAGTCTCGCTCTAAAAAGGGGAAACGTTATGATCCGTTTTAGTCTTAGTCAATCACCTAAAACAGTATCTACATCAAGTCTCAGTTCAGTTAATGGAGTAAGTAGAGCGTCAATTCATGACGCTTCAGGAAGTTTAAGTTCTGTCCAGACAGTAGATTCTAAATTGTCATCTCCCTATGGATAGAAACTCAGATAAAGACATGGATGGATGGCACGTCTGACATTCTGCTCTAACGTAGATAATAAGATAAATATTTACCCTACTTTAGTGAGAGGTCAAACTCGTGTCGGCAGCCAATGGTGTGATGATGCAGTATTTCCACTGGTACAGTCCGGATGACGGTCAACTCTGGAACCAGCTCGCTGAGTCTGCTGAAGATTTAGCAAAAGTAGGTGTCACGTCCCTTTGGCTACCGCCTGCCTATAAGGGTACAGGCGGCGGGATGGATGTCGGCTACGGCGTTTACGATCTCTTTGATCTTGGCGAGTTTGACCAAAAAGGTTCCGTCCGCACCAAGTATGGCACCAAGGATGAATATTTGAAGGCGATTAGAGCTGCCCAGTCCGTAGGTATTCGCATTTATGCAGATGCTGTCTTTAACCACAAACTGGGTGCAGATGAAGAAGAAGAGTGTCAGGCTACGCCTTTTGACCCTGAAAATCGTACTGCACCGATTGGGGAGTATCAAACGATTAAAGCCTGGACTCACTTTACATTTCCGGGTCGAGGCGACAAGTATTCCAGCATGAAATGGCACTGGTGGCATTTTGATGCAATTGACTACAACGCTTACAAAAGTGACGAAAATGCGATTTACCTACTCCAGGGTAAAGATTTTGATCGCAACGTAGATTTTGAAAAAGGCAACTTCGACTATCTCATGGGCTGCGATCTGGATATGGATCACCCAGAAGTGGTGGGAGAACTAAAGTATTGGGGAGAGTGGTACATCGATACGACGGGCGTAGATGGCTTTCGGTTTGACGCAGTGAAGCATGTCTCTGCTGAATTTTTTAGAGAATGGATGGATCACGTGAGCCACCATGCTCAGCGCGATTTATTTGCCGTTGGCGAATACTGGTCTTATGAAGTGGAAGCGCTTCACAATTTTGTAGAAACGACAAACGGCAGAGTTACATTATTTGATGCACCGCTGCACTACAATTTTCACGTCGCCAGCACATCGGGCAATGGCTACGATATGCGCACAATTTTTGACAATACGCTGGTGCAGCAACAGCCAGCGTTGGCGGTGACGCTGGTTGAAAATCACGATTCTCAGCCGCTCCAGTCTTTAGAGTCAATTGTTGAATCTTGGTTTAAGCCCCTTGCCTATGCACTTATTTTGTTAAGAAACGAGGGATACCCCTGCGTTTTCTACGGGGACTACTATGGCGCACACTATAAAGATCATGGAAAGGATGGTAATGAATATGAAATCTGGCTAGACAGCCACCGCGAAATTCTCGACCACATGCTGTTTGCGCGTCAAACCTATGCCTACGGAGACCAATACGACTATTTCGACCACCCCAACACCATTGGCTGGACTCGCCTAGGCGATGAAGACCATTCGGGGGGGATGGCGGTTGTTTTGAGTAATGGTGATGCCGGCACCAAGTCAATGGAGGTGGGGCAGCCTAACGCCACCTATATCGACATTACGGGTCATATTGACGAACCCATCACAACAAACGAAAAAGGCTGGGCAGATTTTAGATGTGACGCGGGTTCGGTGTCTGTTTGGGTACCCAAGACCTTGACTTAAATTCGATAGCCTAGGATCATCCCAGCCAATAATAAAAAGCCAATCCAGACGTTTTCTCGGAAGAGCTTGCCATACATTTTGGCTGGGAGCTGGGCTGCTCGCCTTAGAATTAAAACTTCTCGACCCCAGAAGATGGCGCTAAGGGCAAGGGAAATCCAGTAGCCCCAATGCAGTGCCAACAAAGACCCTAGCGCGAACAGAAAGGCGACTGTGCTTGCTAAGAAAATGGCGATCGCCACCACCACATGCCGCCCAAAAAATAAAGCGCTAGAATTTACGCCCAGTCTTTTGTCATCAGGGCGATCGGGCATGGCATAAATGGTGTCAAATCCTAAAGTCCAACACACCGTTGCGCCCCACAATAGCCAAGCGCCTTGGCTTAAGCTGCCCGTGACGGCACTCCAGCTAATGAGTACGGCAAATCCCCAGGCGATCGACAGTACCAACTGCGGCACTGGAAATACGCGCTTAGCGCCAGGGTATAAAACAATGACAGGGACTGCGGCGACACATAGCCAAAAGCTTAAGGGGTTTAGGAATAAAGATAGGCCAAAGGCGCACAAAAATCCGATCATTGCCACAATAACGCCAACCTTTAGGGTTAAAGTTCGTGCAGCCAGCGGACGGGTGCGAGTCCGCTCAACCTTAGGGTCTATGTTGTGATCCCACAGGTCATTGACAACGCAGCCTGCTGCACTCGTGGCAATGGTGCCTGCAATAATCACCAACACCAATACAGCAGGCGGTTTACCTGTACTGGCAAGTACCACTGCCCATAACGCTGGAATCATTAAAATAAGGCGACCTTCTGGCTTATTCCAACGCAGAAGGCGAACAATTTCAGTCCAGGTGCTGGAAGAGTTGTAATGGGGCTGTGTTGAGGACATTTGTTGTCAATACTTCAAATACAAAACATTCAAAATTGACTGAGCTACACTTACAATATCAGGCAAATCAATAAGCTCTAAAGTTGCTTAGATCAAGTCCTATGGTTCAAACACCTACTCGACTCCTCACACTAGAAGAGTTCCTCCAGCAGCCTGAAACAAAGCCTGCTAGTGAATACATAGACGGTCAAGTCATCCAAGAGCCAATGTCTCAAGGTGAACATAGTACGCTGCAACTAGACTTTGGCACGTTTGTTAATGAGGCGCTCAAGCCAACTAAGATTGGTCGTGCTTATACAGAGCTGCGGTGTACCTTCGGTGGGCGATCGCTTGTCCCAGATATTTCAGTTTTTCGTTGGGAACGTATTCCTAGAGAGCCAAATGGTCGTGTGTCCAATCGGTTTGAACTGCACCCTGATTGGGTCATCGAAATTCTTTCCCCTAGCCAAAGCCAAACCAAGGTCATTCGGAGTGTTGTGCATTGTCTAGACCGTGGCACAGAGATGAGCTGGGTGATTGATTCTGAGGAATCCTGTATTTTTGTCTATCAGCCAAATCAAACGCCACGATTTTTTGATGAGCCGCAGATACTGCTGCCCGTCCCTGCTTTTGCGGGAGCGATAAAGCTCACAGTTAAGCAGCTTTTTGACTGGTTGACAGATTAAGCTGCTTGACCTGAGGCTGAGCATTTGGTGAATAATCGCAGCGCTGTCAATTACCCGATCGCCCTATCATCCATAAGCTCAAAGGCTCCGATTTCAATATTGATCACCGGATCGCCTCCTTCAGCTTGAGACCACTCTTGGGATTTATAAATCTCTCCACCACGCCAAGTAAGGCAATTTATGCCGACTTTAAATGTATTACGGGAATTTGCTCAATCTTTTCTGGGGCTTGTGCGCCTGTTGCCACAGCATGGACAGCATGAAGAATATTGGCTGAGTAGTATCGATTGCCGCAGTTATAGCATACGCCAATGGTCACGTCTTCAAGGATCACAAATCCATCTCGGTGTTTGAAGGCTTCACGCTTGACGGTTCGTGCTTGAACGGTGCCTTCGCAAAATTCGCATGGGTATCCGTACATAACGTTAGACCCTTGGTGGTGCAGAAAACTTATGAAATCCTTATGAATCAACGATTATGAACAAAATGGTAATCTTGGGAAAACCCTAAGATCTGAACGAGGGCAGTGGATTTCAGCCTCTATTTTGATCGTTCACGCTGTTTATCATGAGAACAAAAAAAGTTTTCTGCACCACTAAGCGTTAGACCTTAAATTCTGTAACTTCGTAAACGGTGATGGTGAGAAAATATCTGCGGTTGACCGCTATCTATTCATTCAGCACATAAACCTCGCCCAAGATGAAACCTGGAGTTTTTGAAAATATGATGAAACTAAGCCTGAAATCTATACTCTAATAGGCATACAGAGCTTGAGAAGCGTTCTAAATAAACTATGGTTTTCAAGTTACACGGGGTTTAGCTTGTTGTTAAAGTGGATTATGGAAAGTAACGGCTGGCTGATATCTCCGTAAAAATTGTATAGTAGTTTCCTTATCTGTAAATTGTCCGCGAATGGTCTCTCCGTTGCCGTAGTAGATCTCCACTTCATATCTTGCTATGGGCTGAGCCTCGTCTGTTTCGTTGTAGTTCAAGACAAAATCTATAGCATCTTCAACAAAAGTCCATTCTGCCATAGTGCCGTGAAGAGCCAAAATTCTTATGGACTCAATTTGTCGGTTGATTGCTCGTTCAAGTGCCGCCATAAACTGCGTTAAATCACTTGTATTTTCAACGAGCAAGGCAGTTGCTACCTTGTTCTTCTGCTCTGAAGTTAGACTATCCCAAGTTGCTACCTTATCAGCAATCGCATTGTCCGGCGTGCCCTCGTCGAATCGTGCGTCAATGCCGACTTTTCTAAAGGCTTGGCAAACAGATTCATAGGAAAAATATACCAGAGCAAAGCCGTTTGATTTTAGTTGTGTAATTGCTCCCTTTGTAAAAACGCCTGCCAAAATAGCCCCAATGAAGGGTGCTGAACTTTGATATGTTTCTAATAAAGGGAGAACAGCCCCCTGTATTTCTTGAGCTTTATTTCTAGAGTGCTTCGTGTAACGCCTCCATGCCGTCTCGATAAAAGCGGCGGGTGTTCCCTTTTCTTGGGCTGTGCCATCTCTTTCAAGGACAAAGTCCAAATCATGAGAGTTGCCAAGAGAGTCTTTCCACGTAAGCTTTACCCCTTTTCTTGTGGGTCTTGCACCTTTGGTGTCCAAATAAAGATCATGCTCTTGGGCAAAATCGCTCAAGAGCGGCTCAATTGCCATTTCAAGAACGTCGCCAATAATTTGACCAAATCTGTGCGCTGGAGATTGTGCCATTGCTTAACCTTCTACCCAGAGACGACCCTCATGTAGTGGAATACGATGCTTGCGGTTTTTCCACTTAATGTTTCTGTCTCTCGTTTTTTCAAATCTATAAGACTTAAATCCCGCCGCAACGGCTAATTCCCCCATCCATTGGTCAACTGGAGCGTGTATTCCATAGGGTGCCGAGTCTCCAATCACAAAACAAACTAAGGCTCCATCTTTAGTGACTCTTCGTAAAGCTGCCCAAGTTTTGGCCATATCCTGGAAGTAGGCGGCAATCATAGAATGATACGCCTTCTTTCCTCCATGCTCTAATCGTTCAACGGCTAAAAGTTGGCAGACTTTTTTGATTTCAATGCGTATAGGTTCCAACTCCAGTGACTCAAGAATCGCTTCCGTATTCTGCTTGGCTACATGCTGCGTACAAGAGCGGACAAGATACTTACGAACAGATTCTTGGAGGTCTCCCCACCCCTGAATATCACCAAAAAAACTCATTTCTAATCGTGTCGCATCTGCATAATCATAGTTATTAGCATATGGAGGAGATGTAATAACTAAGTCCGCCCAAGCATCCGACACGGAGGTGCATTGACGAGCATCTTCCCAATACACAATTGCAGGCAGACATGGCGTTCTTGCTTGACAAAGTGACATATCACTTGCCATGAGAGACACTTTATTTTCAAAAGCTTTAAGAGGATCTAATACTTTGGCTTTTGATTTACTCGGCAATATATATTGCCACTGAGCCGTACCTACTGGGGAACAGCCGCGAAGGATAGAGGCTAACGCCAACCATGCTAACTCAGACAAAGCGGAGCCGTCTGCGGTTTCCTTCCATGTTCTTCGGAGACTATCAAGACGGATAATTGTTTCAGACGGAAAACACTTCGCGATAAGCGGAGCATAATTGGATGCATTTCCTCCTTCTCTCTTAGCTTGAGCCAAGAGAGAATGAGCGTATTCTAAAAATGCTTGAGGATCCGTCTGCCAATGTAGCTTTGCTTTGGCAACACGTACAACAAATGGGTGAGCCTCGATGCCCACCGCTTCCATTCCACATGACTCGCCTTCTAAAAGAACCGTTCCAGACCCAGCAAATGGCTCAAAAATAGTTTTTCTACCATTTGCCTTTTCGCGCAAAATCAATTCTCGTGCCCATAGTGCAGAAAAACCCGCAGAATACTTAAACCAACGATGGACAGGTAACGATAGATTGTCCGAAAATGTAGAAGACACACCATCTTTGAAAGAGGATTGTTTCATAGGCTCATCTAAAAAGTTAGATGAGCCTGTTTTCAAAGTCTGATTAGTTGGCATTATCTTAGTATGGCTATTTTGCACGAACTTTGAATCTAGTTGCTTCACCTAAACTATATCCTTACCGTTCGGTTGAAACAGCGTTGACAAGTATTATAAGTTTCCACGGGCAGGAGAAAGCTTAACCATGATCGATCACGACGTCATCATCGTCGGCGGAGGACTCGCAGGCTGTCGCGCTGCCCTAGAAATTGCCCGCACAGCCCCCCACCTCAACGTCGCCCTCGTCGCCAAAACCCACCCCATTCGATCGCACTCTGTCGCAGCCCAAGGGGGCATCGCTGCAACCCTCAAAAACGTGGACGACCAAGACAGTTGGGAAGCCCACGCCTTCGATACCGTCAAAGGCTCAGACTATCTTGCCGATCAAGATGCCGTCGAAATTTTGACCCAAGAAGCCCCCGATGTCGTTATTGACCTAGAGCATTTGGGTGTACTGTTTTCGCGCCTACCCGACGGACGCATCGCCCAACGTGCTTTTGGCGGTCATAGCCATAACCGTACCTGCTATGCCGCAGACAAAACAGGCCACGCCATTCTGCACGAGCTGTACTGCAACCTTTTGCGCTTCGGCGTAAAAATCTACGAAGAATGGTACGTCCTGCGTCTGATTTTAGAAGACAACCAGGCCAAAGGCGTTGTGGTCTACCACATCCAAGACGGCACCCTAGAAGTGCTACGCGCCAAGGCCGTCATGTTTGCCACAGGCGGCTACGGTCGCGTCTTTAACACCACCTCCAATGACTTTGCCTCCACAGGCGATGGCTTAGCAATGGTCGCCTTAGCAGGGCTACCCCTCGAAGATATGGAGTTTGTCCAGTTTCACCCCACGGGGCTATACCCTGCCGGAGTGCTGATCTCTGAGGCCGTGCGTGGCGAAGGGGCTTATCTGGTCAATAGTGACGGCGATCGCTTTATGGCAACCTATGCACCTAGTCGTATGGAGCTAGCGCCACGGGATATTACGTCCAGGGCGATCGCCACAGAAATTCGGCAGCAGCGGGGCATCAATCTAGACGGCAGTGCAGGAGGACCCTTCATTTACCTAGACCTGCGCCACATGGGTAAAGAAAAAATCATGAGCCGCGTCCCATTTTGTTGGGAAGAATCTCATCGGTTGGCTGGGGTCGATGCGGTCTATGAACCCATTCCGGTTCGGCCTACCATTCACTACTCTATGGGCGGCATTCCCGTTACCGTCAATGGCGAGGTACGCCGCAACGCCAACACCCTTGTCAAAAGCTTTTTTGCCGCAGGAGAAACCGCCTGTATCTCGGTGCATGGGGCAAACCGCTTGGGCAGCAACTCACTGCTGGAGTGCGTGGTATTTGGACGAAGGACGGGCTTGGCCATCGCCCAATACGTCCCAACCCAAACCCTGCCAGAGATCGACGAACAGCACTACCTCACCGCCGCCAAACAAGAAATTCAGGCGCTCCTAGACCAGAAAGGCGACATTCGCATCGGTCAGCTTCGCCAGCAGGTACAAGACTGCATCACCGAATACTGCGGTGTGTTTCGCTCCGATGCACTGATTACAGAAGGGTTACGACAATTTAAGCTTCTTAAAAACGTCTACAAAACCATTCGCCTTGATGATCAAGGCACCGTCTGGAATACCGAAATTTTAGAAGCTCTAGAACTTCGCAGCCTCATGATTGTGGGCGAAATGATTATGACCAGCGCCCTGCATCGCCAAGAAAGTCGCGGTGCCCACTGCCGTGAAGATTACCCCACCCGAAATGATGATGCCTTTTTACAGCACACTTTAGCGCTTTACACCCCCGAGGCAATCCACTTAGACTACATGCCCGTCACCATCACCCGCTTTCAGCCCCAAGAACGTAAATATTAAGTTGTGTCAGACTATTTTCTATATCCAACAGACAGATAGAACCCTTACAATGCATCTCAGCCTGTCGCCTGTGTTCTATGCGTGACGATATTCCTGAAGCGATTCGGCGGTCAGAAGACGAACCTGCCAAATCCCGTGTTTCTGCGCCTGTTTTAGCGATGGGAGTGGTGGCTGTGGGGGCGATCGCCCTCTTCACCACAGCCCTAATGCTATGGCCTAAAAGCGAACCCGCCCCCCCAACGGCGGCAGAGGGTAATCCATCTTCACCCTCAACTGTACCGTCGTCACCCATCCCAACCACAGCGGCGTCTCCCCAAGCCTCGCCCGATCAGGTTTTGGGTCACTTTGCCTATGCCGAAGCGCCTGCAAACGAGTTAGAACCCATCACTGCCGATGGATCCATCACAATGCGGCAGCCAGCGGCGCAAGCCTACCGTAAAATGAGCGCGGATGCAGCAGCAGCAGGCATTCGGCTTACCGTGATTTCTGGCTTTCGCTCCGTTGCCGATCAAAACGACCTGTTTTTTCGAGTCAAAGAGCAGCGTAATCAGGCCGTTTCAAAACGAGCTGAGGTCAGTGCCCCTCCAGGACACAGTGAACACCATACGGGCTATGCCATTGATATTGGCGATGCTGATCGCTCAGATACTAACCTTAGCCAAAGCTTTGAAAATACGCCTGCGTTTGCGTGGCTATCAGAACACGCCGCCAAGTACAGCTTCGAGATGTCTTTCACAAAAGGAAATACCCAGGGTGTTAGCTACGAACCCTGGCACTGGCGGTTTGTGGGCGATCGCAGTAGCCTAGAAACCTTTTACCGTGCCCAACACCTCAAGCCAGGAACCCCTTAACATAGGGAGACATGAACCCACTTACCCTCAATGCGATCGCCATTAGCGTGTTTGGCATGACCCTCTCCGTTCTGCTGGGGCCTTTGCTTCACATTTCGCCTAGCCTTAGCGCAGGCGTTGTTTTAGTCGGCTTAAGTGCCGTTACTTTAGATGGCTTTCAGTTTCAGTCTTTGGGGTTAACGCTGCTGCTAGATAGCCTTGCTCGTCTCTCCCCGCGCTATCAACAGCGCGTACTGCACCATGAAGCCGGACATTTTTTAATTGCTCACCTCTTAGACCTGCCCATTGAGGCCTATTCTCTCAGCGTCTGGGAAGCCTTCCGTAACGGCAATGCTCAACAGGCTGGGGTACTGCTGAAGCAGCCGCCTAATATTGTCGCCTCAGGCTGGTTGAACGCTAATATTGACAAGCTCTGCACAGTTTGGGTCGCAGGAGGCATTGCGGAAGACCTCAAGTATGGTTTAACCCAGGGGAATGAAGATGATCTTCAGCAGCTGCGCCAATCGCTCTCTTCCTTAGGACTTAATGTCCGGCTTCATGAAGAAAAAGCTATGCGCCATGCCCGACAGCTTCTTCGAGACAACTGGCAGAGCTATGAAGCGTTGGCTGCACAAATGGAGAAGCGTCAGCCGATAGCAGAATGCTGTCGCGTTGTTGAGCAGATGAAGTCGTGACGGCTGTAACACGATGGACTACGGGCTTGATGCCTTATTTATCCCCTCTATGACTAAGATCACTTTCGAGTCGCTCCTTGGGCTTTTAAGATGGTTCTATGGAGATCACACGATTCTAAAATCAACTCTAAGCCCCTAAATCAACAGGATTTTTCTTAAGCCTAAGTTTGTAGTGAATCATTTTGATTGTAAGATTTGTAATTCTATCGGTAAAAAAATTCGTTATATCCTAAGTTCAGTTTGATTAATTGTGCGGAATTCAGTTGATATGCAGCTTCTCTTGATCGCTAAGATGACTCTAATCTGACACCTTTTTCTTCATGGGTAAAACTCATCAGGCCTCCTCCTTACTCGTCGCACAGATTTCGGATCTTCATCTCTTTGACGATGAACAACAAAACCTGTTGGGTTGGAATACGTGGGAGTCTTTAGCCCAAATCATGCAGCAGTTAGAGCGTTCTACGCCTCGCCCTGACATGATTCTGCTGACGGGTGATTTATCTCAAGATGAAACCGAGGCGTCGTACAGAAAAATTGTGCGGTATTTCACAAGCGTTGGTATTTCGACGTACTGGCTCCCTGGAAATCATGACCATGTTCTCACGATGGCGCGAGTGCTAGATCAGCCTCCGGTGTATGCAGACAAAAGTGTTAACAAGGGCGGTTGGCAGTTTCTTCTCCTCAATACGAATGTGCCAGGTCAGGTACATGGCGCCCTAAGTGCAGACCATTTAGAGTGGCTTGAAGCGCAATTGGCAGCTCTTGCATCCCATCAGCCCACCCTGATTTCTATGCATCATCCTCCCTTTTGGGTAGGTTCGCCTTGGCTAGATCAAAGTGGCCTGCAAAATACAGAAGCTTTTTTTAAGATTATTGATCAATACCCGCAGGTTCAGCTGGTGCTGGTGGGACATGTCCATCAGGAGTTTGAGTGTATGCGTAATGACGTTATGTATTTGAGTACGCCTTCAACCTGTATTCAGTTCATGCCCAACAGCCCTAACTTTGCGCTCGATTATAATAATCAACCTGGTTTTCGACTGCTATGGCTGCATCCCGATGGAACTTTTAAGACGGTAGTAGAACGCGTGGGTGTTAAGCAAATTCTTAATTTAGCGGCGCAAGGATATTAGTCTTTTCTTTCTGCTTTGCTTATGGTTAGGGCTTATGGTTTTGAATAACTGCGTCAAACGAACGATTGCTGCTGCTGAACTGCCAAACTGGGCTAACAGATTTAACGTCAATGCCAAGCAGGGCAAGTACCAAGACGCTACTCACACCCACTAAAGCACCTGTGGTGAGATGAACCCGCGATCTCAGCCGCCGAATTTCGTGCTGATACAGTGCGATTGGCTCAACGGTGACTTGGGGTGCCTGGGGGCGCTTTGTCTCACGTAAAATTCTGCCCTGAAGCCACTGGGTAATGAGTTGCGGACATTTTTTCTGCACCCAACGGTGGGCAACAAAGATCAGCGCTGGCTTGGATACTTTTGCAAGGGGGCGAGCCAAAGGCCGAAGGGGTCGAATCCGTACCCTATCGTTGATGAGATGGACAGTTCCAACGTCTATTAAACAGGACAAAATCGCCTTAATAGTGATCTGTTCACGGTCTAAGAGATTTTTGAGCAAAAACAAAACCTCCTGCATTCGCTCCGCCTCAAGCCGCTGTTCGGCCTCTTGCTCAAGAATTGGGGGGGGAGAACTGGAGGGGGATGGCATAATAAAGAGGGAAGCAGTAGCTTGAACCTAATGAATGTAGGAATGCTCTAGCGCACTTCTCTAGTGAACTGGCGTGCAATTTTTCTGGTTCTTTAAGAAGCTCGCACCACAAGTATAGCGAACTCGTGTAGGGTATTATTTCGCTATCGTTTACCTGAACCCTGATGCTGCTTAGCATTGGGTACGAGGGCCTCATGAGTTCTCATGCCTCATCATGATGGTTACATTATTGAGCAGTACGCTGTATCTTGTGGCAAAGTGGCGGGCGGCAATGACGGCAGTAATTAAAATTTGCTCTCAAAAGATAGTTTGAAGCGACGAGGAAAATAAAGGGACAGGCTAGAGTAGAGAGACGTGAAGAGGCAAGTAGGAAAGAATTAGATGAATAGCTGTGTACTAATGGCAGAAATCGTCAAAGCGCCGGAACTGCGCTATATGCAGGACGGACAAACAGCGATCGCAGAAATGACGGTACAGTTTCCGGCCTTGCGATCTGAAGACCCGATGGAAACCTTGAAAGTGGTTGGGTGGGGCAACCTGGCTCAGCAAATTCAAGAACAGTTCCATGAAGGAGATCAGGTGGTCTTAGAAGGTCGCCTCAATATGGTGCTGACTGATCGCCCCGAGGGCTTCAAAGAAAAACGAGCAGAACTAACCGTTGCAAGAGTTCATCGAGTGCAGACCGATCTCAACGCACCGCGTATTGCCAGCACTCCTGCGGCAGGAAATCAGCAAACTAGGCCGCCTGCACCAGCCGCAGCCGCCGTAACGCCAATGGCTGCGCCCAGACCGCCAGCGCCGCCCGCCATGCCAGCCCCCATGAGTTCACCACCCGCGCCGCCCAGCGAGTTTGAACCTAACTACGACGACATCCCGTTTTAGAATGTGCCTGCTGGCGATCGCAGCCGACGCTCAACACTATTCTGGTAAGCCTTCAAGGCTGCGACGGGCAACTACGGCATAAAACGGATCTTGCCCACCCGACAGCCACGCCAAGGCAGCAGATTTAGGCTGAATCGTAATGGCATCCTCTACCTTCAACCCTGGCACTGATGCAGCGTAGGTCTGCACTAGGGCAAGGCGATCAGCTTCGGAGCCATTCCGCCAAGCCTGGATTGCCTTGTGGTAAAACATTCGGTTAGAAAAGCTGATGATGGCGATGCCATTTGGCTTAAGCACGCGGTAAATTTCGCTAAAGACTGCCTCAGGATACTGAAGATACTGCACCGAAGCCGTATTCAGCACCGCATCAAAGGACTGGTCGGGCAGCGGCAGCTTTGGATTTTGGTTGAGGTTTTGCACAAAAGAGTGGTCGAGCCGAGGGTTCCGCGCCAGTTCTTCTGCATTGAGTCCGTGGCCCTCAACATGGGCAAAAGACATCTCTTTGGGTAGGTGAGATACCCAACTGCTCATCAGGTCTAGGATGCGGGTACGAGGCTGGAGGCGATCGCGGTAAAGCTGGGTCAGGGTTTCCAAAAAACGATCGTCCAAATGGGTGACAAAGCGCGGCACGCTATAAAACAGCGCATCATCACTGTCATCCAGCTTGGAGCGATCTTGAGATTTAAGGAGCATAAAAATATCAAGTTAGTAAAGGTTTTCTAATTGCCCCTAGGCGGCTGATTTTAGCTCACCCGTTTTTACCGGAATGGTCTGGGTACGGCTACCGCGCTTAATCGTTAGATCTAGCACTTGCCCCACTTCGGTCTTTTCAACCACAGCCTGGAACTGGTTCGCGTTGATCACAGGGTCGCCGTTTATTGCAGTCACTACGTCACCTAAACGCATTCCAGCCTCAGCTGCAGGGGTATTCGCCAGCACCTTCATGACCAAAACGCCGTTCACTTCAGGCAGGGCTAGGGGTGAGTTGGGGTCTTTATTATTGTCTTGGGCGAGCTTGGGCGTGAGCGTGGTCATCTGCACACCCACATACGGGTGCAGAATTTTCTCACCTCGAACCAGCTGATCTTTTAGCATTTTGGCTTTGTTAATGGGAATAGCAAACCCAATGCCCATCGCATCTGCACGGATGGCGGTATTGATGCCCACCACTTCACCCTGTGCGTTGAGGAGTGGCCCACCGGAATTACCCGGATTAATGGCAGCATCGGTTTGGATAAAGTCGAGGCGCTTATTGGGGATGCCCACTTCTGCACTGGGGCGGTGGAGGGTGCTAATAATGCCTAGGGTCACGGTGTTATCTAGGCCAACGGGGTTTCCCACAGCGATCGCCCAATCTCCCACCTGCATCTCATCGGAGTTGCCCAAGGGCGCGACGGGCAGTTTTCCCTTCACCCCTTGGAGCTTCACTACCGCAAGGTCAGACACCTCATCAACCCCTTGAACCTTGCCTTCAAAACTGCGACCATCTTTGAGCGTGACTGAGACCGTATCGGCATCGTTCACGACGTGGGCGTTGGTCAAAATAATGCCGCTGCCGTCGATGATAAAGCCAGAACCCTGACCCCTCAAATGGTCTTCTCTAGGATTCATGCCGTAGCCGCCATCGCCAAAAAAGTCTCGGAATAGCGGATCGCTAAAAAGCGGATCTGTCTGGCGACGAACGACGGTTTTTTCGGTATCAATGCGAACGATAGTATTGCCCACTTTCTGAACGGCTTCTGCCACAAAGCTATGGGGTGCCGCAGGCTGATCAAATACAGCAGACTTCACAAGGGCTGACTGGGCAGTGGCAGCGGCAACAATCGCTGGCGACAGATCTGCTGGGGCTGGCTCAGCTTCTGCCCAAGCGGGTGAGGTTAGGATAAGGCTTAAGGATAGAGCGATCGCCGTCATCACACGCAGGCTACGGTGAGACAAGCGCATTTTGAGCCGCTGGGCAACAGTCCCAAGGAAGTACCAGTTCATAACATTCTGCACAATGAAGTGGTTCAAAGATATTGGTTTAAAGTGGTCGCGCTTAAGCAAGACCTACTACAGAACAGTTTAAGCAAAGTTTTGAAGACTGGGTATTGGTGATCCACTCCCACATCTAAAAATGCGTCAGATTCAGGGTGGAGAGAGAAATTGCAAGCTCAGATGGTCTGAGCATCATTGATGACATCATCGTTCGGCTATCAGTCCCAGATGCCTTCGCTCAAAACCCGTAAGTTTTTATTTTGCGGCCTCCGACTTAATCTAAACTCCGCTTAGGCAGAGGCTGTAGCCATTCATAGATGGCTGCCGCTTGCCCTAAAAAGCTGAGTACTTCCCACCTAACCCTTCCACAACGGCCTGAGTATTAGAGATCAGCATTTTTTGGTACGTTGAGCCTTCGCTTCCTGGTTCTCCTAATCCATCCGCAAAAAGTTCTCGGTTAGAGACTTTTACATTGGCATCTTTTGCAACTGTTTCAATCAGCTTAGGGTTAATGGTTAATTCAGCAAAAATGGTTGGCACTTTAGTTGCCCGAATCGTTTTGACCAGTTCTGCCACTCGACTAGCCGTCGGTTTTTCATCGGTACTAATGCCTCCCAACGCGCCTTCTACGGGAATGCTATAGGCTTTAGAAAAATACCCCAGCGCGTCGTGGGTTGTTACCAGCTTACGAGAGGCTACGGGAATCGTCGCAACCTGAGCCTTAATCCAGGTGTCGATTTGGGCAATTTCTTGCGTCATTGCCTGGGCATTTTTGGCATAGAGCGTGGCGTTTTCAGGCGCGACTTTTGCTAAGTTACTTTGAATCGTTTCTACCATGCGAATGCCGTTTTGAGCATTGTGCCAAACGTGAGGGTCGGTTTCGGTTTGTCCATCTTCTTCAAAGGTCTGTGGGTTCGGTACCGCCACCTCATTCACGGCAATCTTAGGCGCTGCATTAGAGGTCGCATTGATAATCTTGATCAGGCTCGGCTCAAAATCGTAGCCGCCGTATAGCACCAGTTTGGCTTCTTCGATCGCTTTACGATCTGCCGGAGTAGGTTCATACACATGGGGGTCAGTGGCAGGCTTAATCGGGCAGGTTAGGTCAACGGTATTTGCCGAAATTTGGGTTGCCATGTCGCAGATAATGGTGGTGGTTGCAACCACCTTTGGTCTTGTGCTGATAGCGCTTACTGTCTCGCTGGGGCTACTTTGAGCCGTAAGGGTAGGCGAACTGCAAGACCCTAAAACCCCAGCAATACTTGCCGCTGCCGCCGTCTTCCAAAACTGATTTTTGAACATCTTAAAGTGCGCTATAGTGATAACAATGAAAATCGTTCTCATTTAAGTTATTCATGTTAGAGGTCGATCACTTAGCTGTCAACTATCGAGGTGTACTCGGGTTAGATCAGGTAAGTTTTAGAATTAATCCAGGGCAGCTCGTGGGCGTGATTGGCCCTAACGGCGCAGGTAAAAGCACCATGCTGAAGGCAATGCTGGGCCTAATTCCTAGCACCAGCGGCATGGTTTCTTACTGCACCTGTCCGCTGCATCAGCAGTTAGAGCGGGTCGCCTATGTACCCCAGCGATCGCAGGTGGATTGGGACTACCCCATCACAGTGTGGAATGTGGTCATGATGGCGCGGACTCGTAGCCTAGGCTGGTTCCGTAACCCAGGTCGCGCAGCTAAAGAAATTGTCAGGGCAGCGTTGGAGCGCGTCGATATTTTAGACCTCAAAGATCGGCGTATTGGGGAGCTATCGGGTGGTCAGCAGCAGCGGGTATTTTTAGCACGGGCGTTGGCACAGAAAGCCGAAGTCTTGCTCTTTGATGAGCCGTTTACAGGCATTGATAAAAAGACCGAAGGCATTATTCTCGATATTTTTGATGAGCTGCGATCGCAGGGCAAAATTATGCTCGTCAGCAGCCACGATTGGGGACAAACCCTCACTTATCTTGATCGGCTGCTGCTGCTGAACCAGCGCCTCATTGCCGATGGTTCTCCTCAGCAGGTAATGACTCCTGAAAATTTGCATCAGGCCTATGGTGCTTCTCTAAAAACGGCTACTCGCTCCACCTTAGACACCAACCTTTTTTGCTAGACCATGCTGAGTGTTTTGCTTGATCCGCTCCATTATGAATTTATGCGGAATGCGATCGCCATCAGCATTTTGATTGGCATTCTGTGCCCAGTGGTGGGCAGCTACCTGATTGTGCAGCGGATGGCGCTGTTGGGGGATGTAATTGCCCACTGCGTATTGCCGGGGCTTTCCATTTCGTTTTTTCTGGGCATAGATATTTTGATTGGGGCATTTACCTCAGGCGTTCTCAGCACTTTTTTTGTCGCCTGGATTCGATCGCAGTCACGGGTCACGGTCGATGCGGCGATGGCGCTCACCTTTTCGAGCTTCTTTGCTCTAGGCATCACGCTTATTACCACCCTTAAAAACAAAATCGACCTCGACAGCTTTTTGTTCGGCGATATTTTGGGGGTGACACCCCACGATATCTATAGAACCCTCATCATTGCCGCCCTCATTTTGGCGATCGTGAAGCTGTTTTATAAAGAGCTGCTGTTTTATACCTTTGACCGCACAGGCGCACAAGCAACAGGTTTGCCCGTTAACGCTATTCACTTCGGCTTTACCGCTGCCGTTACGCTCACCATCATCGCCAGTATGCAGGCCGTGGGCGTAATTTTAGTGATTGCGCTCTTAGTCGGTCCTGCACTGACGGCCTATCTACTGGTGAAAGAGCTGCACCAGATGATGGGGGTAGGGGCAATGATTGGGGTGTTTGCCAGCGTTGCGGGGGTCTACATTAGCTATTACCAAAACCTGCCCTCTGGTCCTGCGATCGTGCTGGTATCTTCTACGCTGTTTATTTTTGCGCTGCTGTTTAGCCCAGCCCAGGGTATTTTGACCCGACCTGATTCTGCCGTTTCGCTGATGCGTTTACTGAAGCAGAATGGTCTGTCAAAACGGAGTTGAACAGCCTTGAATTGAGTGTTGGCTTGTAAAGTAAGCCGATTATCTGTTGTACCGTCCCTCCTCTCCAATGCGTAGTTAGACAAGTGCAAAAAATGATAAGCCACTGAAAGCTATCTTACTGAAGGATCTCTATTATCAGTAATGTTAAACTCTGGAGCCACATAGTACTTTGTATCGTTGAGATCTAAGCCATGTTTCATCCAAATATTTATATGGAGAGTTCTGGTACCCTTCGGTGACGTAAAAGTCCCTCCACACACTGCGCTACCACAGATGAACTCAGGCCAACCACGTCCAGCGTAATTTTTAACAGAACCAGGTTTAGGTTTCCATCCTTCCTTAATCAACCCTTCTCTGTACACGCTGTAGAGAGGTAAACCATCTGTTGGCATTATCTGAGCAACCGTGGGAAACACAATCCCAGTGGAAAGCATAATTGCAGCAGGTAGTAGTTTCAAAATTCTCTTTCCCAAAACTGCTACGGGTTATCGTCAAAGTTTATTGCTGGAGCTACATAGTATTCAGTGGCATCCAGACCTACTTGCATCCATACGGAAAGTTCTAAGGTTTTCTTCCCCATTGGAGATCTAAAGACAGCGGTACAGAATGTGCGACCACATCCAAGTTCAGGCCACTCCAAAGGATTTGTCTTCGATGCGACAGGGCTGGGTTTCCACCCTGTTTTAATAAGTTCCTTTCGGTAGAGGCCATAAGGTGTTAAGCCTTCGATAGGCATTGCTTGAGTAGGTAAAGCTACAGCATAGAAGATCGATGCAAATATGAGCTTATTCATATTAGTTTGGGGCTACGCTTTGGCATTACCTTTGTCTTATTTTTACGAATGGAATTCTCACACAAATGTATGCATAAATATCTACATCTTTTATAATCCATCTACTTAAATCTGGAGGGCTTTAGCTGAATCTGCCGCTTGTGAAGGTATCCGCGAAGAAGCGCGAACCGCACGAAACATTCCAAAGCGACATAGCCCTGCACCAAAGGCGAGACGCATCAGCAAAATAGTGGGCACTTCTCGTAAAGACTTGATAAACCCCGACACGCCAAAACGCACTAATCCTTTGGGTCGAATCACGCCTTGCCAGATCGAATCAATCCAAGAGGGCAGTGTGGGCTTCGTCCAGTCTGCGGTGGTGACGCTGCCCTTTACAAAACCCGTCGCCTCCAACAGCTCAGCAAACCCTTCAATGCTTGAGAATGCAGGATGCGACCACTGATCAAGCAACTGCTGCATCACAGGCTTCTCCCAAAAATTCAGCGGGATGCGGCGATCGTCTCGCTGATTCCAGTCTGCAACCGCTAACACGCCACCTGGCTTAAGCACTCGCATTAGCTCTTTTGCAAAAGTGGCTTTATTTGGCATGTGGGGGCCAGCCTCAATCGACCACACCACATCAAAGCTGCCGTCTGGAAACGAAAGCGCCATTGCGTCATCCACCAGAAACTGCACATCCAAATCCGTGGGCGTTAGCTCCTGGGCGCGTTTGACCTGCTGAGGACTGATGGTAATACCCGTCACGGCAAATCCGTAATCTCGCCCTAAAATACGGCTGCTGCCTCCAATGCCACAGCCTACGTCTAACACCGTGGTGCCAGGGGGAAACGCATCTAAGCCTGCCCAGCGCACCATTTCATGCACAAAGTCTGCTTTTGCGGTCAGAAAATCTTTTCGCTGGGGTGGCACACCGTAATGCCCCAGATGGATATGCTCCCCCCAGTAAAACTCTAAGATGCCGTCCTCTGTCCACTGGTCATAGGAAGTAGCGACCGTACTAGAAGATTGATAGCGACGAGCGGTGAGCAGGTAGATGATAAGGGCGATCGCCAGCGCAACCGCCAGAACTCCCAGTACCGAAAACATTGCGTTCATTCAGAAAAAGCCTCATTCAAGCCCACATATTTCAAGGTAGCGATTAATTCTCGGGAGTGGGCTTCGCCGTAAACGCTAAGGGCGTTTTGAGAGGCCACTGCTTACCTTGATAAAATAAAAGCTGGTAAACGTGCAGGCTGCCATAGCGAAATGAAGCTTCAAACGACTGCAGATAGAGATACCACATCCGCAGAAATCGCTCATCATAGGTTGCGCCAAGCTGCGTAATCTGGCTGCGATTGCCTACAAAATTTTGCGCCCATTTTTTCAAGGTTTCGGCGTAGTGGGGCTTTAGGTCTTCGCAGTGGACAACCGATAGCTTGGCATTCCACAATTCTTGAACCAGCTCAGGCAACTGCGGGGCATAGCCCCCTGGGAAAATATATTTGTCTACCCAGGCTCCGTTTCGTTCATTACTTTGGGTGGCAATGGTGTGCAGCATCCCGATGCCGTTGGGCTTTAAAAGCTTGGAGGCTGTTTGCATGAAGGTGGCAAAGTTCCCCTTGCCCACATGCTCAAACATGCCAATGCTGACAAATTTGTCGTACTGTCCCACCACCTCCCGGTAGTCGGCAATGAGGATTGTAATGCGATCGCCCAACCCCCTCTGTTCAACCCGCTCCTGCGCCAGTTTTGCTTGCTCCACACTCAGGGTAATGCCCGTGCCAGAAACGCCGTAGTGTTCTGCCGCATATATCAGCATTCCGCCCCAGCCACAGCCAATATCTACCAAAGATTCTTCTGGCTTTAGCGCAAGCTTCTGGCAGATCAGGTCATATTTCTGAGTCTGCATTTGCTCCAGAGAATCTGTCTCTTGTCGGCGGTAGCCGCAAGAGTAAGTCATCGTTGGATCTAGAAACAATTGATAAAAATCGTTTCCTAAGTCGTAGTGGTGCTGTACATTTTTGCGGCTGTTTTGAATCCAGATCGGGAGCGTGCGAAGCCGTTGGGTGATGACCTTTAAGATGAGCGGAAGCGTTATTTTCTCCCCTGCCTTGGCATAGACATTGCTGCGATAAAACAACCCGATTAGCTCGATTAAATTGTCATTCTCTTCATCCCACCAGCCCTCCATATAGGCTTCACAAAAGCCCAGGCTGCCAAAGGCCAAAATGCGATCGTAGGTGCCTGGGTTGTAAATATTGAGGCGCAGTGGCAGAGACAATCCGGCTTTGCCGAAATGAAAGGCTTTTCCCTCGGGATTGATCACCGTCAGATCGGCAGTTTCAATGAGGCTAAAAAGCTGGTAAAGGTAGCGTTCTCCAGCGGGTAGACCGGTGATAGATGGCTTCAACCTCTCTGTATCCGTAGAGCCAGAGTTCAAATCTTGATTCAAAGGAGAAGAAATGTCTTTTTGCGGCGCGTCGGTTTTTGCCATGACCTTAGCCTGCTCCTTTTACATCCATCATGCTGCTTGCCGTTTTGACTTTTGTCGCAAGCCCCACGGCTTCTAATCCGCGAATGGTGAGCCACACCAGATCCAGCTCCCACCAGCGCCACCCAAACCGCGCAGAAGACTGAACCGCATGGTGATTGTTGTGCCATCCCTCGCCAAAGGTCAGCAGCGCCACCCACCAGCAGTTCGTGGAGGTATCAGACGTGTTGTGAGTGCGGTAGCCCAACTGATGACAGACGCTGTTGACAAAGCAGGTGCTATGAAACCCTACAAATAAGCGCACAAAAATGCCCCAAACCACAAAGGGCATACCGCCGATTGCGTAAAGCAATAGCCCCAGCGCAACCTGCAAAACAATATAGTTCTGGTGACAAAATTGGTAAAATGGGTCATCGGCAATATCTTTGGTGAAGCGACCTAGCTCTGTTTTACTGGGCACATCGTGCATGAGCCAGTTGATATGACTCCACCAAAACCCTTCCCTAGAGTTGTGAGGGTCTGCTAGGCGATCGCAGAGGGTGTCTCCCTGGGCATCTGCATAGACGTGGTGCATCCGGTGGTATCCTACCCAGCCTTTTACTGCCCCTTGACCCGCTAACGTGCCGCACAAAACAAAGAAATACTCTAAAACTTTTGGCACCTTAAAGCTGCGATGGGTCGCCAGCCGATGAAAGCCCAAGGAAATGCCCAGCCCAATGGTGATGCAGTGCAGCAGTACCGCCACCCCAACCGCAGACCAGCTAAAGTACATGGGCAAAAAAGCCAGCAGTGCGCCTAAATGCAGGGCGATGGTAAAAGCGATGACATTTAAGCGCGGACGAGGCGCGTCTAAGGAGACTTCAATCATTCGTTATCTCCTGTTTTAAGGTGTTGTTGCCTTAATATACTGCGGCTTTTGAGTTGAATGGGTTTTGTCATAGGGTTTTACTCGACAACTAGATGAATTCTAGTTGAAATTCGTTTCAAGCCCCTATGTTTGAACTTCTACGGCAAACGCTCAATAATGCCGCCTCCCAGAACAATCTCGCCGTCATACCAAACGGCGGCCTGTCCTGGGGTTACGCTAAACTGCGGCTCATCAAACACCAGCTTTACGCGCGGGCTGCTGCTCCCTTCTTCTGTCGGGAGCGGAATGACCGTCACGTCCACAGGCGGCGTACGGTAGCGAATTTGCACCTGTGCGCGTATAGGTGTAGCTGGTGCCGTAATCGAAACCCAATTCACGCGCCCGACGGTACAGTCTGGCTGCACCGCGCTGTCGCGATCGCCCACCACCACCCGATTCATCACGGGGTCTAGCCCCACCACATAAAGGGGCTGAGCCGCCGCCACCCCTAAGCCTTTGCGCTGCCCAATCGTATAGTGATGCACCCCTTCGTGATGCCCCAGCACCTGCCCCTGGCGATCCACAATCTCACCTTGGCGGGGCTGAATATACTGATCTAAAAAGGCGCTCATTGATCCGTGGGCTTCTACCAGGCAAAGATCTTGGCTCTCTGGCTTTTCCGCCGTTTGCAGTCCCAGTTCCGCCGCTACACGCCGCGTTTCGGTCTTCGTTTGCTCACCCAGCGGAAAAATGACCCCCGCCAAAATCTCTTGGGACAGGTCGTACAGAAAATAGGACTGGTCTTTATGGCGATCGACTGCACGCAAAAGCTGTACGCGACCCGTTTGAGGGTCTTGACCCACACGGGCGTAATGACCTGTCGCAATTTTTTGCGTGTCTAGCGTCTCTTGGGCATAGCGCAGCATCGGCCCAAACTTGACCGCCTTATTGCACTGAGAGCAGGGCAGTGGCGTTACGCCCACTTCGTAACCTGCCACCAGGTAATCCACAATATTTTCTTGAAACAGGTCGCGGGTATCGACCACGTGGTACTCAACCCCAAGCTGTTCACACAGTTGGGCAGCATCTACCATGCCCTCAGAGCAGCACTGCCCTTTACCCTTCATGAGCCATAGGGTTACGCCTGCCACTTCATAGCCCTGGCGCTGAAGGAGGGCGATCGCCACCGAGCTATCTACCCCACCCGAAAGGCCGACTGCTACTTTAGTGCTCATACTGCCGAAACTCAAAGCAATCTAAGGATTACAAATGTTAATGATATGCTCAAGGCGGTGTGTTCGTTCCCACGGCTTCCCCTTGCGTAGTATCTTCCACATCATAGCTAACCTGTGGAAAGCTTCAGATAGAGAATTTCAGTAACAGCAGAAGCACTAGGCTAAAGTTTCAGAGAACTTAATTCTTAGACAGGAGGATTTAGGGATGCTAAAAACCCTTTGGGCTGAGGTTAAGCAGGGAAAAATTGAGCTACTAGAACTTGCAGATCTGCCTGAAGGAACAAAGGTTTTAGTTACACTATTGCCACCGAAAGAAATGGCGCAATGGTTTCAGACTAAATCTGGCGTTAACGATGATATTTGGGACAGTCCTGGAGCTAGCAATGATATTTGGGACAATATTGAGGACAAAGTTGAGGTTTCCAGTCTTTCAGAGTAGCCCTCTCCATGAACTATCTCTACCTCCATGGCTTTGCCTCAGGCCCACGCTCCATTAAGGCAATCTATCTGCGGAATCGCTTTGCGCAGCAAGGCATTGACCTAATCGTCCCCGATCTCAACCAGCCTGATTTTTTCAACCTTACGCTCACCCGTCAACTTCAGCAGTGTGAGGCAATACTGGCGGTAAAGCCTGGAGGCTGGACAATCTTGGGTTCTAGTCTAGGGGGCTTAACGGCAGCATGGCTGGGTCAGCGCAATCTTAATGTTGAGCGCTTAGTGCTGTTAGCACCAGCCTTTGAATTTTTACCCCATTGGCAGCAGCAGCTTGGCACAGCAAAACTTGAGCAGTGGCAAAAAGACGGCTCTGTGGAGGTTTACCACCCTGTAGAAGGGCGATCGCTCTCCCTAAGCTATGCTTTTTGGGAAAATGTCAGCCAGTACGCTGAAACAAAACTCAAGCGATCTGCTGCTGCAACGCTCATTTTGCATGGTATCAACGATGAGGTGATTCCTGTTAAAGCCAGCCGTCGTTATGCAGCGCAAAACCCTAAGTGCAATCTCATTGAGCTAGCCAGCGATCATGGATTAACCGATTTACTACCGGAGATTTGGGCCGCAACTCAGCAGTTTTGCAGGCTCAAATAGCTACATCAATAAATAGGAGAGATTGCTCGCCCTTCAACTGTACGATCTGAGTAACACAGGCTTTGATACGGGAATCCGAAGGATGCAAGATTGTGTCGCAGGTTCATCCCAGCGCTAGACTAAAAGAAAAATTACTGACAAAGTCCCCAGGGGCAAACCTGCGGCACTCAAACCCTTAAAGTCAGCCCCACTGAGCACTATGAATAAGAAACCTGTTTCGATATTGAAGTCTTTTACCCGTATCTGCGTTGCCTTTGCGCTTGTCTTTGGCTTAGTTTTCTCCCAAGCTCATTCAGCGTTGGCTGCTAGGACGGGTGGTGGTTTTGGCGGGGGCAGTTTCCGCAGACCCTCTATCCCTACTCGGATGGCTCCAGCACGTCAGCCCATGTCGGGTGGCAGTGGATATGGCTATGGCGGCGGATATGGTGGGGGCGGTTTTGGGTTCCCCTTTATGCTGCCGTTTATGTTTGGCGGGGGCGGCTCTCTGTTTACGATTTTGATAGTTATTGCGATCGCCAATTTCGTTCTCTCTAGCTTCCGGAATGCCTCTAATTCTGAGGGCGGTGGCGTGTCTGTCAGCGAACAAGACTTGACCAACCCGCCTGTTTCCGTCAATATCCTACAAATTGGGCTACTGGCTGAGGCACGAGTTCTTCAAACAGACCTGGATCGCATCGCGCTTAACGCCAACACCAGCAACTCTGCAGGTTTAGCCGAGGCGCTTCAAGAATCTACCCTGGCGCTTTTACGCCACCCTGAATACTGGGTATATGCCAATGCCGAAGGGCAGCAAACGCGATTAATGTCAGCAGAAGCAGAATTTAATCGTCGCACCTTATCTGAGCGCAGCAAGTTCCAAGAAGAGACGCTTTCTAATTACAGCGCCCAGCTCAAGCAAAAATCCACAACCGCCACACTGCCAGCAGCCGATGATGCCAGCACGTTACTCAGTCAAGGCCCTGGCGAATACATTTTAGTCACGCTGATTGTGGCCTCTCAAGGCAAACTGGATCTGCCTAAAGTTCAGTCTGCCCAAGATGTGAAAAAAGCGCTTGGTCAGATTGGTGCAGTTGGAGCTGAAGCGCTGTTAGCCATGCGGGTGCTGTGGACACCCCAAGCCAGTGGAGATGCGCTAACCGCCGATGATTTGGTTGAGGCTTATCCTAAGCTTCAGCGTTTATAAGTTTAAGAACTTTACGATTAAGTTCGCTAGAAGAAAAAGGGTTGGAGTGATCCAACCCTTTTTTGATACACGAAGATGCGAATGGCTATGAATCACCCTCGTTCAATGACTTTAGTTAAATAATCGAGTTTGGTTGAATAATGGTTTAGGGCATTAGCTCAGCCATTATAAAAAAGTGAAGAAAAAGACTGCATGACCGTATCGCGGAGCATTTGTCTAGGCTTTATCGCCGTCATCTTGGCGGGCACCCTGTTGCTCATGATGCCTATTGCCACCACCAGCGGTCAGTGGAATGACCCCATTGTGGCACTGTTTACCTCCACTTCAGCCGTGTGCGTGACGGGCCACGTTGTCGTGGATACCGCCACCTACTTTTCTAGGACTGGGCAAGGCATCATTATGCTGCTCGTTCAGGTAGGCGGTTTGGGGTATATGACCGTTACCACTTTTCTGCTGCTGCTGTTGGGTCGTCGCTTTGGTCTCAAGGATAAAATTGCGATTCAGCAGGCGCTTGACCGCCGCGCCCTTCAGGGTAGTACTCAAATTCTTCAGTCTATTGTTGCCACCACACTTTTATTTGAGCTGACGGGGGCTTTTTTGCTGCTGTGGGTGTTTGTACCTGATGTCGGCTGGGCAAAGGGGCTATGGTTTGCGGTGTTTCATAGCGTGAGCGCCTTTAACAACGCCGGGTTTGCGCTATTCTCAGATAACTTAGTAGGGTACCAAGGGTCTTTACTGCTCAATCTGGTCATTACCGGACTCATTATTTTTGGTGGAATTGGCTATGAGGTTATTTTGGAGCTTTACCTGCTGGTGCGAGAGCGCATTCTGCGCCAAAAGCTGAGGACGGTGCGATCGCTCAACTTCCGCGTTGCCGTCAGCACCACTCTATTTCTACTCATCGGCGGCACCGTAGCCATCTGGCTCATTGAAATGAGAAACACCAAAACCCTTGGCAATTTAACACTGCCGCAGCAGTTGCTTGCGGCTTGGTTTCAGTCTGTCACCAGCCGCACCGCAGGTTTTAACACCATTGACAATGGACAAATGAGTAATGCGGGGCTATTTATTACCATTGCGCTAATGCTGGTGGGGGGTAGCCCAGGCGGAACCGCTGGAGGCATCAAAACCACCACGGCACGCGTTCTTACAAGCTGTACCCAAGCCATTCTTCAGGGCAAAGAATCTGTATCTATCTATCGGCGACAGGTTCCTCTCTCACTCCTGCTCAAGGCCGTAGGGGTTACGGTGGGTTCTTTAGCAACGGTGATTGCCGCAACCATGTGTATTGCCCTTGCCGATCCGGCGCTGGATTTTATTCGGATTTTATTTGAAGTTGCCTCTGCCTTTGGTACCGTAGGACTTTCAACGGGCATTACGGCAGGATTGACCCCTGTGAGTAAACTGGTGCTGATCGCAACGATGTATATCGGTCGAGTCGGCGTTTTGCTGCTGATTGGTGCGCTCTTGGGTGACCCAAAACCCAGCGCGGTTCGGTATCCAGAGGAATCTCTACTGGTGGGTTAGTGCAACTTTTTCATGCTGTAAATAATTTTAGGAATGGTCGTCCATGAATTTTTCTTCCCTAGGCTTGTTTCGTCCTCTAAAACCGGGGAATCGTCGCCAGTTTGCCGTTATTGGTCTGGGGCGCTTTGGTCGAGCTGTTTGTGAAACGCTGCACAAAAGCGGTTATGAGGTTTTGGGGGCAGATGTAGACGAAAAGCGTGTGGCGGATATTTTGAATATTGGCGCGGCTGCCCACGCAGTACAGATTGACTCCACAGATCCGCTTTCCCTTAAACAAGCGGGTATTTTTGAGTTTGATACGGTGATTGTGGCGATCGGGAATTACCTGCAGGAGAGCATTATTACAACTCTGGCGGTTAAAGAGGCAGGAGTGCCCCACGTGGTCGCAAAAGCCTCATCAGATATTCATGCCAAGCTGCTCCAAAAAGTAGGGGCAGATCGGGTAGTGCTGCCAGAACACGAAGCAGGCTGTACCTTGGCACGATCGCTCACCAATGCCGGAATCCTGGATCGCTTTGACCTCGACCCAGAGCACAGCATTGTCGAAATTACGGTGCCAGAGTCATTCCACAATAAGACCATCGCCGAACTACGGCTGCGCGGTCAATATGGGCTAAACGTCTTGGCGACGGGTCATGCCCAAAAATTTGACATCAACCCCAGTCCTGAGCGCCCTCTACAGAAGGGCGATATGCTGGTGGTGATTGGCAGTAATGCCGACATTGATCGCCTTCCGCTGTAGCTGCCCCCATGATTCCTGCTGCCCCGTCTCACTTTCGCTCTGGCTTTGTTGCGCTGATTGGCCGACCCAATGTGGGCAAGTCAACCCTCATGAACACTCTTATTGGCCAAAAGGTTGCCATTACCTCTGCGGTCGCTCAAACCACCCGCAATCGTCTGCGCGGTATTTTGACGCGAGAGGATGCCCAAATTATTTTTGTGGATACCCCTGGGATTCACAAACCGCACCACTCTTTGGGGGAAGTGCTGGTTAAAAATGCGATCGCCGCCATTAACGCCGTAGACCTTGTGGTTTTTATCGTAGATGGCTCGGTTCGCTGCGGCAAAGGCGACCAGTTTATTGAAGATATTTTGGTAAACTCTAAAACACCAGTTATTTTAGGCGTTAACAAAACCGATATTGCCCCAGAAGACCCCACCCAAAAAACTGCCGTTGAGCAGGGCTATCGCAACTTAGCCGAGGCGCATCAATGGCCTTACCAAGCCTTTTCTGCTCTAACCGGAGACGGTTCTGAACCATTGCTGTCTCGGCTTGTTGAGACATTGCCCCAAGGACCTTACTACTACCCGCCCGACCTCATCACTGACCAGCCTGAGCGGTTTATTATGGGTGAACTCATCCGTGAGCAAATTTTAGAGCTGACCCGTGAGGAAGTCCCTCACTCCGTGGCAATTACCATTGAGCGCGTTGAAGAAGATGCCAAAATTACGCGCATTTTGGCGACCGTCCACGTTGAGCGCCCGTCCCAAAAGGCCATCCTGATTGGCAAAGGCGGCACCATGATGAAAGAAATTGGCTCCCAAGCGCGACAGCAAATCCAAAAGCTGGTAATGGGTAAGGTGTACCTAGAGCTGTTTGTAAAAGTGCAGCCTAAATGGAGAGAATCTAGCCTACGGCTGTCTGAATTTGGCTACCGTGTAGAGTCTATTTAATTCAGGATTTTTCTGCTGCTGCTGCAACCGCGTTTGGGGCAGCGCCGCGAATTTGGGCGATCGCCTGATCAATTGCTGCCACAATCACCCGATGCTCCTGCACCTGAATCCGCGCATGGAGCGTTTCTGGCGTATCCTCTGGCAGCACAGGCACCGCCGCCTGCACCAGAATTTCGCCGCTGTCTACCTCTGGCACTACCCAATGTGCCGTACAGCCCGTAATTTTTACTTGGGCTGCGATCGCCTGTTCCACTGCCCGTATCCCCTTAAAGCTGGGCAGCAAACTGGGGTGGATATTCAGCACCCGATGAGGGAACGCCTCTAAGAGTACAGGCGTTACAACCCGCATCCAGCCTGCCATTACCACTAGCTCAACGTTATGCTGCCGCAGTACATCTACAATCGCCAGATCTAATGCCTCGCGGGTGGTGTAGTCGCGGTGATTTAAGAGCTGCGTGGGAATATTATGCCGCTGCGATCGCACTGCCGCCTTTGCCTGAGGATTGTTGTAAATCAAAACTGCCACTTGCGCTTCGAGGTGTTGCTGGGCAATGGCCTGGGCGATCGCCTCAAAATTGCTGCCTGAGCCTGAAGCCAGCACCCCAAGCTTAATCGGCTTTTCCTGCGATGCTGCGCGGTAGGGCATGACAATGGGCGAGCAGAGACTTTGCGAAGCCCAATCTGGCGTAAGAAAACTCGTCATAAATGCGTCAGCACAAAAAGAATAGCGATACACTAGCAAAACCTACAGCACCCCAACTCTAAAGCACTCAAAGGGTTATGAAACCAGCGCTTTCTTTTTCCCGCTCCGACACGCTTGCAGCCTGGTTGTTTTTAAGTCCTGCAATTGTGCTGCTGGGCGTTTTTGTGCTGTGGCCGATGGCTTACCTATTGTATCTGAGCTTTACCAGCGGTAGCTTTACCCGTACTGGCATTCACTGGGCAGGGCTGGCAAACTACGTTCGGCTCTTGTCGATGCCAGATTTTTGGGAGGTGCTCAAAAATACGGTAGTTTTTACAGTTTTTACCGTAATTCCGAGTCTTGTGATTCCCCTAGGGTTGGCGGTTCTGCTAGATCGTAAGCTGCTGCTGCGAGATGTCTGGCGCACGACGTTTATCTTGCCGTCTTTCATTTCTTTGGTTGCGGCAGGTCTGGGCTTTCGCTGGCTGTTTCAGACCGATGGCCCTGTTAATGGGTTGCTAGCTTCTGTAGGTGTAGAACCTATTCCCTGGCTAGGGAGTCCAATTTGGGCAATGCCTGTGCTTATTTTACTCAGCATCTGGAAGCAGCTTGGCTTTAACTTAATTGTATTTTTAGCGGGTTTACAGACCATTCCGGCCTCACGCTATGAGGCTGCTGCTCTCGATGGTGCCAAGGGCTGGCAGCTCTTTTGGCACATTACTCTGCCAGGTCTGCGTCCCACCGCTCTATTTGCGGTTATTACCACGGCAATTTTTACGCTCCGCAGCTTTGAAACCATCTATGTGGTTACGAGCGGTGGACCGCTCAATACCACCAATATTTTGGTCTACTACATTTACGAGCAGGCGTTTAGTCAGTTTGACTTTGGCTATGCTGCTGCCGCCGCCACCATTTTGCTGGGTATCACACTGGGGCTGGTCTACCTTCAGATTCGAGTTTGGGATCCAGAGAACTAGAAGTTTTCCCAACGCGATCGCCGTCCTACAAATTCTTTAGGGGAACTTTGGGCATTGAGGGAAAGTGCATTGCCCTTAGAACCCTGAAACCATTTTGAAAGCGCCGTTAACGTTTGGGTTAAATCAGGGGAGAGCATCCCCGCCGGAGATTCCGTTTTGAAGCTCTCCCATAGTTGAGCTACCTGAGAAGTCCATTCTTCTGCTTCTGTACAGCGGGTTTTCCAGTGCTGCACGGCAGTTTCATACTCGCTTGCCTGCTGCGCCTGACGTAACACCTGCTCCTGTAGGTCATTGACCTGTTGTTCTAGCTGCTCTGAACGAGTTTGGGCGAGTTTGGTATCTTGCTCAAGCTCGTGGGTCGTGTGCTGAAGCTGAGCCTGCAAAATAGACTGGCTTGACAGCTCATTTTGTAGCTCTGTAATTTGGCGCTGGGCTTTGAGGAGTGTGGTGCTAATGCCCTGGATAAACTGATCTTTCTGAGAATCGGGACGGTTGCGATCTTTAAGGGCGGCAATCATCGTTTCTCGGTGGGTCAGCATTTCTTCTGCCTGCTGGAGCTTTAACTCTAGCGATCGCGTAGACAATTCTCGATTGCGAAGCTCTGTCCGCAGACGGTCTGCTGTTTTTTGGGCAATAATCCGCTGCTGGGTTTCCTGAACCATCGAACCCTGGAGGGCATCAAGCTGGGCTGTCGCCTGTGCTTTTGTGTCTTTGAGGCGATCAAGTTCGGCACGCACTTGCAGCATCTGAAGCTGGAGCGCTGAGCATTTATTCTCTTTTTGCGAAATGAGGGCGATCGCCTCCTTGCGCTCAGACTGCGTAGCCTGGAGCTGCTGCTGAGCCGTCTCTAAGGCTTCCTGAAGCGCCTGCTGCTCAGAAACTTGGAGCTTTAGCGTCTCAATGGCCTGCTTTTGAATATGAGAAAAAGCCTCCGTAGTTGCAAGCTGGCCTTCTAAAAATTCTTGGTCGATCAGCTTTTTCTTGAGTTCATCAATATAAAGCTGACACTGATATAAAGCCTGCTCCAGTTGCCGAATGCGCTTTCCTTCAGTTTGCGACTCTCCAGGGGTCGCAAACTGAATGGACTGGGCGACCTCACTGAGCAGCTCAGAAACTGAAGACATTGACGTAGACAGATCAGAGACTGCCTCAGCAGGGAAATTTTCCTGAGTATTTTCAGACATCCTGGAATCCTCGTCACCCACATCCTGCGTTGATAGGCTGGGGCGTTGGGGCGGTCTGGGGAATTGCGTGGTCGAGTCCGTGGTTGATTCTGTAGGCACGTCCTCGCGGTTCCACAGAATTTCAAGTTGTTGTTCCACAATATCTGTTATTCCACAGTATTTGTCCGCAATATCGTAAAGGTAGAGTGTTTGACTGAGTTAGCCTGATGGCTCATCTCATCAAAATACTTACGCATTACCCCCCGATAGCGTGACATCTCACAGTAGACGCTTTAAATTATCTGTTATTATGGCTCACTCTTGCAGAAGAACTAGACCAAAAGGGAATGCTAAGGGATAACAGGCTGCCTTTGTAGGCAAAACCCGAGGAAGTGCAATATGATAGCAGCCAACACCATCTTAAGCTGGCTGGCTTAATCTTAAATTAATTACTATGGTTTTAGCCGATGGCTTTGCTTTATTAGACTCATCCCGTACTTTAACGCCAGAGGAGTCTGATGTTCTTAAGCTTTTACAGGGTGAAATTTTATTAAAGCCTAGATCCTACAGCGCTTCGGGTGGGGCAGTCACGGCTCTGATGTACCTGCCTTCATCGCGATCGCATGTGTGGACAAATCTGACGGACTATACGCGCTGGGTTCAGTATTTTCCTGATATTGTGCAAAGCGAAATTTTAGAGAGTGACCCACAGAGACCCCACAGAGGGCGTCGAATTTATCAGACTGCCCGCAAAAACTTTTTAGTGTTTACCGCCCAAGTTGAAATTCATCTGCGGGTTTTTGAAAACCTTCAGCGCCAGATCCGCTTTCGGATGGAGCGCGGCAGTTTTAATGATTTCTCGGCAGAATTAACGCTTGATGACTACGGCAGCGGAACCGTGTTGACCTATTCTGTAGAAGCCACACCGCTGATTCCAGTGCCGGGTGTATTTATTGAGCAGGCCATGCGCTACGACCTACCCGGCAACATGCGCCAGATGCGTCAGGTCATTTGCGCGACGCATCCCACAAACTAAGGCATTAAGCCTGAACTAATTCTCGGGCATCCCGCTCTATTGGAGCCGTCAGTGCCGATTCTAAATCAGCACAGCCAAAGCGTGCCTCTAGAATCCGCATGACTTCTCGCCCAAAATCGTTAGGGTTTTGTTGCCATGCTTCAAGGCAAACCTCACCAAACATAGAGCCAAGCGGCTCAGGATTCCACAGCAGTTTTCTCACCGTCCAGGGTTTGACGTTCATCGGGTCATACCCAGGCCGAATCATGTTGTGTTTGAACGCGTATTCTTCTAAATGCGTGTGGGGCTGTAGGCCAATAAAGAAGATGGCAGGCTCTACCTTATCTGCCCCAAAAATGCGCTCTAACTCACGGTGGTAGGCGATGGTCTGGCGAATCGTTTCAGGGCGCTCATCTATGACGTTAAAAGAGTAGTTAACCGAGACGAGATCGTTAAAGCCAGCCTTTTTAAGATCGCGGCAGTTTTCTAGCACGGTTCTGAGGTTGTAGCCCATGCGCATCTTGCGCACCAGTTCTTGAGAGCCGCTGGTAATGCCAATCTCAAAGTAGTTCATCCCCGTTTTAACCATGAGGTCGCACAGTTCTGGGGTCAAATTGTCGGCGCGGATATAGGCCGCCCAGTGAATGTCGTCCATCCCAGCCGCCAAGATTTTTTGCAGTAGCTCTACTGCATCGGCAATATACTTACGCGCCGGAATAAACTGGGCATCGGTAAACCAGAAGTTGCGGATCCCGCGATCATAGAGCTGCCGAATTTCTGCCACCACTTCATCGGCGGGGTTAATGCGCACCTGCTTGCCTTCGATGACGGTATAGATGCAGTAGCAGCAGTTGTGGGGGCAGCCTCGCTTAGTTTGTACCCCTACATAGAAGTCTCGATCTTGTAGATAATACTCAAACTCCGGCCAGATTTTCTCGACATAGCGGTAGTCACAGGCCGATTTTTCAATGGGAGCAGGGAATTCATGAATCATGCGATCTCGGGGTTTTGTTTCGCCCACCACAAAGCACCGCTCATTCGCAAAATTTTCGCCCCGCAGTAGTTTCTCCATCAGCGCTTCACCTTCGCCCACAGAGACAATCGTGCCCTTGGGCAATGTGCTGGCAACCTGCTCATAAAACACGCTGACCGCACCGCCACCCACCACCGTCCGTAGGTTAGCGCTGTAGCGCTTTGCTCGCGCAATCCCGGACTTGATCAGCCCTAAATTGCGCCACAGCTCGCCGTAGTAGCCACTGGCAATGCGCAGCAGCCCCACTGCACCCTTTGCCTTCAAAAGCAGATTTCGCGCGTAGAAAAACTCAAACGTATACTGAAGCGGGTTGCCGCCCCGTCCCCCGACTGGCGCATAGATTTGAATGTCTCGCCAAGAAAACACCAAAACATCAGGCCGAAATTCGTCAATGCATCGCTCTAGCGCGGACGTGAAGTCTAGGGGCGGCACCGTGCCCAAGTCAAAAATTCGCTGTGCCGCCTGGGGAAAGCATTTGTGGACATGATCTGCCAAGTACACCACCCCAATGGGGAAAATGGGGTTACAAGGTAGGCGAACGTAAAGAATGCGGGCGTCCATGCTGCTTAACCGCCTTTAGACCAGCGGCAGAATAAATATTTCTTAACACTCTCTCATTCTATAGCAGTCCCCCAGAAGCAGACGCCTCAGGAGCCTTCTCTCTGTCATTTTCTCGAAATGGAAGGCTTCTGGCGCCACCCCGTTACACATCTTAGACATAGGCCATTGCAAGAGCTTTCTAGGAACTGATCCCCTGTCGACAGCGACAATAAAGCAATGAATATTAAGGTTCGCTATGGAGCCAAGAAACTGAGCCTAAAATACAGGCTGGTACGTATGGACGCAAGTCGTACGCGTAAACTTACGTCTACCTCTATACTTCTGCGGAGATTGGGCAATCTAAGTATTAAGCAAAGATTATTTTTCCCGAAAGAAATCAGATGGTAGTCACCTTTACAACAGTCAGGGATCAGGAGTGTTAGCTTCATGAGTAAGCATCAGGTAATATTACAAAGTTCTGGTATAGTCATGGCTCAGCTCATTGATCCCGTCCCTTCTAATACCTCAGATTTAATTTGCTGCTGTTACATTAATTCAACTAGCAAAATTCAGGTTGCCAGAATCACAAACATTCCGAACTGGTATTTTGAGCGCGTTGTCTTTCCCAGTCAGCGTTTGCTCTTTGAAGCTTTGCCTGAAGGACAGTTGGAAATTCATACGGGCATGATGGCCAGCTCAATCTTGTCAGATACGATTCCCTGTGTACAGATTCAGATTACGGATGATGATGTGATGGAGCCAGCCTACACCCATGCGGATGAGCGACGCCGCGAAGCGAGAAATGAAGGTCATGCTCAAAAGCAGGCTCAAGTTAGTGGCTCTCTTGAGGGTTTTTCTTCAGGACCATTAAAGTTTGAACTGGCTCAAGTTCATTGACTTTTACAGCTCAATTTCGTTGAGTAGGCCTCAAAAATAGTCTTTTAGTTAAATCTGATTTTTCTCATAAACGCTAACTTTCTAAGTCCCAATTTTTAAGATCAATCTTTTTAAATCAACTTTTTGGCAGCATCATTATTTTCCTTATCGATAGACAAAGAGTGGCGGCGGGGGCGGTAGCATAGGACGCCAAACGGATGAATATCCTGCTGTGTAGGTTTCTTTTGCACCTCGTATGTAGCCCACGGGCACCTTTTTGCGAGGAACGGCAATCGGCGTAAGGCTAGACTTTAGACTTGTTGAAGCGGTGATCGCCCGATCCAATCCTGACACCACTCTACTTTTAGTCACTATCAGAACCCTAAAGCCTTTGCGGGTTAAGTTTGTCTTCAGTGATTCTGCTTTGGCGCGATCGCTAAAGGTGCCCACCTGCATCACGGACTGACCTTGATGGGATACTCGAAATGCACTCGGCTGCTGGGCGCGAACCTTAGCTTGCTGAGCCGCGCTTGAGGTCATCACCATGACGGCATAGGAAAAACGTCCATCAGAAGAGGAGGAAGAGGAAGCAAATACAGAGTGGCTTGGGCTTGGGAATACTTGTTTAGGGGTCTTGGAGACTTTCTCAATTCGACTCGTTGCCATTTGATAAGTAGGCGCGGTATCTCGACTAAAGTAAATATGCCCAAGCGGCTTTCCGCCATAGGTTCGCTTGGCAAAACGCCATCCAGGATTGAGATCAATTTTTAGAAAGCCTGACCGAATTCCGTGGGTACGGCCTAGCTGGATGGTCTTGCCGCTGTTTCCTGAACGAGTAGAAAGCCCCAGCAGCACCACATCATTTTTTTGTTTTTGAAGGCTGAGCTGGTACTTTAGCCCTAAATCTTGACCCGCCGCACGAATGGAGTACCCGTTGCTGTCCATGCTGCGTCCACAAATTTTGGTGAAGTTGAAGTTCAGCAGCAGTGGTTCAACACGGGTAGGGCTTGATCCACTTTCTCGCCAGCACGGTTTCTCATTAGACCGCTGCTCTAGGACGAGAAGAGTATAATAGCCCGACGCACGAGGGACGGCGATCGCCACAAATTTCCTCTGGTTCACCTCTGTCTGCCCAAAAGTGACGGCAGGGGATGGCGTCGTCATAAACCCTAAAAATAATGCTACAACTCCGGCGGATACGCGCCAGGTTAACGAATTAGCTTGATTCATCCTGAATCCTCACACCATTAGAATCGCGCAGTTGCCGAAGCAAAGGTATTGCCTGTCTGCATAGACCATAAAACCATGCATTTAGGCCGTATTGTCAATGTTCTTGCACCGATTTAGTAGGAGTATGGGTTTTTCGGTTCTGGAATCGGCTGAATGGCATTGGCTTCAATCACCGCCTGACGCTTGCCATTGAGTGTTTCGGTAATCATTTTGCCCTGAATTTTAAACCAGACATCGGCAGGGACTTCACTTTTAGACTGCGTCAACTTCACAGGCAAGCCGACGGGATAGGCATCCGCTGCACAGCAGGTGATCACAAATCGTGTGAGGGTTAGGTAGCCCTGAGGCAGATTTTTGGTGTACACCGCGAAGCCATCCACGCTAACCTTTTGACCCGCATAGGCATCGGGTTCTGGATATACATCCAAGGTACGAATCCAATCAATCAGCGATCGCGACTCTGAAGACCGATTGACGCGAAATGACTGAGGCCTAACCCGCGTCACAATGGCGCTATCCTGAAGCCCGCGCTGAATGGCTGTGTCGCTGGTAAAGGGTTTGGGCGCCACTAAAAATCCCACTATGGCAGCAAACAGCAAAATTCCACTCATTAGCAGTGGCGGTAGTAAGGTTTGGTGCTGCTCCCGCGCCTCTGTCTGCCGCTGCCTTGCCATGCGGATGATGTTGAAGCTAGAGATCGTCAACAGCACGAAGCCTGCCGTAATGCTGAGGCCAAAGTAATTGGGATGAATGAGCAACCCTAACTTACCGGATCTCCAGTAGTACAGAAAGAGGGCACCCCATAGACCCAAGGCAAAGGTATGCAGCCACTCTGGGAGTTTTGACCACTGCTGGCGTGATATGGAAGAGGTTGGATTCATGGCATCTCAATCCTGGGTAGAGGGCACCATTGCTGAGGCAAACTTGGCGATCGCTAACTAATGTGTAAATTCATAAACAGCGTCAAGATCAGGGTGAGCTGCACAATCAGCACAACCAAATAAATCATGGCGCGGGGGCGAAAAATCGTTAGCAGCAGCCCTAAGCTCTTAAGGTCAAACATAGGGCCAAACACTAGAAAAGCTAAAATCGCGCCGCTGGTGAAGGTAGTAGCAAAAGAAAGGGCAAAAAACGAATCGACCGTTGAGCAAATGGAAATCACGCCACCTAAGACCAGCATGGCAACGACAGACGTGACGGGGCCTTGCCCAATGCTCAAAACCCATTCGCGGGGGACTGCCACCTGAATCACGGCGGCGAGCAGGCTCCCCAGCACCAAAATGCCGCCTAACTCTCGTAGTTCCTGCACCATATTTTCGAGCAGGAGCGGCAGGCGATCTTTCCAAGGGATGTTGGGTTTAGGGCGGGGACGATTGACGGCTGCGGCTGCAGCCGCATCAAAAGCGACTGGCTGACCGGGCTGACCGAGCAAAAAGGTCCCAGTCTGGAGCAGGGCTGGGGTATCAGACAGAATGGGCTGCACCAAAACATCCGGTATCCACCGAGATAGCGCAGGCTGCAAGAAGGGTCGCATATCTTTCTGGATGCTAAAAATACAGGCGACAGTGGTAGAAATAATGAGCGAAAACACGACCCGCAGCACCACAATTTCTGGCTGATCGCGGAACGCGGTCCAGGTGGCCCAGACCACTACGGGGTTAATAGTGGGTGCTGCTAATAAAAACCCGATCGCCACTGGAACTGACACCC
The DNA here is from genome assembly GCA_031422435.1 of Acaryochloridaceae cyanobacterium VAR_48_metabat_390. Lineage (GTDB taxonomy): Bacteria > Cyanobacteriota > Cyanobacteriia > Thermosynechococcales > Thermosynechococcaceae > JAAURS01. Next base: position 45,683 of record JANPLU010000079.1, read on the forward strand.
CCTGCATCAGGAGGCGACGCGCAACGGGCACATTACCACACTCACAGACTGGAAATAGAAAACCCAGCATACTCCCTGATAGTGCGCCCAAAAATGGATTTTTGGGCATGAGGGCAATGAGGCGCTGCTCGTCTACAAATAGCAGCAGTACGCTTGAGACCAGCACCCCCAGTAGCAAAAAGGGAATGGCCTCCACAATAAGGCTCAGAAAGAGGGTAAACCCACTATTGAATTGAGACATGCGACCCGTTTATGGTGAAACCCGTTGGAATTGAACCGCCAAACCCGAACTGTTTTGATAGCCCAAGGCTTAAGTTGCGTTTATCCACGTCAATCATAAAACTTTACGCCTGAATCATCTGCGCTTTTCATCAAGTTGAAGATGCACCCTCAGTCTTAGACTCGACATAATGGAGAAGAGCTTTTAACCGTTACACCTTGAGAAAGACCTGTGGATATCAGTGCAGCGCTGCCTACCTTTGTTATTACCTTACGAGAAGGCGTCGAAGCAGCCCTAGTCGTCGGCATCGTTCTGGCACTCATTCAGAAAGCACAGCAGCCTCAGCTTAAGCCTTGGGTGTATTTTGGCCTAGTCTCAGGGTTAGTAGGGAGCATTCTTATCGGAGTAGCACTGAGTACCCTGCTTCAAAGTTTGCAGGCATCCGAGCAGCCCTACGCCTCAATTCTGCTGCCATTTCTCAAGTTGAGCTTTAGTTTAGTGGCGATCGCCATGTTGACCTGGATGCTGATCTGGATGACCCAGCAGGCACGCACCGCCAAAGCCGAGATTGAGGGTTCGGTGACGCAAATTATCGCAGCGGACGGGAAGTCTGAATGGGGTATCTGGACGCTCGTTTTTGTGGCAGTTCTGCGGGAAGGTATTGAAACCGCGCTGTTTATTGTGGCTCAGATCCAGAGCGGCTGGGCTTCTATTGTGGGGGCGATCGCAGGTCTTACAGGCGCAACAGGAATCGGCTGGGCACTCTTTGCCCTCGGCATCCGCATTAACCTGAAGCAGTTTTTTCAGGCCATGGGAATATTTTTGCTGCTGATTGTGGGCGGGCTGGTCATCGGCGCAGCCAAACAGCTCGATGCGGCCCTCATGACGCTCAATCCCTTAGTGGTTCCTAACCTGTGCCCTATCTCTGGAGATTCCTGCATTTTAGGGTCGCTACTGTGGGATGCACACTTAGTTTTGCCAGATAAGCAGTTCCCTGGCATTTTGCTAAAGACCTTTTTGGGGTACCGCGATCGCCTCTTTCTAGGGCAAGTTGTTGCCTACCTTACTTTTATGACAATGGCAGGCACCCTCTACTGGCGTAGCCTAAGCACACCTAAACCTGCTGCCACCTCTACCTTTTCACAAGAAAACCCCTAGCTTAATAGACACCTAACGATTAATTCGCTAGGCTAACCTAACGAACCAACGCTGTGGCGCATCAAATAGGGGTGAAATGGCTTATCAACTACCTCATGATGCCCATCTCAAAAGCAGTTGGTTCTTTTCTCGCAAAATATTTTTCTTTTCTCGCAAAATATTTAGTATAAATACTTAGCATTCATTCCTCTAAAGCTGTAGCCGCGCCGTCAGCGCCACGCCTAGGGCATCAGCCGCGTCATCCGGTTTGGGAATAGCGTCTAGTTTTAATTCCCGTGCCACGGCCTCTTGTACCGCATTTTTATCAGCGTTGCCGTAGCCTGTGAGCGCCTGTTTGATTTGAGCAGGGGTGAATTCCATCAGAGGAATTTTATGTTGAGCAATCACAAGGGCAACGACCCCACGGGCTTGAGCCACTAAAATAATGTTGCCCATTCGATAAAAAAACAGCTTTTCTAGGGCAATTAAATCAGGCTGAATCTGCTCAATAACGGTATTAAGGTCTTCGTAGATGGTACAAAGGCGATCGCCGATGGGGGTTTTAGCCTGCGTTTGGATAATGCCAAAGTCGATCAGCTCCGGCGTTTGGTCGGGCGTGGACTGAGATAGGGCGATCGCGCCATAGCCGAGCGAGGCCAACCCTGGGTCTAAACCAAGAATACGGATAAGAACAACCTTCAGCGAGATAGAAAGGGTCTTTATAATAAGTTAAGGCTGACCCTACAGATTGCTTTTTTGTGGTTTCGTGCGATATTTTCTTTACGTCTCTAGCGTCTAACGGACATTGCGCCCATGCTTCCTGCTGCTGAACCCTTCATGGCCTTCTACTTTTGGGCTTATCCCGCCGCTTTTTGGCCCATGCTGCCCTTAGATAGCCTCATGTCTACTCAAGGCGTAATGGTGATGCTGCTGGTCGCCTACGCGGGGGCGATGTGGATGTTTTTGTCGAGCGCACCCAAGGTTCACACCCTAATGGTGTCGGATCTAGAAATTGCGCGACAGTTTTATGAGGGCGACCTTCAGCTTTTGGCGGCAGAAGTGCCATTGCACTACTACTACAACTACGAGCAGACCCTAGGGCTTTCGACCGTAGACCCTATTTATATGCCGACTACTCTTTCGGGCGCTGCCACTCAAATGGGCGGCGCTGGAGCGGCAGATGGGCTATGGTATCAGCTCAAAAAAAATGTGCAGCTTCACGTCATTGGGGGAGCCAGCCTGGGCGACAAAAATCAGCAGCGTCACGTTTGCTTTGACCATGCGTGTTTAGAGCAGATTTTGCTGCGGGTGCAAAGCCGCTACGTTAAGTTCAAAATCCGGCGCGAAGACCCGCTTAATTTTTTGGTCAAGACCTATGAGGGGCTGGTCATTGAAATGTCAGAAGTGTCAAATTAGGGAGGTGCAGGGCACGGACAGGTATAATACAGCCCGAACCTTTGCCTGAGATCCGTGATGTCTTTGACCTGGCAGCCCGTTAAAGTTTACGACGATATTTTGTATTACAAAGCTGATGGCGTTGCCAAAATTGTCATCAATCGACCTGAGAAGCGCAATGCGTTTCGGCCTAAAACGGTATTTGAGCTGTACGAAGCATTTATTGATGCCAGAGAAGACCCCTCCATTGGGGTGATTCTGCTGACGGGGGCAGGCCCTCATACCGATGGCAAGTATGCCTTTTGCTCTGGCGGCGATCAAAGTATTCGCGGTGACGCAGGCTATGTGGGCGAAGATGGGGTTCCGCGCCTCAACGTGCTGGATCTTCAGCGGCTGATTCGCTCCATCCCCAAGGTGGTGATTGCGCTGGTGGCGGGCTATGCGATCGGGGGTGGGCATGTCTTGCATCTGATCTGCGATCTTTCTATTGCGGCGGACAACGCAATATTTGGACAGACGGGACCTAAGGTGGGGAGTTTTGATGCAGGGTTTGGGGCAGGCTACTTAGCCAGAGTGGTTGGGCAAAAGAAGGCGCGGGAAATCTGGTTTTTGTGTCGGCAGTATTCGGCTCAAGAAGCGCTGGAGATGGGTCTAGTCAATACGGTCGTGCCCGTAGCACAGCTCGAGGGAGAAGGTATTCAGTGGGCGCAGGAGATTTTGCAAAAGAGTCCTCTGGCAATTCGCTGCCTCAAAGCTGCGTTTAATGCAGACTGCGACGGACAGGCGGGGATTCAGGAACTGGCGGGGAATGCCACAATGCTTTACTACATGGTGCAAGAAAGTGCCGAGGGCAAAAATGCGTTTCTAGAAAAGCGCGATCCTGACTTTCGACAGTTCCCTTGGCTGCCGTAGATTCAATCTCCGAGGAATGCGTAAGGACATCCATTTGGGGTACACCCCATCCTATGGATTGCGCTATTTCAAGCTATTTCGGATCTCAAGCAAGCTTACTAACCTAAAAAATGAGCGTATTATAAAGATTAAGAAACTGAGGTATCGCAATGGAAGCCTGCATCCCTGTCCTGAAATCAGTGGCGGGGCTTCATCGTTTTTTGCAAATGCAGCGATCTAGCGCGCAACACAACAGCCCCAAGGAAGGTTTACTAGGGCACATTGGTCTTGTTCCTACGATGGGCGCACTCCACCTAGGGCACCGAAGCTTAATTCAGCGTGCAAGGCAAGAAAATGCCGTTGTGATGGTCAGTATCTTTGTAAATCCTCTTCAGTTTGGGCCAGCCGAAGACTTTACCCGATATCCCAGAACCTTAGCCTCTGACCTAGCGCTCTGCCAGGAATGCGGAGTAGATGCAGTCTTTGTGCCAGAGGCAGCAGATTTAGTCTCCAGTCGCCCCATCACCCAAGTAGTGCCCCCCACCGCGTTAACCGAAGGATTGTGTGGGCGATCACGTCCTAATCATTTCCAAGGCGTTGCCACCATCGTGCTGAAACTGCTTAACTTAGTACAGCCTGATCGCGCCTACTTTGGACGTAAAGACGCACAGCAGCTTGCCATTATTCAGCAGCTCGTGAAGGATCTTAATGTGGCAACCACCATTGTGCCCTGCCCCATTCTGCGAGAACTCAATGGTCTAGCCTACAGTTCACGAAATCAGTACCTAAATGAAGCACAAACCCAGCAGGCGCTGGCGCTCTCTCAAGGGCTAAAACAGGCTGAAGCTTTATTTAACAAAGGTATTAAAGACCGCAGCTTACTAGTAAATATGATTAAAACGACAGTAGCGAAAGCATCGGGGGTACAGGTGGAGTATATAGAAGTGGTGGATCCGCAGACGCTAGAGCCTTTAACGCAGATTGACACTGTTGGCATGGTGGCGATCGCCGCTCGTGTGGGCAACACCCGTCTCATTGACAACATAGTGCTGGATAGTCGCAAACCCATCCTGGCAATTGACGGGCCAGCCGGAGCCGGAAAATCTACCGTCACGCGCCTCTGTGCCAAAGAGTTAGGACTCATCCATTTGGATACTGGGGCAATGTACCGCGCCATGACCTGGCTCGTGCTTCAGTCAGAGATTGCCTTAGATGATGAAGTGGCGATCGCCGATCTTGTTAGCCAAGCTCAACTAGAGATGAAGCCCACTGAACCCCCAGAAGTGTGGGTAAATGGACAAGATGTAACCCAGGCTATTCGTTCCCTTACCGTGACCGCCCATGTGTCTACCCTTGCAGCACAGCCAGCCGTCAGGGACATTTTGCGCCAGCAGCAGCAGGCTTATGCGCAAGTCGGCGGCGTAGCAGCGGAAGGTCGGGATATAGGAACGCACATTTTTCCGGATGCCGGACTCAAAATTTTTCTAACCGCCTCGGTAGAAGAACGCGCCCGTCGTCGTTACGAAGAGCTGAAGGCTACCGGAACAGCTGACATTACCTATGAAAAGCTGGTTCAAGACATTGCGGAACGCGATCGCAAAGACAGTCAGCGTAAGACTGCACCCTTGAGAAAAGCTGCGGATGCGATTGAAATTTTGACTGATGGACTTTCTGTATCAGAAGTTACAGACAAAATTGTGCATCTCTACAAAGAACGAGATCCAGACCATGCCCTTGGGGTGTAGGATGCGATCATAGGGTCTTTAAGAGTGTCTGTGCGGCTTAATAAGCGCTAGAAATCATTTGTCAGGGTCAGCAGATATGGGTCACTCTGATAGGTTGGGTTCTGGCTGGAGAGCTGGGAATACTACAAGGATCCCAAGATGATTTGAGGGAAAGGTTTTGGTCTACAGCATTACGGGTGAACGAATGAAACTGGCTGCGCGGATCGCTCAGGTTCCGGCTTCGATGACGCTGGCGATCGCCGCCAAAGCGAAGGCGATGAAGGCAGAAGGACTGGATGTACTAGGGTTTGGTGCTGGCGAACCAGATTTTGATACCCCAGACCACATCAAGGCAGCCGCAAAAAAAGCCTTAGATGAAGGGAAAACCAAGTACGGAGCAGCGGCAGGGGAAGCGACTTTACGGGAGGCGATCGCCCGTAAGCTACAGCGCGATAATCAGCTTGCCTATAAAGCTGAGAATGTGCTGGTCACAAACGGTGGAAAGCACGGCCTTTACAACATTTTTCAGGCGTTTTTAGACCCAGGCGATGAAGTTATTATTCCGGCACCTTACTGGCTCAGCTATCCCGAAATGGTGAAGTTGGCCTCTGGGATGCCCGTCATTGTCCAGACCGATCTTAGTGAAAATTTTAAGATTACCCCTAACCAGCTCCGGCAGGCAATCACGCCTCGCACAAAGTTCTTTGTTCTCAATTCCCCCTCTAACCCCACGGGCGTGGTTTATACGCCTGCGGAAATTCAGGCATTGGCAAAGGTGATTTTAGAGAGTCATGTCTGGGTTATCTCTGATGAGATCTATGAAAAAACCCTCTACGAGGATGCAGAACATCTCAGCATTGCGGCATTGAGCCAAGCCCTCTTTGAGCGCACGTTTGTCTGTAGCGGGTTTGCTAAAACCTATTCTATGACCGGATGGCGGGTGGGCTATGTGGCTGGCCCTCTGGATGAAATTAAGGCCATGACGCGGCTGCAAAGTCACAGCACTTCTAATGTGTGTACCTTTGCTCAATATGGGGCGATCGCAGCCCTAGAGGGTTCCCAAGACTGCGTCACAGAAATGCTCCATGCCTTTGCCGCGCGACGCACCGTCATGCTGGACTACCTTAATGCCATTCCAGGGTTGCAGTGTCCTCGACCGGAGGGCGCATTTTACATGTTCCCCAGCATTCGCAAAACGGGGATGCGCTCGATTGAATTTTGCGAGGCATTACTGGCAACCCACCAAGTCGCGGCGGTTCCAGGCATTGCCTTTGGTGCCGATGACGCAATTCGGATCTCCTATGCGACCGATATGGACACGATTCGCAAAGGCATGGAGCGGCTGGATGACTTTGTGCGATCGCGTCTGGCGCAGTAATGGCTTTGCCGTCACGAGACTGGTCTACTCATCCTCAAAGTGTCCTCTGAAAATAGACTTTAAGGCGGAGCATTTTGTGTCGTAAAGCGCTGAAGTGCAGATAGCGCACGGTTGTAAGAAATAATCGCCGCAAGATAATTATTTCTAGCCTGGGCTAAATCAGTGGTGGCATTGCTTACTTCTAAACTAGTGCCCACCCCGTTATCGCGCCGCAGCTTAGCAAGGGTTAACCCCTGCTCGGCCTGTTCAATGGCGCAGCGAGTGGTGCTAATACGCTCCCGACTGGACTGGAGCGTGTAGTAGTTTTGCTCCACCTGAAACCGAATCACGTTTTTGAAGCTGGCAAACTGGGTTTCGGTAATAGAGGCGTTGATCTGCTGCTGAGCGGCGATCGCCTTTGCAGCCCCTCCATCAAAAATAGTCTTGCTGGCCTGTGCCCCCACCCCGTAGCCATAAGCGCCGAGGTTGTTATCGGCCAAATCATCCGCTAGAGCAATGTTGGCATTAAAGGTCAACTGCGGCCCTAAACTGCCGAGCGCCACCCTGCGGTTTTGCAAAGCAATATCGCGCTGATCGAGCACCTGACCCAGCTCAGAGCGATTTTGAAGCGCCTGCACAATGCTTTCTTCTAACGATGGTGTCCAGTTTCCGGCGATCGCCACCGCATCGGCAGAAACCACCGTGACCATTTCCGGTAGACTAAGCCGCTGAGCCAACTGACGGCGGCTTACCTGCTGCTGGCTTTGAGCCTGAATCAACTGCTGCTTGCGGTCTGCTAAAGCAACCTCCGCCTGAAGCACGTCAAAACGAGTGCCTAACCCTGCGGATTCGCGGGCTTGGGCAACCCGCAGGTTTTCGGCGGCATTATCAACAGACTGCTGCGCAATTTTGATCGACTCATCTGCTTGCTGCAAATCGTAATAGTCATTGGCAACGTCTAGACGAAGCTGTTGCCGCTGGGCTTGATAAACTTTTTCGGTGCTTTTAAGAGAAGATTCTGCGGCGCGAATGCTGGCAGAGCGCTGTCCAGAGGTAAACACATCGTAATTAAGCTCTACGCCACCGCTAAAGCTATTGTTAGCATCGGGACGATTGGGCAGCCCCGCCTGTTTTGCCCCGATCGCAGCTTGGGCAGAATCTGAGCGAGTGATACCGGCATTGGCACTCACGGCTGGATACAGGGCGGCTTTAGCCTGCCGAAGGGCAAAGCGCTGCTGCTCTACCTGAAGCGCGGCAATTTGTAAATCTCGATTGCGGCGCTGCGCTAAATCAATGGCCTGGCTTAGAGTAATAGCCTGCGTTGTTGTAACAGTGACATCTTCAGGCTTACTAGGGACTTGTAGGGTATTAGAGGGCGGTGCCAGCGTCCCCAGATCTGCGGCCTTAGCATCGGTATTGCTGCTGGGTAAAGAGCCTAAATCTAAAGAGCCTGTCGGTGAAGCGCCAACGGTTGAGCCACTAATGGCTGGGGGGAGGGCGTTGGGGTCGCAAGTAATGGCAGTCGTGGCGGCAGAGGGCTGACTTAAGACGGGCAGGGCGCTGGCGAGTGAGCCTACGGCTACCATAAGTCCCATCCAAGCGCGGCAGTGACGAGAGCGGATAACGACGGTGCACAGAGTCTGAGGACTTTGTAAAGCGGCTTGCTGAATGCTTTTTAAAACAGAATACACGGACGCTCTCCTAACTCTCAACGATGTGCAACTGAATCTGGCGACCAACCGTAGACGGCATCCGATGCTGTTTACCGTAACGGCGATCACAGTTTTTATATCCTAGTCGGCATTCTCCCGAATAGGGTTATTG
>JANPLU010000080.1:0-20522 GCA_031422435.1 Acaryochloridaceae cyanobacterium VAR_48_metabat_390
CTGTAATGGACATACGCCATACAAGTTTAGCTAAACCTGCCCCTACCGACCGACGGATTGGAGGCGTGAATCTTAACGGAAGTTATTAGGATTCAGGCGTACTCCCTTTTGAAGGCGCACCCCATTGGTTAATCCCTTGCCTGTGCCGCCATCAGCAGGAGACAGATACGGCTTAAGATTAATGTCTCGATCCGCGTAGCTGCTTTTCCAGGCTGAGTTGTTGCCCAATACCGATAAACCTAAGTTCACCAAATTATCCGTTAAGTTCAGGTTGTTATTGCCAGTGCTGACGTAGGTATTAACCCCCTGAGTCATGGTGCCGCCGTCAGCAACCGTCAGATTTTGGAAGACAGAATTTCGAGTAACGAGCGGATCTTGTCCGGGTGGGACGGTAAAGACAATCCGACAGGCTGAATTAGATTGCGTTGTAGCGCAGACAATGTTGTAGCCATTTTCAGTGCCGGTACTCAGCTCATTTAGACCATCGGGGCGATATTCTTCAAGGCGACGGCTAATTTCGTTACATCGCTTTTCTGCTACCCAACCATTGGATAAGTCTTTAGGCACTGCCCAAGGAAATACCTCGCCAGAACGATTCTCAGGGCTGTACATAACGGTGTACTGTCCGTTCCAAATCTGGCAAAAGAAGCGCGGTGAAGTGTCTGCGGTTGTAGTGCTTCCGTTTCTAGAAGTATTGGCGGCGCTATTGACCGTTGCAGAAGGCTTTGAATTTGAGCCTTCAGAATTAGAAGAACGATTAGGAGCAGTTGTTTCGGAGTTGACCTTGGGCAAACTAGAGCTGGAGTAGGTGTCTGCTCGACTCACCCAACCGCTAGAAGAGGCGATCGCCACTACCCCCGCCAGCCCAACAGAACACAGGAGTCGAAAATCTGCGTTAACCTTCTGATGGTGCGTCCCAACGTTGTCCATAGAACCTTTCCTTGTATGCACTAAAGACCGAAGGTTTAAAGACATTTATGCCAATGACAAAGTTCCTGAAAAAGAGCGCATCGCTTAATAACAGCATTTTTTGTCATTAAATCGGTCAAATAGCAGTCAAACATAGCTTTTGTCGATAATTTCCATCTCTTACCGCTAAAAGCCTTCATGAGAAAACTCGCAGATAATCTCGTAAATTCGTCACAAAACTTTAATTTAGACCAGAGTCTGTCGTATACTACCCAGAGAATAATGGCGACTCAGCAAGGATTGTTGGTTAATGCTAGGTGAAGTTCATCCCCGGACGGTTCCGTATGAATTCTTAGGGCCTCCCGGGGCGTTTAACCCGACCTTGCTGATGCTGTTGGCCTCTGTTGCCCTCATCGTAGGGTCAACGCTAGGGTATTTTCTGGGAGATTGGCCTGGTGGCGTTGTATTTGTGCTCAACGTATTGTCTCTCCATTTAGCGGGTACCGTCATTCACGATGCGTCTCATAAGGTTGCCCACGGCGATCGCATTATCAATGGGGCAATGGGGCACATTAGCGCCTTAATTTTAGGGTTTGCGTTTCCGGTTTTTACGCGGGTGCATATGCAGCACCACGCCAATGTCAATGACCCCAAAAACGATCCTGACCATTTTGTTTCAACCTGCGGCCCACTGTGGCTGATTGCGCCTCGATTCTTCTACCACGAGCTATTCTTCTTTCAGCGTAAGCTGTGGCGTAAGTTTGAGCTGTTGGAGTGGTTCTTGAGCCGCCTTTTTATGGTGAGCGTGGTCTGGTTTGCCGCTTCCCACGGTCAGCTTGGCTATATCATGAACTATTGGTTTACGCCTGCGTTAGTAGTGGGCGTTGCGCTCGGCTTGTTTTTTGATTACCTCCCTCACCGTGATTTTCAAGAGCGCAACCGCTGGAAAAATGCGCGGGTGTATCCCAGTGCTTGGCTCAACGTTTTAATTTTGGGTCAAAACTATCATCTGATTCATCATCTGTGGCCTTCTGTGCCTTGGTATAAGGTGCAGCCTGCCTACTACGCCGTTAAGCCACTCTTAGATGCAAAGGGTAGCCCCCAAACTTTAGGCATTTTTAACCGCGAAAATATTGGCAGCTTCTTATACGATTTGCTAATCGGCATTCGGTTTCATCGTCATGCTGAGGAAACTTCAGAGCTATCGAGCAATGTGCTGCTGTTAGAAGAAAAGCAGCAGCTAGAAGAGCTTTTACGCGAACAAACTTCAGAAGTGCGCCAATCAGAGGCCTTGCAGGCGACGGATCGGGCGGCTTAACGCTGACTTTGAATGAATCTGTGCGAAGCCTGCGTTCATAATCCTCCTCAGCTCTTTAGAATAGAGATGTTGAGATTTATTGAGATGGACTGTCTATGGCTCCCGCTGTACTCGTTGAGCAGTTACAGAAACGCTATGGCACAACCGAGGCGGTTAAGAGCGTGTCTTTCCAGGTCGAGCCTGGAGAAATTTTTGGTCTACTCGGCCCTAATGGTGCTGGAAAAACGACGACCTTAAGGTGCATCTGTACCTTAGCGGCTCCTGATGCCGGTCGAGTTGAGGTGTCTGGGGTTTCTGTGGTGGCACAACCTAAGGTCGCACGACAGCTTTTAGGATACGTTGCCCAAGAAGTGGCCTTAGATAAGGTATTGACGGGGCGGGAACTGCTTCAGCTTCAGGCGGCGCTCTATCATTTGCCCAAGGCGGCAATCGCCCCCCGCATTGAATCTATTACTGACCGTCTTGGCCTAACGCCCTGGGCAGACAAAAAAACGGGCACCTATTCTGGCGGTCTTAAAAAACGGCTGGATCTAGCCGCAGGATTGCTCCATGAGCCTGTGGTCTTGGTACTAGACGAGCCGACCGTAGGTCTAGATATTGAAAGCCGTCGCGTCATTTGGGACTTTTTACGGCAGTTGCGCGATCGCGGTACAACCATTCTGCTCACCAGCCACTACCTTGAAGAAATTGATGCCCTAGCAGATCGGGTTGCCATTATTGACCAAGGCAAAGTAATTGCTGAAGGCACCCCTTCAGAATTGAAAGACCGCGTGGGGGGCGATCGCATCACGCTCAAAATCCGTGAGTTTACCTCCATTGAAGAGGCGGAGCAGGCCAAAGTTTTGGCAACCGCGCTTCCCTTTGTGCAAGATGTCATTATTAATCCTGCTCAAGGCAATTCCCTCAATCTGGTGGTTGCTGCCCAAAGTGATGCCATTTTAGAGTTGCAGCAGGCATTGAAAGCTGCCAATATCCCTATCTTTGGCATTGCTCAAGCTCGCCCCAGCTTAGATGATGTCTACCTTTCCGCAACAGGGCAAACGCTGTTAGACGCAGAAATGGCGGCATCTAGCCAGCGCGACCTCAAAGCAGAACGCAAGCAAGCAATGCGCTAGGCGGCAGATCCAAACTCTTATTTCTTTCCTCTCACAGATTTTCTGATATGCGTTGGACGTAAACCGATGACTAGTAGCAGCAGCACCTCTGTTAAGCCTCAATCTAATTCTCAAGCGCAGACTAAGGAAACATTAGACTTTCAGCCTAACCTGAAGCCTCCCAGCCTAATCTCCCCCGAATTTGTGCAGGAAACCCTAGCCTTAGCACGACGGCTGTTTATTCAGCTCCAGCGGCGACCTTCTACCCTCATTGCAGGGATTGTGCAGCCTTTGATGTGGCTGCTGCTGTTTGGGGCGTTGTTTAAGAATGTTCCCCAAGGCATGTTTGGCGTGAGTCAAACCTACGGTCAGTTTTTGTGCGCTGGGGTGATTGTGTTTACGGCCTTCAGCGGTGCGCTCAATGCGGGCTTGCCCGTTATGTTTGACCGCGAATTTGGGTTCTTAAATCGGCTGCTGGTGGCTCCTCTGGCCTCACGTTTTTCAATCGTGCTGGCCTCTGCCATTTTTATCACCACCCTAAGCCTGATTCAGACGGCTGCCATTATTGGCCTCAGCGCTGCGTTAGGGGCAGGGCTACCCAATATTTTGGGACTTGGGATTGTGGTGCTGATTGTGCTGCTGCTGGTACTGGGGGTAACGGCTTTAAGCTTAGGCTTAACCTTTGCGCTACCAGGGCATATTGAGCTAATCGCGGTTATCTTTGTGACCAACCTGCCGCTCCTGTTTGCCAGCACGGCGCTGGTGCCCCTCGCCTTTATGCCAACCTGGCTTCAGATTGTGGCAAGCCTAAACCCGCTGAGCTTTGCGATTGAGCCGATCCGCTACGTCTACCTTCATAGTGACTGGACCTTTGCCAGCATTGTAATGGAAGCGCCTTGGGGGAATTTATCTCTGGGTGCAACGCTATTGCTTTTGGTTGGGTTTGATGTGATCGCCCTCATCAGCATCCAGCGACTGCTTCAGCGCAAACTGGCTTAGGTTTGCACTACTGATATGACGCGACGGAAAAGCTGACCGATCTGCCGCAAAACTTTGGGTGCTCCGTTTCCCAGGAACGGGGCAGTGTTGGCAGAATAAAGTTTGTCTACGACTTCGGGAGCCATGCCCATTGCTGTCCCCTGTGATGACTCCGTGCGATCTGACTTAATGCCTTACCCGCCCAGCGAAGGCTGAAGGCGCTGCTTAAGGATCTCTGGTGAGCCAGACTGCGCTACTTTCCCGTGTTCTAATAAGATTGCGCCATTGCAGTAGGCTAATTCTTCAAGGCGATGCGTGACCCAAAGCGCAGTAATGCCTCGCTTTTTGACCAGCGCGCTGACGCTGGTCACTAAATCAAACTGACTTTCAGGATCCAGCAGGGCTGTTGGCTCATCTAGTAGAAGTACATTACAGTGACGAGCAATCGTCCCCGCAATGGCAACCCGCTGTTTTTGCCCACCGCTGAGGGCATAAATGGGACGACGGATAAGGTGTAAGAGGTTAACAGCATCAAGGGCCTCTTCCACGCGATCGCGTACTTGGGAATAGGAAAGCGCTTCTTCAACCAAGCCAAAAGCAACATCTGCACCCACCGTAGGCATCACGAGCTGGTGGTCAGGGTTTTGAAACACAAAACCCACGGGAGGGTTAAGCCGGATCTCCCCCGACTGATGCCCTAGTAACCCAGCCAAAACGCGCAGCAGCGTTGACTTGCCGCTGCCGTTTGTGCCTAAAAGCATCCAAAACTCACCCTCTGGTACCTGGAGGGTGCAGCGTTTTAGAATCTGCTGCTGATCGCTCCAGCCAAAGGATAGGTTTTGAACATTAATGCCCCATTCGGTCATGGGCTGCTCTACACCCCAAAACCAGTAAATCCGCCTTTAGAAGGCCCACCACCTTTTTCAGAAACCTGTACTGCCGTAATCTCGCTGGTTAGGATGCCAATTTTTTTATCGGTTTCTTTTTCGCAGGTTAGCTCGAGTAGGCTGGGCGCTGCGGTTTTAATTGAGGTCACAATAGACTGGTATAGCGTCTCGGCATTGCTCAGCTCTTTGCGCTGAACGGCTAAGGAAAGTGGGGTGCCCCGTAGGGTAACTTCAACGGTGTACATCAGAACTCCATCGGTTGGACTGGTTTAAGGGGGTGCTGCGATTGCAAGGCCCAACCCTTCTCAATTTACTGTACCAATGAACTGGCGTTGGGTGCAGTGGACTTTTGATGTAGACCTGGGGTGCGACGCTTCGCCCTTTATCCCTGAGTTAGAGAAACGGCTCTCACCTGAACCTGCCGATCAAAAATCACCCGAGGCATGAGGAGCGTTTTCAGTAAGATCCAAATAGACTGAACTTCTCCGGGCGTTGTGCGATGCTGCCACTGTCCGGGGCGGCAAAAGAGCATTTTAACCAATTCTTTTTCTTGAGAGAGTGTCAGTGGCTCAAACAAGACGCGCAGAATCGGTAAGTCATTCTGTCGGCTAATATTGACCACCTGTGCCTTTATTGTTAGATCAATCTCTAAGATGCTGATCTGAACGAGAATAGGTTCTGTCTGCGGCAGCTCAACCCCTGACTGAGTAAGGGCAATCTCTGCCCCGCCTTCTGAAATCATCGTAGTGCTGCCCCAGTATTCGCGCACCCCTGGTGCGAAGCTATCGCCCACTTTTAGTCTGACGGTTCGGCGCAAATTGAACCACTCATACAGGTCTGGTTTAGGCACGTCTAGCAAAATGAGCAGCGCAATGCCAATTAAGATCAGGTTGTAAGCACTCCAAATCCAGCCTAACCCCACGCCTTTCACCGTTTGCGCAAGTTCGGGTGATACCGTTGTTTGCCATGCGCCTTTAATCATACAAATGCCCAAGTTGCGCCACAGGCTAAAAGCCGTCGCCACAAACATAATGATGAGCGGCCAAGCTAAGCTCCAGTTGAACCGATACTGCGATCGCACGCGTCCTTTAGGCGTCACATTAAACCCACGACCAAAGGGGTTCAGCATGACCCGTAGTACCGTCAGAGCGAGGGGAAAAGCCAAAACCAGGCTGTATATGTCTGAAAGTAACGCAGACCGTGATCGCCCATTGAGCCAAGCAAAGGTCGAAAACTGCGCCACAATGTAGGGCAAAAAGAAATAGATCACCTCATCCATGGTGGCCCGCAGGGGAATCACGCCCAAGAAGGCATAAGCAAACGGAAACAGCAAAAAGCCTACCCGTGAAATGCTGGTAAACCAGTGCAGCAGACCCTCTAAGTGCGCCAGTCGCTGAAGGGGCGTTAGCCCTGGAATGGTGAGCGGGTTTGCGTCAATAAAAAATGCTTGGAGGGTACCCCGCGCCCAGCGCAGCCGTTGACCGGCATGGTCAGCAATGGTTTCAGCCGCCAGCCCTGCACTTAGCTTTTCGTCGAGGTAGATCAGCTGGTAGCCTTGGGCTGCAAGGCGAATGCCCGTGAAGTAGTCTTCACTGAGAGAATCGGTCACAAATCCACCCGCTTCTTTAAGCGCCTGTCGCCGAACCACAAAAGACGTGCCCGAACAAACCACGCTGCCTGCCCCATCTCGAATGGGCTGGACTTGGCGATAAAAGACCTCTTCTTCTGGAGTTAGAACATCTTCGAGGCCAAGGTTGCGCGCAATGGGGTCAGCATTATAAAAGCTCTGCGGGGTCTGGACGAGACCCATCTCTGGATTTTGGAAAAAGCCTACGGTGCGCTGCAAAAAGTTGGTGGTGGGCACAAAGTCTGCATCAAAGACCGTGATGAGATCGCCAGAGGTACGGGAGATCGCCGCGTTCAAATTCCCAGCTTTGGCGTAGCGATTGTCTGGGCGGGTGAGATAGTGGCACCCCAGTTTATGGGCAAGGTCTTCAACGGCAGGGCGGCGGGTATCGTCGAGAATATAAATTTCTTTGCGAGGGTAATCCAGCGCCTGACAGCCCAAAATGGTTCGCTTCAGAATGGTTTCAGGCTCATCGTAAGTGGGAATAAACACATCCACCGTCGGCGTAAAATTACCCTGAGTGACGCTGTGTTCTAGATCATCAGCCTCTCTGTGTCGATCTTTGACCCGCAGCATTAAAAAAAGCTGGATACTGCTGCTCAACAACGTCAGCATTTCAAAGATAAACAGCAGCACACTAAAGGTGCCGTTGAGCGGCTGCCCTAAATTGAGGGTGGAGAGGGCGCGCCATACCACGTATCGCAGCGTTAGCACTAACACAATCCCAACCACAACTACCCGCGACCAGGCTTGAGAACGGTGCGAAACTCGCATTAGCACGAGTAGAGCTGCTAGCAGCATCAGCGTAGGGACTAGCAAAAATGTGCCCGTCACCATCGGCACTTCTAGCCACATGGGTGGATTTTCTTGGAGCAGCGCAATCTGCTTGAAAATTTTGGTAATGGTACCCTCTCCTGCAAACCATCCGGCCACAATTGCACCGGAGGCAGCAAGAAACGCCAGCATGATGAGGGTCGCCCATTGAGGTTGCCAGAGGTTGGGCACTGATTGAGGCAAAGGCGTCGGCTTAGACTTTGACAGCATTGTGCGATCTCTCTCACCCATTAAATTAGCTCAAGTCCATCACAACTCTGATTAGACGTCTTTTGCCTAGAATAATGTTTCCAATCTGCTGATGCCATCAAAGTAGCTGAATTTGATGAGGATAACCTGAGAAATGACTAAAGGTTTTCAGGGATAATTATTAACGCATTCTCATTTGAGTTCTGGTGTATTTCTTTACAGTTAAGCTAAGTAGAGCGTTTACGCAGCCTAAATCAAATGGAGTTTAATAAAATGAAGTTTAACAAGATAACCTCTAAAGTTTGGCAGCGCAGCACCACATCAGCGGTTATCGCCATCATTACGCTTCTTGCCCTATCCCCCCTCAGCTGTTCCGCAGCAAAACCACCCGTTCAGGCGTCTAAAGTAGCCCAGGACGCAATGATGAAAAAGTCTACGGGGGCATTTGTCAGTGTTGAACATGCCACCAGGGGCAACGTCAGCATAGTCACTGAAGGCACTCAGCGCTATTTGGTTTTAGATCAAGGTTTTACAACGTCAGAAGGCCCTGATCTATTCGTTATTTTGCATCAGTCATCCAATCCAAAAAGCTATGGCAAAAATAGCTATGTTTCTCTGGGCAAGCTCCAGGCAATTGCGGGTACGCAGCACTATGCTATCCCCAGCAATCTAGATCTTAAATCGTTTAAAACTGCCGTCATTTGGTGCCGTCAGTTTAGCGCAACGTTTGCCTATGCACCTCTCTCTTAGCCCTACCGTGTACATAAGTTGGAGCATTTTTCAGGACCCTGCACCCTGCGTTACCCTCCTTAATCCCCTTTCCCAAGAGGGGATTAAGGAGATGGAGTGCCCTCCCCTTTATAAGGCGAGGGTTGGGAGAGGTAGCGTAAGAAAGTGCTAAAACCCAGTCCCATAAGTTGTTTCAGCTTTGTGCATACCGTAGCTTTTAGCCATAGGGCACAATACATCCTAATCTAAATGTAAAAAAATCTTCTAAAGAAACCTTTAGAAGATTTTTTAATGCGGATGGCGAGACTCGAACTCGCACAGCGTGAGCCACACGCCCCTCAAGCGTGCGTGTCTACCAATTCCACCACATCCGCAGGGTATTTGCTAAAGGGTTAGACTTGCTCTCCCATTTAGGCTTACAAAGTATAGCAGGTTTGTTTGACGTCAGAAAAGCATTTTCTTAAATTAGTCCATTACAGGCAGCGCTGAAGCAAAATGGAGTCTTCAGGATCTTGATACAATCTAGACAACTGAGCTAAAAGGTCAAAATATCTGTGGCGGTGAAACCAGACTGGCTGCGTGTCAAGGCTCCCCAATGGGAACGGGTGGGCAATGTAAAAGACATTTTGAGAGACTTACAGCTTAATACAGTCTGCGAAGAAGCCTCTTGCCCCAATATTGGCGAGTGCTTTAGCAACGGTACAGCCACATTTTTGATCATGGGACCCGCCTGCACCCGCGCCTGCCCTTACTGCGATATTGACTTTGAGAAAAAGCCCACGGCTTTAGATGCTACTGAGCCAACGCGCTTAGCCGAAGCCGTGCGCCGCATGAACCTTAATCATGTGGTTATCACCTCCGTTAACCGCGATGACCTGCTTGACGGGGGCGCAGGTCAGTTTGTCCAGTGCATCCAAAATATACGGGTGCTTTCCCCTAAAACCACCATTGAGGTTTTGATCCCAGATCTGTGCGGCAACTGGGATGCGCTGTCTCAAGTTTTAGCCGCCCAGCCCGATGTCCTCAATCACAACACCGAAACCGTCCCGCGCCTGTACCGTCGGGTGCGTCCTCAAGGCGATTATGGGCGATCGCTAGAATTACTGCGGCGATCGCGGGAAATTGCGCCTTGGGTCTACACCAAATCTGGCGTGATGGCAGGGCTAGGCGAAACCGCCAAGGAAATTGAGCAGGTGATGGCAGATTTGCGCCAGGTAGACTGCGATATTGTCACCCTCGGTCAATACCTTCAGCCCACGCCCAAGCATTTGCCTGTAAAAGATTTTGTCACCCCAGCTCAGTTTGAGGCGTGGCGCATAGCGGGGGAAGCGCTCGGCTTTTTGCAGGTTGTCTCTTCGCCGCTCACGCGCAGCTCTTACCATGCCGAAGAAGTGCGCCGACTGATGGTGCAACATCCCCGTCAAAAGCCCATGATTGCATCGACACAAACGCCCATTGCTGTAGCTTAGATAGTCTGAATGACCTCCTCCCTTTCAACGCCAAAATATTCCCGATTTCAAAAGCTGCTCCACTACCTTCGCCCTCACAAAGTTCGCGTTGCAATTGGCGTGGTAACGCTGTTTGCGGTTAACGGCATTGGCACCTACCTGCCGATTTTGATTAGCAAGGTGATTGACGAACTGCAAACGAAGTTTGAACTCTCGCAGCTCTGGCAAGAGGTGGGGCTAATTGTAGGGCTGGCCTCTCTCATGCTGCTGATGCGGATGGGTTCTCGGATTGCAATTTTTGGCGTAGGTCGTCAGGTTGAGTTTGACCTCAAGCAGCAAATTTTTGACCACGTTTTGCGATTGGAACCCGCCTACTTTGCCACCCGCACCATTGGCGATCTCATCAACCGCGCCACCAGCGATGTCGATAACATCCGGCGACTGGTGGGCTTCGCGCTGTTGAGCTTTGTGAATACGCTCTTTGCCTACATGCTGACGCTCCCTGTCATGTTTGGCATTGATGTAAAGCTTAGTCTGGCAGCGATCGCCATTTACCCGTTCATCATGCTGCTGGTGCGTGCCTTCAGTGAGCGCCTTAAAGCACAGCAGGTTGCGGTGCAAGAATGTCTGTCTCGGCTCAGCGACCTGATCCAAGAAGACATGAGCGGCATTTCGCTCATTAAAATTTACGCCCAAGAGCAAAACGAACAGCAGGCGTTTGTCCACCTCAATCAAAAGCTGCTGGATGCCAATCTACGCCTTGCCAAAACCCGCAATACGTTGTTCCCGATCTTGGGTGGTTTAGCCAGCCTTAGCCTACTTGTGCTGATCTGGTTTGGGGGACAGGCGATCGCCAGTGGCGCAATCACCATCGGCGGTTTTGTCGCGTTGATTCTTTATGTGGAGCGGCTGATCTTCCCGACGGCCTTGCTAGGCTTTACCATCACCGCCTACCAGCGGGGCGAAGTCAGCATTGACCGCATTGAGTCCATTTTGACCGTCCAGCCTGCTATCGACAGCAAACCAGGGGCGATCGCCCTACCCCTTTCAGAAGTACAGGGCAAGCTCCAGGCACGTCACCTTACCTTTACCTATCCTGGTGCCGAGCAACCCGCCCTTCAGGACGTTTCCTTTACTTTAGAACCTGGCACCACTGTGGCAATCGTTGGGCCGGTGGGCTGCGGCAAGTCTACCCTTGCCAATGCGCTGCCGCGTTTACTTAATATCCAGCCCGATCAGCTTTTTTTAGATGGGCATGACACCACCCAAATTCGACTGCGGGATCTTAGAGGGGCGATCGCCTACGTCCCTCAAGACAGCTTTTTGTTTAGCACCACCCTCAAAAACAACATCCGCTACGGCAACCCTAGTGTTGAGCAGTATGAAATTGAGCAGGCTGCCAAACAGGCTCAAGTCCACAGCGAAATCCTGAATTTTCCTCAAACCTACAAAACCCTCGTGGGTGAACGAGGCATCACGCTTTCCGGCGGTCAGCGTCAGCGCACGGCGTTGGCACGGGCTTTGGTGATAGACGCACCCATTTTAATTTTGGATGATGCCCTTGCCAGCGTAGACAACCAAACCGCGACCAATATCCTCAAAAACCTGACCGAAGGAACCCAGCGCAAGACAGTCTTGTTTATAACTCACCAGCTTTCAGCAGCGGCGATCGCCGACCAGATTTGGGTGATGGACAAAGGCCAAATTGTGCAGGTGGGCACCCATGAAGATCTGTTGACTAAACCAGGGCTATATCAGACTTTGTGGAGTCAGTATCAGCTAGAGAAATCCCTCGATTAGCTCTACTCATAAGCATTTTGGTGTTTGAGCATGGTTAACGTTGTCTTTGCCATAATCTTTAGATCTAGCCGAAGCGACCAATTTTTCAGGTAGTCAATGTCGTAGGCAACCCGCTGCCGAAGGCTCTCCTGGGTTTCGTATTCGCTGTATAGACCGTGAATTTGCGCCCAGCCCGTTATACCGGATTTAACTTCACGACCTAAACGGTATTGACCGGCATAGTCACGATATAAATCATCATGCGCCAAAAGCTGAGGGCGTGGGCCAACAATGCTCATATCGCCCAGCAATACATTGAAAAGCTGTGGTAGGCTCTCTAGCCCCGTCTTTTTTAGGAATGCTCCAATGCCGGAAAATGCGGGTTGCGAAGCAGAGTGTTTTTGTCCAGCTTTAATTGTTCTGAACTTATAGACCGTTATGGGTTTTCCATCAAAGCTATAGCGCTGTTGCTTAACGAAAATAGAGCCATGGGTCGTCAGTTGAAGGGCGATCGCCACACTCAACATCACGGGCAGGGTTAAAACCAATGTGCCCACCGCAACGGCAATATCTGTGACGCGCTTTGCAACGATTTCAGGTGTTATGACCGGAATTTCTGAGACTGCAATCAGCGGTACGCCTTTGAAGTTTTGAACTTTTGCCTGCATTAGGCTGAAGGCGGTAATGTTAGGCACAAAATAGACGCTGACTGTCGTATCTTTGAGTGCGTCAATGAGCTGACTAACCTTGGTTGATTCCTGAACTGCCATTGCGATGTACACCACATCAATGCGGTAGCGTCTCACATAGTCAGGCAATTCTTCTAAGGTTCCAATTAAGGGTTTAGTCTTAATCTCAGTCATTGCCTCAAGGGGTTCTTCCGTAAAAAAACCGCAGAACTGAAGCCCAAACTGAGGACTATCCCGAAACTGTTCTGCCAGCATTTGACTGAGCGCTTGCGTCCCCGCAATAACGGCTTTACGAGAATTTAACCCCGTGGCGCGCAGTCGTCGCAACAGCAGCCGCAACTTGAGATGATGAAAACACAGCGCAAAGGGCGTAATTACAAACCACGAACACAGCAGCAGCCGCGAAAATAAAACCGAGGTTTGCGTAATGTAGCCTAGCAGCAGCAATAGCATACAAACAGAAGCCCAGGCCATCCAAATCCGAGGATAGGTTGCTGCAGGATGTTCACTTCTATAAGAGAGGTAAATGCCAGTGCTGCCAAAGACAGGCCACATGACCAGCGTTGTAAAAATAGACAGGAGGATGTAAGGCTGCGGTAAGAACTGGGTTTTAAATATCAGGGTAAGACCCCATAGAATCACCACAGCAAGCACGATATCTACAATGCGCTGAAGCAACCAGATGTGACGAGCATAGCGCTGTAGCCAGCCCATAGAGTGACGATGTTTTCTATGACCGAAGAGCATAGGGGTCAAATAATAGACTTAAGGCCAGGACAAAAAGAATCACGAACGCAACAGCCAGGGAATTAAGCCTTCGCAGTCATAGAATATAAAGTCCATCTTCGTAGATTACCCATTCATTTCTCAATAATTTCGGGTTTTCTGCCAACTACAGATTTTTATAATGAAGATGCTACTCTTGACAGATATATAGATGAATGAGTCATCGCTGGCCTCTGTCTGATCTATCTCTGTCTAATTTTTTGCGTATTTAGCCAAGTTCTCAGGTCTGCATAGGTGGTCGAACCAAATTTTAAGATTAATTTTTGAGATAACGTATCCATTCATTCTTGAAAGCTGTAATGTTTCAAAAATCATCTTTTGACCTGCTTAAGCGTCGTCCACGGGTAAGGGGGCTTTCCTACGTTGAGGTTATGATCAGTATGATCACCTCGGCGATATTTTTAAGCACGACGCTGCAAGCTTACGTTGCAGCAACGGGCATTCGGGCGAGAAGTCAGCAGATTAATACGGCGATCGCAGAAATTCAGGCCGATGTAGAGTCCCTTCGCCAGATGGCACAAACCCTCCCTCAAACGGTGGCGGACTGTCAACGTTCATCTGCTGGCAGCTATGCCCAGCAGATGATGGTAACCGTTATCGCTAAGGATACAGCGGCCTATAAAATTTCCCCTCAAACCCAATCTCCTCAAGCTGACATCAGTGCTATTGAGCAAAGGGAAGGGCAGTCTGTTCTTAAACAATCCACCACTTTGCCGATTTTGGGATTACCCGATGGCTATAGGCTACGCCGCATTTTATGGGTAGACAAGAGCGTTCCGCCTGCCGCTCAGATGCTGCAAGTGTCTTATAAAGTGCTTCGCTACTCTACTCTTTCTCAAGAGGAGGAAGAGGCGGCTCGTTCTCCATCCTTTCAGGTTCGATCAGAGTCTTCGCTTGCCCAACTTCATACCTCCATTTTTCCTAATGCGGCACTGGTTTGTTTTTAGAAGACCCACAACAGGGTTTACCCAGATTGAGCTGATGGTTACGGTGATAGTGGTTGGCGTTTTGGCGGCGATCGCCTTTCCGAGTCTTGCTCCCTGGCTGCGGCAACAGCAGGTGAATGCGGCAATAAACCAGGTTGATCTGGCACTTCAGGAATCTCAGAATGAAGCCATTAAGCGCAATCAAATCTGTCAGACCACTTTAACGCGCGGTAATAACGTGAGAGTGCAAGGCAATTGCCTAGTATCAGAGGAGCGGACGCTAAATGGAGTAACGGTTGACCACAGCCGCCGAGATGCTGTGTGGACCATTTCGTTTAATGCCCAGGGCGAAAATCGATCGCCCGTAAATGATCCTGGTACACTTTGGCTAAGTGCGCCCAGTACCCAAGCAAAATGTTTGGTTATCTCCGTTGGCATTGGTCTGCGGCGGACGGGAAAGTACGTTAATAACGCCTGCGTTACGCCTTAAGTTTTCTTCTGTAGGCCGTCTAATGCGCTCTGCTAAAGCTGGATTTACCTTAGTTGAATTGCTGGTTGCTGCTGCCGCCAGCTTAATTTTGAGCGGCGTTGCCCTAATGGGGCTAGTCACCTTGCAACAAATGAGCCAACAAATGGACGAGCGCCTAGTGCAAGAAGCCGAACTGCGACGCGCACTGAATCTCATTTCAACCGATATTCAAGAGGGGAAACGAATTCAGGCAGGGGCACCGTCTCGTTCTGGCTATAGTTCGCTGTTCCAAAGTATTCGATCGGATGGTTCTGCAATCAGCTACTACACGAAAAAACGCGGCGATTTAGTCTGGGCAGGGCCACAAATTCTCTATCGCTGGGATCCTCAAAGTGAGGATAATGCCTATGCATTAGTAGATCAAATTGCCGATATTGATGGCGTGAACATTAAACCCTCTGATGTTTGCACGGGCGCAGGAACCTTGGTGAGCAATAAAACAGGGGTAGTGGTGTGGATTGATGGTCAGAGTACGGCGAAGGTCTGTCTGCTGGGGCATTTAGCGAAATCAAACGCTGGGGCAAAAGCTTCAATTACTGCCTCAACTCGCGTTGCACCCTAGGTTAGGCGGTTATGGCGCGACCTAATGATCGTGAGAATAATCTTGGGCAGTTAGACAACAACATAGCGGTCATTCAGTATTCTTCCTTGACACAGTGGTTGGCGGATCGGCTGGCAGTAGCGATCTCCGCGTTAGCGCCGATGCAGAATGTTCCGCTAGACTTTATACCGCTGCCCTTATTTACCCCTAGCATTTATTTTGGAACCTTTGCCTCCCCAGTGCTACTGAAATTATCGAGAGGGGAGGGCGTATCAGCGCAGCACTTAGGAACTCGGATCTTGCAAACTTTCGTGCATCAATCTGAGCCAGAAGAATTTAACCCCAAACTTTGGATAAACCCTGAGGGCTGGCTTTATGCTGGCTTTGATACAAACCATCTTGCCAAGTTTCTCCAGAATCTAATTACAGCAGAGCCAACGCTTTTAGCCTCAGTATTAACGAAAGAAGCCCTAGAAATTAGATCTCCCATCATTAGTTCAGATCCAGTTTTTTTTGAGTTGCAGTACGCTCACGCCCGCTGCTCTAGTCTGCTGCGCCTCGGGCACCAAGAAAAATTCCTTCCGCCTAAAGATCTAGAGCATTATTTCACAGGCTGCGGAACTTCGCTTTGGCAAACAGACGGCGGCGAACTGCGATTAAAAACTAAAGCCGAACAGGCGCTTTTGAGCGCGCTACTTCAGTTTCCGCAGTCTCTCTCGCCTCAAAAGGTGGCTTATGGCTGCTGTGCCCCAACAGTATCTGGTGCTGAGACGAGGGTGATGTGGCCTTTACCTCAAGCTCACCTTCGTAAACAGGCAGTGTTTTGGGGTCAATTATTCTCTAACTTTTACAGTGACTGTAGACTGTTTGGCGAAATTCAAACCCGAGAGCCGCAGATCGCCTCTGCCAGATTTGCCCTCGTTTTAATAGTTAAAAAAGTATTGGCGTTTTTTCTAGAAGATATTTTGCAGATGACCGCGCCTCTAACGCTATAGCCGCTTTAACGCTACGGCATATTTCGCAATACACCGATGACATTTTTGACAACCTTCAGTAATATGAAGCCAAGTGTGAGGCGTGAACCAGAGAAGGCACCGAGACGAAACACGGAGAGTCGTCGGTGCCTTTTTTGATCTTTATGCAGATGCATCCAGCAAAATTTGGGAAAGGGCGATCGCCACACCATCCCCCTCGACATCTGGCGCAACCCAATCTGCAAATGCCTGGACGGGAGGGGGTGCATTCCCCATCGCCACGCCAATTCCTGCATACTGAATCATTTCTACGTCATTAAAATTATCGCCAATAGTCAAAACTTGGTGTGGGCTTAACCCGAGCAGATCCTCGGCAATGTACTTGACTGCCGTCCCTTTGTTGACTAAGGGATTGGTCGCCTCAAAAAAGGTTGCGATCGATTTTGTGAGGTACAGCTCTGCGGGGGAATACTGCGATCGCAGATGGGTATAGAGCGAATCAATATGGGCTGAGTTTTGGCTGAGAGCCAATAATTTAGTCGGTTCATGCTGAGCAAGCAGATCTTTTAGATTGCCGATGGGAAATAGCGTTACCCCCGTGCGATCGCTATAAAGCTGGGACTCTGGCGTGACTTCCCGCACATAAAGGCGATCATTTACATAGGCGTGAACCGACAGATGCTGTTGAAAATCTACCTGCTCAAAATAGGCCAGAAGCTGCAAAGCCGTCGGTTTTGCTAAAGTCCAGTGGCGATGCACTCTACCCGTTTTAGGCTCCTGGATCAGCGCACCCTGATAAGTCATCAGCGGTAGGTCTAAGCCTAACGTCTCATAGAACCGGAGGGCAGAGTGGAACATTCTGCCCGTGGCGATCGCCACCTGAATGCCTTTATCCCGCACAGCTCGAACTGCATCCTGCACCCTAGCGCTAATTTCGTTATTTTCCCCTGCGATAGTGCCGTCTATATCTAGCACAACCAGGCGAATCGCTTCACCCCGTTTAGGATCAAGGGTTAGGGGCACGGGCGCGGATGCGGCGGCAGAAAATTCAATCACAGGGGAGACTCACTTACAGGGTATGCCTTTACTGTGTACTGGAACTTCAGCGTTAAGGCAAGCCCATAGGCTACCGAAGGGGCTACTGAATGGCAGTATCTTGTGAGTGATATCGTAGAATTGAGACTCCAAGCCGCCTTTGTTCGTCCATCAGCCCTACTATTTCAGACACCATGCCTTCTTCTAGCTTTTCCACCGTATCTATTCCCCTCGATACCATCCGCTACGACGAGAAAGGATTGGCTCCGGCCATTGTACAGGATTACCTAGACGGCACCGTTTTGATGATGGCCTGGATGAATAAAGAATCGCTTCATAAAACGCTAGAAACAGGCCAAACGTGGTTTTGGAGCCGTTCTCGTCAAGAATTTTGGAACAAGGGTGCAACGTCGGGTCACGTCCAGCACGTCAAGTCGATCCGCTATGACTGCGATAGCGACGCCCTTTTAGTCACCGTTGAGCAGATCGGTGATATTGCCTGCCACACCGGAGCGCGAAGCTGCTTTCATCAGGTAGATGGCAAAATCATTCCCCCACCCGCTGATACGCTGTCTCAGGTCTTTGCGGTCATTTGCGATCGCAAAACTAACCCTAACCCAGACTCCTATACCTGTAAGCTCCTCGAAGGGGGCGACAACAAAATTCTTAAAAAAATTGGGGAAGAGGCCGCTGAGGTGGTGATGGCGGTCAAGGATGACGATAAGGATGCGATCGCAGGGGAAGCCGCAGACCTGTTTTTCCATACAATGGTTGCCCTAGCTCACCATGATGTCGATATCAAACAGGTCTATCGTAAACTGCAAGAACGACGGCGTTAAACCAAAACTTCTACAGCACCAGAATCTAAATCGTAGTAGCCGCCCACAATTTTTAGCGTTTTTTGCTTAACGCGCTGGGCTAAAATGGGCTGCGAATTAGAGAGCGCTTGAACCACAGCTCTAACATTAGCTCGGACAGATTGATCTAGTAGCTCCCCAGGCTGAAACGCTCCAGACTGCTGCTGCTCGGCTTGGGCGATCGCCGGCTCTATCACTTTTGTCAGCGACTCAAGGTGTCCTGGTAGATGGGTTCCATTGGTGAGGGCATTAAGGGCTGCGGTTACTGCACCGCACCGCTCATGACCTAAAACCATTACCAGCTTTACATTGAGCGATTCAACGGCATACTCAATACTGCCTAGGCTGGCATCATCGGCAATATTGCCTGCCACGCGAATGGTAAATAAAGATCCGAGTCCCTCATCAAAAATCAGCTCTGGCGGTACTCGCGAATCGGCGCAGCCCAAAATGACCGCGACAGGGGCTTGAGATTGTGCAAGACTTCGTATCCGTTCTAGCCCGTGGTCTGGGCTGAGGGACTGTCCGGTTGTAAAGCGCTGATTTCCTGCCATCAGCTGTTTCAGTACTGCATCGGCAGAAGGGGTCGCCGCAACAGCAGATTTGGGTTGAATTAAATCTAGCCCAAAATGGGTCACTAAAGTTCCAAAACCAATGATATGAAGCAGCGATCGCCGTGAAAGGTCTCGGTTGAACGACATTTTGAACACCTTGTTTTCCTCTTAAGGGCAGGCAACTTTTTTATAAAAGGCTGAGAGACTGTGTAGTAGCACACTTAAAATTTCTACAGATGTCAGATTTTAAGATTTTGGGTTTCATACTAAAGAAAAGATAAATCTAGAGTCTGCACCAGTAGAGTTCTGCGTTGAGTCCCATGAGTCTTCCTCAGCTTATTATTCACAATAACGAGAGCGTAGAAATTTTAACGCTTTCAGGGATGACGATGTGGACATTTGGACGCAGTAAGGAAAATACTGTGCAGATTCACGATCAGATGGCCTCTCGGATCCATGCACAGCTTGAAATTCATCAGAACGACCAGTATGTCTTCATTGACCTAAGCAGCCGCAACGGGACGCTTATTAACGACGAGCTAGTCACCCAACCTCAATTACTCAAAGATGACGATCGCATTTGTATTGGTAATACAGTCTTAGTTTTTAAACAGCCGTTAGAGCATAGTTCAGAAAAAGACTCAAGCGGCTCTAACAAACAAGTCCTAATGCTTCATGCGTCTGCTGCTCAGACTGCATTTTGGCAGGAAATGCTAGCATTTCGAGGCGTTTCAATTGTCAAGGAAGGATCAGTTCCAGAATTCAAGAAACAGATTGACCTAGATGCAGCCTTAAGCCCAGAAACCCTGCCTAAAGTGCTGTTAATGGACGTTCGGGCCTATCAAGGCGACTGCTATCAACTCTGTCGCTGGATCCGTCAAAAGTACCCCCAGTATCAAATCTTTTTAACAGACAGTAAACGGCGCACACTATCTGCCCTTGAGCGTCAAGTCGCCATTAAAAATGGTGCGGCGAATCAGTTTCCAGCCATGAGTAGAAGAGATCTCGTCCTCAATAGTGCCGAGGTCTTGAGACAGGTCAATGAGGTGCTTCAGGCGCTCGACAGCAAATTAATTGAACAAGAAGAACTGTTGTTCATCCTGCGAACCAATAATGTCCTCAAAGATTGGCATTCTATAGAAAGTCCCGATACGCATGAGGTTGCCTGAAACAGTCCTCTATTCTTGGCTTGAGTGCGGCAACAGACTTATCCAGGATTTGAAGATCGCACGATGGGAGGTAGTGCTGGTGCTGGCGTATCTCTGGCCTTAAAAATGGCCTGAAGCGCTTGGTGCAGTGTTTGAGCCATCGCAATCTGGTTTTTATAGGCAACAATAACCCTCGCCAAAATGGGGAGCTTGTTTTGGGTGGCTTCTAGATAAAGGGGTTCAACATAAAGTAAAGACTTCTCCATCGGAATAATCAGCAGATTGCCCTGAATTGCTCTAGACCCTTGACGATTCCATAGCGAAATTTGCTGCGAAATCACCGGATCTTGGTTAATGCGCGCTTCGATTTGCTCTGGTCCATACACCAGCCGCTGCTTTGGAAAGGTATAGAGGAGCAATTTGCCATAGTTTTCACCATCAGAACGTGCCGCCAGCCAAGCAACTAAGTTAGAGCGCTGCATAGGGGTGAAGGGAAGCAGCAAAATAAATTCTTCAGTTTGAACGGTGGGGAGGCTGGTGATGAGGTAGTAAGGCTCCACGAACCGAGGTTTGTCCCCATAGATTTCTGTCGGGATTTGCCACTGATCTTCGCGGTTATAGAAGACCTGGGCGTCGGTCATGTGATAGATCATGAGCCGCTCAGACTGGAGCTTCAGAAAATCGACGGGAT
>JANPLU010000081.1:0-33662 GCA_031422435.1 Acaryochloridaceae cyanobacterium VAR_48_metabat_390
CGGCTAGAGCTGAGATCCAAACTGCCCACGCCGCTCTACTGGTATCAGTTTCCAGGCGGTCGAAAGATTTTTTGGAACTGGGTTCTAGTTCGGGACTTTTTGCTGCATGGTGGCAACATTCCAGAACACCAGCGGCTGATAGAGGAGTATCTAGCAACCCTAGAACCTGCCAAAAGCAAAACCCCCAGCCGTGGCGCGGCTTAAGGGGGTCTAGATGAAAAACTTACAGAATAATTCTAGCCTGAACCCAGCCCACTGGGAACATCTTCTGTCTGAGGGCTTTACCGACACCCAAATCGCTGAGTCAATCATTAAGGTTCAGGGAGTGCGATCGCTTTCTGAACGGGAAGCGCAACAGCTTGGGTTTAAGTGCTGGTCTGGCAAAGACTGGCATACTGGCAGCGGTCTTTACCTGCCCTTTAGAAATGGATTTGGACAACTTAGGCTTGATACCCCTTTCATCCGAGAAAAGGGCAAGCCTACCAAATATTTAACGCCAGTGGGAAAAGGTTCTGAACCTTTTATTCCAAGCGGATGCAAAGTGATCACTGAAGGGCTAAAGGATGCCTTGGCAGGCACCTTGCATGGAGGTGTTCCTACAGGTGCAATTGCTGGGGTTAGCCACTACCGCAAGACGCTCAACCCTGGTATTGGACACATTATTTTATTTGATGCCGATGGGTGGGATAACCCTCAGGTTTTTGCTCAGCTCATTCACGCTGGGAAATGGTGCAATGGTCGGGTTGTATTGCTGCCAAAAATCGAAGGACAGCCCCATGCTGGGTTGTGCGAATACTTTAAAGCTGGGTATACGGCTGAAGACTACCAAAAACTTTTGGAATCAGCACAGCGTCCTGAGGATTTACTTCAGGAGTGGCCGGAACACTGGAACGTCGGAACACCTTCCTCAAAGATCGTCAGACTTGCCGAAATAGCCGTTAAGCTGGCGACCTTATACCTTTCAGAGTCTGAAGCTGAGGCTTTTACTCGAAGACTTGTGGATTCTCACAAGACAGCAGGTATAAGGGTTCGCAGCCTTGAGAAATCCGTAAAACCGTTAAAGCAGCGTCAAGACCGGAAAGAGAAAGAGCTTACTCAAACAACTTTCCAGAAAGAATACGCTTTGCTGAAGGTGAAGTTTGGGGAACGAATGCGGTTTAATTTGCTAACCAACGCAATTGAACTTGATGGAGTTCCATTCAAGGCTGAAGATGCGAAGGTCGTTTTTTCATTGGATCATGGCTTGCCCCTTCGTGGCGGCTGTGATGACTTGATTAAATCAGTCCTGAAAATTGCTAAACCGCTTGCATATCATCCGGTTCAAGACTACTTGAATCAAGTCTGGAACACCTGGCGCAGTCAGTTAGACCTAGGAAGTTTTTTAGAAAATGCTGCTGTCACTTATCTGGGGAATGAAGACCCTATGGCAAGCATTTTCCTCAAGAAAAGCTTGATTTGTGCCGTAGCAAGAGCCTTAAGGCCAGGATGTAAGGTTGACACAGCAACCGTTCTTGCTGGCGCTCAAGGCTTGGGTAAGTCTCAGTTTTGGAAAACTCTGGCTTCGCCGGATTGGTTTTGTGATGACTTTAATGACATCGACAATAAAGACCACCTCCTAAAGCTTCATGAGGCTTGGATTATTGAGTGGCCTGAGCTACATGGACTCAGCCGTAAGGAAGCAACCCGTGTCAAAGCGTTCATGACAACAGCGCGCGAACGCCTTCGCAAGCCCTATGCGAGAGAAGCTGACTGGATGGATCGCCCGTCAATTATTGTTGGCTCATCCAATGACAGCGAATTCTTAACTGATTCAACAGGGAACCGCAGATGGTGGGTGATTGAACTCAAGACAAAAATCAACATCAATAAGGTTGCTCACGAGCGTGATCAGATTTGGGCTGCGGCTGTTGAGCTATACCGCAGGAATGAACCGTGGTGGTTATCTGATGTTCAAGAGACAGCCGCTGATGGTATTCGCAAGCAATACCAGGTTGTTGATGCTTGGCATGAGGCAATCGCTGCATACCTGGAAGGGAAGCCTCAGGTATCGGTCAGTGAAATTTTAAGCGAAGTTTTGAAAATTGAGGTTGGACGTTGGGACAACGCCATGAACTCACGGGTTGGCGCTGTCTTAAAGCGCTGCGACTGGGAACCAGCATCAAGTCCACGAATGCATTGGTTTGGGGCAAAAAAGCAAAGGGTCTGGCAGCCGCGATCCAAACCCTACGATATTAAACTTTCTGAGCCTCAAAAAAATGCCGTTCCAGCTGTTCCAGTGTTCCATGAACGCCAGAACCAAGATACAGAGGCTAATACAGACCGGAACGGTAGTGGAACGCCAGCCATTTCAGATGCCGTTCCAGCCGTTCTGACGGAACACCGGAACGGCAATGGAACGCTAGCCGGAACGGCAGGCGTTCCGGTTGAAATGATTTCACCGAAAGAAGTTCAGCCACTACGGAACGCTGGAACGGCTGGAACGCCTATTTCTGAAAGGGCAGAGATTAGAGATAAAAAACTGGAGGTGTTAGATGAGTTCTAACCCCCCTATCGGTGCGATCGCCTACGGTCGGTCTGGGGTTGCTTGCCTTGTCACTGAACGAGAAGCGGATCGCCTTGCCCTGCAATTCCCAGACGGAAAGGTGAAGTATGTCACCCTTGATTCTGTGGTGCGCTGGCAGATGCCACAGCCACTCAAACCAGGCGATCGCGCATTAATCATCAGCACCACAGCAACAGGCACCGTCGCTCATTTTGACAATGAGTTGGGCATTAGGCTCATCAACATTGAAGGACTGTATGACCCCTTAACAGGCTACAAGGTCTTCTCTCAATGGTTTGACCCGTTAACCCTATGTTGTGCAATGCAGGAAAACGCGGCATGAAGAAAACCCACTGCGATCGCCCCCAACAGCCCACTAAAACATTAAGCCTGTGGTTCAGACACCTAAACCTGAACCCTCAACAGCTTCAGGACATTGGTATGCAATTTAGTCGTGAATACTTCCGGCTCTATGGGCAGCCACCTTATAAACGCCATGGAATCAACGTCTACACAGATCAAAACCTGCTGACCATCCGCATAGAGCGCATTCGAGTGAGAGACCATTACCAAAGGACAGCCCATGACTGAAATACCTGGACGATACTACCCAGCCCGTCAAACAGAACAAAAGCAACAGCTCTACAAAGAGTGTGTCCGCTTGCTGAACCAGCTCCAGCGCAGTGCCCACGGCATCAAACTGCTGACCTTGGCGCGTAATGCCCTCAAGACCTACGCAGGCTACAAGACCCGACTAAGGCAGCATGAGAGGCAACAAGATGAGACGTTCTAAGAAAACTTGAAAGGTACTGGTTGGGAATGAGCCAAGTGCGAGGTAAATACCGGAATTCCCCAACTAGATATCAAAAAAAAATTGATGGATGCCGCCACCGTTCGCCACCTATGGATTTTGGCAATCCCATAGAAATCAGCTATTAGCGCGTATCAGGCCATGCTGAATTCATAGAAAATACCGAGGAAAAAATGGCAATCCAAAACCTTCAAATAAAATTCAGCACAGACGGCTTAGCAGAAGTCAAAGCCGCTGTAAATTCTGCAAAACAAGCCTATCTCGACTTTCTTAATAGGGTCTCTGCCGCTCAGACAGCATCCAACGAAGCTGTGCAGAAGTATGAGAAAGCTAGACAGGAGGCCAGCAGCGCCGCCAATCGACGTATTGAAGCCTCTTATCAAGTTTTAAAGGGGCAAGTCATAGCCAATACCTTTGAAATGAGAAAGGTTGCTATCGAGAACTTTGAAGCCATCAAAGCCAGTGGCGTTACCAGCGCCGTAGGGATTGCTCAGGCTTATTCTGATTTAACCAAGAGCCTCAAAGCTCTGGATGCCCAATTTAAAGTGACAGGTAGCCTTGCTGAACAAACGAGCCAGCGGGTTGTGTTAGCCTCCACTGCTTCAACTTCAGGGGGTATCCGTTTGGTGAGTGACGTACCTGCTGGTTATGTTGGCGTACCTGTTTCTGGTAAGACTTCTACGCCAACTTATGACATCCCCCCTAACACAGATCGTGACCCATTCGCCTTTGCCCCGGGCGTTAAAATCCCTCAAGCTGCAACCCCTAAAACCCTGCTGGGCATCACTGGCAACACAGGCCGCAGCAGTGGACCACATTTGGATGTGAGATACAGCAGAGCTTATAACCCAAATCGTCCAAGGGTTTCAGATGAAGTGCTAAATCGTCTGATGGTCGATGATAAGCCCTTAACCAGCTATCCCATCACTTCAGAACATCGGTCTAGGAATAGCGGTAGACCTACTCATGACGGGGTGGACTATGGCACCCCAGTAGGGGGCAAGATTACGACTAAAGTCCCAGTGGTCTATCGCTCTAAACCCGAATGGGATAACGGCGGCGGTGGCTGGATAACAACCGTTCGCTTTGCCGACGGCGTAGAGATAGTGCTGCTGCATCAAGACCCATCGGTGCAAGAGCAGATTAAAAAAGCAGAAGGCGGTAGAACTGCCTCCACCTATCAGACCCAAGAAAACCAAGCTCAGAAAGAGGAAAACGAAGCGCGCAAAATCATAGAACAAACCCGTCGCCGTGCGGATGAGCGCCGCCAGCAGGTCAATGAGCAGCAGCGCTTAGCCCTTGAAGATAAACAGAAAACCGAGGTCTTAAAACAAGAGCAGGCGATCGCCACCATGCCCCCTGGCGGACGCAAAGAAACCGCTGAACTGCTGCTGAAGGTGACACAGAAAGAGAATCAGTACGCCCTAGAGCGGCTCCAGATTGAGCAGACCATCGCCCAACTGAAAGAGGAGCGTACCCGGAAACTAGAAGACCAGGGCACAGGGGAAACACCCAGCGGTGACTATACCTCTGGGCGTAGGCTGACCCGCAAACTTGATGGCAAAACCCCATCGGGTTATTTAGGAGGCAGAGACTATGCCAGTGCGATCGCCTCTTTAGAAAAGCGCAAAAGCTTACTGGAGGAGAACCTGTTTGCCGAGCAGAAAATTCTTGCCGGAGAATTTGAGCAAAAACTCTCCGCCGAATCTGTGAAGCTGACTGAACGTCTAGAAACGACTGCCAAAGCAGTAGAAACCCTTGGACAGAAGTTTGCAGACGATACGCCTGAGAACCGAATGAAAGAGGCGGTTGCTGGTGTATCTAAAGAATTTGATAGCCAGACCAAAACCCTGGATGAGGTGAAGAAGCAGCTCAATGAACAAGTGCAGGCAAAACTAGCCCTGAATTGGAGCACAGCCAAAGAGATGGAACAGCTTAAGCAGTTGGAGGCGCTGTACCAATCTCTTAACCAGACAAAAGCTAAAGCCGTGCAGGGCAAACGACAGGAAGTTCAATCTGTAGAGCAGCAGAAAGCGCTACAACGCACCTTAGAGCTGACCCAACTCCAAGGGCAAATTAAACAGGCGCAGGCCAGCCAGCTTGAAAGTGTGGGCAACTTCAAAGAAGCGAATGCGCTCCGCCGTGATGTAGCCGTATCTGAAGCTCTGGCACAACAGGCCGTGACCATGAATCAACTGAAAACCCAAAAGGCGATCGCTACTGACCCTGCTGCGATCGCTTACCTTGATGCCCTGATTGAACGCACACAGCGCCTGAATAGATTACAGCTAAGCCACATTTATCAGCAGTACGACCTTTTGCAGCAGCGTTTAAGCACCATTTCTGAGGGCGTGGGCAGCGCAGTATCCGACGGCCTTAGCAACCTATTCAACACCCTACTAGATGGCACTAAAAGCTTTGGGGATGCCGTGCTGAGTACCCTGGGCGGCATCTTCAAAAGCATTAGTCAGATGTTTTTGCAGATGGCGATGCAAATGCTTCAAAGCTCAATCACTAAGGGATTGGGTAATTTGCTTGGAAGTTTGTTTGGCGGTCTTGGCGGCGCTGCTGCGACTGGATTTGGAGGTGGTGCACCTGGGCTTTTGTTTGGTCCTGGTTTTGCCTCAGGCGGCTACACAGGCAGGGGCGGCAAATACCAACCCGCTGGCATCGTCCATGCTGGCGAATACGTGGTGCGCTCCGAAGCGGTCAAGGCCGTAGGGCTACAGCGACTGAATGCCCTTAATGCGATCGCAGGTTATGCAGACGGCGGCTATGTTTCCGATATGTTCAGCACAATAGGGTCAAACATTGCTTCAGGCCGTGGCAGTATGAGCACCCTCAGCACGGCACGGGCAAAGAACGGCAGCGGGGGTGGCTCTACGCTGGTAGCAAACATTAATGTGACCACGCCTAACCCTGATGGGTTTAGACCGTCCGAACGGCAGCTAGGGCAGGCATTTTCTAATCAGGTGCAGCGGGGGATGGGGAGAAAGTAAGTTTAGCCAAAGAAAAGCCCCTGCTAGATATCTTCTAGCAGGGGCTTTTGATTCGGATTTTTAGTTAAAGCACCACTCCTAAATCTTTAAGTATGTTGCCAACATTAATCACTAAGCGCCGTCTCTCTTGACCGTTGCCTATGTCCCGATAATGGCGGTTTTTCTTTAAGGTGCCGTCATTTATTTTGTTGCGTATTGAGTTTTCGCTAAAAGTTGGAATGCCTATTTCTTTAAAGAAAGCAGCGGCTTTTTTAGGTGTTGTTAATAGTGGTATTTTCATGTCTCTGTAACTAACTGCTCCGCAAATCTTAAAGTGAACCAGCTTTTACCTCCTTTTGTAGCCTCAAGCAAGGTATTGAAATAAAGATTTTTTTCTGGTCTAAGCACTTGGAAATTATTGAGCACTATTTTGAAGGTGAAGCCCTGAGAGTGGAGGACTGGAACTACGATGCCTCTCTTCTCAGGATTTAGCCAATCGCTTGAGTCAGGGCAAGTACAGGTTGTAGCGCGAAACCAGAATACGTGTGGAAGTTGGGAACCTTTTTGAGCTTCTTTGAAATGAACGTCATTATTGAAACCGTCAGGGTTTTTAAGCTTTTCAATGACTTGCGATAAGTCTGATTCTAAATCCATGCAACATATTGAAAAAGCATCAGATAGACCTATGTATTCTTCGGCTCCTTTCAGCGCATGAGAAAGGATTTCTGCTTTTCTTTTGATGTGGTACAAAGTATCGTGGGGATGTTCCGAATGCACTGATACAGTCATTTGATTTGAACCTCATAAATAGTATTTGCCGTCTGCTAGAGCCTGAGATTAGGTCGGCGGACTTTTCTCAATCCATGATGGAATGTAGCCTCCAGGCCATCGCCAATAGTGGGGAAAAGATTCCGCAACAATGCCTTTGTATATAAGCACTGGGGTTCCTAATGGATAGCCTAAGTCCCTAAAGCCCTTCCAAGGCACATAAATAAAGCCTTCTTTGCTTAAAACCATCCCTCCATCCCTAAAGCAGCCAACAAACAAGCCATTGGGGCAGAACAAAGGAGATTTTGGGTTATTCATGCCGCCACTCTGACTTCAGCCTGAGAAATGCGATCGCGTACCTGCAA
The DNA here is from genome assembly GCA_031422435.1 of Acaryochloridaceae cyanobacterium VAR_48_metabat_390. Lineage (GTDB taxonomy): Bacteria > Cyanobacteriota > Cyanobacteriia > Thermosynechococcales > Thermosynechococcaceae > JAAURS01. Next base: position 7,465 of record JANPLU010000081.1, read on the forward strand.
CTTCAGCACCGAAAACTGAGCGCGATAGAACGCCAAATCAATTTCCAGCTCTGCCTTACGATCACCCATCCGCACCGCCATAGACATAGCCGACCCGTATCGCTTATCTAAAGCCAGCAGCTCTAACCGCTTCGCCTTACGCTGGGCATCATTCTTAAGCTCAGCATCAAAGGCGATCGCCCGTTCTGCCTGATTAACTGCACCGTTTATCGCCTCCTGCACCCGCCGCAGGTCGCGCACGAGCCTCAATAGCTCCTTCTCAACCTCAGCAATCGCCCTGGGATACTCTGATAACTTCATGACCAATACCTTTATAAATGATGAGTAGTAAAAGGGCGGCAAGACACCGCCCCAAACAATTAGCCGCTTAGATTAGCCCCATAAAGCCCTACGACAGAACACCAAACATTTTTGAGAGCCTGGTACCGCCGAGCCAGCTCAGTGGGGTCATCAGACTGACCGCCATCGGCTAAATCGAGAAAACCATTAAGGCGATCGCTTAGTGCTGACAAATCGCCCACTAAATTAGGGCTTAGAGCCACCGTAGGACGTGTGATAACCTGTGACATGAGGACTCCTGTTTTGTGAGTTTAAGAAGCAAAGAGCGCTTAATGGTTGGATGCCTAGGCGCTCTTTTGTTGTATCTGTACCCCTTAATTATAGCCAGTATACGACTAATAGGCAATAGATTTTGTCATGATTTATGTAAATTATTGTTACCTTGATTTGCGAGTAGACAAGTTATACTGAGGCGGTAGAGAGCAAGGAATAACATGGCTAGACCAGGCGGCAACCCCGATATCGGGAAATATGCCTTTGTACCAGCGGGTGAGGAATCATTGAGTGTGCAGCTGCAGGTACGGATTACTGAGAGCCAGAATGTACGGCTGAAGCAGATACCCAAATGGCAAGAATTTGTGAGAAGTGCGATCGCTGAAAAACTGGAGCGTGAAAGCCCCAAACAATAAGCGCGTATACTTGCAAATAAGCTATAATAGTAGGTAGTAATGAGACTACCCTATGAGCGTAATTGCAGTAACAGGCCCACGCCGACTAAGCCGAGCCGAGCATGAACAAGCCTTGGCAGACCTAAAGTGCTTGAGAACGTGTGAACGATGGCTAGTAGGCGATGCCCCTGGGCTGGATGAATTGGCACGGCTGGTATGCCAGGGCGAAGCGCTGCATACCAGCCGTGCCAAGTAAAGCCCCAGCTACCAGGGCGCGCCCGATATGCCGAGCGAAGCACCCGTATGGTGAGAGCGCTGGCGCAAGTGAGAGGAACCCTACACGCATGGCCTAATAAACCAGCACCCCCAGACCTACGCCCTAGCCGAAACTGGCCTAAAGGTGCCCAAGGCAGCGGCACATGGGGAACGATAGCCCTAGCCGTGGGGTTGGAGCTGAATGTAGAGCTGCACCCATTAATGAATGACCTGCGGCTGCCAGAGTGGGTAGAAACCCGACAGATAGCCTTGCTGTAGAGCGCAAAAGGGTAAGCCCCTAACCAGGGCACCCTTACCCCCAGGTTGACCGCGAGCTGAGCTGTTTGCCCCCTCTTGAGCACGGTTGGAGCGTAGCGGAAACGGTGCTTCTATACCCCCATGAGCGATTGGCAAGGGGCAAAAGTAAGCGATATAAAAAGGGCTTACCACCCAAAAGCGCAGTAAGCCCCGTTTGTTGTTTTAGGCTTATGCCCAAAGTTATTTTAGGGGCTGGATGCGCCAATCAACAAAAAGCCCATCCATAAAGACGCGGACTTTTGATGTATTTCCCCCTTGCCAAAAAAGACCAACCCCCTACACTGGAAAATCTTGTGGCGGCGCGCGTAATGCAAATACCAGGCCAACCGTTTCGCATCGCCGCCGCCCCGACCAGAGCGCTATGGGGGTTGGTTCTTTTAGCGATGGGCTATGGGCAAGAGCGCGGCATCGCGCAACGTTAAACAATCTGTTTAGATTCCAACCCTACCTGCATAGCCTCTCACCTATCTTCGGGAGGGACGCGGGGTTTCAGGGCGCGGGGTGTGGAGTGCCTGGGGCAATATTTCCGATGGCGATCGCCACCGTTCCGCACACCCCCAGGCGAGGCTTCACACCCAATCCAAGGTACTGAAGCAGAAGCCGTCCATAAAAAAAGGGCAGGAGCCGAAGCCCCCACCCAAGAACCTTATGGCAACGGACAGCAAGGAAAGACCTGAACCAAGTAGGTACAGAGACCCGCACCCGCCTTGAACTGAACTACACCCGGCGCAATGACCTGCACCGACTTAGCCCCGTGCCACTCTAAGCGCGAAGCCGCCTTAGCTGTAAACGCCTGGGGAACGCCAGCTAAGCGCGACCAACCGCCACCACGTGCAACTACGTGACAGCCAGACCAATCAAACGAAATGCTTGGAGACATAAACAATAAAGCCTAAGACAACGGGGTAGGGCAAACTGCCTACCCCGCTGTTGCCACGAGTGTATTGAGGTCAAGGGCAGCGGGTGGGGGACTGGGGCACCCCCCAGAGATAAACCTTTAGACCTTACAAACCCCCGCTGTTTACTGAAGGCACGGACTGAACGGAGCAACGCTGCTTAGAGGGGGCGATTGACCCAAGACCATAACGTTGCGTAGAGAAGGAGTACCGCAAGCCCTTGACCCCACCCAGAGGCAGTACAATAGCGCCCCTGTGTTAGGCAAACAAATGTACTGCCCCCTTGAGGGGGTTGGCGGGGTGATATTTCTTAAAAGCGAAGCATGAGCAACCCAACAGCCGGAGCGAAGCGTTATGCGAACGGCTGACAAAGTGGCGGAAACCGCCCCGTGCTGAAGCCTGCTAATGCCGCTATGCCACCGCGTCTAAGCGAACGCTGCTAAAGAATACCCAACCGCTGCAATAGAGAAACCGCCGTCTTCAAAATGGCGATCGCTCACATTTGAATGGTCACTCATTGAGTCTGGTCAGAAACTTTAAAACAAAATCCAAACGGATTGCATTATCTATCAAATAGATATATTATTGTATACAACAATATAAAAAATAAGAAATGGGAAACCCAAACCCTAGGCCAGAGAACTTAAGACACATACCACGCAGTGATGACACAACAGATCCACTTGCTGCTACTGCCTTAATGGCGCGGGTACCCGTGCATATTGATGCAGCAGTGCGATCGCTACCCAACCGTTCGGCATGGCTACGCCGCGTCATCACCGAAGCAGCAGTGCGTGAACTGATAAAGGACGATGTCCTGAGCTTGTCGAAGGATGGTGAGGTATGACCGAACGATGGACTGATGAACGGTTAGACAAATTTGCTTCTACCGTAGAGAACAATCTTATCGACCTGCATCGCGCCACCACTGGCAGAGAGAGGGCAATGGAGTCTTTAGCGCATACGCAAATTCAGATTCTTCAGCGTGTGGAACAGATGCAAGAGAACATTCAAACGATTCAAATCGAAATAAAAGAGATCCAGTCTGAGGTTGTAGGACTGCAAACCGAGAATCGTCGCATTCTGGATCGCCTGTTTGGGGAGCGTGAGATATGACCGCAGCACAACCGGATAGATTAGATCGACTAGAAGCATTAGTTGAAGCCAATACAGTCAACCTTGCCAAACTGGAAGCAAGGCTAGAGAAACAGTCTGAACGATGGGATGAGCGATACTTTCAGCTCACCAGAGACACCCTAGGGACAGCAAAGACCATTATTGTGACCGCTGGCACCGTAGTCATCCTTTCCCCATTACTTCAGGCACTTTCACCAGCCATCAAAGAGCTAGTTGTAAGACTGTTGGGAGAGCAGGGATAACTAATGCAGACAAACTCTATTTTCCCGTTATTTTCCCGCAGATGATTTTAGATACTGCTGTAACTGTTGCTCTGTAAGTCTTTCAGCTATAGATAGCCCATCAATGGCATTGCAGGGGTCAGCGGTTCGAATCCGCTTAGCTCCATTGGTTGGGGAACCATTATCTGATAAGGCTTGCGGGGTTTCAAGGGAAACTTCAAAAAGTAAGGTAAATAGCTTGGGACAAGGCAGACCAGGGGGGAACCCCGATTTGAAGCAGCACCAGTTCACCACCGGACGGGAAGAACCGTTATTGGAGCTGATGGCGGTGCGGGTGAGTGCGAGTATGAAAGCGCGTCTACGCGGGTTAGAAGACTGGCAAGAATTTGTGAGAAGTGCGATCGCCAAGAAGCTGGAGCGTGAAGCACCATGACTCAAGCACAGCCCGACCGTCTCGACCAGCTTGAGTCTGTGATTGAACGGATAGACAGGAAGCTGGATATTATTTCCGTTGACATCGTAGAGATTAAGGTATCGCAAGCTAGAACGGATGAACGCCTGAATAGCATGGAGGTTCAGGTTTCAGACCTCAAAAAGAGTACAGATACTCAGTTTGCGGATATTAGGGTTCAGCTCCGCGCTCAGGATGGTCGTCTGTGGACGTTTATTTCAGCGCTGGTGCTGGCAGTGGTGGGGTTGCTGACTAAGTTTTTGTTTTTCCCGCAAGCTTGACTACTTCTTTACCCACCCCCAGGTTAGCCGCGATCTGAGCTGTTTGCCCCCTCTTGAGCACGGTGCTTCTAATCTCTAGTCGGTGCGACAGCACGGAGAAAGCCCCATGAGCGATTGGCAAGGGGCAAAAGTAAGCGATATAAAAAGGGCTTACCACTCAAAAGCGCAGTAAGCCCCATTCGTTGTTTATAGACTTTGTCATAAGTATTTTAGGGGCTGGATGCGCCAGAAACAAAAAGCCCATCCATAAAGACGCGGACTTTTGATGTATTTACCCCTTGCCAAAAAAGACCAACCCCCTACACTGGAAAATCTTGTGGCGGCGCGCGTAATGCAATACCAGGCCAACCGTTTCGCATCGCCGCCGCCCCGACCAGAGTGCATGGGGGTTGGTTCTTTTAGCGATGGATAAAGGGCAAGAGCGCGGCATCGCGCAACGTTCAACAATCTGTTTAGATTCCAACCCTACCCGCATAGCTCCCACCCAACCCATCTTCGGGAGGGACGCGGGGTTTCAGGGCGCGGGGTGTGGAGTGCCTGGGGCTAAAGTGCAGTGCGAAGAGCAAGCGCAACGAAGTCGTTCGCCACAATTCCGCACATCCCCAAGAGAGGCTTTACACCCAATCCAGAGTCTTGATGACGTCCATAAAAAAGGGCAGAGTCTGGCGGTCTTTCAGACCCGTGCCCTCGGAAGTAGTGAGAATTTTAAGGAGTACTGAAATTTCCAAAAACTCAAGGAATTTACTCACAATCATATCAATAATTTCCTCAAGCCAGATATTCTAATTCCGGCTTAATATCATCGCTCCCAAAGATCCACACCCTTTTGAATTGGCACATTGATTCAATACAGTCCTCCTGTCTTCTCTGTTTTAGAGATGTTCCCCTTCACTCGATCAAGCGATCTATATGGTTTGAATCTAGAGAAGCGTTAATTTCAACTCTAAACAAGCAATTTATCTAGAACACAAGAGATCCATTGCAAACTTCTCTTGTTCTAAGATTTACAGCCCTAGCAGTGATCACATCATTTCCTGCTAGATTATTCGTTAGCAATTCAATAGAATAAGAACCACTGGGAGGTTGCGTTACTCGATTCCCGGAAAAAATAATTCTGCCATTGTCTTTAATGACATTGCTCCAAGTTTTTCCAACAACATTTTGATCAACTTCAAATTCTACATCAATGCGACCATTATCAGATTTCGCCTTAAGTCTCCAGTCACTGGTACCAGAGCAACTCCCTTGAGTGATAACACGGTCTTCTACTTTTGCTTGAGCCTTAAAAGCTAAACCAGAAAGTAGCGTAATACTAGATAGGCTCAAGACAATGCCAAACTGTTGAACCATTTTTCTGCTGATAGTCGTCATGATTTTTCAACTCCTAAATTGCTGTTTATATCACTTCATAAAAGAACTTTTCCACCCACTTAAAATGCGACCTGCATTCAAGATGAGTAACTCGGTTCTTCATTTACATTCCAATGTCTTTAGTACGGATGTAGATTCACTTCGGATCACAAATCAACGATTTTATTGAAAGGCGTCTTGGTAATCTTCTGTATTAAGTACGGATGGAACGATGAGTCGGATCACATTTTCTCAAAATAAATTTTGAGCTTGGTGCTAAATAGAGCATTCATGGGTGATTGAAGGCTCAAAATAGGCTGCTGCTTATATGATCTAAACGCATCGCTCAACCGTACTAGAAGAGTAAGGAACGGATAAATCTTAGGAAATGATCTTTCAATGGGTGCCCAATGGGTAAGATGAACCCATACCTTCATAATTTGGAACTAGGCAACTAACCGGCTGAAACAGTAAAAGACCATGATGCATGATGCTTTCTCTAACGTTGGACTATCTGATGAGATTGAAGAACTCCTGACAGGGTATGTTCTCAATCAGTTGTCACCTCAGGAACGCGCTAGGGCTGAAGTCTTAGTTCAGCAAAATCCTGAAGTGCAACAGGCATTAGAGCATCTGGAAGCAGTTATGGGTCTTATGGCTCATGGTGCGCCACCCATTAAAGCTCCTACTACTCTACGATCGCAGATACTGACTTCTGCTCAACAGGCCTCAGTTCCGCCTCAGATTCTTCGAGTACACCCCCCAAAAAAACGACTGTGGCGACGAGGGGCGATCGCCGCTAGCCTGGCGATGGGACTAGGGTTAGTACTGGGGCTGGATAATATTCGTTTACGAACCCAAGTGGTAAGGCTAGAATCGGATGTTAAAGTTCTAACAGCGTCAGAGCATCAAATTTTTACGCTTCAGGGCACTAAGATTTCTCCCGCTGCTTCAGGAAGCGTCGTGTTGGACTTAGAACACGCTAGAGCCGCAATCACCCTTCAATATTTGCCCCTGCCTCCGCAAGGCAGTCAATATAATCTTTGGGCACTCACCTCGAACAAGCCTATTTCCTGTGGGGTTTTTCACCCCGATCTAATGGGACGGGTAGCCGTTAATATTGCGATACCTATTCATGAGTACACTGGACGGGCAACCCGTTTATTTGTAACCCAAGAATCCTCTGACCATGTGCAACGTCCAAGTGTAAAGGTCGTCATGGATAGTGTTCTATAAGCTTGGGAGCTAAAGTTTTTCAAAACATTTTGACGTTTTAAATCGGAAAGTGCAAAAATCGATGAACTTCTGCAGCAGTCTCACCATCTCACAAACTTAGATTCGTTCTGAAGTTTTTGTGAGGCCTTATGAAGTGCTATGTTTTGGATCCGGTCAGATTGTGCGTGTGTCATCATCCCCATTAACTGAACAAGAATTGGTTTTAGCCCTCCAATCAAAAGATATTCGAGGGCTGGAGCATCTGTACGATCTTTATAGCGACCTGATGTACGGACTGGCACTGCATATCTTAAAGAGTCCTCAAGAAGCTGAAGATTTGGTGCAGGAAATCATACTGAATCTTTGGAATCAGTTTTCCTACAATCCGCAGCGGGGTAAACTCAAAACCTTTTTGATGATACTGGTGCGATCTAGAGCCATTGATCGACTGCGATCATATCAATCTAAACAACAAGCCTTGGAACGATTAGGCCATGAAGATAAGGATTTACCCAGCAGCAGTATTCCAATGACGGCTGCCGTTTCCGATGAAATTGCCCAACGTGTGCAGCAAGCCTTAGCGGATTTACCCCTCAATCAACGTCAGGCGCTAGAGCTGGCCTACTACGAGGGTTTAAGCCAGACCGAAATTGCTCAAAAACTCTTTATTCCCGTGGGAACGGTCAAAAGCTGGGTACGACTGAGCTTTGTAAAATTACGGAATTCTCTTCAAGATTTAGTTTATTAAGTTTTCGATGAAATCGTAAACCAGGCTATCCCAAATGTCGGGGCGGGACTCATCACGACATTTTCTTATATCGCCAGATCATTTCTGATGGCTTGGAGTGTCTCAACGCGATCAAGTTTAGAATTTTAAACACTGAAGCACTTCATCTGCTTGGGTAGGTAAGGCTGAGGTTAAAACTCGGCATCCAGTTTCAGTGACAAGCACATCGTCTTCAATACGAATTCCGCATACGTCTGCAAAGTCTGCCAGTCGCTCCCAATTGACGCAGTCTGCAAAGGCCGTTCGGGTTTCGCTATTTTCTAAAATTGCAGGCACCTGATAAAACCCTGGCTCAATGGTGACAGTCATTCCTGTCTGTAAGGGACGGTTAAGACGAAGGTACTGCATCCCATAATCATGGCTGCGGACTCGACCGGATGCATACCCTGCTAAATCTCCAAGGTCTTCCATATCATGAACATCCAACCCCAGCAGGTGCCCGATACCGTGGGGAAAGAACAGCGCATGGGCAGAACGCTCCATTAAAGTAGCCATCTCTCCTTTCAAAATACCGAGCGCAACCAAGCCCTCTGTGATGACTCTTGCCGCCTTTAAGTGAATATCGCGGTATTCAATGCCAGGTTGAATCATGGCAATACACGCATCGTGAGCGGCTAATACAATTTCATAAACTGCTCGCTGTGGGGCAGACCATTGACCGGAAACAGGCCAAGTCCGCGTTACATCTGCGGCCCAGCCCAAAGGATGCTCTGCGCCTACATCCACCAACAGTAAATCTCCAGGATTTAAACTGTGATGATAGGTCTGGCTATGCAAAACCTCACCGTGGATGGTCACAATGCTTTGGTAGGCAGTCTCCATTTGTGCCGCCATGATCACCCTTTCCATGGTTGCTCGGACTTCAGCTTCAGTTTTGGCGCGGCGGGTTTGAGCCATTCCTGCAAGATGTGCTTTAACCGTTACGTCAGCAGCTTGCTGAAGGTTGGCGATTGCCTCATTATCCTGCACCAGCCGCAGCGCTACCAAAGCTTGGGCTAAGGCTAAATCCTGTCCTTGCAGCGCATTGGCTTCACCCAAAGGGCGACCTAACACCTGCATCTGCTGCTGACGAGTGATGAAGTTTTGCACTGGAATAGTTGCTGCGCCTGGGGCGACCTGATGCAGTGCCGCAAGGGGATAGTGTGCGTCTGCACCTAGGCAATCGGCAATATCGCGGCGCATTGGAGAAAGGCTATGCCAGAGAGCATCGGCGGGGGTGGCATCGTCCATAAACAGCGTGAGCTGTCCCCGATCAAGATAAATGACTGCATCCTGAAGGGGAACGCCAGCAAAGTACAGAAAGTGACTACTGGCACGAAAGGGATGGCGGTTCGCCGGAAAATTGCGCGCAGGTGCTGACCCACACCAGAGAAGGACGGGGGTATTGAGGCGATCGCCTAGAAATTGCCGCCGTTGTTTCAGCACTGCCACAAGCTCAGTCGTATCGTGAGGGATCAACGGGAATCAACTCCACAAGTGGTTAATGAGGGGCGCATGACAGACCGCATGAGGCTTTATGCGCTGGGTTTATGGCGGTCGCGCTACAATCAAGACTGCTTGATATTGCAGGATAACTTCCTGTAATAATTGTCTTGCATTTCACTGTTGTTTTAACGATTGCGCATAATGTGGCCGTTTAAATCCGCTGCTCGAAAACAAATTGCCAAAATTGAAGTCAAAGGGGCGATCGCCGGAGGCACCCGAACATCAGTTCTCAAAGCCCTCAAGACCATTGAAGAAAAACAGTATCCTGTCTTACTGCTGCGGATTGATAGCCCTGGCGGCACCGTCGTTGACTCCCACGAAATTTATAGCGCCCTCAAACGGCTCCAAAAAAAAGTCAAAATTGTCGCCAGCTTCGGCAATATTTCGGCATCCGGCGGCGTTTATATTGGCATGGGTGCCCAGCACATCATGGCAAACCCAGGCACCATTACGGGCAGCATTGGCGTAATTTTGCGGGGCAATAACCTAGAGCGGCTGCTAGAGAAAGTAGGCGTGTCTTTTAAGGTGATTAAGTCAGGTCCCTACAAAGATATTTTGGCCTTTGACCGCGAACTCACTGAACCAGAACAGCACATTTTGCAAGACCTGATTGACACCACCTACGGACAATTTGTCCAAACCGTTGCTGAAGCCCGAAAGCTAGAGGTAGACGCAGTCAAACGCTTTGCCGATGGACGTGTTTTTACAGGTCAACAGGCGCTTGACCTTGGGCTAGTTGATCGCCTGGGGACTGAAGAAGACGCACGGTGCTGGGCGGCAGAGCTAGCGGGTCTAGATCCAGATAAAGTTAAGTGCATAGACATTGAAGATCCCAAGCCGTTTTGGAATCGTTTTATCCCAGGGAACCAGAGCGCTAAGACTTTAGGTCTTGCACTTCCCGTTGAGATGCAAACTTGGCTTAACTTTGAAATGGCCTCTAATGGACTGCCCTTGTGGATGTATCACCCATCTGGACGCCTATAAATAGGACGGCTGTAAAATAGACCCTGAACCGCCCCCCGTAAGATGTCAAGTTTGCTAACAGGATGCAGATAGCGGCTTTATTCTGGGGCATGATGAACCTAAGGAGGATGCTGTAGTGACCTGGAAAGTAAAGGCAATTCGTGGGGCAACCACTGCCACTGAAAATTCAATGGCGGCAATTCGAGAGGTCGTTCACGAACTCCTCGATGAGATTGAGGCGCGTAATGACTTAGATCTGTCTGAAGTGGTAAACGTGACGTTTTCCGTTACGCGAGACTTAGATAGGGTTTTTCCGGCGGCGATCGCCCGTCAGCGTCCCCATTGGCAAAGTGTGCCACTACTAGATGTACAGCAGATGTACGTTGTAACCGATCTGCCCTACTGTATTCGGTGCTTGATTCAGTTCAATACCCCAGACCCTGCCCTTGAAGTTCAGCATGTTTATCTGCGACAGGCCAAAACCTTAAGACCCGATCGCAGCCTTTCAGAAGCGAGTCTCAGTGCCGCCACAGCAGGGTAGCGTTTCGCGTTAGATACATTAGCAGCCTTTTTTATTAGTACCTGGAGAAAATTTATGTCCATCACAACTTCGCTCGTGAAGGATTTTATGACTCCTAACCCTGTAGTAATTCAGCCCACAGAATCAGTCGAAGCGGCAATTCAGCTTATGGAAGAGCGTCGCATCAGCGGACTGCCCGTCACAGACGATCAGGGAAAGGTCGTTGGCATTCTGTCAGAAGGCGATTTGCTGGTCAGAGAGTCGCCCGTGCAGCCGCCGCTTTATATGACCCTGCTGGGCAGCATTATTTATTTTGAGTCGCCACTACACTTCCATCAGCACATGAAGAAGGCATTGGGCATGTTTGTCCAAGATGCCATGACGGAAAACCCAGTTACCATAAGCCCTAACGCACTTTTAGCAGATGCCGCTCATCTCATGCTAGAGAAGAAGGTAAATCGTCTGCCCGTGGTGGATGAGCATCAAAAGCTGGTGGGTATTCTCACCCGTCACGATTTACTTTTTGCGCTAAAGCCTCAGACTGAGGTCAAAAATATCTAACCCAAAGAATTTTCAAGGGTACTTTTAATGAGATTCCAGCCCTTGTTATCGGCGATCGCCTGATTTAATTTTTCATACATTTGATAACAGTGGTTGTTAGCCTGAAGGGGCAATTCCTCATTTTTAACCACTACGTTGAGATGCGTGGTTTCTTGGGTGGCGCGGGTACTGTCTACTAAAATTTCAACGGTCACAAGCCTAGAAAATGGAATGTTTCCAGGCATTTCTCTCGCGATCACAAAATCTTCTTTGAAATAGAGAACTTCAAAGCTACAGACTTTCAACACCTCTTTGACTTGCTCGTAGAATTGGCTGAGGGGAACAGCCACGGTTAAATCATGCGTGTATCGAGCCATACTCAAACTTTGAGTTAAAAACACCATCCATTGTGCCTATGATACTCAATATTGATCGGCGTTTTATATTTTGAGGCAGAGATGGACACGCGAAGGGGACGGTTCATCGTTTTTGAAGGGACAGAAGGCGCAGGTAAATCAACCCAACTGAAGCGTTTACAGCAGTGGTTGGCAGACAGCGGGTGGCTTCACCATTTACAGCAGTCTTTGCCGCCAGAGGTATCGCCTATGCTGGTCACGCGAGAGCCAGGGGGCACTGACTTAGGCCAGCGACTGCGACTGCTTTTACTAGATAGTTCGCTTACTGAAGCGCAAGGGCTACCCAGTATTACAGAACTGCTGCTGTATGCCGCCGATCGCGCTCAGCATGTCCATACCACCCTCAAGCCTGCTCTAGAGAAAGGTACGCTGATTTTGTGCGATCGCTATACTGCCTCTACGGTGGCCTATCAAGGCTATGGTCGAGCATTGGATCTCGCTCTGATTGAGCAGCTTAATGCGATCGCCACCTCTGAACTAACCCCCGATCTAACCCTTTGGTTAGACTTAGATGTTGAGAAAGGCTTACATCGCGCACGTCAGCGTCAGCCTGAAGTGCCAGAGCTAGCGGGGGAAGATCGCATGGAAGCCGCTGACTTGGCCTTTCATCAACGGGTGCAGCAGGGCTTTGCCGCCCAAGCAGAAGCGAACCCTCAGCAAATGGTTCGGATTGAGGCAGGCGTTTCAGAAGACCAGGTGGCAGCACAAATTCAAACGGTGATGGAGCGTAAGCTACAGCAATGGCATCCACGGCCTTTAACGACCTTATAGAGCAAACCCAGGCCGCTGAGCTTCTGACGCAGGCCATTGAGCGCGATCGCATTGCACCCGCCTACCTGTTTGTCGGGCCAGATGGCGTGGGGCGCAAACGAGCCGCTCGTCTATTCTTAGATGCCTTACTGGAGCAGTCGCCTTCAGCCAAAGGACGCGCCTCTCAAGACAACCATCCCGATATTTTGTGGGTAGAGCCAACCTATCAACATCAGGGTAAAGCCATTAGTGCTGCGGCGCTAATTGAAAAAGGCGTTGCGCTGCCCAAGGGTCGCCCTCAAGTGCGCCTAGAACAAATCCGCAGGATCACTCGATTCGTCAGCCAAGCGCCCATGGAATCACCGCGTTTGCTCGTCATTTTAGATGAAGCACAAACCATGGGGGAATCTGCCGCCAATGGGCTGCTCAAGACATTAGAAGAGCCTGGGCACTGCACATTGATTTTAATTGCCCCCAGCGTAGACTCCCTTTTGCCGACGATTGTGTCGCGGTGCCAGCGCATTCCATTTCGTCGGTTGAGCGCCGAGGGCTTGAGTACGGTCTTACAAAGCCTAGAGCTACACGAGATTTTAGCCCATCGCCCCATCTTAACCATGGCGCAGGGCAGCCCAGGCCGAGCCATCCAGTATTGGGAAAAATTACAGGCTATTCCGGCTGACGTTTTAGCAGCCTGCCAAACTCCTCCCACCACTGCCAGCAGTTGCTTAACCTTGGCACGAGACATTGATAAAGCCCTGGAACTTGAGTTTCAGCTTTGGCTACTCGATTACCTCCAGCAGCAATACTGGGGCGCAGGTTTAGCGGCCTCGCTTGCGCCCTTAGAGCAGGCAAAGACGCATCTGATACAGTATGTACAACCTCAACTGGTTTGGGAGGTCACGTTATTAAAGCTGGCAAACCTTTAAGTCAAAGAGGGTTTTTACATAAATCTCTATCAAAGGGCTTGCCAAGACCTCACTAGTCCGTTACGATAGGGAAGCTAAAATTCAATCCGCCGGGATAGCTCAGTTGGTAGAGCAGAGGACTGAAAATCCTCGTGTCCCCAGTTCAAATCTGGGTCTCGGCATTCGTTAACAGTCAATATTGATCAAAGCAATAGCTGCGCTCGAACTCTACATTAGTTTGAGCGCAGCCATTATTTCTTTATTCTTAATCACGCCGGAAACATTTCGCTTTTTGCCATCGCTCTCACGGCATTGTCTTTCATCATAATGATTTGAGACAGATGAATGATTATTTCTTTCATCTGCTGCGAATCCATGCGCTCAATGGAATTCTCGACCAATCTCATCTGAAACTGCTGCTCTAATGTCAAGTTGGAGTTTTCCATGGTGTAACCGAGAAACTAATTTTGCTTTTCTCTACCTTATGTTGAACATCATAGCAAACTTTTGTTAAATATTGTTACTTTTGCAGGCGAGCAAGGTTTTGTCCAGGCTCTTAGCTAGGGATTATTGGATTTCTGCGAAATTTTAGGAATGATGAGAAGCCTATGAAAAGGGGACTTTAGAGAGTTTGTCTGTCTCTGAAGCAGTCGGCACAATTTCAATCGTGGTTTCAGGCTCTGGTAAGGGGGTCATTTGCGATCGCAGATTCATGAGGCTGGTCTTAGCCACCACCGCCATCGGCACCGCTACCACCACGCCCACCAGTCCTCCAGTTTTTGCGCCCACCAGTACAGAAATAAAGACCCAAACGGGATTTAGCCCCGTTACGCTGCCCAAAACACGCGGAGCCACCAGATTTTCGAGTACCTGCTGCACAATTGCCGCCGCAATCAGAACCTTTAGCCCCAGCCAAATATTTTGGAGCGCCACCAGCAGCGTGACCGAAATAATGCCCACCGTCCCACCAAAGGGAATGAGCGCCATGGTGCCGATGGTAAGGCCAAATAAGAGGCCGAAGGGCACCTTTAGCACCAAGAAAGTAGGAATCAGCGCGAAGGCCATGCAGCTACCTAAGATGAGCTGCCCAATGAAGTAGTTTTGAAAACTTAGGCGCAATAAATTAGAGACGCTCTTACGTCTAGATGGCGGCAGCCACTCAATTAGGCTTTCCCATAGTTCGTCGCCGTGCTGCAAGAGGTAAAACGTAAGAATTGTCGTGATGAGAATTGCAATAGCGGATTCAAACAGGCTGCTGACGGTGCCTAGGGTCAGATTCACGAGGCTTTTGGTGAGGGATTGAATTTGCCCCTGAAGTCGATCTACAAACTGCGCGGTCATGCCGTCTAGGTTGAGATGAATGCCGCGCTCTTCGGCTTCCATGCCCAGCACAATGAGCTGCTGACGACCAGACTCAATCCAGTCCGGCAGGCGTACCGCTAACTGCTGCACCTGAGCATAGGCGAGGGGAAACAGCGTGATGCCTAGCCCCAACAGCACTGAAAGCGCCAGCAAAAAGATAATGATAGAAGCCGGTTCGCGCTTAAGGTTGCGGTCTACGCACCAGCTCACTGGGTAGTTCAGCAAAAAGGCCAGCAGTGAAGCGACGATGATGATACCGATGAGTGCGCCAAAAAACTTTGAAATGGACGCCACCGCCCAGAAGTTCAGCACTAGGATAGGCGCTGATAACCCTATCATCAGAAGCCTCGCGGGAACCGTGAGCTGGTGCCACCACTGAAAATAGCTGGATCGATTCATGGGTCTGCCCTTATGCATTCAGACAGTGTATGGCTTTTGAAGCAACGAGCGTTTAATGATAAAAAACGATTAAATCTTAAACCAACGCCGTAACGAGAACGCCGTATGAAAGATGTCACCATTGTATCCACCATTTTACGACCTCGTTGGAGCGGTCTTTGCTACTCCAAAGTGGGGAACTTTTAGATAACCTCCGGTTTTTAGGGGCAAATGGTTTCCATTTCGGTAACTTTGCAAATGCAGTCGCTAGGTTTGTGCGATGTTCTAAAGAACACTAAAGTCTTAAAATTACTGAACCATGAAAGACAAATCGCTGAATTCTGTAGCCCCAGCTCCAAAAGCGCTCCTGTGGAAACGGTGGTCAATTGCGGCGATCGCCACTTTCTGCACCCTAGGAACCACAGGGATTAGCATGACCGCCTTGCCCGTCCTAGCGCAATCGCGTCTCCCTCAGCCTACTCAGGAACGAATGCTGCGTACACTCACCGTCACAGGTCAAGGCATCGAAAAAATTCCGTCAACCTTGGCTCTAGTTCAGCTTGGTGTTGAGGCTCAGGGCAAAACTGCCCAGCAGGTGCAGCAAGAAGTTGCCAGACGATCTAGTGCAGTAGTAGCCTTGCTCAAGTCTCGTAGCGTCGATAAGCTGCAAACCACGGGCATTAACCTCAACCCACAATACAACTACGACAACGGCAAACAAACCCTGACGGGCTACCAGGCCAGCAACACCGTCAGCTTTCGCGTCCCGACCGGACAAGCTGGCGTGATTATGGATGATGCGGTTAAAGCAGGAGCCAGCAAGATTGACAGCGTTTCTTTTGCAGCGACAGATCAGGCGATCGCCGATGCCCAAAAAGTAGCCCTTCGCAAAGCAACCCAAGATGCTCAAGAACAGGCCAAGACAGTACTAAGCGTACTCGGCTTTGCACCTAAAGACATTGTCAGTATTCAGGTTAATGGAGCGAATACGCCAGCGCCCAGACCCTACCCTATGGCGCTGTCAATGGCTAAAAGTGCAGATGAAGCCTCCACTCCCGTTGAGGCTGGAGAGCAGTCAGTCCAGGCTTCCGTTACGCTTCAAATTAGCTATTAGGTTTATTTAAAACGCCCAAATATTTTGAGGGGCGCAAGGTATGTGCCCCTACACGCAGTAACTTGGGTCTAGAAATAGTTTAAAACTCGCCCATGTTGCTCGGTGCGTTTGCAGCTCCGGCCTCATTGTCTCGCTTAGATCCCAGCAAATCGAGGCGATCAACACGCACCACGGGCTGATTGCGATCCATTCCCGTGCTGCGATCTTTCCAGTGGTCAAACTTGAGGGAACCCGTAATGCCTACTAGGCTGCCTTTGCGCACGTACTGGGCGGCAACTTCGGCATTTTTGCCCCATAGCTCCAAATTAAACCAGTCAGGCTGATCATTGTTGCGAGTGCGGCGATCTACTGCGAGCGTTAACTTACAAACTACGCTGCCAGATTCAAAATAGCGCACGTCGGGTTCTGTCCCAACGCGACCGACTAAGCTAACTACATTTAAACTCATACCTACCTGACCTAGATTACGCGCTAGATTTTACGCACAATTTCCTCCCTATCCTAAACTAAGGTTTGTCTCTAGGCGTGAATGTGGTGCTGTGTTTACCAGAACAAGCCTCAATTTTCAGATTTTGTGAGAATTTGTCTGAAAAATACGCACGTTTGAAACCCAAAGGAACCTTGCTCTCAGCTCTTAGTTGAGACGTGATGCGTCTGGCTCTAAAGTCCAGATGGCATACGCTTTAGGAGTTTGGGTAATAACACCATCATTGCCATTGTCATAAAGTCTGCCTACGATATCTAAGGCTTTATTGCGATCTGAGACAGTCTTAAAAAAGCTGTAGAGCTGAGAACCAAAGGCGATCGCCGCCAGTCGCTCTTGGGTATCGCCGATCTGAATATGGCAGGTTTGATAGTCTTCCTTAGTCAAGAACAGCTTGCGTTTCATGGCTGGCTCGTGGGACTGAAGAACTAAATTCATGGCTTCCTTTATTTTGCTTGCTTTGCTGCTGTGACTTAGACCCAATGGAGCGCGGAAGCAGCTATGCGGCAGCGTGGCTTCTCTATTAAGATATGTAACTTATTTTCATTTGAACACCGTATTTTTGCTGAGATAACCGCCGTTCTAAGGTTTTAGGCTTAAGGAAAGGTCACGTGCCGAAGGGTTTCAAGGTGTGACATTTAGACCGCGATCGCCCATACTGAAAGGTAGTAGCACACCACAGTTAGGTGATTCTGTGGAGTAATGCCGTGGCAATTTGAGCCGTTTTTTACTGTTTTGATGACCCGTGGCACAAATCCGAATTGTTGAGAACTTTGACACTCGCTTTACCCTTAGCCCTGAAGCGAAGGCTGCCCTGTTTGAACTTTTGCGGGGTAAAGTATTTTTAGGGCAGCTCACAGCGCAGCTTCAGTGCAAAAACGTTGAGTTTACTGAACTGCTTTTTCAGCCTGTGCCCTATAGTGCCAGTACCCCCAAAGGAATGCCGTTAGAGTTTGAGCCATATTTTGAATCTACCGATCACGCTATTGTGAATGTGCCGCCTAACTTTATGTTTAAGGCAAAGGTATTCAGCCCCAGCCGACTCTGTGCGGTTTATCGGCTCCTCCATGCGTAATGACGGTTTTTGTCTTGGCCTCAAGTGTATTGGGTAATCTAAAAAAGGTACATTGCTGATAAGTCTGTCGTTTTGAACTCGGTTTTCGCCTTAAAACTAGGGCTTAAACAGGGTTTAAATTGACAGACCTTCAATTTTCGAGTCAATATTGAGATGTGTAACATTACTTAAAGGCAAGCCAAAATGTCCTTGGAGTTGATCCCCCTCGAACAGTTAGAAGAATTTGCCCGAACCTACGGATACTGGGCGGTTCTGTTTGGGATCATGCTCGAAAATCTAGGCATTCCTCTGCCTGGAGAGTCGATCGTCTTGGTTGGCGGCTTTTTGGCAGGTCGGGGAGACTTAGGCTTTTGGCAAGTTTTGGCCTGCGTCATTTTTGGCGGCGTTGTCGGCAATACTTTTGGCTATTGGGTAGGCGTGTACGGCGGCTGGCCTTTGGTATTGCGGGTCAGCCGCTGGTTTCGGATGGATGAGCAGAAGCTGCTTGACATTAAGCAACGGTTTAGTCTAAACGCCGCAAGAGCGGTTTTCTTTGGACGCTTTATTACCCTGCTACGAATTTTTGCAGGGCCGTTGGCTGGCATTGTGGAAATGCCCTTTGCACAATTTATGCTCTACAACGTTTTGGGTGCGGTGCTGTGGTCTTCGGTGATGGTAAGCGGGGCTTATTTTGCGGGTCAGTGGGTGGACTTGACGCAGCTCATTAAATGGGTGAGCCAGTTTAGCGTGGTGGTGCTGGGGGCGATCGCCGCTTGGTTCCTTGTCCCGATCGGGGTTAAGGCCATTCGCAAAGCCTGGTTTAAGCCCATCAGCGAATCTGAGACACCTTAGAGACAGCATGACAACAGTTGCAGAGCGCATAGAATCTCTTAAGGCGGGAGTGATTGCTGGCGGGATGGCCGCAGCAGCAGAGGGCACTATCCAACTGGTTCAGAGCTTTTCTAGCGTGAACGGCTTAGCCGCAGGTGCCTTGGATATGGGCTATTGGGTGGGTGTGGCGATCGCCGCGTTTTCTGGCTTTCTGTTTGGCGTGACCTGCCGCTACGCCATCCGCAAAGATGAGAATCCTCATCTATCTTCAGGGGTAGTGCTGGCTTTTGGGTTAGTCCGTGGGCTGTCTCCCATTAATGGAGCTGATTTGACCGTTTCGGCGATGCCACTGGTCTTGTTTGCGGTTTTGGAGAGTCTTTTACTGTTCGTGATCGCCTACGTCGGGTTATCCACAGCAAGGAGATGGGGCTGGGTTAAGCCTTGTCTTTAGCTTGAGAAAGCGAATGGATGGAAACCGATCGTCATAGAAGATGTCCCCAACGGTCAGTCTCAGGCACTATTGAACAAAACATACGGTATTGTTACCTTCAAGAATACTGCAGCCTCTCTCCCCCTTTATTGCGGATTGAGCAATGCCTGAAAGCTGAGTTCATTACGAATGGAGTCAAAATCTGTATCAGTTTTTGCCAGTTCTTGGTACTCATCAGGGCTAAGGTCTAGAGCCTTCCTTAGATTTTCTAGAGCAGACTTTAGATTCGCTTGCACAGCAAAGCAACAGGCTTTGTTATAGAAGGCATTAGAGTCAGCAGGCTTAATTTCGATGGCTTTATCATAGCTGATGATCGCATTTTCAAGCTGGTCTAATTTAAACAGCGCATTCCCACGACTACAGTAGGCTTCGTATTTATCGAGCTTAATTTCGATGGCTCTATCATAGCTGGTGATCGCATTTTCAAGCTGGTCTAATCCGCTCAGTGCATTCCCACGGTTATACCAAGCTTCGTGAAAATTCGGCTTAATTTCGACGGCTTTATCATAGCTGGTGATCGCATTTTCAAGCTGGTCTAATTCGCTCAGTGCACCCCCACGGTTATACCAGGCTTCGTAGTAATCCGGCTTAATTTCGACGGCTTTATCATAGCTGGTGATCGCATTTTCAAAATTTTTCTGTGCTAAATCTTGGTAGTTCCCCAGCTTATTGTCCTCCCCCAGATAAGAAAAGCAGTTTCCCCGCATCCAGAAAATCTGAGCCAGCTCAGACCGTTGAGCTGACTCATTCCGTAATCCCAAACTCGGTTCTAGAATACCCAAGAGCCGAGTGAGGCAAGGTAAGGCTTCTCTATAACAGCTCAGCCGATAAGTAGAAAACGCAAACCCACTTAGGGGTTTCACCATTACCAAGGGTTGTCGCTTTGCCTCTTGTAACAGTAGCTTTGAAAGCTTTGACAAATACTCACCGGCTTCAACCCGATACTCTTTCGCTTCAATTAACCCATCTGGCGGGTCTAACAGCCGAGTTTCCATTGCAACCAGCCGCCTAAACCCCCGACGGGTCTCCCAAGCCTGCCACCAATGCCCTTTTCTTAACAACAGTGCTGTCTTTTGCACCAATACAGGCTGGAGTTCAACATCCACCTGACGCAGTAAATCCACCGCATCATAGAGCGATTTAGTCACCGGATACTGCCTAACGGCTAAGTCATAGCGCTCCTTCCAACTGCCCAACAAGGTAGGTCTAAAGGTTTGGATAGATAGCTGCTCTTGGCGTGTTTTCGCCTGAATCAGGTTTTCAACAATATTTCTAAACGTCCCGTCATTCCTTCGGGCAATTTCGTCAAAATCCCTAGAATCAGCCTTAATGCTTCCATCCTTCACCCCCTCCTTCAGAACCGTCACAAATGCCTGCCACTGAGATTCTGGCAATACATACTGCTCAAACCGTCTCCAAAACCTGAGGTACTTTGTCAGCTCCAACTTATCCCGCTCAGAGGGTTCCCCTTCTCGCTCTGGCACCAATTCATTCCTTGCCGTTGCAACCACCCAAACCTCACGGCACTCCCGCTCATAAAACGCCAGAGTGCGCTGAAGCCGTTCCTGAAGCGGCTCCTTCAAAATTTCATCCGAAATCCCGTTCCGCGACACCCCTTCTCGTTGCCGACTACTATACATCGGTCGGTTTAAATCATCCAGAAAAAACAGTAGTTTGCGCCGTTGCTCCATGTGCCCCTCCGGGAACATAACGGGTACATCCAACCATTTCCCATCCTTCAGCCTCAAAATCGTCCAACCTTCCTGATTGAGGCGTTGGGCAAGTTCAGCCGCCTCACGGGTCTTACCCAACCCCGTACGCCCCAGAATTAACAGACCTTTCTTCGTCCTTAGGCTAGATTCCAATTCCTGAGAGACATTCCGCCGCCGATCTCGAGAAACATAGGCAATATTAAAATCCGCTAAAGCATCATCATTCGCTTGCAAAGACCCCAGCAGACGCTTCAACACATCTTGCCTTTCTCCATAAGGCATAATCACCTCAAACGGAAACGCATCCGCCAAACTTTTGGAAGGCGTAGGGCACTGTTGCCACCGCAAAACTCGTGGTAAGCCCCACTTCACAAAAGTCCAAGCTACCCCAGTAATCGTGAACAGAAGTGCGGCAATTGCACCAATGGCCTGCACAACATCTGGCTTATCCTGGATGTATTTCCAGACTTCTTTCAGGCCATCAAAAAGATTACGCACCCAACGGCTCACACTTTTTATATCAGAGTTAATTCACAAAAGATAGTGTATAAAATCTTAGCAAATTCAACAGAATTAAACTCGATTTTTCACAAAGCCCAATACAAAAACTGAGAAACTCTAACTTTTTTGATCTGAAGCCTTTTCCAAATCTCGCAGTCCCCCACGCCATCCCAGCCTTTGGCAATGCGCCCTGCCTCTTATCCATCAAACTCTCAAGCTACAGTTCGGTCTTCATCATGCATCGCACCGTAACCTTTCTTGTGCGGTAGACAAAACACGTTCAGGTTTATCATCGTTTCACCATAAAAGAAAAGCAAAATGACCTTACATAGGGGCAATTGATTATTTCGTGAGCGGTGTTTATGACCTTCACTGAGTCATGGTTTGTGCCACAAGGGTTCACAAATCAGGCAGCATTGCACTCTTTAATTCACTCATCAATGCAGAACTCATGATTTGCTTAAGTTTCGGAATTTCGATGGCTAGATTAAAATTCTGTGCCACTTTGAGATGTCCAGCCTGTCCCAGTTGTTGTCGAAGCGATGCATCTTCTAATAACTCATCAATCCTTTGCGCCAGCGGCTCCACAGCTCCTGGTGGCACAAGATATCCATTGATGCCCTGCTCCACCAGCTCGCTAACCCCAGCAATAGGAGTCGTGATTACAGGTACCCCTGCCGCAAGGGCTTCCATCAGCGCAACGGGTAGCCCTTCGGAGAAGCTGGGCAAGACAAAAATATCGCTGTTGTGTAGGTACTGACAGACTGCATTCTGAGACTGATATCCCACAAACCGAAGGTAAGGAGTGAGCTTTAGGGCTGCGGCTAGGGTTTCTAACGCTTGGCGATCGGAGCCATCCCCTACAAGGGTTAAAACCAGGTCGGGATGGTGAGGCACAACCTGAGCCAGTGCCTGAAACAGAATGGGTAAACCTTTGGCGGCAGCAAGACGACCTGTATAGAGCAGCCGTTTACCATTGGGCTGATGAATAACGGCAGTAAATTGCTGAAGGTCAACGCCGCAGTGGACAATATGAAGCTTAGGCCACTGGTCAGACGGACAAAACAGCATGAGCTGAGAGCGGCAGTAATAGCTAATGCAGCTTACAAACAGCGCCTGCCGCACCTTAAGGTCTAGTCGCCAGCGGTAGGGTTCAAAAAAGATGGCGGGGCCGTGAAGGGTAAAGCTAAAGCGGATGCCTGCAAGGGTAGCGGCAAGCATGGCGACGGTACAGCTTGAGTCGGCGAGATGGTTATGGAGATGCTGAATTTTGCGCTGTTGGAGTGCGTGGGCTAGGGTGCCTGCCTCGATGAAGTAAATGAGCTGGTAGAGAAGCGCTTTGAAGCCTGGCGATCGCCCCATCCAAGCTAGCCGTATCCCCTGAGCATAGCGACGAGGAGCGCGAAACAGTAGAGAAAGGTGGGCTTGAAGGAGATGGGGCAGATGAGGGGGGAGGAGTGTGGCGGTGCGATCGCGTTCGGCCTGCTGTTCTGGCCCCACGATATGTTCGGCACCTGTAGGACGAACCGAAAACGTATGCACTTCGACCCCAAGCGCACGCAGCCCCGCTACTTCCCGCTGAATGAAGGTATCCGTGGCTCTAGGATATTCCCCTGTGAGGTAGGCAATCCGCATTAGGGCTGCACCTCCCAGAAATTGCTCTCGCTGACTGAGCGTTCTAGGGCTTCTGACAGAGAAAACTGGGGAGTCCAGTCTAGGTATTGCTTAGCGCGAGTGTTGCTGTAGGTTAAGGGCTTAAAACGAGCATGAACCCTGGCAGGTACCAACAGCCCAGGGAGCTTTGCAGGGGAAATTCCTGGAATTTTTGCCGCCCAGCCTGAAATTTGGTTCATCACAGCCCAGGGTAATGTGACGCTAGGAGGCAGGTGTGGCAAGACTTGATGGAGCGCATCTCGATAGGCTTCTTGGGTGGGCAGGTCGTCATCTGTGAGGTTAATGGTGTGGCGGCTTTTGGGTGGGTACAGCACAGCCTGCATAATGGCATCGGCACAGTTTTCGACGTAGAGCAGGGGTAGGGTGGCGCGATCGCCCACGCCCACCCACAGCCGACCCTTTATGTTCACGCCCAGCGAAGCATTCCAGAGATGGTCTTTGCCGTAGACAATACCAGGACGCAGAATAGTGAGCAGTTTTGAAGTCTCCGTGGCAAACTGCCGCACCAGAACCTCTTGTGCCAGCTTGGTTTGGGTATAGCCGTCCCGTTGGTCAGGGTGGGCTTCGAGGGGCATACTTTCAGAGAGAATAGTGCCCTGACTTAAGGCCAAATAGTCATACACAGAAAACGTGCTGATGGCGATGAGATGCCCAACGTCAGACGCTTTGAGCGCTTGCAATAACGCGCGAGTCGCCAAAATGGTGCCCTGTTTTTGCGCCTCAAAGGTGCCGGATAGCACAGCGGCTAAATGCACCACGGTATCCATGCCGTCAAGGGCGGCTGGGAGGTTTGCTGCATCCTGCAAGTCGCCGTAGCAGACGACTTCGAGCTGAGGGTGGTTAGGCCAAAGCAGTACCTGTTTTGGAGAGCGTACCAGCGCCCGAACTGCGTAGCCTTTGCGAAGCGCCGCTGCAACCACATAACGCCCAATAAACCCTGATGCCCCTGTAATTAGTAGTTTCATAAAATTAGCTTACCGCCCACGGCATTGGAGCGATGGGAGCAAAGGTGGTTGTGGGTTGGTAACACACCCCAGAAGTGGCGTTTTGAATGGCAAGCACCACTTCATTAACGTGCAGCGAAAATTCAGCAGAAAGGCGGCTGGGGCGCTGAGCCTCAATCGCCTCGACCAGCTCTACCACGCCACGGGCATAGTCCATCTGCTGGCCTTTTTTAGTTTTTTTCCTTTGCTGATGCGATCGCACTAAGGGATACTTCTGAGACAGCGGACTCATGAAGGTCTTGCGACGGAGCGTGAGCGATCGCCGCACAAACACAGGCGCACGATAAAACCAGCAGTCGCGGGTCGAAAGAATGCCTTTATCTCCAATGATTTGCAGCCTGTGGTCATGGGGAGCCACAATGCTGCACGTGAGACGAGCCACCACGCCTGAAGCAAATTGCAGACAGGCCACGGAAAAGTCTGGGGTGTGTGCAGGATCTAGAGGCACGTCAACTTGCTTATCCGGTACTTGACAAGAGGCAAAGGCCGTCAAAGACGTAACAGGACCAAAAAAGGCGGTGAGCCAAGTCACGTAATAGGCCGCGTGTTCAATGGTGCAGCCCACCTCAAACTCATCTTTAGCAGGCCATGGTACACCAGAACTGCTGCACCACTGGCGGTAGGGCATGGTGTGGAGCAGTCCGTCATCCATCTCGGCATAGACGACCCGAACGGTGCCAACTACCTGCTCTCTAAGCGCCTTCCAGAGCGTCTGAGCTGTTTCGCTAAGCAGATTGCAGGGCGCACAGGAGAGGTACCGCCCTCTGTTTTGGGCAAGGGTAAAAAGGTGCTGAGCATCCTCGAAATGCATGGCGAGGGGTTTTTCAGAATAGACGTGTTTGTCAGCCATTAGGCAAGCCTTAGAGACTTCAAAGTGGCTGCGAGGATTAGTGAGGTTGAGGACTAGCTCAATACTGGGGTCTTCTAAAAGCGCTGTGAGCGTGGGATAAACGGGCAGGTTATGATACTTGCCAAAATGCTCAGCCCGTTCAACGTTGCGATCCATCACCCCCACGACCGTTAACTGAGAGTAGTCGCGCAGGGTACTGATGTAGTAATCGGCGACAAATCCACAGCCTACAATGGCAATCCGCATGGAAATTCCTGGTTCTAAAATTTATTCCAACGCTGCCCAGCCACTAGACCGCAGCGAGCTGAAGATTCTGGTAGGTGCTTTTGAGGGCACCAATGGTTTGTCCTACGGCAAGGGGTAGCTGCTGGTAGAGTGCTTGTGCCCCTGTGGTACTACCCGATTTACCCATTTGCTCTAGCTCTCGACACAGTTGCCCAACCTGGACAGCACCTAAATTAATGCTGCCGGAGCGCAAGGCGTGAGCAGCCTGCCGGAGTGCTTCAGGATCGGATTGGGCGATCGCCCTCTCAATCGCTACCAGCCGCTGCGGTACGTCTTCTGCATAGGCTTCTAGCAGCTCATGCAGTAGCGCTGCGGCTACCTCAGGTCCAGCCATCTGCAAAAATCCGTCCAGAATAGATTGATCCAGAATCATGGGATTTTCTTGAGGAAGATTAGGTCGGTTACGCGGCAAAAGATCCTGTTCTAAGAATAAAGAGTTTTCACCCCGTTGAAGTGCCGTTTGCAAATCTTGCATTCGGAGTGGCTTCGTGATGTAGTCCTGCATTCCTGCATTGATACATCGCTCCCGATCTCCTGCCATTGCATAGGCCGTGAGGGCAATAATATAGGGGTAATTTGGGGTCTGCCATTCTATGCGAATAGCCTGAGCGGCAGAAATTCCGTCCATTATCGGCATCTCAATATCCATCAAGACCAGGGCATACGCTGTCTCGCGTAGCGCTTCGATCGCCTCAGCGCCATTATTGGCAATTTTGAACTCATAGCCAAGCTGCTTGAGCATAAACTGAGCCACCGTTTGATTGACGGGGTTATCCTCAACGAGCAGCACAGGCGTTTTTTGCGTTCCACTCAATCTAGATTCTGGATCAACTTCGATCTGCGGTGCCCGTTCAGGCGCAGGCTCTAGAGCGTAGGCTGCGGTAGTGGCAATGGTGAAATAGAAAGCTGCACCAGAATCAATTGCTGGCTCTAGAAACGCTCCAGCGCCTTGCTTATCGGCGGCGCTGGAGAATGAGACCCATGTAGGCGACGGATTGCCAGCAACGCTTCCCATACTTTCA
>JANPLU010000082.1:0-43154 GCA_031422435.1 Acaryochloridaceae cyanobacterium VAR_48_metabat_390
GTTGTAGAGCCACTCGTCTAAGGATGCGGCTTCCCAGATGGGGTAGAAATGAAGGCCAATGGCGTTAGAAGATGGGACAACTGCGCCAGAGATGATGTTGTTTCCGTACATCAAGGAGCCGGCGACTGGCTCACGGATACCGTCGATGTCGACAGGAGGTGCTGCGATGAAGGCGATGATGAAGCAGATGGTGGCAGCAGCTAGGGTGGGAATCATCAACACGCCGAACCAACCGATGTATAAACGGTTGTCGGTGCTGGTGATCCAGCTACAAAACTTTTCCCATGCGCTGGCGCTTTCGCGTCTTTGCAATACTGTTGTCATAGTTTTATAAGTGCGGTAAGGGTATGAGATTTATGTATGGAGGAGAAAGAAATTTCTCTTTCCTGAACAAACAATAACATCTTTGTTACAGATTGTTAATCTTTTTAGATTTCCTTAAGATTTGATCGGTTTTCCACCCTTTTCCTATCCAGGAGGCCACGCCATGAATCGTCCGCCCAAGATGTGTAAGTGAAGATGGTAAACCGTTTGGCCTCCATCCTCGCCCGTATTAATGACGGTTCGGTAGCCTTGGGTAAGACCTTCTTGGGCGGCAACGCGCTGAACCACCAGCAATAAGTGACCCAGTAGTGCCTGATCTTCTGGTTGTGCGTCGGCTAGTTTAGGAATCGGTTTCTTGGGAATCACCAATATATGGACAGGCGCTTGAGCATTGACGTCACGGAATGCGATCGCCAGATCATCCTCATAGACAATATTGGCAGGAATCTCGCGGCGAATGATTTTGCTAAAAATAGTCTCTGACGCTTCACTCATAAGAAAGATTTAAGAGAAGAGGACAACGAACTCTCTCAGAATGTCGTGTTCAGACTCTCCTTGGCAAGGATGCAGGCTTGGGTCATCGGGCTGGTTGAAGTACCATGAGGAGTATTGCAGGCGTGGCGTGTAGCCCATTGTTTTGAGGCTTTACCGCCACCCCCTAAACCTTCAATTCTTAGGAAAACTTAAACTATGATGCATCCGAGCCTACAGTCAGCATTTACAAATCGCTGCGCCCTCAAAATTATTAGCGGACTCCATAACTTCGATGCAGAGCGAGTCGCGTCTGTCGTGCGCGCTGCTGATCGTGGGGGTGCAACATTTGTAGACATTGCAGCAGACCCTAAACTCGTGGCGATCGCCAAAGCCAATACCACGCTCCCCATTTGCGTCTCGGCAGTTGACCCTCAGCTTTTTGTGACGGCAGTAGCAGCAGGTGCAGACCTGATTGAAATTGGCAACTTTGACAGCTTTTATAGCCAAGGCCGCGTCTTTAGCGCCGCCGAAGTTTTAGAACTCACGCGCCAGACTCGTGCTTTGCTCCCTGAAATCGCGCTCTCAGTGACCGTGCCTCACACCCTAGAACTCGATCAGCAGGTTCAGCTTGCAATCGACCTGGTAGAAGCGGGTGCCGACATGATTCAGACCGAAGGCGGCACCAGCAGCCAGCCGACCCATCCTGGCGTGCTTGGGCTAATTGAAAAGGCAGCACCTACCCTGGCTGCCGCCTATGAAATTGCGCGCGCTGTGTCTGTTCCGGTACTGTGCGCCTCTGGGTTGTCTGACGTAACCGCACCAATGGCGATCGCAGCGGGAGCCAGCGGCATCGGGGTTGGCTCTGCGGTCAATCAGCTCAACAGCGAAGTTGCCATGATTGCGGTAGTGCGTAGCTTGCTAGAAGCAATGACCGTCCAGAAATCTGCTGCGTATCAACCCAGCTAAACTCGTCCACATCCTCGTAGGGGTAGGTTTAGCCAAACCCGATTGGCTCTAACCAAAAGGCAACAACAAAACCTACCCTCCATTATTCCTCCCCTATTTCTGTTGAACCATCTGGGCAATCGCGGAGGGTTTTATGAGAGCAGTGCTAATGGCAGGCGGCGAAGGCACACGCCTCAGGCCGCTCACCTGTGATTTGCCGAAGCCCATGGTGCCTATCCTCAATCGGCCCATTGCAGAACACATCATCCATCTGCTGAAGCGTCACGCCATCATAGATATAATTGCCACACTTTTTTACCTGCCGGACGTCTTTCGGGACTACTTTCAGGATGGGTCTGACTTTGGCGTCAAAATCACCTACGCCGTTGAAGAAGATCTAGCGCTTGGTACGGCAGGGTGTGTCAAAAACGTTGCGCCACTGCTCAACGATACGTTTTTGGTCATTAGCGCCGATAGCCTCACTGACTTTGACCTGAGTGCGGCGATCGCCTTTCACCATCAGCGCCAATCCAAAGCCACTCTTGTGCTAACACGGGTGCCCAACCCAACAGAATTTGGGGTCGTCATAACGGCTAGCGACGGACGCATTCAGCGATTTTTAGAGAAGCCTGCCTCCAGCGAAATTTTTTCAGATACCGTCAATACTGGAATCTACATTCTGGAGCCAGACGTACTGAGCTATCTGTCTGCCCAGACCTCGGCAGATTTTTCTATAGACTTATTTCCGCTGCTGCTGGCACAGGGCTATCCGATGTATGGCTATGTTGCTGAAGGCTACTGGCGAGATATTGGCAGCCTCGACCACTACCGCGAAGCGCAATACGATGCTCTTTACGGAAAGATTTCTCTCAATATCAACTATCCTCAACCTCAGCATCGCCTTTGGATTGGGGAAAATACGCTCATTGATGCTGAAGCACAAATTTCTCCGCCTGTTTTGGTGGGCACAAACTGTCGTATTGGCGCACGCGCGATCCTTTCAGCGGGGACGGTGTTGGGCGATAACGTCATCGTCGGGGCAAAAGCCGACTTAGCGCGCGCTATTATCTGGGGCGGCTCCATCATTGGCGAAGAGGCGCAGCTACGAGCCTGCGTCACCGCGCGAGGCGTAAGGATCGATCGACGGGCGCGGGTGCAGGATGGAGCCATTATCGGTGCGCGCTCTATGGTTGGCGAAGAAGCGCAGGTTAGCGCTGGGGTGAGGGTTTGGCCCAGTAAACGGATTGAGGCCGGCGCAACGCTCAATATTAATTTGGTGTGGGGGACAACGGCTCAGCGTCACCTATTTGGGCAAAGAGGAGTGTCTGGTCTGGCTAACGTAGACATCACCGCAGAATTTGCCGTGCGGTTAGGAGCTGCTTACGGCTCTACCCTGAGCGCCGGATCTCAGGTGATGGTGTCTCGCGACCAGCGCAGTATGTCCCGAATGGTGTCGCGATCGCTGGTTTCAGGGTTGATGTCAGTGGGCATTCAGGTGCAGAACTTGGGGGCGATCGCTCTCCCCATCTCCCGCTGTGCCGCTCGTACCCTAGGTGTCAGTGGCGGCATCCATGCTCGGATCCATCCTGAACGTTTTGATTTCGTTCTGATTGAGTTTTTTGACGATCAGGGGATCAATTTATCGAAAGCGAGAGAGAAAAAAATCGAAGGGGCATTTTTCAAAGAAGACTTTCGACGGGCAGCGGTTTCTGATATTGGAGACATTACCTACCCCAGTCAAAGCCTAAACGCCTATGCCTCAAATTTTGAGAAACTGCTCAACATTACCCACAGCAACCCCAAGCCATTCAAGGTAGTAGTGGATTACGTCTATGCTGTGTCGGGTGCTGTACTACCGCATCTACTCGGGAAGTTTGGCTGCGACGTGGTGGTGCTAAACGCCAGTTTGCGCCAGAGCATTCCCACCCTAGATGAACGAGAAGAACTGCTGGTTCAGCTTGGCGCAGTGGTCAAGGCGCTCAAGGCCAACCTTGGGGTACAGGTCACTGCCAATGGAGAGCGCTTTATTTTGGTAGATGAAGCAGGCAATGCGATTCAGGCAGAATCGCTAACGGCGCTCATGGTAGAAATGAGCCTACGCGTTAATCCGCACTCAATTGTGGTGGTGCCAGCCCATGTTTCGAGCGCCGTAGACGAGATTGCGCGTCGCTACGGTGCCCAAGTGATACGGACAAAACGAAACGCTACGGCATTAATGGAAACCTGCCGCAAAACCTTAGGGGTTGTTTTAGGTGGCAGTGCCGAAACAGGGTTTATTTTTTCGCAGCTTCACCCAGGGTTTGATGCCATGTTTGCGATCGCCAAGCTCATTGAAACCCTCACGCGCTACTCGCAACCCCTCCAAGAACTCATGGCGGGGCTGCCAAACATTCATTATCAGACTCTTGCAGTACGCTGTCCCTGGAACCAAAAAGGGGCGCTGATGCGACATCTGGTCGAAACCTACCCCATAGAGCAGATTGAGCTAATTGACGGGGTAAAAATTAAGCACGCCTCACTCCCTGACCACTGGATTTTGGTGCTGCCCGATGCCGACGAGCCGCTCATTCACCTGATTGGCAACGGTGAAAACCAGGGCTGGATTACACAAATTCTTCAGGAATGCTGCGATCGCATTCAAACCTTTGAGGCACTAGAAACAGCGATCACCAATGCCGACTCAGACACTGCCGAAATTTAGACCTAAATGTTGTAAACATTTTTCAGCGACAGCCAATTTTCATCTTCCGATGGGTTTTCGCTGGGCGCTTGCCAATATAGCATCGGCAAACTTTTGAAGGCTTCTTTCACAGACTGCTCCCAAGACTTACGAATGCTCTCCAGATACGGATCGCCCTTGAGCAGCTTACGGCGATACTGAATTTTGAGAGAATCCGCTTCGTACATCACAATATTGATGGGTGGCCCCACCGAAATATTAGACTTCATGGTGGAGTCTAAGGAAAGCAGCGCACACTTTGCCGCTTCTTCTAAGCCAGTCGTATGGTACTGAATTACTCGGTCTAAAATCGGCTTGCCGTACTTAATTTCACCCACTTGAAGATAGGGCGTTTCTTTGGTGGCGCGCAGGAAGTTGCCTTGGCTATAGACCATATACAGTTCAGGTGCCTCACCCTTAACCTGTCCGCCAATTAAAAACGTGCATCCGGCGTCAATGCCGTCTTTTTTAAGCCAGACGCGATGTTCATCCAGCACCTGACGGGTTAGGTTGCCAATGTATTGCGCAACCTTGTAAAGCGTGGGAAGGGTATTGATATTGTCTGCCGCCCCTTGCTTTATATCCTGCGCCACCAGCGTTAGAATGTTTTGCGTCATGGACAGGTTCCCAGCGGTACTCATCAAAATGACGCGTTCTCCAGGCACCGAAAAGTCAAACAGCTTTTGTGAAATAGACACGTGGTCTACCCCCGCATTGGTGCGGGAGTCGGCTGCCATTACTAGGCCAGCCTGGGTCAGAATTGCAAGGCAATAGGTCATCGCGCAGGCTCTTTTGGGCAGGCTCTATTGTATGATGCTCACTCTTTGGACGCAATCGTTTGAGCTGGCTGCTTTGACTAAATCACAAAAATCATAGGGCCATCGGTTGACAAGCCCCTCTACTTCCGAGATACTAGTTAAGTACCAAATCAGTGCGGGCATAGCTCAGTGGTAGAGCGTCACCTTGCCAAGGTGAATGTCGCGCGTTCGAATCGCGTTGCCCGCTTTCTTTAAAAATACTTGCAGGTTAAGCTGAACTGAGAGATGCGTTGATCTTGAAGTATTTTCGCTGGCTTAATCACCATGGCTATTACCATTCATCAACTCAAGCAGTGGAAGCAAGATGCACGGCCTATCGTGGCGCTTACAGCTTGGGATTACCTGTTCGCCAAAACCTTAGATCAGGCGGGTGTGGATGTAATTTTGGTCGGTGATTCTTTGGCGATGGTGGCGTTAGGCTATGAAACGACGCTACCGCTGACCTTAGAAGAAATGCTGCACCATGCCAAGGCGGTTTCTCGCGGTGTTTCAAAAGCTTTGTTGGTGTGTGACTTACCGTTTCTGAGTTATCAAGAGAGTGTGCAGCAGGCGTTTAACACCGCAGGACGCTTTCTCAAAGAGACGGGTGCTCAGGCGGTGAAGTTAGAGGGTGGCTACCCTGCTATGGCGCAAACGGTAAAGTTTTTGACCCAGCGGGGCATCCCTGTGATGGGGCACATTGGCTTAACGCCGCAGTCTGTCCATCAGTTTGGTGGCTATCGCAAACAGGGGAAAGATGAGCAGAACGCTGAACGGATTTTAGAAGAGGCGATCGCCCTAGAAGCAGCCGGAGCCTTTGCGATCGTGCTAGAGCATATCCCTGATGAACTGGCTGCGGCCATTACCCAAAAGCTCACCATCCCCACCATTGGCATTGGTGCAGGACCAGACTGCGATGGACAAATTTTAGTTACCGCCGATTTACTCGGACTCTCAGACTGGCAGCCAACATTTGCGCGTTCTTACGCCAATCTTCGACAAAGCGTGACCGATGCGGTGCAGGCATTTAGCAATGAAGTCCGTACCCGCAAATACTGAAGATTCCTCAGCTATTTTTTCTATTCTTCATGCTGCTTAATGTCCTCCTCGCCTTCTTTTGCCATTCTAGAAACAAAGCTCACCACTTGCGCGAATTGCAGTTCATTCTAGAGCGCTCTGGGCAATGATGGGCTTATCAGCTTCTACTGCTGACAACGATTTTGTGCCAAGTCCAGACCGCCTCAGCGCCTGAGCAATATCATGCCTTTGAAGCGCAACATGCCGCAATTTTAAAGCAAGGATTTAAGGCCAATCCGATACCCATTCCTCTGGCGGATGTCTTTAGAATAAGAGGGCGTCCTAAGCGCTCTGTTCCCCACCACCTTTTGGAGCGGCTACGCCCTCAACAAGCTGCCGTGCTCGGTTTTATGGATGACTTTAAGGTGCCCTTCGATAACAACCAAGCCGAACGCGATCTACGCATAGTAAAACTCAAGCAGAAAATTTCTGGGTGCTTCCGCTCTGATGACAGGGGTGAGATGCTTTGTCGCATTCGGGGCTACGAGATCGACCTTACGCAAGAAAGACCGCAATCTCTTGAATTCGCTCATTGGCTTATTTTCGGGAAATTCCGACTCTCTCATCCCTAGTTCTATAGGATTCCGTATGCAAATGTTTATGAAAAACATTTTGGAACTATATGAAAGGGCTGAAAGCCTTAAAAACACGTTTAAGCTCAGCAAACTAGCATGGTGAATCCTGAAGAGCCTCATCTCTCATCCTAAGTAGTTACCTTAATTCATTGATAGAGGACTTATGGATTTTTTATCGAATACCGTTGCACTGTCTCGAATGCAGTTTGCACTGACCGCTATTTTTCATATGCTCTGGCCTGTTCTGACCACAGGCATGTCAATCTACTTGGTCATTGTGGAAGGGCTGTGGCTAAAAACCCGTAACCCAGATTACTACCGTCATGCCCGCTTTTGGTCAAAACTCTATGTCCTCAACTTTGGCATTGGCGTTGCCTCCGGTTTGCCGATGGAGTTTCAATTTGGTACCAACTGGGCACCCTTTTCCGAAGCCGTGGGGGACTTCTTTGGCAGCATTCTCGGCTTTGAAGGCGCAATGGCCTTCATGCTAGAAGCCGGATTTTTGGGCATTATGCTCTTTGGCTGGGGACGGGTGCATCCAGTGATCCACTATCTCGCCACTATCATGGTGTCCTTTGGTGCAAATCTCTCCACCTTCTGGATTTTAGTCGCCAATTCCTGGCTGCAAACCCCAGCGGGGGGCGAGATGGTCAACGGTAAGTTTATTGTCAGTGACTACTTTCAGGCCATCGGGAATCCGTTCATGCTCAAGAGCGTGTCCCATATGTTTTTCGCCACCCTGGAAACCTCCTTATTTGTAATTGGCGGCATTAGCGCCTGGTATATCCTCAACAACCGTCATCAGGCGTTCTTTAGCCAGTCACTCAAGATTGTTTTGGCAGCTGCGATCGCCGTGACCCCGCTGCAAATCTATATCGGACACCTCAGCGCCGAGCAGGTGGCGCAATACCAGCCCACAAAACTCGCGGCAATGGAAGCCAAGTGGGACACCAGCCCCGCCGGACAGCCTGCTGACTGGAGCCTATTGGCCTTGCCCAATGAGACTGAGCAAAAAAACACCTTTGAGGTCACGATTCCCAACGGGTTGGGCTATGTACTGAACTTCCAGAAAAATCTAAGAGAACCCGTCCTGGGGTTGAAAGAATGGGCACCTGGCGATCGCCCTCGAATGGTAGGACTCATTTACTATTCCTTCCGCATCATGAGCGGCATCGGCTTCTTTCTGGCTGGATTAATGCTCTGGAGCGTATTGCAGTGGGTTATGGGAAACCTCTCCCCAGAAAAAATTACCCAACAAAAGGGGCTTCTGCGCACCTGGATTTTTGCAGCACCCTTGGGCTACATCGCTGTTGAATCGGGCTGGATTGTCCGCTGCGTGGGTCGTCAACCCTGGGCGATGTATGGGCAAATCCGCACCGCTGATGCTGCGTCCCATCTGCCAGCCAGCAATGTATTGACGTCTCTGAGTCTATTTGCAATTGTGTACTCTATCTTATTGGTTGCGACTCTGTACTTTGGGAGCCGCATTATCCGCCACGGCCCAAACCTTGACCTACCGATTCCTGGACTCGATGACCAACCCGCCATGGAAACCGAACCCGCGACCTTTGTTCCCGATCAGCGTCCCGTAGAAGCACAGCAGTAGGTCGAACGTATGGAAGCTTTACGCTATTTTTTGCCTCAAGTTTGGTTTGTGATTCTCGCATTGTTTTTGTTTCTCTACGTCATGCTCGATGGCTTTGATTTAGGGGTTGGCATTCTTTCGCTGACGAGTTCTGACGAAGACCGCCGCAGTATGCTGATGACCAGTTTAGGAAACATTTGGGATGCTAATGAAACCTGGCTGGTGTTGATGGGGGGTGCTTTATTTGGTGCATTCCCCCTGGCCTACGGCACCATCCTAAGCGCCCTGTACATTCCCATCTTCATGATGATTTTTGGGCTAATTTTTCGGGCAGTGGCCTTTGAATTTCGAGAGCATTCCAATCGCAAGGCAGTTTGGAACTTTGCCTTCGGAGCGGGCAGCTTTATGGCAGCGTTGGGACAGGGCTTTGCGCTGGGCAGCGTGATTGAAGGCATTGCGGTAGATGAAGCTGGTCACTTCATTGGCTCCACCTGGGACTGGCTGGACTGGCGATCTCTTTTAGTCGCCCTTACCCTCATTCAGGGCTATGTCCTGATTGGTTCTACTTATCTAATTTTGAAAACCGAAGGGGAACTGCAAAAAACGCACTACCGCACCGCAAAACTCGCTGCCGTTACCACCTCAATTGGGGCAGTTTTGATCACCATTGCAACGCCTGTTTTTTATGAAGCAGCGCGCACTCGGCTGTTTAGCCCCCCGTTAGTGTACGTCTTTGCTCTCATTCCGGTATTGGGATTAGGGCTAGTGTGGCTGCTGCTGCAAAGTCTCAATCAAGAGGAAGAAGTCACTCCGTTTATCTGGACGATTTTGATTTTCTTACTCACCTTTATTGGACTAGGTTTGATTGTGTTTCCGTACATTATTCCTACCCAAATCACTATCTATCAGGCGGCTGCGGCACCGAGTGCTCTGGTGTTTATGCTCACCTTTATTGGGGTTCTAATTCCGATCATGCTGTTCTACAACATCTATAACTACGTGGTGTTTCGCGGCAAAGTGGTGGGGGAGGCCTATAGCAAGTAAGCGATTCCGTCCTAAATATAGTACAGATTTAAACTTGCGAATCTCTAAATACAAGGCTTCCAGAATTCTCTTTGCACGTTTTGGGAGCCGTAATCGCCATACTAGATTTCCTGATTTTAACCTGACCCTTCAAAAGTTTCCGATTAAGGTCAAGGGCGGCAGTGGGGCATGATCGAGGGTTATTGGATTAGTACAAGTAAGCTAACAAGTTGATCAAGCAGACGAGTAATAAATTTTGGTGAGGTTTGGGTTTGGGGAGAAGTGGAACGTTAAAGGCATTTAAGGCTAAAGATTTATCCTCAGTCCGTGACACATTAAATCATCGTTCTGCCTCGGCAAGGGTTTTAACCGCTTCTGTGATGGCGACTGTAATAGGAGTAATCGTGCAGAGTTGCACCTACATCGTCGAAATCTGACAGCGGCCTGAAAACTGCATTAGCACGACAGTAGAAGCAAGATAAAATAGAACCCGTCCTTGCTGGTTCCCCATCATGCCCAAAGCCGCTGCCCCTTCTCGCCCTCAACCCAAGCCAGCCAAAGCACCCCATGAGCTGAGCGAATGTACTCCACTGATGCAACTGCCGCCGCTCTTAGGCGCATCTAAAGGGCAACTGACAGAGTGGGTACAGACCCAGCAGCAGCCTGCCTATCGAGGGCAACAGCTGCATCAGTGGATTTATCAAAAAGGTATTCGGTCTTTAAGCGAGGTGACGGTCTTTTCTAAACAGTGGCGAGAAAGCGCAGTCCATATCCCCATCGGTCGCTCCACGCTGCACTATCGTTCTGAAGCACAAGATGGCACTGTTAAGTACCTACTGCGCCTCACGGATGGACAAATCATAGAGGCTGTGGGCATTCCTTCTGATCGACGGCTGACGGTGTGCGTGTCTTCTCAGGTCGGCTGTGCAATGGCCTGTGATTTTTGTGCAACGGGCAAAGGTGGGTTTGTGCGCCATTTGGCCTGCCATGAAATTGTGGATCAGGTGCTGACGGTACAAGAAGACTTTCAAGAACGGGTCAGCAATATTGTGTTTATGGGCATGGGGGAGCCACTGCTGAATATAGAGAATGTGCTTGCGGCCGTGCGATCGCTCAATGAAGACATCGGCATTGGGCAGCGCTCCATCACAGTTTCCACCGTAGGGGTACCCGGCCGGATCTCGCAGTTGGCAGACTATAGCCTACAGGTGACCCTGGCGGTTAGTCTTCATGCTTCTAACCAGGGACTCAGAGAACAGTTAGTCCCCAGTGCCAAGCACTACCGCCTAGAGTCGCTGATGGCAGACTGTCGGCAATATGTGGCGCAGACTGGACGGCGCGTTACGTTTGAATACATTGTGCTCGCAGGGTTTAATGACAAGCCAGAACACGCGTTGGAACTGGCTCAGCTTTTGCGAGGATTCCAGTCCCACGTCAACTTGATTCCCTATAACCCCATCAACGAAGTGGATTATCAGCGACCTTCACCTCAGCAGCTTCAGATCTTTCTGCAAATTCTACAGCGCCACAAAGTTGCAGCCAGCGTGCGTCAATCTCGCGGGTTAGACCGCGATGCTGCTTGCGGACAGCTTCGAGCCTCTCAACTGGAGCAATGATGCTCCAACGCCGCAATAGCCCATTCAGTGAGCCTGTAACACTCCTATCTAAATCACTAGGGTGGTGGGGGTAACGGAGGGCAATTTTGGAGGCTGCGATCGCCCTTCCTGTCCTTACTGTTAGGCTTTAGCCTTTCGTAGTCGCAGATACAAAACCCGCTCAGAGCATCGCTTTACGCTTGCGTCATACCCGTTATTGCGAGCCAGAAACAAACGATGCCTGAAGTGACTAAACCCGCCCACCAAGCAGGCGATTTTTTCGTCGACTACGAAGAAAAAGTAT
The DNA here is from genome assembly GCA_031422435.1 of Acaryochloridaceae cyanobacterium VAR_48_metabat_390. GTDB lineage: Bacteria > Cyanobacteriota > Cyanobacteriia > Thermosynechococcales > Thermosynechococcaceae > JAAURS01. The sequence goes on from JANPLU010000082.1 coordinate 11,419, forward strand.
TTCCTGATGTCCAGGCCGATCCTGGGGAAAAAGCGCTTGTTACGTTCCATACCGTCGCCTTTGAAGGCTCCATTGGTTTTGTGAACCTGTTGCAGGCCACGCGCCTACAGCGTAAAGGGTTTGAAACCTCCATTTTGCTCTATGGCCCTGGCGTTACCTTAGGGGTTCAGCGGGGATTTCCTAAACTTGGGGATGCAGCGTTCCCGGGACATCAAAACTTTAACGATCAGCTCACTAAATTTATGTCCGAAGGGGGCAAGGTTTATGCCTGTCGTTTTGCCCTGCAAGCGCTTTATGGTCACGGCGAACCGTCCCTTATCCCTGGCATTCGTCCCATTAGCCCCCTAGATGTGCTGGATTTAGTGCTGCTCCATCGCAAAGATGGCGCCTTTATTCTCGATACCTGGACGCTCTAGTCATGGATTACTCCCGTCGGGTGAGAGCCGCCGCCGTTCAGATGAGTCCTGTCTTATTTAGCCGAGAGGGTACCACGGCGAAAGTATTGGATGCGATCGCCGCTGCCGCCAAAGAAGGCGCTCAACTGGTAGTGTTTCCAGAAACGTTTGTGCCCTACTATCCGTATTTTTCCTTCGTGCAGCCGCCCGTGTTAATGGGTAAAGCGCACATGCAGCTATACGAGGAATCGGTAGAAGTCCCTGGGGCTGTCACCGAGGCGGTAAGTCAGACCGCAAAAACCCACGGCATGGTTGTGGTCTTGGGCGTGAATGAGCGCGATCATGGGTCACTCTACAATACGCAGCTCATTTTTGATGCAGATGGCTCATTGCTGTGTAAACGGCGCAAGCTTACCCCTACCTATCATGAGCGCATGGTGTGGGGACAGGGGAATGGATCGGGTCTTAAGGTGACAGAGACTGCCGTGGGGAAATTAGGCGCGTTGGCCTGCTGGGAACATTACAATCCCCTGGCGCGGTATGCGCTGATGGCAGGGCATGAGCAGATCCACTGTGCCCAGTTTCCTGGGTCGCTCGTGGGTCAAATTTTTGCAGATCAAATGGAGGTGACGATTCGCCACCACGCCCTAGAATCAGGCTGTTTTGTGGTGAATTCCACAGGATGGCTTTCCCCTGATCAGGTGGCGCAAATCACCTCCGATGAGAGGCTCCAAAAGGCGCTCGTCGGGGGGTGCCATACCGCCATCATTGGGCCAGAGGGGAATCATCTATGTGCGCCCATTACGGAGGGAGAAGGCATGGCGATCGCCGATCTTGACTTTTCCCTGATTACGAAGCGCAAGCGCATGATGGACTCCGTCGGTCACTATGCCCGACCCGACCTGCTCCAGCTCCAGCTCAATACAGAGGCTCAGACCGTAATCCAGCCTTCCTCCTTCCTCGGCGGCAGTTCTGATATCAATGAACCCTTCACCTTCAGACCTCAAGACTATGGAAAGCCGTCCTCCGCTCCCCCCGTTCACGCTGGAAACAGCGACAGCTAAAGTTCAGGCTGCTGAAAATGCTTGGAATACGCGCGATCCAGACCGCGTTGCCTTAGCCTACACCGAAGACTCTCAGTGGCGAAACCGAGCCGAATTTTTTAGCGGCAGAGAGGCCATTCGCTCTTTTTTGCAGCGCAAGTGGGTCAAGGAACTCGACTATCGCCTTAAAAAAGAACTGTGGAGTTTTACCGAAAACCGGATTTCTGTGCGATTTGAGTACGAGTGGCACGATGACTCCGGCTTTTGGTACCGCGCCTACGGCAACGAACAGTGGGAGTTTGCCTCCAACGGACTAATGCAGCGCCGAGAAGCCAGCATTAACGACGTACCCATTTTGGAATCGGATCGGAAGTTTCGCTGGGAGCGTCTTACCCCATGAACCCAAGTCAGCTGATTACAGATCTCCAGTCCCACGGCCTTAGGCTGATTGACCCAGCGCTGAGTGCGGCAGGTCGTAAAGGCGGTGCAGGACCATCCGATCACAAAGCCATGACCGTGGGAAACACCACGGTCATGGTGCCAATCTACACCAGTGCCGCAGCCGAGTCTCCCTATACTACCGTCTACAACGCAAAGACGGATCAGAGCGAGTTGAAGTGGAAAGGAGAGGCGATCGCCCCCATCAGTTTCCCCCACCCGCCCAAGTTCTATGGGCTAAACACTGCAGAGGGCATTCCCTACTGGAAAATTGCGCTGCTGCACAGCCGCGATGTGCTGGCAACCACGGTGATGCAAACCTGCATCCGCTATGGCGATCCAGCAACGTCCTGTCAGTTTTGCGCCATTGGTCAATCGTTGGAGAGCGATCGCACCATTGCCCGTAAAACCCCAGCCCAGCTTGCGGAAGTGGCTGAAGCCGCTGTGCGGCTGGATGGGGTGGAGCACATGATTATGACCACAGGGACGCCGAATATCAGCGATCGCGGTGCGGCCTATCTGACCGATTGTGCCAGAGCCGTCAAAGCTGCGGTGGATCTGCCCATTCAGGCGCAGTCTGAACCCCCAGACGATTTTGTATGGTTTGAGCGGATGAAAGCGGCAGGGGTAGACAGTTTAGGAATGCATTTAGAAGCCGTTGATCCACAAGTTCGTGCGCGGATTATGCCAGGGAAAGCCACGGTACCCACAGATTACTACTACGAAGCCTTTGCCGCTGCTATAAAAGTCTTTGGGTGGGGGCAGGTCAGCACCTATTTACTTGCAGGGTTGGGGGATAGTGCTGAGACGTTGTTGGATGCCTGCGATCGCCTAATCTCCCTCGGCGTGTATCCCTTTGTTGTGCCCTTTGTGCCCATCACCGGAACGCCCTTAGCGAATTATCCTTCGCCCAGCAGCGCATTTATGTATCCGCTGTATGAGCAGATCGGCCAAAAGCTGCGGCAGGCAGGAATGTTTTCTCACGACATCAAGGCAGGCTGCGCCAAGTGTGGAGCCTGTTCTGCGCTTTCGACCTTTGAAAGATGATCTCTAGCCATGAAAAAGACTCAACCCTACCAGTTTCAGTTGGCAAAAACTCCCGCAGAATGCCAAGCCTATTTTGCCCTCCGCCACTCTATTTTTGTGGAAGAACAGGGAGTATTTACGGGGAATGATGCGGACAATTTGGATGCGATTGCCTACCCCATCATTGCCACCCAAGCATCTGAAGTCATCGGCATCGTTCGCATCTACGAATCAGCACCCAGACTTTGGTACGGCGGACGTTTAGGCGTGCATGTCGACCACCGCCGCGCTGCCCAAGTGGGGAAGGGCTTAATTTATAAAGCTGTAACCACCGCTAATACCTGGGGCTGCGATCGCTTCTTAGCAACCGTACAGCTTCAGAACGTGCGCTTTTTCCAGCGACTGCACTGGAACTCCCTAGAAGAAATGAATCTCTGCGGCTTAACCCATCACCTCATGGAAGCAGAACTCAACCACTATCCGCCCAATGCAGAAACTCGTCCCGCCGCCCTTCCCTTCTTGAACCAGCACGCTTCTTGAACGCCATGCTGCTATCCGTCCTCGCCGCCCGCATCAAAGCATCCCTTGGCCTCCAGTACAAGCAAGATATCCAGACGGCTGCCCGTCACCTCAAATCAAATGCCATCCAAGTCGGCGATGATTGCGCCGCGATTCCAGACGGCAATGGCTATTTGCTGCTCGCTGCTGAAGGGCTTCTCCCTCAATTTGTCGAAACAGAGCCTTGGTTTGCGGGCTGGTGTGCGGTCATGGTAAACGTCAGCGATATCCATGCCATGGGCGGAAGGGCGATCGCGCTAGTCGACACCCTCTGGAGCCAGTCCGCCGAAGCCACTCAACCCATCTGGCAAGGAATGCTGGCGGCAGCTAAAGCCTATAACGTCCCCATTGTAGGAGGCCATACGAATTGCCATAGCCCCTATAACGCCCTATCTGTCGCAATTTTGGGAAGAGCCACCCATCTCATTACCAGCTTTAGCGCCCAACCGAACGATGTAATCTTGGTCGCCATCGACTTTCGCGGTCAGCCTCACCCAACCTATCCATTCTGGAATGCCGCTACGAAGACTGACCCAGAACGCCTACAAAGAGATTTAGAACTCTTGCCCAAAATCGCAGAACTAGGCTTGTGTAGTACAGGCAAAGACATCAGCATGGGGGGCATTATCGGCACATTGCTCATGCTGCTCGAAACTTCCGGCTGCGGTGCGGTGCTAAACCTCGATCAGGTTCCCTGCCCAGAAGAAATATCGCTAGAGAAGTGGCTGGTTAGTTTTCCGAGCTACGGATTTCTTTTGAGCGTCTGTCCAAACCATGTTGAGGCAGTTCAGTCCTACTTTCATCAGCGCAATTTAGTCTGTGAGGCCGTAGGAACAATGCAGGCTAAGCCTCAAATGATTTTGAAATACCAATCCGAGAATGCTGTATTTTGGGATTTTGATCAGCAGCCACTAACGGGGTTTACACCCCGTCCATCAACGGCGATGGGTTAAGCAGACGGCAGTATATTCTAAGCAGGGAAATAGCGTATCGCTCCGTTCTGTTGAAACTTTTATCAAAACAAAAATTAAAATAGATGGAGCGAGCTTTGATTTCCAAAAAGTGAGTAGTTTTACCCATGCCTAAAGCCCCTATCACCCAAGGAAAGCTTAAGAAAATGATGGCGCATCTCAATCCTGAACGTTATCTTTCTAAGCCTCAAGTCAACAGAAGCGCTGGGCTATCAACAGATCAAAAAACAACTCAAAAGTTGAGGCATGGCTTTACCAATTGGAAAAACCGATTTCTCATTCCTCTTGAAATTCTCTGCATTCCCTGGGCGCAAGAGATTCTTGACACACTATTTTTTCAAGGACGGTGGAATCTAGTCGTTTATCCCAGATCCGTCGAGGGAATCCCTGGTATTTTTCTATCAGCCTTCTCTCACTCCGGCTGGGGACACCTCATCGGCAACAGTATCGCCTTCACAATCTTTAGTTGGTTAATTCTTGTCAAAAGCGTAAAAGACTTTTGGATTACTTTTGTGCTGGGATGGATTGGCGGAGGCTTTGCCTGTTGGCTGCTTGGGCCACAGGCTGCTCATGGACTAAGCGGGGTCGTTTATACGCTGTTTGGCTATCTACTGGTGATTGGGTGGCTTGAAAAACAATTTCTGCCGCTGCTCATTTCAGCCTTTGTGATGGTCAATTTTAGCTATGTGGTCTGGGGCATTTTCCCGACGGATTCAAGAATTGCGTGGTGGGGACATCTGTTTGGCTTTTTGCTCGGCGTATTTTCGGCCTATGGCATTTATCGTGAGCCAAAAGCGCATACTTAATCAAATTGATGCTTAATGCTCGTCAGATCTGCATAAATAGTCGTGAATGAAGGCCGAAGAGCGGGAGTTGGGTTCATACAATTTTGCTGAATAAGGCGTAGCTGATCAATCGCCACTTGCTGAGACACGGAATCTTTTGCATCATCATGATCTAGGTCGTAATGGTCTAGTAAGTCTTGCAACAAACAGCCAAAGGCTCTGACTTCGAGTTGTTCTAAGGCTTGTCCAGTCTCGATATCGTGTCGCTTATAAAAGGAGGCTGCGCCAAAATCACCTAACAAGCTGTCTCCCGCATCGTTGACCAGAATATTATGGGCATAGAGATCGCCATGCATAATGCCTTGATGGTGTAGATGGGCAGCGGCGGCGGAAATCCCTAGCGCGATACGCAGGATAGAGACAAAGGAAAAGGAGGTATCAGGTGTGTAGGTATCTCGAATGCAGGTTTCAAGGTTAGGGGGATTGCCCAAATTTTTATAGTCTGGTGGAATTAAGGAAAGTAATAGCCCTGCTTTTTGCTCAGGGTGATTCTCGATCTTTCCTAACACATTGACGAGATTGGGGTGCGCCCCCGCTGCGATGTACGCCTGCATTTCATCTTCAGGGCTTCCGTCACTCGTAATGTCACCCTTGAAAATTTTGACAGCAACCGTATTAGCTTGGGTGGATGTGACCTGCCATAATGCTTTAGAAATAACGCCAGATGCACCTTCTCCAAGGGTCTCTTCGAGGGCTAAATCAGCCCAATTAATGGGGGAAAGCGGCGATGGCTTCGCACCAAGAGTACGCAGTTCTGCGGTGCCTTCACAAAATGGATTACTCGCATAGGCCAGCCATGACAACCGAGGCAGCGCAAGCAACCAAGACGGTAGCGTAGTAAGGCGATTCGCTGAAAGCCTAATCAGCTCTAAACTTTGGCAATTCTCCATTTCTTGCGGCAAAGATTTTAAACGATTCCCTGCTAACATCAGCTTCTGCAATTTGCTGAGATTGCCGATGGTTGGCGGAAGCTGCTCAATCTGGTTATTGGTGAGGATTAACCAGCGAAGCGTGGGAGATAATGCTTGATCGCTGATATGCCGAATTTGGTTAGATTTGAACCCAATGATGCTGAGTTGAGGACATTGGGCTAGAACCTCTGGAATTTCTTCAAACTCATTATTGACAAAGAAAACGGCCTTTAGGTTTTTTAAGCGTCCAAAGTCATCGGGCAAAGACTTTAGAGCATTATTGGATAAATCTAAAACTTCTAACGAATCTGCCAAATCTAAAACTTCTGCTGGGAGGTGAGTTAACCCGCAGTTGAGCGCAAGTTTTTGAGTACCCACTAGCTGACCCGTTTGCAGTAGGTTGAGCGTTTCTGTCGTCAAAAGAGTAAAGCCTTTGCAGAGTTAAGTTTGCATCGTGCGTGATTGAGATTAATCGCCCCCCCTCTTCTCCTACCGTAAAAGAAGGGGGAAGCGCTAGAGAAGTAGATTCAACGCGCCTCTATGCGCCCTCAACCTCAACCCAAACATTGCCATCTTCAATTCGCGTGGGGAAAACGGCGATCGCCTTAGGCGAAGAGATCTTACCCAAAAGATTCCCAACCACCGGAGGAAAAGGCGTCCAATCTATAACTGCGCCTGTTTTTAGATCAAAACTGCTGCGATGTAACGGACAAATAATAGTACAGTCTTTTACCTTCCCTGACTTCATGGGAATCTTCATGTGAGGGCAAGTGTTCTCTACCGCGTAAAGTGAACCCGCCTCATTGAGCACCAAGATTTTGCGATTGCCCACTTTTACAACCTGGCGATCGCCCGGTGCTAGAGCATCTACAGCACATGCCTTAGTCCAGCCCATAAAACATCCTCATTGGTATGATTCTCCATAAGCATCATACTTTGAACCCTACAACAGAGGTTTTGGTTTTAATCTCAATTCAGAGTTTAGGCAGCGTCGCAGAGCAGTGAAGATAAGTTGAAATCTCTCATCACTGCCTCAGTGCCGCAAATGCTTAAGCCATTTTTCAGGCAGCGGGAGTCTGAATCGATCAGAAGAATCCTGAACCGCCGTAGATTGACGGCGCTGCTCTAGCACCTGTAAGTGGTTTCGCAAAATTTCTTTCTGCTGCATGAGTTTGCGGCGCTGACCAATCAACGTTTCGTCTAAAAGACGCTTTCGCTCTTCTTCGTCTACAAGCTGCACTTCTAAACTCAGACGCTCATACTCGCTAGCAGCATGGCGATGATATTCACCAGCAGCATTAAGCTTTTCGTGCATTTCACGCACCGTTTGGGACTGTAGACTGAGTTCTTCTTCTTGTTCTCTGACCAAACGGGCAGATTTAATCCAGTCTTTCTGGAGGGTTTCGACCGTGCCCTGAAGCTGATCTAGGGGCATCTGTTCCAAGGCATCACTTTGATGGACTGGCGAAAGGTCAAAGTCTAGAGGAAGCGATGCCTCGAGGTAATGGGGAGAGGCCGACATCGCCGCGACCGGATCCTCTGGGGCAATATGGGGAGAGGCCGCAATGAAATAATAGGGATCCGGTTCATGAATAGGCTGCACCTGATTTAAAACCAGCCCTAGAAATGGTTTGCCAATTTGAGCTAGTACCTGCCGTGCAAAATCGGCGCTGTCCGTATCAAGTTTGCCAGGTTGTGCCACCAGAAGAACGCCATCTACAAGCTGGGCAAGACGCACCGTATCGGTGCCAGTTTTAAGAGCAGCCGTATCTAAAATTACGAAGTCGTAATGGTTGGATAGATTGGCAAGCAGAGCAACCATTTGATGAGAATCTAGGTTAGATATTGCCTCACTCTCAGGCTTACCTGAAAAAATTAAATCTAAGTTAGAGAAAATGCGCTGGACAGCAGAGTGCCAAGGCTTTTGATTCGCCAAAATATCGCTTAGCCCCACCTCAGCCGACCAAGACCAAATATATTGCTGCACAGAATCTTGAAAATTTGCTTCTACTAAGATGACTGAGTGCCCATGGTGCGCTAAGGCGATCGCCAAATTTGCGGCAACGGTCGAAGTTCCTTCTTGCGCTAAGGTACTGGTTACAGCCAGCACCTTTTGCCCTTGACCCAAAGACTGTAGGTTGCTGCGCAGCAACCGATAGGCTTCGCTCACCTTATGGTGGGGAAAGTCTACCAAATACAGACGTGGCACTGCGCCTTCAGCCGTTCTGCGATGAAACAGTGAAAACTGCTGCTGTCCAAACAAGGGAATTACGCCCACGATGGGCAAATTGAGCCGCCGTCGTACTTCATCTACCGTTCGCAGAGATTTATTGAAAGATTCAAGGCCGTACAGCGTCAGAAATGCCAGCACAGCTCCCAGAATAAATCCTGTGGCAGCGTAGAGAGATTTACGAGGCGCACTAGGCAGCTCGGGAATCACCGCTTCCGCAATAATTCTGGCGTTGCCTTGAGCTTGATTAGACGCCACCTGCGTTTCCTGAAGTTTTTTCAGAAGGGTGCCATAGGAATTTTGAGCCACGTCTAGCTGACGCTCCAGAGCATTCTGCTGCTGCTCTAGAGTGGGGAGCAGAGCCACCTGCTGGCGGTAGGTCTTCAAGCTCTCTGATAGGGTCGAAATTTCTTGCTGAAGACCCTTTTGAGAGGCTTCGAGGCTCACCAGTTGCGCCGTAAGATCTTGTCGGAGTTTGCCAATCAGCGTATCTGAATCAATGGCGGTACTAGAACCTGAGATTTTGGCTGCTTTCTGGGCAAAGAGCTGTTTGAGATCCTCTAAATTGCCCTTTAACGCCGCAACGCTAGGATGGGATTCTGTGAGGCGGTTCCGGTCTAACACCAGTTGAGACTGAGTCTGCTGAATTTTAGTGAGCAAATCCTGCACTTCTGGAGATTGACTCAACGAAGAAAGGGCAACAGCCTGCTGTGGACTAATGCCTAGCTTCGCCGTTATGACACCTTCTTGTGCTGAAGTATTGGCGAGCTGAGATTGGGCATCGGCAATTTGCTTCTGAAGTCCGTCAATGCGAGCTTGGGCAGACGTAACCTGCTCTTTTAGGGTGAGGATCTGATAGGTTTGCTTAAACTGACGCAGCTTACCCTCGGCAGTCTCGACCTGCTTTTTGGCAGTGGGGAGCTGATCGGCAATAAATTGGCGGGTGGCATTCACTTCTCCTTGGTTCGAGCGAACCCCGCTCTGCAAGTAAATCTGCATCAGGGTGTTAACCGCCTGTGCTGCCTTTTTAGGGTCGCGGTCTTTAAATTCAATCTGAAGAATATCCGCGTCTTTGACGTGGTTTACGCTTAAATTTTCTAGAAATTCTGCGGTGCCAAACGGTTTTCCATCCGGCAAAGTCCAGTGCAGCTGCTGGAGGGTTTTTTCAATAATGGGCTGAGACTGAATCACCTGGGTCTCCGTCAGCAGAGGATTGCTCGTCTCAGTGACCGAGTCCATTTGATCGATGCTTTTACCCAGATCGGTCAAGGATGAAACGGGGTTTTCTCGATTGAGCTTGAGCTTGCTTTCGGCGACAAATGTCGGGCTTTGGATGTAGGCAAGAACGATAGACAGCCCTAGAACAGAGAAAAAAACGGCTCCAGCAGGTAGCCAATGATATTTTAAAAGCTTTCGATAATCGCTGAAGCCGACGGGTAGCGCACTTGGAGTTTCCATTGAAGGGTCTATTCGGAAGGGTTAGATATTCTGGAAATAATGAGACTGAGCTGACGCTTACCCCCGCGCCCCACCCTAAGCGCGTAAGCACTTAATTCAACCCCTAAAATTGATGGGTTAGCTGTGGGCTTACTATTTGAATATTTAAAGGTGACACCATTCTACCGAAGCCGTCTAAGATTGTCGCTGAATTGTTGTAAAAATGCGATTATGCTTTGCCTCAGTCAAGTCGGCTAACCCATTTAATACAGCAGCTTATCTAGATTATTGCGCCTTCTTAAGAACATCGGTGTAGATATCATCATGCAGACGCAAAATGTGGGACACATCGTACTGCTGAACCTGTCGACGACCCTGAATTCCTAAGTTTTTACCGGCTTCAGGATGATCGATAATCCAGGCCATTTCTGCCGCAATTGCGGCACTATCACCCACGCTCACCAGTCTGCCTGCACCCTCTTTGAGAAGATCCTCAGTGCCGCGAATTTTGGTGCCAATGACAGGCACGCCCATTGCCATGGCCTCCATCACGCTACGCGGGAGTCCCTCCTGCTCAGAAACGAGCAGTGTGGCGGCTGCGGCAAAGATCCAACGAGGAATATCGCTACAAAACCCTAGAAAGTGTACCTGCTGGGCAATGCCAAGCTGAACCGCCAGGGTTTTAAGGGCTGGCGCTAGAGGGCCGTCCCCTGCCAAGACCAGATGAGCGTTGGGGCGCTGAAGCTGCGCTAAGGCCAGCAGCAAATCTTGATGGCGTTTACGGGGGATGAGTTCTGCGATCGCCAAAAACACCACATCTTCAGATATCAGACCCAACTGCGCCCGAACCTGAAGGTGATCGGCTTCAGTGAAAGATAGGGCGCTGTAGTAGCTCAAATCTAGGCCAATACCAGGGGTGTAGCAAAGCTGGGGGGCTGGTACCAGACGATGCCTGAGGGCAGCATTTTTGTCTTCTTGGTTAATCACAATCAGGCGATCGCACCAGCGTCCAGCCCATTTTTCTAGGGTTAAAAACACGCGGTTTCGCAGCCATGAGCCATTGCGGTGAAAGTGAAACCCGTGGGCGGTATAGATCACCTTTAGCTTACCCTGGCGACGTAAAGCCCGCAGCGCAAAGCGAGTTACAAAGGCCGCAACGGGGGTATGGACATGAATTAGGTCGTAGGACGCGGCGATCGCCCGTAAGCGCTGGGGTGCCCCCACAAAATTGAGGGGGCTGAGGGGGTTACGCGACCACTCCACATCCCAAACCTGGTGGAACGACGCAACGCAGGCAGGGCAACCTGAAATACCTTGCGCCATCGCGTCTACGGTCCAGCCCTGGGCGCGATAGTGGTCTGCCCAAGGCAGCAAGAAGCCACGAATGGTTTCAGAGACAGTAGCAACCACTAAAAGACGCGTCATCGGGGTACAAAATCCTTGAGATTTGCTGCGTTTGCCATTTTAATTCCCGTGAACCGACGTTGGGTGCTGCAATAGCCAAGCTTCGGTTTGCTGCCGTAAAGCCTTATAAAAAGCCGTCCGTCGGCCTTGAATGCGGTCTTCTTGAAAGTCATGCGCTCGCGTTAGATTACGGGCAGACATCTGCGATAAACGGTCAGGATCTGTAACCATTTCCTGAATTTTAGTTGCCAAGGCCAAAGCATCTGCTGGCGGCACCAAATCCTCTGAAGGCAGCAGTTCTGGCATACCGCCAACGATAGAACCCAGACAAGGCAACCCCCGCGCCATAGCCTCTAGCATGGCGCGAGGTAGCCCTTCTTGACGAGACGGCAACACAAAGAGATCGGCCTGATCCAACTGCTGCCGCACCGCTGGTCCTGTGGTCAACTGCCCCAAAAAATGACAGCGATCGCCAATCCCAAGCCGAGCCGCTTGCCCCTCTAACATCGGTCGGTACCCCCCATCTCCCACCAACACCAGCTTTAGGTCTAGTCCTTGACCCACGCAAAGGGCGATCGCCTCAATCAGAATATCCTGAGCCTTGTAGAGCTGAGACATTGCCCCCACCGTAATGAGCGTCCAAGCGCGCTGGTTAGCCACTGCCGTCCGTGGCTGCTGCACAAACACCGGATCGGGCAGCTCAGCCATTGAGTAATGGGTTGTAAAAGCCGTGGGCGAGGGCGGATACTGCTGCTGAAGCGCAGCCTCTGTAATGTAGGCCGCAGCACTGGCTCGTTGACAAAACGATCGCAACTGCCGCGGCGCAAGCCATCGAAAGAAGGGGCGGGTCCAACTGCGCACCGCTCCTGGCGAAAAGACGTCATAAGGGTTTGCAATTACATAGATTCCGTAGGGGTAGCCCAACGGTCGCAATCTCTTTTCAATCGCCAAAGCCGTAGGAAAGGCAGAGTAAAACAGTACCGCATCCCCCACCTTAAAAGCATCCCGAGCCGCTGCCCGAACCTGTCGTTGCCGCTGAAAATACTCCCAAGGCCCCAGATAGTAGGGCAGCGGCTCCACCGAAATAGCGCCCGTATTGACCTGAACCCAGTCTGGCGATGCCTGCGCCACCGGACGCACCCGAGCTGCAACCTTGACCTGATCAAAAACCTCCAAATACCGACTCCAGTAAGAGGGCGTAAACATCGTTTGAGTCCAAATTGCGCCATCAGGGGTGCCATCAAAACGATGATCGGTTGTGACTAATACACGCATTACTTATCTCAAGGCCTCATTAATCTCATAAATCTGAACCGCTTTAGGCGGTAAACTCAAGCGCAGCTTTACCCCAGAAAGCTGCTGAGCCACTGGCGTTTGGTACAGCGGCTGGATCGATTTGATCTGTATCCAAGACCCCTGAACAAACGCGGGTTCACTTTGCTGAGTGGAGGTGTTGACCACCACTAATAAGTGGCGTTGATTCAAAGTCCAGATGCCGCCTTTAAGGTTCGTTCTTGGAAAGCTTAGAAATCGATAGCTTCCCTCTAAAAACCACGGGGCTAAAGATTTTACCTGCTGATTTAGGGTTTTAATCTCTTGCCATAGCTTCGGATGATCGGGCAGGTACCAGGTATCGTCATAGTAGGTATAGTACAAAATCCCCTTTGCTCCACCCAAAAGCGTCTGATAAGTCATATTGCGCATTTCAGACCCATCAGGCGCACTTCCCTGCTGTCCTGGCTTAGCGGTAGACCAAGCAAAGGCCTGTAAATTAGCAAAGAGCACGCCTTGGGGGCGACCCAACACAGCCTTAGCAGTCTCAGCCATGTCTATAGAGACACTAGACAGCTCAGCGGTGGTGTGTCGGCGAATGGGATAAGATTGCCGACCCACAATATTGGCGCATTGGGCAAACTGCGATAGCCCCTTTGAGTAACCGCTGATATAGGTTGGGTGGTTGGGGTCAGCGGCGCGGATTTGCCGATGCAGGCTCAACACCTGGGCGGGAGTCCACCTGCCATTATCCACATCATCGGCGAGATTCCAGGCCAAAATAGCCGGCTCATTCTTAAAGCGCTGCACAAAGGCTACGGGGTCAAAATGGTGTTCACTAATGACAGAAACACCCAAAGCGTTAGCCTGACGTAAAAATCTTGCGTAAGACTCCCAATCCTTCGCCGAGGCGTGAACCACATTAAAGCCTGCGGCGGCTATTTCTCGAAGATGCTGGCGTTGAGTGGCGGGGGAAGCATCCCAAGAAACGTGGTACAGCCCCAAGGGGAAAAATGAACGTCGATTTTTGAGCAGTACACCATCAGACCGAATAGATACCTTATGGAAAGGGGGTGACGCAGCACAGTTAAGCAGCGGGAAGAGCGGTAGACCTAGCCAGAGACCGCTGCCGAACATCAGGACTGCTGCAATCTTGCGAACAATGGGTGGGACTACGGGTTGGATCATCTTTGGTCTGGTCATAAAGGTTCCCCTTGATTCAGTCGGCGTCGCTCCAAAGCAGTCACTCACGCGCTGGACGATACAGCATAATGCCCAGAGACAGCAGGTAAGCTACGGTCAACCCGCGCCCTAAAGAGCCAAACATGCTTTCTGCCATCGAAACAGTCCAAAACATCAGGCTAATGAGCAAGGGGGCGATCGCATAGGGATTCACCCCAGCCTGTGCCTGAAAGTAGCGATAGGCGGAATAAAGGCTTAGCAGCGCGATTATCGTCATCAGATAAAAAGCGATTAAACCACTCTGACCTAAAATATCAATGAGCGAGTTATGTCCCCCCAGATCAAAATTTTTCAGAAAATAGTCATTACTGCCGTAGCCAAACAGCCGCGTGTCTTCAAAGGTTTTTTGCCAGATATAGCTGCGACCATTAAAGGCATCGCCCGCGTCTAGTTTATCGGCATACCCTCGTTCTAAACTGGCCCACGGGTCAACAGTCTGCACCCAATAGAGCGAAGTGACGCCGAGGAAACCCATCCCAAATAGCAGTGTCCGTGCCAAGGTGCGGGGATATTGAAATGCCCGAATCACAGGATAAAGTGCGAATAAAAGTCCCAGTAGGCTTCCTAATAAAGCTGTCCGAGAATTAGAAAATACGATCAGCACAAAGCTCACAACAATCAATCCACTAAGACCCATGATTTTAATAGCTCTAGAGGGTTTAGCAGGGTCTAGCAAGGTTTTATTAAGCAAAATCAGCAGGCCGCAATTAATCGTTAAAATCGTCACGCCCAATTGATTAGAGTTACTAAAAATACCCGTGTAGGGAAAGGTCGTGGGGGGAGCCTGCACCACGGACAAAATCCCATAGGGTAAATGTCCTAAAACTAAACCCCAAGCCATAACGGCCTCAAGGGAACGTCCCATTGCTCGCGGCAGCACATAAAAAAAGAGGCAAGGCACCCCCAATAAAAACCAAACGCCATCAGAAAGCGCTTTTGCATTTTCATTCACCACCCCAGACAGCATGACCACAGTCCCAAACCCAAGCCACACCCACAGCAGCAGGGAAATACTGTGCTGAGTGGAAGGGACAGGCCTTAGAAAGGCGATCGCCATCAAAACCACCAGGGGAAGACCCACTAGCCCATACCGCACCCGAAACCAGATCGGGTCAAGGGGGTGACTGGTACTCCCTAACGCCACAATAGACGCGCCGCCCATCAGCATTGCCATCAGCACGACTAACGCCATAAAGCCGAGACCAGAAGGCGGTTGAGGCAAAGAACGTTCGGTACTAGGGTACAAATTCTGCATCAGTAAAACCCTAAACGTGGGCAGCGCGGGCATAAAGATCGGCGAGGAGCGGTACGGAATTTTCCATGTTAAAGGGGCTTTGTCGAACCAACGCTAGGGTTGTTTCAACGGACTGACGAGGCGTACCTTGGGCGTGGGCGATCAAGGCATTGGCCCAGTCAGCGCTGGATTGCTCCAGCGATAAGCGTTTCACCAGGGTTGGAATCAGATCGGCTTCTGGCGGGACTGCCGTTGATATAACGCAGGGCAGCCCAGCGACCTGAGCCTCAAGCAGCGCTACGCCTAAACCCTCATGCCAAGACGGAAACAAGAATAGATCAAACGCGCCTAACAGCAGGGATGGGAGATCTGACTGTACGCCTGTAAAGATCACGCGATCGCCAATGCCTAACGCCTTAGCCTGCCGCTCAGTTTCAGAGCGCAGAGAACCGTCCCCCACCAGCATGAGATAGGTATTAGGGCGTTGATGCATCACGATTGCCGCCACCTCAACCAAGAAACGATGATTTTTCTGGGGTTCAAAGCGACCCACATGTCCTATCACCCAAGCGTCAGCAGGAATATTCCAGGCTTGACGTATCGCACCAGGAGAGACGTTGGCTTCCAAAGGCGTTAAATCTAGCCCACAGTAAATTACCTGAATTTTGGGATTAGTGACCCATGCAGAGCCAAATAAATCTACGGCTGCCCTAGTACTGGTGGCTAACCCGTGGGTTGCCGCTTGCCTAACCCAATATTTCATCAGCTGACGATACCTTTGCCGCAGCCAGCTTTTTTGAGACTCTACTTCACCGTGATCATTGTGGCTATGGGCGATGCGATAGGGAACTTGGGCTGATTGAGCCAGTTTGAGGACGTATCCACTAAAAAAGTGAACGTGGGAATGCACGATATCATAAGGGCCTTGCTCTCGTAAAATTCGCTTAAACTCAGCCGCGTAGATCCAGGGTCGAGACACATAGGGACAGGGAAAGATCCGACACCCCAAGGCGCTGACCTCTGCATCATAGGCTCCAGGTTCGAGAGCATGAACCAAAATATCAACCTGAAATCGTCTCAGGTCAAGGCGTTGCAGAACCCGAACAATCCAAGTTTCTAGCCCAGCGCAATCCATTCGTCCCACGACGTGCAGCACTCGAATGGGTTCTCGCGTTTCGTCATCATGAGGCATCTTTGCAAACGCTCCCAATCCCTGCATCCTGGGCAGTCCGAATCTCTGGAAAGTATTGATGCATCAGTTCCTGACAATATTGATGGGCTGTTTCCTCTAGAAAAGCTCGATCAATTTTAGACAGCAGATTAAATTTTTGAGTAGAATTTCTTACATTTTTATGAATATTTCTAGGAAGACTATTTTGAGGAATATTTATAAAATCTTCAACTTTAGACAAGTCCTGATCGAGATTTTGAGTCTTTATGATGAGAAGCCTATCTTTAGGTATGGTAGATATAACCTTTTGATTATGTTCAGCCCAATAGGAAAAGTATCCGTGTAGGGTATATAGGTAGTGATCTGAAAGTATCCTTTCTTCCTGAGTGTGCTGAAATTTATTTGCCTTAAAAATATGTTTATTGTATCGGATCCATTTTCTGTTCTGGAATTCTCTTCTATGGCCTAAGTCACGATAAATGGGAAGATAATGATTAATGAGAGAATCTAACCATGAATAGCAGTCTCGTATTGTCAAAATAAATTTTGCATCTTCATATTCATTCAGCAGAATATCTAATAAAGGATAGTTAAGATGCGAAGTATCCATCTCTAGGCCTAGTCTTCGGTCTCGATGTTTTAGATAATGGATCAGCGCATTCTGATGGCTCCTCCCTTCAAAAAAATCTAATATTTTTTCAAGGAGGAGACTCGCTTCTGGCTCATGTTTTGAGCGGTACTGCTGGCTAAAAATTGCCCCTATGGTCGTCGTCCCAGTCTTAGGCGCACCGACACAGTAAGCTCTAAACTTTAAATCTTTCGCTTTGAAAGTCCAAGGTGGCAAAGCATTTTGAAGTCTGGGGATGCCCCAGACAGCTACTTTATCAATTAACTCTGGGTAGTGCATACTTTAGAGGGCAGTTATTTACAACGCGATTGAACATCAAAAGCGGTTTTAGTTGGGTTATGCCACAGCGCATGAGCCAACACAACAAGGCATAGTAAAGTCCGAACGACATTCGCCAAAATTATGGCAAACGCAATGCCGTTAAGACCCCACAGGGGAATGCAGTAGAAACAGGCGATCGCCAATAGGCTAGCGGTACAGATAAACAGCGGCACCTGGCTGCGAAAGTATCGAGCAGAGGTCATTGCGGTGCCTAAAAAGGATGCAACATAGTCTAAAGCCGCTGCGACCATAAGCCAAACCAGCAGGTCAGCATACTGGGCATACTCAGGCTTGTAGACTACCGTTAAGATTTGCGCTCCGGCAATCTGAGTAATGGCGATCGCCCCCAAACCCAGTCCAAGGGCAAGGCTAATGAGCTTGAGCAATAGGCTTGCAAATGCCCTACGGTTTCCCTCTGCATAGTATTTTGCCAGCCTGGGTGAGGCGGCTTGAGCCATCGCTCCCTGGATAATAGAACCTACTAACATCAGGTAGGCGATTGCCGCAAAAATGCCGAGATCCCGAGGGCTAAGGTAATGCTCAATAAAATAGCGGGGAATGTTGGTATTGAGCGATACCAAAAACATTACAAACCCCAAGGGCAGCGTCAGCAAGATCAGCTTGCGCTGCGTCGGCCAATGATAGCGCGGAGACAGGTGCCGACGCGCATTACGCAAGCTACCCATCACACCCAGTCGGTGCACAGTCGGCAAGTCATAGCTAAACAGCAGTAATAGCCAAGCCAGCGTCAACCCAATCATGCCCCCTAAAACTGTTTTTGAAATCACGACGCCCATCGACAGCATGACTAAAGACAGTAGTCCTTTCAAAATCAGAGAAATGGAGATAAAGTCCATGCGCTCATGCTGCTGCGCTAGACCATAGCAAACATCGCTCACAGACTCAATGGCTTTAGCAAGCCCCATTAAAACTACCGCAAGGGCAATTGAAGGAGGGCTAAACAGCAGACCAGCCATCCCAATTAGCACCGCTAACGCAGCACCCGTTGAGGTTAACCGTAGCCCTAGGTAGTCATTAAAAGAGTATTGGGACTGGACATCCGTTGCCTGTACAGATCGTAGCTGAAGATTGGTGAACATGAATACAGGAGCGGTCACCGCTAAGGCATAGGTAAACTCGCCAACCATTTCAGGAGTACCCAGTTTTGCTAGCACAATCAGCATTCCCCACTGGCAGGCCGAGTAAACAACATTGCCCGCCATCGTCCAGGAAAAATTTTGTAAAAGAGAAAAAGCAATCGGCGGCGGCGGCTTCATAACCTAGTTTAAGCACTGGCTCTGCAGCAGCACTTCAGCCTGTTTTCCCTCAATCGGCCGCAAGAAGAAATATCCCTGACCGTATTTGAACTTCAGGGTTTTTACTTGGGTAAGCTGCTCAGAAGACTCAATTCCTGTTGCAATCATGTCGAGTCCACAGGTTTCAGACAGGTGCACAGCCTTCTCAAAAAAGTCGAGGTTATCTAGCTCTTGAGACAGCTCATGAATCCGGGAGCGATCAATCTTAAACCCATCAAATACATGCACCCAGTCCATGAGAGGCGATAAGTGCGTCAATGGCGAAAGCCCAAAGTTATCGAGGAACAGCCGCACCCCAAGCCCCTTCATTTTTAAGAGCGTTGCGATCGCCCCCTCCGGATGCTGAGCAACAAACTGTTCAGGAATCTCAAAACATAGCCGAGCCACATTGACTTGAGTGCTTTGAAAAATAGCGCTTAGGTTTGAAATAAAATCAGGATGCAGAAGCTGAGACGTAGACCAGTTAACGCTAATAGTGAAGCTAGGGTGGAGATTAAGCGCTTCAAGCGTACACATCTGCACACAAACCTCACGCATTCCCCATAGACCAATAGCGTGAATGCGCTGCGTCTGATCTGCCGTTTTGATAAATTGGCTAGACGGCATCAGCCCGTGCCGTGGATGCTGCCAATGCAGAAGCGCCTCAAACCCCGTTACTACATACTCTTTCTGAAGCAGCAAGATGGGCTGATAGAGCACCTTAAAATCTCGAAGTACCTCAGCAGTAGAAAGCTCTTGCGCCAGTTTATGACCATCGATCAGACTTAAAGGTGGACTCAGCGGCATGGGGCGGCTTACATCTACCCGTCTTCTATGGCGCTTTGAGGGTTTAGTCTGGGCAAGATCAAGTGCCTGCTGCGTCGGAAAAATACTTGAAACAGAATCTGACTGGAACCCTGGGATCAAGCGCTTAACGCAAAAGCGAATCATAGCTTCGTTATGATCTAACGCTGCCTTAAAGAGCGATCGCAGGCCCACCTCTAGATGGGGCGGTACTTGAGCATAGGCATCTTGAACCACAACCAAATTCTCGTTTGCCGTAGGCTCATAAAACTCATCGGCAAGAAATAGCTCTTCGTGGAGTTTTTCGCCAGGTCGTAGGCCAGTATAAACAATCTCAATCTCTGAATCCACCTCATACCCAGACAGCCGAATTAGATCTTGAGCCAAGTCCACAATTTTAATGGGGTGGCCCATATTCAGCATAAAAATTTCGCCCCCCTGGCTCATCACCGTGGCCTGCAAAACCAGATGAACCGCCTCAGGAATCGTCATAAAATACCGTGTCACCTCAGGATGCGTAATCGTCACTGGTCCACCTCGCTCAATCTGGCCTTTCAAGGTGGGGACAACGCTTCCTCGGCTACCCAAAACATTCCCAAATCGCACCACGCAAAACTGCTTTTGCTTCTGCTGTGCCGCCTTGAGAACAATCAGCTCACCCATCCGTTTGCTAGCCCCCATCAGGCTAGTCGGGTTTACCGCTTTGTCGGTTGAGATCATCACTAACTGGCTGATATTGTGCGCCAGCGCCACATCCACCAAATTTTGGGTTCCCAAAACATTATTCATAATTGCTTCAGGTGGGTTTAGCTCCATCATCGGCACATGCTTATGCGCCGCCGCATGAAAAACCACTTCAGGCCTAAATCTCCGAAAGGCGTAGTCTAGACGAACATGATCTTTGAGATCTGCAATTAAAACGCTCAGGCGAATCGACAGGTGAGGCTGAGTCGTTTTCAGCACCTGCAGCACCTGGTTCAGCTCCTGCTGAATCAAGAACACAGAATTTTCGCCATGCCCCATCAGAATTAACTCTGCCGGATGGCACTGAAGCACCTGACGACAGATCTCACTACCAATAGACCCTCCCGCCCCCGTCACCAAAACCCGCCTAGACCGCAAATTCGGGGCAACGCCCTCTAAATCTGAGCAAATGGTGTCTCGGCGCAAAAGGTCTTCAATCTTGACGTCCCTCACGCTTCGGGGGTTAACGGTGCCGTTAATAATTTCATGAATGCTGGGTAGCGTGCTAGTCGCAATACCGTAACTTTGACACATCTGCACAATCTCACGAATGGCTGCTCCACCCGCCGAGGGAATCGCAATAATGACTCGTTTTATCTCAAGGCTCACCGCCAAATCAGGAAGCTGCGCACGAGAACCCCGTACCGAAATACCCCGAATCTTAAGGTCGAGCTTTTTAGGATCATCATCTACAAACGCGATTGGCTCTAGGGTAGAGCGTCCACCCTGTCGAATCGCCTCAACCAGAGCCACCCCAGCACTTCCTGCACCGTAGATAATCACCCGTTCACGAGCCTGTATTGAACGTCGCTGATGCCGCGAATTTTCAAACGCTTTAACGCTAAAGCGCACTGCCCCAACGCCAATAAAGGTCAATAGCCCATCCAATAGAGGGAAAGACCGAGGCAGCAGAAAAATATCTGAAACGCTGAAAAGAGACATGACTGAGAGAATCATGCTCTCTAGCAAACTAATGGAAGCGCAGGCCGCAGCAATTTCGAGCAGATTTTCAGTACTCGCAAATCGCCAGCAGCCCCTATAGCACCCTAAGACAGCCAGACATACAATTTTTAAAAGTATGAATACAGACAGAGACAGAATAAGGCCATAAGCAAAACTTCTGATTAAAAGCCAGTCATCTAAGCGCAGCCACAGAGTCAAGAATGGCGTACAGGTAAATATACAAATATCGGCAATGAGAAAATTAAAATTTTTTAACTTTAAAGCGCTTTGACAAAGCTTAAGAAACATTGCTTTTAGCATAGAAACAAGACTCCTGTCTCATCATATTTCATTTTTTCTTGATGACAAGGTTTTGCTAGACAGCTTATTGAACCATAGCTGCAACTTCGGGGCTTGACAAAGTTCTATCTGTAAATTAAGAATAGGTTAACGCTGAAGACAAGTTCCTAAGTAATGTTCGCTGGCGACTTGAGAAAACGTAGAAGTTGTTTCTGTATAAGCGCGTGCTTACTTTTACTTAAGCTCAGTAGAAGCAAAGATTCATAGCCTAGGAAAATTCAACCATTGCTCGGGAAATTTCTGAGCCAGATTTTAATCTAGGGGCAAACAACCTTCAGATTCTAGATTTTGCTAAACAGCTACTTCTGCCGTCAAATTCGCAAATCTTAGCGCTAGGCCTTAACAATTTAAGGCTGTAAATCTACTAAAAGCCTAGGTCTCTCTAATTTATATGGGTAAGCTCATTGGTATTTTTTAGATGATAACTCTTTCAATTAAGCGAATTCAAAGTCTTCTGATCTTTGTTTTGATGGGTCTTTTTTTTGCCAGCTTGTTGAGCAACACCTACAAATATCTGTTGGTCAGGGCAATAAATTTATCTTCCGTTGGCGATAGCCGAATTCGTGGTCTTGGAATTGCTCGTTGGTTTGACTTCGATGCCGAGAACAATATACCAACCTATTACTCCGTTATTCTACTGTTTGGCAGCGCTGTAATTCTGGGAATCATTGCTGTCCAGCATGATCACCAAAATCGTTCCTTTGCACTGCATTGGAAGGCTTTATCACTATTTTTCCTGCTGATGTCTTTAGATGAAGCCGTTGGATTTCATGAAAATTTGATTGAGCCGATGAAGGCAGTTTTACACCTGCGCGGCGTTTTTAGCTTCGTCTGGCTTATTCCAGCGCTATTTTTAGTATTGCTCATGGGGATTTACTACATTCCCTTTCTAAAATCTTTATCTCGCAAAACTCGATCAGGGTTTCTGATCAGCGCCACAATATATTTCTTGGGTGTATTTGTGTTAGAAGCCATTGACGGCACCTACCTGAATTATTTTGGCACATCGATCCAAACGGCAGGCGCAGGATGGTCCGGCATGACTTACGCAATTTTGACCTCTCTAGAGGAGTTGTGCGAGTTTTTAGGTGTCATCAGCTTTATTAGTGTGCTGCTACGGCATTTGAGAGAGTTGGGCAAAATTCAGCTCAGCTTTGCTGGAGACAAAGAGCCAGCTCGACGTTCATCTCACTTAGCCATGGATGCCTACAATAAGCAGTAGAAAGAGGCGATCGCATTTTTCCCCGTGAGTTCACAGATAGGCTTACAGCATGTATGCATGTATTTGCTGTTTTCGCAGAAGCACATCAGCTTCTGTCAGGAAATTAGCGTCCAGCCATACAATTTAGAGCGCTTCTAACAATAAGGGCTTAAAATTTTGTCAGAATAGAGTCAGGCTCCATGGGTCAACGCTGAATTCATCATCGCCCTTTACAAAATCTGTATGACTGAGGTTCCCGTTTCTCGCATTCGCAATTTTTCAATCATTGCCCATATTGACCACGGTAAGTCTACCCTGGCCGATCGCCTGCTCCAGGCAACGGGAACCGTTAGCTCACGGGATATGAAAGAACAGTTCCTCGACAACATGGAGCTAGAGCGCGAGCGCGGCATCACCATTAAGCTTCAGGCGGCGCGGATGAACTACACCGCCGCCGATGGACAAGCCTATGTCCTTAACCTAATCGACACGCCAGGACACGTTGACTTCACTTATGAAGTTTCGCGCTCTCTTGCTGCCTGTGAAGGGGCGCTGCTGGTAGTAGATGCCTCCCAAGGGGTTGAGGCACAAACCCTTGCCAATGTCTATCTCGCCCTCGAAAACAATCTCGAAATTATCCCCGTCCTCAACAAAATTGACCTGCCTGGGGCAGAACCCGACCGCGTGGCGGGGGAAGTGGAGGAAATTATTGGACTAGATTGCAGCGACGCGATTTTGGCCTCAGCGAAAGAGGGCATTGGCATTGCTGAGATTTTAGAGGCGATTGTCCAAAAGGTGCCGCCCCCTGCCGATACCGTAGACCAGCCCCTACGCGCCCTCATTTTTGACAGCTACTATGACCTGTATCGCGGCGTAGTAGTCTATTTTCGGGTCATGGATGGGAGTGTTAAACGGGGAGATCGCGTCCGTTTGATGGTCTCCGGCAAAGAATACGAAATTGATGAGCTGGGCGTATTAGCTCCCACCCAAAAGCCCGTAGACGAACTCCACGCCGGAGAAGTGGGCTATTTTTCTGCCGCCATTAAAGCCGTTGCCGATGCCCGCGTGGGCGACACCATTACCCTTGCCGCCAAGCCCGCAGCAGAGCCACTGCCAGGATACGTTGAAGCCAAGCCAATGGTCTTTTGCGGCATGTTCCCTATTGATGCGGCTCAGTTTCCTGAGCTGAGAGAGGCGCTAGAGCGACTCAGCCTCAATGATTCGGCGCTACGCTATGAACCCGAAACCTCTAGTGCGATGGGCTTTGGCTTCCGCTGTGGATTTTTGGGTCTACTGCACATGGAAATTGTGCAGGAGCGTCTAGAGCGAGAATACAACCTCGACCTTATTATTACCGCGCCCTCTGTGGTTTATCGCGTCACCAGCATTAAGGGTGAAGTAGAGCTAATCGACAACCCCAGCAAGCTTCCTGAACCTCAAGCCCGCGAAAAAATGGAGGAACCCTATGTCCAAGTGGACATGATTACCCCAGAAGAGTACGTGGGTTCTCTCATGGAGTTGGCGCAAAGCCGACGGGGAGAGTTTAAGGATATGAAGTATCTCACCCAGGGACGCACCACCGTCACCTATGAGCTGCCGCTAGCGGAAGTCGTGACGGACTTTTTTGACCAAATGAAATCGCGATCGCGCGGCTATGCCAGCATGGAATACCACATTATTGGCTACCGCGAAAATACGTTGGTAAAGATGGATATTTTGATTAATGGCGATCCGGTGGATGCTCTCGCGGCGATCGTGCATCGAGACAAAGCCTATTACATGGGTCGTGCTTTTGTCAGCAAGCTTAAGGAGCTGATACCGCGCCACCAGTTTAAGATCCCGATTCAGGCGTCGATTGGGTCTAAGGTGATTGCCAGCGAAAGTATTCCGGCATTGCGCAAAGACGTGCTAGCCAAGTGCTATGGCGGGGATATTTCCCGCAAGAAAAAGCTGCTAGAAAAGCAAAAGGCGGGGAAAAAACGGATGAAGTCTGTCGGGCGCGTGGATGTACCCCAAGAGGCATTTATGGCGGTTCTGCGTCTGAAGGACGAATAGAGCGTCAGGTACAAACAACGCTTTGCTTTAAATTCCTGATTGAATCAAGGCTTCGGTTAAGAGATTCAAAATACCTAGGGTATCTGCCCAGTCTGTGAGGTAGCTATAGTCTAGGTTATTGCACTGAACCTTTAAGACTCCCAGCACGTCGCGCCACTGCTTCTCAGACTGACTGGCTTTTCCCCAAACTAGCTTTTGGAGAATAATATCTTCTGGAGACACAATCCAGAATTGTGATAGACCATCAACCGAAATGATTTGCCTGCGGGTCATTTTGGATTGGTCAAAGGGGGTATTGGCTGCGATCGCAATATCTACATTACCCAATGTTTCGGTATGAATGACGTTTAGGATCTTACCCGTGCCCCGCTGAATGTCTTCAACAGCCCCAGCAGGGCAATAAAATCCCTGTTGCTCTAGCGCAGCGACAAGATGGGCGATCGCCACCACGTTAATTTGCACCACTAAATCTAAATCTCTGGTCGTGCGCGGTTCGCCGTAGGCCGTACTCGCAACGCCACCCGTGACGTAATAGGGCATCGCCAGCGATTCAAAAATGCGGTGCATTTGGGCGGCGAGTTCAATAGAATCTTGAATCCACAACTGTTCATTTCCTCCAGCGGAAAGGCATTCTAGGGTAAATTTTTCGCCGAGCAGAACTTGGGCAAATCGCAGCTTTAGCATTTGATTTGCCATATCTGGATTTGCCCGTTTAATACCCCAAAGAGATAAAGACCTAGCCCCTCTCGTGAGTTTGGCAGTATGCGCCAGTCTTTTTGAATTTGACCATTGGCGCAGCAAACTAAATTGCAGCGCATCCGCGTCAATACTCGTGTCCTCTGCTTGAGGACGGTAGCCCTGTTTTACGGTGGCCTGAGGCATCGGGGGCATTGGGCGATCGCTCCATTGCGTACTGAACCCTACTCTATCTAAGTACGCTTCAAAATACTTAGCCCGTGGCTATCAGTCCCGCAGGTTTTGAGTAGCCCGTAGGCGTGGCTGAGTTCCACCACCATTCGCGTTTGAGCAGGACTTGGCTGCCAAGGATCCAGATGACCGTAGCAGTAATATGCCTCAACACCATCAATTCCAAGGCGCACGGCAGCAGTAATAAGTTCGGTCGGCTGTTTTTTGTACCGAACCGGATGCGCTAAAACAACCAGCCCACCTGCATCTTGGATTGCTCGAATAACCTGAACCGCCTTTGCGGCTTCTCCGACAGGGGATTGCCCTTGTAGATAAGGCTTAAGAGCCAAGTGCTCAGGGTCAAATCCATATCCTAAGAGGTGAACTTCTATATCTAATAATTGTGCGGTGATTTCAACCCCAGACCACAGGTATGGAAAGGCTTGACTTTGGGTGTTCTGTAGATTCCAGCGATCTAACCAACGCTGTGCCGCTCTATACCCTGCCACCGTATGGTGATCGGTAATTGCTAGCCCCTCTAATCCATAGGAAACAGCCTGCTGCACCAATTCCTCTGGATGCATTTGACCATCGGAGTAAATGGTATGAAGGTGGAAATTATAGGTTAATGGACAACTGTCAGGCGTAATCGACTGAAAGACTGATTTAAGAGACGTTACAGCTCCCTGCAAACCTGGATTCACAACCATTGTGGCGCTGTCCTATGTAGTGCCCAACAAGATCCTAATATTATTTTTAGAATGCCGCTAGGATTCTAGCAACCTTATTGAGTGGTAGGACAGCCTGCCGCCATGACAATAGTGGATTAGCTCAAATCTAAGGTTAAGCCTCAGGCTCTGGTGCTGAAGGTGAATTAAGAAAATAGCTTAAGAACGCACCTAAAAAGCCAATGCTAAACCCAGCAACATTACGGAAAATAGGGAGCCATTCAGTCGTCCGAACCAAAACTGGACCTAGCCCAAAAGACAAAAACAACATGCCCCACAGTGGAGAGAATAGCAGCGCCCACTGCCAAGCAAAGACTTGACCTTCTTTTCGCGGACGACCCGAGAAGCCACAGATAATTCCACCAATGACAGATGTCACCAGTGTTAGAATCCATTGCTCTTGAGGGAGACCGGGTACTACACTACATCCGCCTTTACGGAGACATCCTTCTACAGAAGCCAATGCCTGGGTGATTGCCTGGTCTTCGCCGTTATCACGCACAAAGTATTGGTTGCCAAATCGGGTTTGCAGCTCAATCCAAAATGTGCGCGGCAGTAAAGGGTAAAAATCATCCCCAACAGCAAAACTGAGAATGTTGCCGCCTTTTCCATCTGCAACCAGCACTACACTTTTTTTGTCGAGTTTCCAGAAGTTGATGACGGCTCTGCCTGGGGTTTGCTCAAACTGGGTCAAGACCCGCAGTCTCCAGCCCGTTTCTGCCTCAAACGTCTCCAATTCTTTCACTAAATTCTCTTTCTGAAGGCTCGTGAAGGTTTTTGCTAAATCCACCACGGGCGTTGGCTCGGCGGGTAAAAGTTGGGGGTTGTCATAGGCTTTTGCCTCTGGCCCCATAGCCCACAAACTCAATACAACCATCAAGGCTAAACCCGCTCGAAGCCAACGCCGCACAAGAGAATGTTTCATGAATTTATAAAAATATGTTAGAGAGCCGCTATTTATCGTCAGGCAAGTGTTGTTGAGCAAACGTGAGTTCGATGATGCATTAAGACCCTCCCCCCCAACCCCTCTCCCGCAGGAGAGGGGCTTAGCAGCCTTGATTCTTTATTGCTCCTCCTTCTCCCGTAAGAGAAGGAGGCTGGGAGGATGAGGGGAATTGGATTCTGTCGAACTCACGTTAAGTAAGGTGGCAAGTCTTAACACTTGTTTACGTTTCTCTAATAATACTACGACTCAAGCTCAGCGTGCCCAACTCAAGCAGCGGATCAGATCTCCCCCTTTGAAAATTAAACGTAAGTGTTATTCGGGATGGCGATCGCAGTCTGATGCATTTTCGAGAACAGTTAGACTAACCTTGTAAAGGGGCAAACAGCAGCAGCAGTCGTGAAATAGCCTGTTTGCACTTAAAAACTTAGCGGGAGAAAATTCGGTGGCTCATACCATAGTGACCAATGTTTGTGAGGGCGTTGCAGATTGCGTCGATGCTTGTCCAGTGGCCTGTATCCATGAAGGGCCAGGCAAAAACACCAAGGGAACCGACTGGTACTGGATTGATTTCTCAACCTGCATTGACTGCGGCATTTGTCTGCAAGTTTGCCCTGTAGAAGGCGCAATTGTGGCAGAAGAGCGCCCTGAACTGCAAAAAACGCCAGCCTAGGGCAGTCTCCCCTGTCTCCTGATTGGACAAGCCCTTGGTGATGTAGCAAAGTTACATCACCTATCACCTGACTCTAGTGACTGGTAGTTAGCCCTCTCTCTCGTAACTGCTGAATAAAAAAGTCTTCGAGAGTAGGGCGCACCAAATCCATTTTGAGAAGCTGGGCTTGGCTCTCGTGTAGAGCGTGCATCAACTGTTCTGGCTCACCGCGAAATTCACCATGCCAGCGATCGCCCTGAATCTCTAGACTGGGCACCCGTTGATGTAATGCTTCTGCATCGCCCCCGCGCCCCTGAATTTGGTAAATCTCAGTATCCGTCCCCAATAGTTCATCTAGAGTGCCTTCACAAATAAGGTCGCCTTGGGCGAGAATGGCAACGCGATCGCAGATTACCTCTACATCTGACAAGACGTGACTGTTGAAAAAAATAGTTTTGCCTTGGGCTTTGAGAGACAAAATAATCTCGCGCATCTGGTAGCGCCCCAATGGGTCTAGCCCTGACATTGGCTCGTCTAAAAAAATCACATCTGGGTTATTAATGAGCGCCTGAGCCATGCCTACGCGCTGAAGCATCCCCTTAGAGTAGCGCCGCATCTGCTTTTTCTTAGCCGCAGACTGCGCCAACCCCACCAGATCTAGCAGTTCGGGAATGCGCTTGCGTTTCACTGAGGCCGGAAGCTGAAATAGACCTGCCGTAAAGTCTAAAAACTCCCAGCCTGTGAGGTAGTCGTAAAAGTAAGGGTTTTCTGGCAGGTACCCAATGCGCTGCTTGATACTGCGATCGCCCAAAGGCTGACCCAAAATAAACCCGCGTCCTGCCGTAGGACGAATAATGCCCAGTAAGGTTTTGAGTAGCGTCGTTTTACCCGCCCCATTAGGACCCAATAAACCAAAAGTTTGACCTGCATACACCGACAGTGTGCATTGCTTCAGTGGCGTAACAACCTTGTTGAGCCAAAAGCCCGTGCGGTAAGACTTTTTAAGGCTAAACGTTTGTACCACCGGCTGCTCAGGCGACTCTAGCTGAAGGTCAGCCTCAGATAAACTCGCAACGCTCATAGGCCGCTATTATTCCCCTAAAATACTAACGAATCAGCAGTAGGGCAGACTGGAACAACCCAATGCCCAAGCCTAGGATACCCCCAAGGTTTACGATAGCCTGCAACTCACTTTTAACAATTCCCTGAATCGCGTCTTCTAGGGCTTCTGGCGCGGTTGCCTTAACGCGCTCCATAATGACCTGGTCTAAATTTAAGATTGGAATCGCCTGCTCCACAAGCTTTTCTAGATCTCGCTCTAGGTAACGCTCTAAAATCAATGCCAATTCCTGACTCACCATATCCAAAGAAGCTACCACTGCCTCCGAAGACTGGAGTCGCCTTAAAATGACCGTTGCCGTATCTTCCCAATTCACCGTATCGCTTAGGCTTTGCAGCACGCTCTCGCCTTTAGTACGCAGATAGCTGCGAACACTTTCTCGAAAATTCCGCCGCAGTTGACGCACGGTGCTTACGGGCAGATTTTGCAGCGACAGACTGCTCAGCCACTCGCCCAATCGCTGCTGAATGCCTAGCGAAACAACCATCTCCTGAATTCTGGCGTTGCACGCGCCTCGCTCTTCAATGCAGAAAGCGCGCAGCCGCACGAGAACATTTTTAGCCCCCAGTAAATTGGCGACGACCCAAAACGTTCCGCTGGTTTTTTCCCGCAGCCCTTCGTCCAAAATCGTAATGTTGCGGTCTGTCAGAAAGTTAATCAGCCCAAGGCGTAAGGCATCCGGAGGTAAGGCATCATCAATAATCCAATCCGCTAGTTGAGCCGCCTGTGCGTCATCAAGATGATAGTCCAACAAGATTTGATCAAAAATTTGGTTGAACTGAACCTTCAAAAAATTATCTTGGCGTGCGAGTACCGCCGTGACGCGCGGCAAAGACTGTCCCACAAAATCTTTAAGAATGTTGGCTAAAATCTTGACGGTCTTTTGCTGCGTATCTGCCTTGACCTGATCGAGTGCCAGCTCAAGCAGCCACTGAATAGCAGACTGCATTCGCTCAGTTTGCAGCAGCCGCTGAGCCACCTTCTGCATCTCATCGGGGGTGAGCAGCGACGACATAATCGCATTAGAAACCCGCTGTGCAAGGCGATCTTGATTACGAGGGATTAGCCCCGGCGTAAAGGGAAGCACTCTATTGCCAATTTTGATAGCCCGATAGGGGCGAAACAGCATTTTAATCGCCAAGTCATTGGTGTAGTAGCCAATGATGCCGCCCGTAATGGGTGGCAATGCAATAACCCAGACAGAAGACCAATCCAAGATTTACGCTCAACTGAATAGCGATCAGTACAGTAAAAGTCTGAACCTAGATTAATCCTAGCAATTTCAACTTCCATTCCATCATTTAAAACCTCAAATTATTGTCCGCGTTGCCCCTGAAAGTCCCTAAAGCAAGCCATCGTACCGATCAAGTTCGATAAATTGAGGTTACTATGGTAGATAAGTTAGCAAGCCTGTGCAGCAATGCTTTTTTCCAATGTGCCTGACCCCGAACTTCTTAAAACGCTCTTAGAGCCACTCCTTGATGATTTTCAGTATTGGTTGAGTCGGGCAAAAGCGCTGCTCTTGACTGAAGACGTGATTTTTTTGAGTGCCGAAGCCCACGCAGATTTATTGGCGCGGGTAGAGCAAACGCTTCAGGAAGTGAATGCAGCCCAGAGCTTATTTCGAGCCACAGGATGTCAGATCGGTGTAGAAGGCACCCTGATTATGAGCTGGCATACGCTGGTGTCAGAATGCTGGCAGGTGATGATTCGGTACCGTCTAGGTCAAACGAATGCGATTGAACAATCGTAAACGTTTATGTCTTTCTATCTGAGAACCTGTCAGAATAAAGGTGCTGTTGCTGCCTTAGGGTTGGCGATCGCCCTGTTTAATTTATAGGCTAGTGCGCTAAGCACTGGAGAGTCGCAGATATGTTGCAATTGCTGTACATCATTGCGTTCATCATTTTGGCAGTGTTGGCGATCGGAAATCTAGTCCGAAGTTTATTCACGCTGGGAGCCGACTCTCAACGCAGCTATGCATCTAGAGGGGTCGCAGAATCTCTCAGCAACGGCATCAGCAGCCGGAGCGGGGCTACACCGCATCCAGAGATGTTAGATGAGCGGGGGCGGGTGATTAATGAGCCGCTGCTAGTGATGCGTTCAATGACGGTAGAAGATGCTAGAGAGCAGCTTGACGCACTCTACAATAGCTCTCCTGGATCCAGCAGCGATGAAGGGTAAAGCATCAGCATTTATCGGTTGCAGTTATGCCCTCCAACGCTTCTCAAAATAAAGAGCCTTCTTCGATGCCAGAAGGCAAGGCAGAATTAAGCCACAGTCTTCAGGTTGTTCTAGAAGAACAGCCTAAAGAGAGATTTGTTGCCTCAAAGCCAGTTATGGGGGTAAAGCTAGATTTCATTCGCAAAACTGTTCAACATTCAATCCAGGCGGCAGTCCAAACCGTTCAGAAAGGAACACAGTGGTTTCAAGTCAGTGAAGCCGATCTCCAGCAGCTTTTAGAACAGGTTCGTCAAAGTTTGCCCATCACAGAAGTGATTTTGATTGGCAAAGCCCAAACCGGAAAAAGCTCGATTATTCAGGCCATGACGGGCGCTTCAGCAGAGATAATTGGTCAGGGGTTTCGCCCCCATACGGCTCATACTCAGCGCTATGCTTACCCCACCGAAGACCTCACGCTGCTGAATTTTATTGATACGGTAGGTTTGGGCGAAGGACTGAAGCATCCGACGGCGGCTATTCAAGAACTTCAGGGCGTACTTAAAGGCGGCGATAGCGGCGCAGTCCGCCCAGACGATCCTCAGATAGCCGCTCAAGTTTTGGTTGTAACCCTTAAAATTTCGGACTTTGCGGTAGATGCCATTCACAATCTTCTTCAGGCACTCCGTCAAGAACATCC
>JANPLU010000083.1:0-10245 GCA_031422435.1 Acaryochloridaceae cyanobacterium VAR_48_metabat_390
ACAGCACCTTGGCGACAGACGATGGTCGTTCGCTTAGAGCAGCTCTCTGAAATTTTAGAGATTGATTTGCTTTGCCAGACCTATCTCCAAGGGATAGACCAGGTGATTCTAATTCCCCATCGGGGGCTGCACCTGCTGCCCCTGCACGCACTATTTCCTGATGCGCTTCAGATGACCTATCTTTCTAGCGTGGCGTGGGGGCTAGATCTTCCGCAGCGCTCCCCAGGCAAAATTCAGCGATTGCTGACGATTGAAGCGCCAGATTCGAGCCTTAATGTCTCTCAAGATTCATCTCCAGATCTCACCGCAACGGCACTCACTCAGCATTACGGAAAAGTGCAGTCTTTCACGCTTTCCCGCGCTGAAGCTACTTCAAGCCGAGTTGCAGCGGCGTTAACGCTGATGTCTGATTGCCTGCATTTTTCTGGCCTTTGCCGCCAGTCTATCCTAAATCCAATGGACTCGGTTTTAGAACTATTGGAGACAGAAACGCTTGCCTCTTCAGAAATCTCGACCCTAAATTTGTCTCGTTATCCTGTGGTTTGTCTGCCGAACTGTGAATTTATGGAGACGGGGGAGTCGCTGGCGATCGCCCAGGACTTCATCCCCATTGCCAGCAGCTTTCTTGCCGCTGGCGTTAGTTATGTTATGAGTTCCCTATGGTTGGTTGATGAGCTGCCCAGAACCCTTCTAACGCTGGAATTTCATCAAGGGCTAAGGCAGTCTATACCCCCAGCGGCAGCACTTGCGAAGGCGCAGCGATGGCTTCGCACTGCCACTCAGCAAGATGTCGTTCGCAGATGTCAGTCTCAATCTCTAGCCATTTCTCTAAACGATTTGGGAGAAGATCTGCACCCTTATGCCCATCCCTTTTACTGGGCTGGCTTTATGGTGACGGGTCAAATGCCTCATCCACCAGCGGTTCAGTTGGATACTTTGGCGCTTCAGGCATTTTTGGAGGCGATCGCTGCTTACCAAGAGTCCGCGACCCACCCAGCATCTAAGCACCTCGCAGGAGTATCTAACCTAGAATTACAGGCCGATCTTGAGCAAGTCACGGCTCAAATCCAGCAGCTTGTCCAAAAATATCCATCGCTGCAAAAAAGCTATGAAGCTGCGTTTCAAAGGCTGCGAAAGCCAAATGCTGAATAGCCTTTAACCTACATCTGCCATTGCCTCTTGGCGGATTTTGACCGCAGCAGAGGGTGCTTGGATGCGTCGGGCAGATAGAGTGGTGCGATCGCCCAACATCATCCTCTGCGGAGGCGCTAGGCACCCCAAACCTTCTTGAATTGCCTTCCCCACAACGGGGCTGCTCTCTTTTTGAGACAATAGGCGCAGGTAGTCTAGAGCGTGCGATCGCTCTTTCGTACTCAACCGACTTTCCGTCATCAACGCCGTTAACTGACGTACCGCCATCAGCCGCCGTAGTTCATCTCGATGCAGCAACCCCGCCACACATCGCTCAAAAGAGTGGATCGGCTGATTTTGTCGGGTCAGCATCAGCCAGACCGCCAGCCCCAACGCCCCAAAAACCCCGATTTCTTGTGTGAGCAGCATTATTGCCAGCCAAGGGCTACCCAGATCTTGCCAAACTGCCAAAGCGCTATAGGACAGCAGCAACATCCCAAAACCAGCGCCCACGCTTAAAACCATTGGCGCATTTGGGCTTTGAAGCCATTGCTTAATTTTGCGCCAAGAAAACGGTCGCTGCGTTATGCGGTAGAGCAGCACACTGCTAACACCCCCCATCAACACTGCGACCAAGAGCGGTGCATTCCAGTGCCAAAAGGCGATCGCCCCCAACAGCGTCAGCAGTGGAGGAACTACGCTACCGTAAAGAGAATGGCGATCTCCGTTGACAGCCTGCTGCATCCACGTTGCCAAGACCTCTCGCCAAACCGAAGCCTTTGCCAACAGCAGCAAATCGCCCCCTATCCAGTGCTTAAGCTGAGTTGTGACTGGAGATGCCTTCATCACGGCGCTGAATTTCCCTTTAGAAAATGCTTTTGTAGACTTTTATAGTGTAGTGGACAGTTACGAGCAGAAGGCAGATCTACTGCGACAGTTCAGAAATTTATAATCAAAGCAGTGCCATTCGATAGAATCTATGACCACCTCCTCTGAGTCATCCACATCTTCGGTTCAAGACCTTGATATTTCGTCTTTTGGTGCAGAAGAGAGTGAGCTAACGCCTTCTCCTATTGACCCAGATGATTTGATTGACGACGTAGAGATGTCTCTGTTCGACCACCTCGAAGAACTGCGTCAACGAATTTTCTACGGACTGCTGGCAGCCTTGGGCGGTGTAGTGCTGTGCTTCTGGAAGGTGAACCTGATTGTCAGCCTTTTAGAAAAGCCTGCTCAGGGCGCTAAATTTTTGCAGCTTGCGCCAGGGGAGTATTTCTTTGTCTCTATTAAAGTCGCGGGGTACAGCGGGCTATTGGTTGCCAGCCCGTTCATTTTGTATCAGATTATCGGCTTTGTCTTGCCCGGTCTAACCCGTAAAGAGCGTCGCTTTTTAGGCCCCATTGTGTTTGGCTCTTCTATTTTATTTGTCCTTGGTTTAGGGTTTGCCTACGTTGCACTCATTCCGGCAGCACTCAACTTTTTTATTCAGTATGGTGGCGATGTCGTTGAGCAGCTTTGGTCAATTGATCGCTATTTTGAATTTGTGCTGCTGCTGCTCTTTAGTACGGGGCTTGCATTTCAGATTCCGGTTATTCAGATTTTGCTGGGGCTGATTGGCATTGTCTCCGGCAAACAAATGCTGTCGGCTTGGCGTGCCGTGCTGTTGGGCGCAATGGTGCTGGGTGCCGTGCTAACACCCTCCACCGATCCGCTTACTCAAAGTTTGCTAGGCGGAGCCGTTTTGCTGCTGTACATGGGGGGCACGGGGATTGTTTTGCTCTTGGGTAAATAGAGTTTAAGCGCTGAAACACTATTGGGCGATTTTAAATAAAGGTTTTACCTTCCGATACCGCTAGCTTCGACAAGCTCAGGACAAGCCGCTCTGAGCGCGATCTCTAGCTGGCTGAGCGGAGTCGAAGCTAGCGATAGGCTTTGCCCAACAATTCTTCACTAAAACTCTCCCACCATCCATTCAGAGGCGCGTTCTCCTAACTCAATGGGGATGCTGATGGCCTTGCCTAGCCGAGGCCGTTCGCGCGTAGACTGAATCACCTCCATCACCTGCGCAAAGGCACCCCAGCCCTGTAGGTACGTCGCCACAGCCTCTAAATGCTCTTGGTATTCTTGGGGCGTCATGGGGAAAGAAGCCTGTTCGAGGTATCGCCACATTACCTGCACAAAGAGCTTGCCCTGAGTACGACGAAACTGAAGATCGTAGGACTTACCCCACTTTGCAATGAGCGCTTCTTGGAGTTGGATTCCGGTCATAGATTGGGTTTAGATACCAAGGGAGTTAACTTTAGGATACGTGATTCTTCTGAAGGGATGCATGGCTCTCAGATTGGGGCGATCGCCCCTCAGAATCCGCCGCTTCGCAAAACCAAGCATCCTGAGTCAATCCCCTTCTAATGCTTAAGGTTGTTTACATTTCGTATGCAAATGCAGGGCAACTAGTGAGATAATACGTCAAGAAATGTAATGATGCCCGACGTGCGTAAGTTCGCCTCTGCTGCTGCTCAAGTCTTGTAAAGCTCACCCCAGCTAGCAAACTTTAGACTCTTAAAAGCAGTGCGAATGAGCAGCAGCCAGGGCAGATTAAATCTGCCGATTTCATAGAACATCACTAGAAGCGACGTATACCATGGCTCAAGTCTCTGGAACCCCTGACGTGCCCGATATGGGTCGTCGTCAGTTTATGAACTTTTTGACCTTTGGCGCAATCACAGGTACGGCATTAGGTGGCCTGTACCCCGTTGTGAAGTATTTTATTCCGCCCTCTAGCGGCGGCGCTGGCGGTGGACTCATTGCCAAAGATGCCTTGGGTAATGACATTGTGGTCACTGAATATCTTAAAAGCCATGCAGCCGGCGACCACTCCCTAGCCCAAGGCTTTAAGGGAGACCCCACCTACGTGATTGTGCAAGAAGACAGCACCATTGCCAGCTACGGCATTAACGCCGTTTGTACGCACCTTGGCTGCGTTGTACCTTGGAATGCGGGGCAAAACCGATTCATTTGTCCCTGCCACGGGTCGCAGTATGACAACACGGGTAAAGTGGTGCGTGGCCCTGCGCCCCTCTCGCTACCTTTGGCGCACGCTGCCGTCAGCGAAGACGACAAGCTGGTCTTTACAACTTGGACTGAAACAGATTTCCGTACCGATAAAGCCCCTTGGTGGAGCTAGCATTACGGCTCGTCTCAATCCCTTCTGCATTTCCACTGTCTCGCATTGCACCCCCTGAACCATAATGAAGCGAACTTTATTTTCAAGATTTACGCTGCTTTCTAAGATCACAAAGAAATCAGCTCAACTCTTAGCGATGTTGGGCATTCTTTTGTTTGGGAATTTGGCACTGCCCTCTGTTGCACAAGCTTATCCAGTCTTTGCACAGCAAGCTTACGAAAACCCACGGGAAGCAACTGGGCGTATTGTTTGCGCCAACTGTCACCTTGCCCAAAAGCCTACAGAAATTGAAGTCCCTCAGTCTGTACTGCCCAATACGGTATTTGAAGCCGTTGTAAAAATCCCTTACGACACTGCTGTACAGCAAGTTCTTGGCAATGGTGACAAGGGAGATCTGAATGTGGGTGCGGCGCTAATTTTGCCACCAGGCTTTAAGTTAGCTCCTCCAGAACGGCTGTCTGAAGAGATGAAGGAAAAAACCAGCGGCGTTTACTTTCAGTCCTACAGTGCCGAACGAGACAATATCTTAGTGGTCGGCCCTTTGCCTGGTGCAGATCACCAAGAAATTGTTTTCCCCATTCTGTCCCCAGACCCTACGACGGATAAAAACGTCCACTTTGGTAAATACCTGATTAACGTCGGGGGCAACCGAGGCCGTGGTCAGGTCTATCCCACCGGCGACAAGTCTAATAACAACATCTTTAATGCCTCTGCCTCTGGCGTTATTACAGACATTGCGGACGGTGATGCAGGTGCCCATTTGGTCACGATTGCCGCAACGGACGGACAAAAAGTCACAGAAACCATTCCGGCTGGACCTAGCCTACTTGTGAGCAAAGGGCAGCAGATTAAAGAAGGCGAAGCATTGACCGATAACCCCAATGTCGGTGGGTTTGGTCAGCATGACATTGAAATTGTGCTTCAAAACCCAACGCGGGTGAAGTGGCTGATGGCCTTCTTTGCCGCCATCATGCTGTCTCAGATCATGCTGGTTCTGAAGAAAAAACAGGTCGAGAAAGTCCAGGCTGCGGAAATGAATTTTTAAGGTCATTCGCACCACGGTCTTTAATTCATACCTTTAATTTTTAGAGCCTTGCCCATACTTGGGCAAGGCTCTTTTTTAACTCATGGCTGATTGAGGGTTTGTACCGTCAAGACCTGAGGGGGCGTTGCATCTGGCGGATAGATAAAATCAACCTGAACCAGTCGAGATGTTTTAGCCTCTAAATTAAGCTCTACCAGCGGTTCACCTTTCTGTCCTCGAAATTGCACCAGTTGGACGTAGCGTGTTTGAGCATTTCCTGCATCGTCTCTGTAGCGCACTCGAACGGTTCCTCTAAAAAAGACGCGCTTTGGGGGTACTTTGAAAAACGTTAGCTCCGTTGGCTTTGCATCGGCTTTAAGCGGCGTTTGGAGCATCACGACGACTTTCTGTGAGCTTTCTGTGGGGTTGTATAAAGGAATCGTAAGGTTGTACTCTACGCCATAGTTCCCGTGGGCGGCATAGGCCGTATCTGGGTAACGCCCTACCATAGAAGCACTCTGAATTTGCTCTGTACCAAAAGTGCCCCTAGGCAGGGTACTTAAAGGGTACGAAAAAGCTTCTCCCACGTTTGGAATGGTCAGTCTCTGCGTAGGCGTGCCTGGATCGGTAAGCTGGGCGTTCCAGCGACCGCCTTTGGCGATGCCTGCAACCCTTCCATAGATCAGGTTGCCGCCTGGTTTGGGTAAGGTGGGAGCCTTATCCCTTGGCTCTGACAATGCGCCCGTATCTAAGAGAGTTTCCCACTCCGTTAGGTTAGGGGCGCGCTCTTGACCAGCATCGTCAGTTTTGGCATACATGGCGAGGCTGGCGGCATAGACGGCTGCGCTGCTGCGGAGGTAGGCGAGGGT
Source organism: Acaryochloridaceae cyanobacterium VAR_48_metabat_390 (assembly GCA_031422435.1). Lineage (GTDB taxonomy): Bacteria > Cyanobacteriota > Cyanobacteriia > Thermosynechococcales > Thermosynechococcaceae > JAAURS01. The sequence goes on from JANPLU010000083.1 coordinate 6,209, forward strand.
TGACCGTCCGTTAATGGGCGGCTTAAATTCTTTAACCGGAATCGGCACATTCAATAGCATTGCACTCGTTTGAGGAGGGATTACGAGAGTGGCAGGCCAGCTCGGCTGCCGCTGCCGTCGCAAAATGTCATTGGTTACGCGATCGCCCGGCCCCGCGTAAACTGTCCCCAGAGGATTTTCCGTCATGGGGGGCAGGTCAATAAAGGGCGCATCTGGCTGACTTAGGTAGCTAGCAGCCTGCAACACATCTACCCGAAGCGGCGTAAGGCCAGGGTTGTAAAGCAAAATACCCAGGTAAAGCGTTTTGATGGGATCTTGCGTTTTAGCCTGATTAGAAATGTGATGGGCAAACAGATCAAAGCGCCCTTGAAAAGCTTGATTAAGATGTGCTTCAGAATGGGCTTTGCCTACTTTTGGGAAGGTTGAAAGTAGAATCCCTTCAGTCTGAACCACTTCAGGACTGTTGCTATTAAACACCAGCACTTCATCCAGTTGTCCAGGCAGCACTCGAATCATTTGGGGCTGAACAATCACCTCAGGTTTAGGCGCAACGACTGGAACGGCCTGAGCAATCAAAATTGAGCTGATCAAAGGAAACATAGCTATCCCATAGACATTGAAGAACCTGAGGGCTATTATCCCCCCTTCGGTTCTTTTGCTACAGGCTAAATCAGCAGCAGGCTCATCAAGAATGCCTAAAGACCGCAGCGCACTACTCGATAATTCGGCTGCCTAAGGGAACAGAATACATTGGGTCTACAAAATTACCTGCGTCTTCTTTGCTATCCGTAAACGGAATCCAGGTTTCTTCGGCGTAGGCTGTGGTGAGAGAAGGGGGTAGCGTAGCGGAAGAGGCGTGGCCTAAGTAGCCTACGCAGCCCACCATGAGGCTATAGGCGGTAATAATGCCAGCGCCTGCCACTGCGACCAAGGCACCTGCAAACATCAAAGAAAATTCACGTTGACGTACTGCTCTCTGCATAAGCCGCAAAGACCAAAACGTTAAAGCCGATATCGTGAGAATCAAAATAATCATATCTTTACTTATGTTAACAAAGTAAGGATGAATCTCACGATTAATGTAAACATCTTAGGCTTGTTTTCATAATTAGCCAGCAGATTCTTGGAGAACGGGATCTGCGGCTTATCTGGCGTTAAAACCCGCGTAGCGGGGCTTTAGGCTGATGCATCTGTCATGCGAACGGGCACTTGATGGGCCTGGAGGTGCGTCTTGATTTGACCAATACTGAGCTGACCGTAGTGCAACAGTGATGCGAGGAGTGCCGCCTCTGCTTTGCCCTCTGTGAGCGCCTCGTGAATGTGGTCGCAGGTGCCTGCACCACCAGAGGCAATGACTGGAATTTCAACCTGCTCGGCGATGGTGCGGGTTAACTCTAGGTCATAGCCTGCTTGGGTTCCGTCTGCATCCATGCTGGTAATGAGCAGTTCGCCTGCACCTCGGTGTGCCATTTCTTTCGCCCATGTAACGGCGTCTAATCCGGTATTCTCGCGGCCTCCTCGCACAAATACGTCCCAGCCTGGATTGCTGAGGTCTGCTCTACGGCGTGCGTCAATGGCGATGACGATACACTGCGCCCCAAAGCGATCGCTGGCTCGGTTCACAAAGTCAGGATTTTTGACGGCAAAGGAGTTGAGACTCACTTTATCGGCTCCAGCCCTTAGTAATTCTTTAATCGTTTCTAAGGATTGGATTCCTCCGCCGACCGTCAATGGAATAAACACCTGTTCGGCGGTGCGATAGACCACATCAAAAATAATGCCGCGATCTTCGTGGGTGGCGGTGATGTCTAAGAACACCAGCTCATCGGCTCCGGCCTGATTATAGATTTGAGCCAGCTCAACAGGATCTCCGGCATCTCTGAGGTTCACGAAGTTGACCCCTTTGACAACCCGTCCAGCCTTGACATCTAGGCAGGGCAAAATACGTTTGGCTAACATTGAGGCTCCTTGAGGGGTTCTGTTGATTAAGCCGAGTCAGCGCTGAAAATGCGCGGAATGGCTTATTTTGCCAAGGGTTGGGCTACTCTCTATTCTAAGATGGTGCCATGCCCACAGAGCAATCGTGTTTGTTCCATCGTCAGTAGAACCGCAGCAGCGTTACTCCAATGCCTTACCCGTCGAATCCGATTGCCATTGTTATTTTGGGCGAAACCAGCGCTGCGATCGCCCGTCAAATCCAGACTGTTCTCCCCGAGGCTACGGTCTATGGCCTAATTGAGCGCACCCAATCCGCAGATAAAACCTATGCTAATTTTGGCGACACGCTCAGAGAACTTTTTGCCCAAGGCACCCCTATTGTTGGCATTTGCGCCGCTGGCATCTTAATCCGAACCCTTGCGCCGCTGCTCTCGGACAAACGCGCGGAGCCACCTGTGATTGCGGTGGCTGAAGATGGAAGTGCCGTGGTGCCCTTGCTGGGTGGGCTGACGGGTGCCAACGATTTGGCAAAGGCGATCGCCGCCGCCCTACACACCCAAGCCGCCATCACCGCCACGGGTCAACTGCGATTCAGTATTGTGCTAGAGTCGCCACCCTCTGGCTACCGATTGGTGAATCCAGAACACGCCAAAGCATTCACCTCTGACCTAATCGCAGGGGCAACTATCCGGCTCGTAGGGGAAACTCCTCCTTGGCTGAGTCAAAGCAACCTACCCTTCAACCCCGAAGGAACCCATTTTATTGAAGTAACAGAACACCCAGTCACGGGCAGCCCCACCCACCTTGTTTATCATCCGGTGTTGACTCAGGGAAAACTCTCGATTATTGGGACGGGTCCTGGATCTGCCCAGTGGATGTCACCGGAAGTGAAAGGGATTCTTCAATCTGCCACGGATTTAGTGGGCTACAAAACCTATTTAGATTTGGTTGGCGATCTCGCCCAGGGCAAGCAAAGACATGAATCTGATAACCGTGTAGAAATTGACCGCGCCCGTCATGCCTTGGCGTTAGCCGCAGCCGGGAAATCGGTAGTAGTGGTGTCTTCGGGCGACCCTGGCATTTTTGCGATGGCGGCGGCGGTGTTTGAGGTGATTGACCACGACGCTAATCCAGCCTGGAACAATCTTGAGATTCACATTGCTCCTGGCATTTCGGCGATGCAGGCGGCAGCGGCGGCAGTGGGTGCGCCCCTCGGTCACGACTTTTGCGCCATTTCGCTCTCCGATATCCTCAAGCCTTGGGAGGTGATTGAGCAACGAATTGCAGCAGCAGCAGCAGCAGATTTTGCGATCGCCTTCTACAACCCCGTCTCAAAACAGCGCACCTGGCAGCTTACCGCCGCTAAAGAGGTTTTGCTTAGATGGCGATCGCCCGCAACCCCCGTTGTTCTTGCCCGAAATATGGGCAGACCGGGGCAAATGGTTGAGGTCATCAACCTTGGAGATTTGACGGCTGACCAAGCAGATATGCGAACGGTTTTGATTGTTGGCTCTAGCCAAACTCGAATCGTTAAACAATCAAACGATAAGGTTTGGGTTTATACACCTCGCAGGTATCAGTCATAGTGCGATCTTTACTCAATCAACACAGTAGGAAAAATCATTTTCTCACGCTTGTAACCGATGCCAGTCGGCGCGCACCAGCTTAATTTCATCATAGGAATATTCTTCACCCAGGTGATTGCGGATAACGGTAAGCGAAGCTGCTCCAACCTTGGCGATTGCCTCCCTGATTTTCTCCTGACGGCCTATTTCTACGAGCGTTTCTAGCGCAATGGGCTGTCCTTGCTCAATTAGCTCCACGACATGACTCAAAATCGTGTTGGTCTTTAACCCTCGCTGACGGGATATCTCAGCAACGCCATATCCTTTTTGCAACAGAGCCAATGTAGTAACAAGGGTTTCTGCTAAGGCAAAGTCATCGCGGTTTGAGAGTGGCGGCGTTACCCTCTCTGTCTCAGCAGCAGCAATCGGTAGACCCTGTTCTGACCTAAACCCGTGAACTTCGCTTAAAAACTTATCGCCATACTGGAGCAGCTTACGGCTGCCGACCCCAGATATCGCGGCAAATTCTGCCAG
>JANPLU010000084.1:0-52146 GCA_031422435.1 Acaryochloridaceae cyanobacterium VAR_48_metabat_390
GCTTCAACTGTACGATGCGCCAACGAGTCTCACGATTAGTTCGTAAAACACTTTCCTTCTCCAAAAAACTGGAGAATCATATTGGGGCTATTTGGCTCTTTGTGCATCATTACAATGCATCCTTACTTGTTTAGGACTACCAATTTATGAAACGGGCGTTTCGGAAATATCATCGCGCTTTGGCAACAATCTTGTGCCTGCCCTTAGGCTTAACCGTCCTAACGGGCATGGCAACAACCATTGTGGGGGAATGGTCTTGGAATTTTGGACTCTCCCGTCGCGTCCTGCTGGGGCTGCATACGGGTGAAATTTTCCATCTTGAGGCGATCTACCCCATCCTAAACGGGTTAGGTCTAATTGGGCTATTGGTCACTGGGTCTAGCATGACGAGCGTATTTAAGGCTAGAAAACCAAGAACATCCATTTCGGATTCTCTAGATTAAAGTGGATTTACCGTAGATTGGAGTTCATTGCTCAGGGTCGCTATCCCAATTGTTTTTACCCTATGCGTACTTCCCATTCCCCTCCCTCTGCGCGATCCTATGCGGTGTTGTCCATTGTGGCGGCGCTGCTCACCATTGCCCTCAAGTTTGGAGCCTATGCCCTCACAGGTTCGGTCGGGCTACTTTCCGATGCCATTGAGTCCATTGTCAACTTAGTGGCGGCAGGGGCTGCCTTTTGGGCGCTCTCCTACGCTTCTAAACCGCCTGACGCGGAACATACCTTTGGGCATTCCAAAGCAGAGTATTTTTCCAGCGCCCTTGAAGGGATTTTGATTTTAGTGGCTGCCCTTAGCATTGCCGTAGCAGCAACAGACCGCCTCCTCCATCCACAGCCCATTGAGCAGGTGGGCATTGGATTAGGACTGGCTCTGGTTGCCACGGCTTTGAATGGCGGCGTTGCTTGGACTTTACTTCAGGCCAGCCGACGGTTTCGTTCCATCACCCTCCGTGCGGATGCCCACCATTTACTGACGGATGTGTGGACTTCTGTGGGCGTCGTGCTGGGCATTGGGTTGGTCAGCGTTACAGGTTGGGTCATTTTTGACCCCATTGTGGCGCTGCTGGTGGCAGCCAATATTGTGTGGACGGGGCTAAGGCTGCTCAGAGAGACGGGATCGGGGCTACTCGATTCTGCGATTCCCGCAGAGGACCAAAAGGCGATCACCCTAATCTTAAGTGAATACAAACCCCAAGGCGTTCAGTTTCATGCCCTCAGAACTCGCGTGGCTGGGTCACACTGCTTTGTCTCATTTCATGTGCTGGTGCCAGGGGCTTGGACTGTTCAGCGAGGGCACGATTTGTGCGAGATGATTGAACAGGCGATCGCCGCAGCTCTACCAGGGACAGACGTAACCACCCATCTTGAACCCATCGAAGACCCGATCTCCTGGGATGATGACGGTCTGTCAAACGATTAAATGAATTCAAGCTAAGAACGTGTGGTTCAATATACTCTGTATATAAGAGCTTCTAGGTTTAAGATGGTGCAAGCTACTGAGACTAGGTTATCAAGAGAAAGCGTTTTTGCTTTGAAGGTTGATTTCAGTCCTGAAACAACTAATCCAGCAAAGATGTTTCGTGCCTTATCGGGCTTGTCAGATGCATTACAAGCAACCGATCAAACACTTATTAGATCTCTCAACATCAGAATAGAACCTATTCTTCTTATTGATGATATTGAAAAAGGTTCTCTTCTGATTTGGATTAGAAATTTTTTACAAAGCATTGATGATGACTCCATCAAAGATTTAAGTTTGAAAAAATTAGTCGGAAATTATCTGGTAAAAGGTAAATATATAATCATTGATTTCATAAACAATCGTAACTCAATCTCAAGTAGAGATGAAATCATAGAATTACAAGCCGAACTGATCCAAGAAGCCGAGCGAACAGGTATTAGTAGCTTATCAATATATAACCCAGTCAATCAAAGAGATATTCTTTCAAACATCAATCAAATCAAAAATGCTTTATCTGAACTGGATGAAGAGTCTAAAGTTTATTACTATCTGAATCCTAGTGAATCTCTACCTTTTAACAAAGCCTTTAATATATCGCCTGAATCCATTGAAGACTTGGCCACCAGTGATATTTTGTGTGGAAAGCTTCCAATGATTCTCAAGGTTAAGAAACCAGACTATCTCGGGGAGTCAAAATGGGAATTTCGACATGAAAAGAAGAAGATAGAAGCAAAAATAATTGATTCTAATTGGATTAAAATATTTCGTTCTAGATAAATTAATTTAGGACCAGGAGATGCACTAAGAGTTGATGTGGAAGTTGAAACTCGTTATGACTTGAATAGAGAAGTTATTTCGATTACATATACGATTTCAAAGGTTTTCGAGGTGATTCCTATGACTTCTGCTGAACAGCTTTCCATTGAAGAAATTGAGAATGTTTATGAAGAATTTTGAAAAGCTAAGTTATTTATGAGCTTGGGGCTTTTATTAAATCTTAGAAATCATGAATAATTTGAGCCTGAACTGCTGCCTAAAAGATAACGGAGGCGTAAAAGACACGATTATCTAAACCCTCAAACGATGACGAAAGCTAGGTAAAGCCTATCCTAAACCTGGGTCATCCAAAAGCATTGGCTCTCGCAGGGTATCCATTTCATTAATGGGGAAGCGATCAATCACCTGCACTGCTCGTCGCGCATTCTGACGCAGCTCTGCGGAAAGGTAGGGCACATTAGGGATTTGGGACAAAACATCAACCGTTCGCCGCAAGATCCGCACAATATCTCCTTCGTCTAGACTGGTACCCGCACACAGTTCTGCCCAAGTGGCACCGGAAGCCCACTGCTCAATCATGCCAATCAGCTCAGTCTCAAGCCAGACTGGAAGCGTCACGCCTTCTCTGTGCTGCGCCTGAATAAGCTGCCGTTTAAGGGAGCGGAGTGATTCTAACGCCTCCTGTACAGGAGCTGCTGCGGTGTACCGCACCCAACTATCGGAGCGGTTATTTTCGGCAACCAGAGCCGCGCAAGCCGTCGCCAGATGATGGGGTGCCAAGGCTTCAAACTCACCGGAGCGTAACACTAAGGCCAGCCACAGCTCATTTTCGCCTCGCAGGAGGGCGGCGGTTTTACCTAGGTTAGTCGGCTGAAGGTGATCGAGTGCCTCAAACTGACGCAAGAGCTTGACTAGGCACAGAAAGTCTTGCCAGCGCTGTTGAGACTGATGGTGCAGTTTGGCCTTGCGATCGCGCAGGTGAGATTGCAGCCGACCAATGCGCTGGTCAATCCGCAGAAAAATAGGGTGCTGCTTCTGGGTGGCGTGGGCAGGGTGAGATTTAATCTGTGCCTCTACAGCATCAATACGCGTCTGCTGCCCCTCAAGCTCTGGGGGAATTTCTCGTGTCAAGGACGGAATTTTCTGAGCGACTTCTGCCGTTTGGGGTTCTCCAGGGCGCGTATGTCCTGGCTTAAACGACCAGTCCTTCGGGATAGAAATGGCTTCAATCCCTTTCATCACGGCGGTCTGAATGTTCAATACATCGCGGCAGGTGGCAACACACCAAACATTATCTTGGCGCAAACATAAAAAGTGCGGGAGTTGACCGCTGCCGGAGAGTAATTCTATAAGTAGAGCGCTGAACGGACGATCGCCCCCCGAATTGCCTTTACCCATCGGCTTAAGCAGCAGAACTGCCCCAGGCGAAAGCTGCGGCAGTGCCTGAAGAGTGTCCTGAAGGCAGATCTCTTCGGCCTGATGCTCTAGCACTTTCAGTAAACGCTGTTCTTCTTTAAGACGACCCTTCAGTTTGCTGTACTGCTGAATCTGCGTCAGATTGACGGTAGCCGCCTTTTGCTGAAGTTCGTCAATTTCTTTCTCTAGGTCGGCGATCACTTGCTGCTGCGGTGCCAACTGCTGCATGGCAATATACTGCCCAAAGCTTTTCTCAATGAGCGCCCGTGATTCTTCAAGGGTGCGGGTTTGCAGTAGGTTCAGCACCATGCCGTAGCTGGGGGTGAACTGACTCACTAAGGGGTCTGCCCCCATCGTGGCAAGGTAGGCGGCTTCGTTTGCACCCTCAAAGGCGGTTTGCAGCGTAACGACATGGCCTAAAACATCCATGCCGCGCCGTCCGGCTCGACCGGACATCTGCAAAAATTCTGAAGCGTTGAGGAGGCGATGACCGAGATCGGTGCGCTTGGAAAGGCTTGAAATGACGGTGGTACGCGCAGGCATATTAATCCCTGCGGCGAGAGTTTCAGTGGCAAAAATGACCTTAATAAAGCCCTGCTGAAACAGTTCTTCCACCAACGACTTCCACGCGGGGAGCAGCCCTGCATGGTGCGGCGCAACGCCCCGACGAATGCCGTCTAATACAGGGGACTGAGCCAGCTCTGGGTACAGTGCCGTGAATTGAGCAAGGCGCACCTTAAGCTGAGCCGATTCTTCAGCATTTAGCAAAAGCTTAAGTTCTCGGGTCGCAAGGACGGCCTGGTCACAGCCGCGCCGACTAAAGATAAAGTAAATGGCAGGCAGCATTTGCCGCTGCTGGAGCGCCACAATCACCGAGTAGGGGTCAGGCGATGCGCTTCGGGGACTGCGCGATCGCCCCCCCCGCTGCTTAGACGGCAGCGCCTTCAGTTTGGGGTTGAGTTTGGTGCGCTGCTGGTTTAGCAACGGAAACAACCCCTGATGGTTGCCAAAGTGAAACTGAAGCGGCACAGGCCGCCAGTCTGACTGAATGAGCTGAGTAGGGCCATGCACCCATTCAATCCAGTGGGTGAGCTGCTCGGCGTTGGCGATGGTGGCGGAGAGCGCAATGAGCTGAATGTTGGGCGGACAGTAAATGATAGATTCTTCCCAGACCGTCCCACGCTGGCGATCGTTCATATAGTGGCACTCGTCTAGCACCACGGCTTCTACGTCCGTAAGAGCCGTCTCAATCACCTCGGTAAAGGTGCCGTAGAGAATATTGCGGAAAATCTCGGTGGTCATAACCAAAATAGGCGCATCTCGGTTGATGCACAGATCGCCCGTCACCAGACCCACTTTATCCGCGCCAAACTGATGGCGGAAATCTCGCAGCTTTTGATTGGAAAGTGCCTTAAGGGGCGTTGTGTACAGCACTCGCTTGCCCCGAGACAGCGCTCGCGCAATGGCGTATTCTCCAATTAGCGTTTTGCCGGAGCCAGTCGGAGCCACAACAACAACAGACTTGTCGGCATTGAGTGCGGCGATCGCCTCAGTCTGAAATGCGTCCAACTCAAAGGGATACAGCATTGACAGATCTAAACCAGAGGCTGAAACATTTTGTTGCACAGGTACACCAACGCCATAAATGGGACTTTAGTTTTTGCGGCAAAACCCGCCGATCCCTCTGGCTTTTCCTTTGGTTCTATTCTATAGTCCTCTTTCCTTTCAAGACAGAAACTGCCCGGGCAACAAGTACCCGAGCAGCCCCCTACGATATGCGATGCGACCTATTTGATCAACACTTCTCCATTGATCATCCGCTGAGCCGCATCTAGCAGCACTTCTTCGAGGTAGGGCTTTGTAAAATAGCCCTTTGCCCCTAAGTCAACCGCCATCTTCTTATGCTTAGATGCACCCCGAGACGTCAGCATGGCGATCGGCAGATCGTGAAGATCCTCATCTTGCTGAAGGCGAGATAGCAGTTCAAGACCGTCCATCCGAGGCATTTCAACATCGCAGAAGATGAGATCGCAGGGTAGCCCAGAGCGCAGCTTTTCCCAGGCTTCCATGCCATCTCTTGCCTGCTCTACTCGATAGCCTGCTTTGCTGAAGGTCAAAGACAGCAGTTCTCGCACCGTAATAGAGTCATCCACAATCAGCACCATCGGATCCGTTTCGACCTCACTGACCGGAATCTCAGCGGCACCTTGCCAAAACTGATGGTTCCGCTCAACCCGATCTAGGGACAGATCGATTAGCTCCAGCACATCGGCGATGACCATAACCCGACCATCCCCCTGTACCGTCACCCCAGAGATGCCGAGGGGTTTGGGGACAGGACCCGTCAACTGCTTGATGACGATTTCCTGCTCACCCATCACCTCATCAACCTGAAGCCCAATAAAGTCATCGCCACTGCGCAGAATAACGACGGAAACTTTACCGCTGCTATCGGGGCTGTGGTAGCGCCCACCCCGCTTAATGGTGCGGTTGTAGGGCAGCATCTGGGTTAGGGTTTTGCAGGGGAGTTGGCGATCGCGCCAGACAATCAGTGACTGCCCGTCATCTTGCGCCACGATCTGCTCTGGGTCTAAATCCAACATATCTTCAACCCCATCAATGGGGAAGGCAATGCTGTAGTTTTGATGCAGGCAGCATAGCGCTTTGGTAATACTCAGCGTCAGCGGCAGGCGAATGGTAAACGTTGTGCCTTTATCTGGCGTTGAGTCTGTGTTAATGACCCCGCGCAAGTCGCTAATGGAGCTACGCACCACATCCATGCCAACCCCGCGCCCAGCTAACTGATCGGCCTGATCATTCGTTGAGAAACCAGACTGAAACAGAAAAGCATAGATTTCTTGTTTTGACATAACCGCAGCTTCTGCCGCCGTTATGAGTCCTTTCTCAATCGCTTTGGTCTTGACGCGCTCAATGTCAATTCCGGCTCCATCATCCGCAATTGAGATGATGGTCTGATTCCCTTGATAAAACACCCGAATCTTGATAGTTCCTTCTGGATCTTTTCCCAGACGCTGACGAACTTCAGGCGTCTCAAGTCCGTGGTAAATAGCGTTATTAACCAGGTGGGTTAGTGGATCATAAATGCGCTCTAAAATCCCTTTATCAATCAGCGTGTCGCGTCCCTCTAGCTCTAGACGTGCCTGCTTACCACACCTCAGAGAAACATCTCGGATGGCCCGGGGCAGGCGCTCTGCCATTTGAGAAAACGGAATCATGCGTGAGGTCGTTAGACCTTCTTGAACCTGAGTGGTGACTTGACGGAAGACCCGTGTAACCTGCTCATTAGAGTCAACGACAAATTGAATGTCGGAGGCCGCCTCACGCACCCGCACAATCCGTTCAATAATTTCTTGGGATAGGCTATGGAATCCAGTAAAGTTATCCATTTCTAGGGCATCAAAGCTAAAGCCCGATGCATGAGCCGTTTGCTCAGAGTCTCCTTCTCCAAAAATGCCGCTGGTGCCGCCTAGCCTAGACGCAGGCACAGATCTCTTTGAGCGCTGCGTTGCCGCTAGCAAAGAACTTTCCAGGAGAGAACGCTCGTACAAATCCTGCATTTGCTGGCCCAGTTCGCCAAGCTGCTGCACCTGAAACAATAGATTATCGAGAAACTGGCGTTGCCGATCCTGGTTGTCTTCCAGGGTATTTCGGTTAATGACCAGTTCCCCGATCAAGTTACTGAGGTTATCAAGCTGCTTAACCCCCACCTTCATGGTTTGAGCAGAACCAGGTCGCCGATTGGAGCGATTGGCGGCATTACGTCCCCCAGTAGCAGCGCCAGAGGATTCAGCGTCCAGAAGCCTCTCAAGGTCACTAAATTCGGAATCGAACGATTCAGCAACGGGCACTTCTAGCTCAAAGTTATGAGCAAGGCTTGGCTCTTCTGCCAGCAGAGCTTTTAATGCCTCAAAGTCAACAGACACAGCAGTAGCGGCGAGGGGAAGCACCTCCTCAAACTGGGGGGCTATCTGCGGTTCTTGTAAGAGGTCATCTAAGAAGGACTCAACGGAGTCTGCGGCAGTTGTTGGCGCAGCGGCAGACTCACTAAATACGCTAAACCAGTCCATGCTGTCTAAGACTGGAGCGGCTGGAATGAGGCTTAACAGGGGCTGAGGTGGCTGAATGGTTGAGGTATGACCCTCTAGCACCGCATCTCGAGCCTCTTTAAGGGCTGGAATGGTAATTGCAGCTAGGGTGGCTAACGCATTTTTAGACTCGGCGATCGCATCGCTGACCGTCATCACCAAATTCTGCCAGGTTGCCAACCCAGCCTGGGCACCTAGCTCACATAAACTCGCGCAGACTTCTTGTAGGCCCTGTCGGGCGGCAACAGCATCGCTAGTATCGGCCTGAAAAAGCTGAAGCATCAAACGGAGCTGTTCTAAAACATCTGACTCAAAGGCAACCATTGTCTGCTCTTGAGACATTGCCGCCGCAGATGCAGCACCAACCGTATCGCCGTCGGACTCTAACTCAAACTCAGTGCCTGTAAGCTGAGCCAAATGCGCCTGAAGCTCAGCAAAAACTGGCTCCACTGACTGGATCGTTTGATAAGATAGCTCATCAGAAAGAGACAGCGAATTCTGAAGCTCCTCCGTAAGCGTACTCAAACCGTCAAATATCTTTAAGAATAAAGCCTCAATTTTGGCATCCACCTTGACGGGATGATCTCTCAGAACTTTAAAGTAGTCTTCTAGACGATGAGAAATATGCTGCATACTGTGAATGCCCAGCATTGCCGCCCCTCCCTTCACCGAGTGAGCAGCCCGAAACACCTCACTCATCAGCTCTGCGTCATCGACCACAGCCTGAAGATTGAGCAGCCCATTTTCAATGGTGTCTAAATGCTCCTTTGCTTCTTCAATAAAATAGCCAAGTATCCGCTGTTGTTCAGGCTGCATGGGCACCCCCTCCTAAGATCTCCGTAAAATAGGCCAATGCTTGCATCATGGATCCGCTAAAGTTCTGAGTGGTGAATTGGGTGTTGAATGGCTTAGCTAAACTCTGTTCCATCGACTTTAAAACGCTCCACAGAAGACTGTAGATCGCGTGCCACGCCCACCAGATTACGCAGCGAATCGGATACGCGCTGAGCCTCTTGGGAGGTTTCTTGAGCAGTCAACTCAACGGACTGCATCACCTGCCCCACATAGCGTGAGGTTTCAGTTTGTTCGGAGGTTGCTTTGGTAATAGAGCCAACCAACTGCTTAATTTGCTCAGACACCTGAATAATGTCCTCTAGGGAGTGTTTGGCCTGTTCGGCTCGCTGGGTTCCTTCAATAACCTGCTGAGTTCCCTCCTCCATTGCGGTCATCACAGAGCTGGTTTCTCCCTGAATTTGAAGCACAATTTGCTCAATTTCCTTAGAAGACTTGGCGGCTCGGTCTGCCAACTGACGCACTTCATCTGCCACCACCGCGAACCCTCGACCCGATTCGCCTGCCCGTGCCGCCTCAATACTGGCGTTTAAGGCCAAAAGGTTGGTTCGAGACGCAATCTGCGAAATTAAACCCACAATCTTAGAAATTTCTTGAGAAGATTCCGCTAGTCGCTTTACCTTACGGGTCGTTTCCGCCACCGTTTCTCGAATCTGCATAATCCCTGCTACGGTGCTTTCTACCGCCTCTCCACCCCGTAACGCGGCGTCAGATGCACGTCGGGCGACCTGGTCGGCAGCACGGGCGCTATCCGCCACTTCCTGAATCGAAGTCGTCATCATCTGTACCGAGTTCAGCGTAGCGGCGAGTTCCTCCGCCTGCCGAAGCGCATCGGAAGATAGCTCTCGGGCAAATTCTTCGTTTTCTGCAGCGCCCTTATTCACTTCTTGAGCCGCAACCTTCACCTGCTTAACGATTTTTTGAAGGTTGTAAATGGTGAGGTTGAAGGAGTCAGCAACCGCACCCAAAATGTCGGCTGTCACCTCAGCCTGAACCGTGAGGTCCCCCCGCGCTGCCCCTTCTACGTCGTCTAGCAGGCGAATCACCTGACGCTGAAGATCTTCTTTGGCCTTTTCCTGATCGTCAGCCTTTCGCTGAGAGTCTTTGGTACTGGACTCAATAAAGTGAGTCATTTTGTTGAAGCTCTTGGCAAGTTGACCAAACTCATCATCAGAGAACTCGATCGCCTTGACCCCCCAATCGCCTTGCGCAACAGCCGATAGTTTAGTCTGCAAGTCGCTGGTTGATGCCTTAAGCTGACGCGTGATAATTTGACTGAGCGCCAGAGTGGTAAGCCCTCCCATTGCCCCTGCGGCTGCAGCCCCTAACCCTAACTTCGCCATGGGCGTTCCTTGTAGACTGCCCACCACCAGTGCCGTTACGCCAACCACCACACCCGTAGATGCCGCCATGATAATGGGCTTTTTATTGAGGGGCGTATTTTCAAAGGGGGCTAACATTGGCAGTCGCCGTGAAACCACGTTTAATGCCGCAGCCTTGTCAGAGTCAGCTTTCAGCGTGCTGCTGCTAGACGGCTTCTTCATCAAAGCCTCTGACTTTTCAGCCCCACTGCTTAAAGACGGTTGCGCTACAGGCTCAATGGATAGAATGCCTGTGGCATCAGCTTCCCACTCTTCAAGCATATTTCCTTCCCTGAGTGGATGGACGGCATCCGCATTAGTATCGAGATAAAAATCTGCTTCCGTTTGGAGGGAAACAGATCTATCGAGATTGGCGAGGTGATCGGGTGAATCCATCTCGTCGTTGTCTATGTGATTTAGAAAATCGCTGAAATCTTCTTCACCGCTTTGGATCTGAGACGGTAAGGCACTACTGGGCAAGCCATCATCCAATCCATTTATATTTTCTTCTGCAAAATTGTTAACGTGAGGCGCATCACCAGCATTGGCTTGCTCTCCAGAAAATTGATTATCTGACATCGAACCCTCTGGCTTTTGTGAACCTTTTTTTCCCATCAAGAGCGTAATTTCTTCATCATCATCAAATAAATCTGAAGCCTGAGCTAAGTCAGCTGAACCCAAAAGGCTCTCTTCAGAATTGTTCTCTTGAAACAACAGATTTCGCCAGCCTACCTGAGACGCAGGTGCTTCCATACCGTTTTGCATCTCTAAATCAAGATTGGCGGCTGGAACCTCAACCTGCTTTTGAGAGGCCGCTAAGCCCACCTGAATTTGGGTCATTTCCCCTTCAGATTCAGAATACGATGACATATCTGGCCAATACTCTACTGGCCCAGTCATATCTTCAATCGAGCTATCCCCTAAAATCTGAGCGACATCTGACAGGCTATTGTTGGCGCAACCCCTCAATTCGGGGTCATTGGTCACTTGTAGCACCTGCTGATAGTGGTGCTGTGCAACGTCATACTGACGTAAACAACTGTAGATGTGACCGCAGAGCAACTGTAGGTTTGGATCGTCAGGATACTCTGATACCAAGGTCTTTGTAAGAGATGCGGCGTCTTCATAGTGACCCTGCATGTAAGCACTCACTGCTTGTTGATATTGCTGTGCATATTGAGTACTGAATGCCATTGAAATGCTCCTGACGGTTGTTCTACGGGAATCTAGTTTTCACAACGCACTAACGACAAGGAAACTCACGCTCTGTTCTATGTGACGCTAGAAAACACACTAACGGAAAAAGAAATAAAGTGGATTGCTTTGAGGCCTACACTTAGGGGTCGAAATCAAGCAAAAAGATCGTTATGCAGCCCATCGTGCTGACCTCAGAATTGATGCTGGATCTAACAACTGCAGCGACTGCTCTGATAGTCCTTGCCATTCTCCCTTTAAAAAAGGCGTCATACTATCGACGGTTTGATTAGAGGTGGGCATGAGCGTGTCTAGGCTTAGCCATTCCATTCCTCTAATACGCTCGACCGCTAGACCCACCATGGTGTCTTGAGATTCGATAACGATAACAGAGACTTCCGTTCGTTCAGTATTCAGGAGTTTAGCGCCACCCAAAAACTGGCCCACATCAGAAACCCAAATCACCTGTCCTCGGAAATTTAAGACGCCCATGAGAATTGGCGAAACGTTGGGCACTGGAGTAATTTGATCTGGAACAATCGATAAAACCTCACGAATGCCCATTGCGGCTAATGCAAACTCCTCGCCCGACTCCACAAAAAAGCGTAAGTACAGGTCTCCCTCTGGATTTTGCTGGGATGGAAAATTAGATAAAGTCTCTGAGTAAGCGTCCTGGTTGGATACTTCAGCAGCGGGGAATTGAGGGTCAGGCAGATCAGGCCCATCGAACATAGCGACTAACCTTTGAGTAATTTTTGAATCGTAGACAAAAGCTCTTTAGGCTGGAACGGTTTAGCAAGGTATGCATCTGCACCTTGCTTCATTCCCCAGTAGCGATCAAATTCTTCTGTTTTTGAGGAGCATAGGACAACAGGCAGGCTCTGGATGGTGGGGTCTGTCTTTATTTTGCGACAGACTTCATATCCATTCATGCGAGGCATGATAATGTCTAGAACGACAATGTCAGGCTGAACCTTTTGGATCTGTTCCCAAGCTTCGACCCCGTCAGTTGCAACTAAAACTGTTAAACCAAATTGCTCTAGTACGCTGCTCATCAGTTGACGCTGAGTCATACTATCATCAACAATCAACACCTTGACCATTCGCTAATACCTAGTTGCTGTGCTCTTCATGTGTGCAGTAAAATTTTTTCTAGTGGGTACGTAAACCCGTAGAAATAAAGTAAAACTGCTGCAAACAAATCTAAAGTTTTTTGCTTTAGCGAGAGGGTCTTAAGCTTGTAGGCTGATGACCAAACAATAGGCCTTTGAAGTCTGAAGACTTTCCTTAAGATTTACCTATTTTTAGACTGTATATCTGTGGCAATGAAAAAATCATTACTGGATGTACAGACTCGCTCTAGCACAAATATGCTTGCCCACTTAGGGTACCCGCTCGATAGAGGCAAATTACGCTATTGGGCACTAAGAATACAAATAAGTTTTCTAAGGCAGTGTGGTGAGATTGATCGTTTCCATAACAGCTCTCAACCACAAAGCTTAGAGGAGTTCTGGAAGCACCCGCAAAGTTCTTACTCAAAACACTCAGTCAGAAAGCCATTTCAAGATAAAATTAGGACTGAAAGTTACGGAGCCTCAACGCAAACTCGTATGGATATCCTGACATTAGGCTGGGTTTCTTTGCTAACGCTATTTACGTTTTCGATCGCCATGGTGGTCTGGGGTCGCCACGGCATGTAGTATTGATCACCCAATTGATTTAGTTTATCTATCTCTAGCTCAGTAAAAGAAAGCGTGGAAGTTTCACCCGTCAGCATACTGTCGGCTGCGGTACTTGGCCTACTCGTTATTGTGACGGGGGGAGTAGCATACCTAACGCTAGCCGAGTGGCGCGATCGCCGACGAAAAGATAATGAAAAACGCGAGGCCCGTCGCCGATAAGCTATGGCTTCAGTTCAAGAGACATTAAAAGACCGACTCCAAGCCGCGCTTGGAGCGGCATTTGGGGATGAATTTGCGGCGATAGATCCAGTGCTTGGGGTAACGACGAACCCTAAGTTCGGAGACTATCAGGCGAATGTTGCGCTGCCGTTGGCGAAACGGGTCAGTTTGTCCCCCCGTGAGGTAGCGGCTAAAATTGTGGCAGCGTTATGTATTGATGACATTTGCGATGTTCCGGAGATTGCCGGCCCTGGGTTCATCAATTTAACGCTCAAGCCTGCTTTTTTAGAAGGGCAGCTTAGAATGATCGCCGCAGACTCTCGCTTGGGCATCCCAACGGTTCAACATCCGCGGCGCGTGGTGGTAGATTACCCCAGCCCTAACATTGCCAAAGAAATGCACGTTGGGCATCTACGTCCGGCAGTGATTGGAGAATGTCTGGCAAGAGTGCTGGAGTTTTTGGGGCACGATGTACTGCGGGTGAGCCACGTCGGCGATTGGGGAACACCCTTTGGGATGCTGATTGCCCATTTGCGCTCACAATACCCCACAGCTTTAGATGCAGATAACGACTTAAGCTTGGGCGAACTGTCTACGTTTTATCGAGAGGCGAAGCAGCGGTTTGATGCCGATGAAGCCTTTCAGGATGCGGCGCGGTTGGCGGTGGTGCAGCTTCAGGCCGGAGATGCTGAAACCCTTAAGGCTTGGAAGATTGTTTGTGACCTGTCAAAGCGCTCCTATCGGTTGATTTATGACCTGATGGGGGTTTCGCCAGAGATTTGCGATCGCGGTGAATCGTTTTATAACTCAATGCTCCCTGAGGTGGTTTCAGCGCTGGATGCGGCGGAGCTACTGGTAGAAAATCAGGGTGCCCAGTGCGTGTTTCTCGAGGGCTACACCAACAAGGCAGGGGAACCGCTGCCGATGATTGTGCAAAAGTCTGACGGGGGGTACAACTATGCCACCACAGATTTAGCCGCCATTCGCTACCGGATTCAGGCGGATAAAGCAGATCGGCTAGTCTACACCACAGACGTTGGGCAATCGAATCACTTTGCCCAGGTCTTTCAGGTCGTGCGTCGAGCGGGATGGGTGCCACAGACGGTAGAGCTAGTCCATGCACCCTTTGGTTTGGTGCTAGGAGAAGACGGGAAGCGGATTAAAACCCGCTCTGGAGATACGGTGCCCCTGAAGGATTTGCTAGAAGAGGCGATCGCCCGTACCCGTGCAGATTTCCAGCAGCGTCTGCAAACCGAAGATCGCTCAGAATCTGAAGACTTTGTAGAAGATGCAGCGCGAACCATTGGCATTGGGGCAGTCAAGTATGCAGATTTAAGCCAAAACCGCACCAGCAACTATATCTTTAGCTACGACAAGATGCTGGCGCTTCAGGGCAATACGGCACCCTATATGCTGTATGCCTACGTTAGGGTGCAGGGCATTAGCCGCAAGGGCAACATTGATTTTGATCAAATTGCGTCTGATTTACCCATCGCCCTTGAAGACGAAGCAGAGCTAGTGCTGCTCAAGCACATTTTGCAGATGGCGGACGTGATTGCTCAAGTTAGTGAAGACTTGATGCCGAATCGTTTGTGTCAGTATTTGTTTGAGCTAAGCCAAAAGTTTAATCAGTTCTATGACCGCTGCTCGGTTTTGGATGCCCCAGAACCCCAGCGCACGACAAGGCTGCTACTGTGCCACACCACAGCGCGGACGCTTAAGCTAGGGCTTTCTTTGCTAGGGATTTCTGTTTTAGAACGAATGTAGTAGGGGCGCAAGGCCTTGCGCCTCTGTAGGATGTACATTTAAAGCTTAGAGACGGCTGCCGAACCCTTGAGATACCAGCGCCAGGGAATTTCTACGCCCTGGGTTAGCCCAATACGAGTAGTTTGAACCAGTTCTAGAGATAAAATTTCTGCATCCGCCTCTCGTAAAGGATGCTCAAGCCAAAGGGGCTGACCGTGCATCAACGGAACCTGGCTCAAGCTGCGGTCAATCTCAAGGCACCGACAGAGTTTGCCTGGGCCTGCTGCCAACCTCGCTTGAGCCTTGGGCGACAGCGCTGGCTTTGAGATTATGTCTTGCAGCGCAAGGGCACGAATCAAGACGGCACTGGCTATGCCATCTTGATCGGTCACAACATTAAAGCAGTGGTATATGCCATAGATTAAATAAACATAGCTATAGCCCGCAACACCAAACATCACAGTGTTCCGTGGGGTACGTTTGCGGTAGGCATGGCAGGCGGGGTCATCAGGGCCATAGGCTTCTGTTTCAACAATGATGCCCCGCAGTCGTTCGCCATTAGGGAGCTGCCGAACTAGGACGCAGCCAATAAGGTCAGGGGCAACTTCTGGCGCAGGACGAGCAAACCACTGCGGCTCAATGACGGGAGAGGGGTGGGTTGAGATCAAAACGTTGTGAACTGTAGAGGGCAAATTTTGGCAGCGTTTAATTCAATTGTAAAGACGTTGCAGTTTCAGCAACCGCGCACCGATTGATTCAGGCTTGCACCATTGTTATAAAAGCATGAGCCGTTGCGTCAGGAGAGTTGAGCCAGTTTGAGGAATTAACCCAATATCTTGCGCTGATGTCTGTCGACAGACTAATAATGAGGGTGCATTGTATTCAATGACATCATGGATTCTTCTGTCGATGCGATCGCCTCTCTCTCTCTGACTGATCACCGTCAGTGGGGAAATGCAGTGGCACAGCCTACGGGCGATCAGCTAGACAATATCAAAACGCAGATTGACTTAGTGCTGATGGCGTTAGAGGCGTTGACGGGCATTGGGTCTGACGCCATGCTTCAGGCTGCGGTCGATCTGGGCGTTCAGGAAATGGTGGGCGATCGCGTGGCGCTGTGGCGGCTGCGGCAGTCTAACCCGATTCGACGAGGGACAGGCGGACGCAAAAAGCTGGATATAGAAGAAGCGCGATCGCTGGTACTGATTAGCTGCCATCTGGCTCAAAAACACCATGAAACAATTCGTCGTGCAGTGTGTCTGCTTGAAGAATTAGCCGAGCAAAACCGACCACCCCACCAAGCCGCGTTGCTCGGAGACTATCTCGATCAGTTTACAAACCTCTACCAAGAACGGATGGAAGATGACCACCGCACCCCAGCAGCCTTAACCGATATCGGGTTAAAACTGTTGATAGACCTATTGTTCTATAGTGCGCCTCAAGGCATTCGTCGGTTGTGGATGGCTCTCTTAGATCGCACCCAATAGACCGAACCCAGTAGATTGAACACAGACAAAGTATTTGGCTTACCCTGTTCTTCCATGATTTCTTTGGCAACGAAGCATAATGTCTGTTCTTAGCCCCACCATTTCTAAGCTATACACGCCGCCCACCTGCACGCTTGAGGTGACGGCAAAAACATCTCCTCTGTCGCGGTGGACGCGGACGCCAGCCATTAAATCACTTCAGTTTTTGCTCAGTTTTGACAGTTCAGCGCAGCGTGCCCGTGAACCGATTGAAATCTATGGCGATCAGACCCAGCTATCGGCACTCACAGAAACCGTCACCCAGTACATTCAAACGATTCTGGCAAGTCGAGCGACGGAGCTGCCCTTATCTGGGTCGCAGTCGGGGCCGAAAACTGAACCGTCAGCGCCAGCCCCCGATGATGGGACTGCTGAACTTGCGCTGCGGCCTCGCAGCCTGCTGACCCATGAATTAATGCTGGGCAGCTTAGCCACGGCTCAATCTGGTTCAAGTCTGCTGCTGAAGGTATCTCAACTCTATGACCTAGCAACGGCGCTAGAAGACTGCACGACTGACCTCCAGCAAATACCAACCCTGATTGCGGCAGAACGACCTGCTGCTGTAATGCCCTTTCTTAGAAGCGCTGCGGTGGTGTTGTTGACGGTGGGTCTAGGAACCGCTACTTGGCGATTATTTCAGACTGGACCTGTTGCGGTTAATCCATCCGCATCGACCTCAAAAACTGCAATGGCTCCGTCTGCGACGCCGCTTCCATCGGCACCGTCTCCTTTGCCGTCTGCGCTTTCGCGTCCCCTTAATTTGCCGTCTATTCAGCTCCCTAACCGTTCTGACAACTCCATTACTGCCAGACGTTCAGGCAATCAAAACCTAAATCAAGCCGAACCCTCCTCGTCCGCAAGGCCGCAACCCGCTGGACAATCTCGCGCTACCACCAACGCGCCACCCCAGAGCATTGCGAGTCTTCCGTCTATTGAAGCCCCATCTGTGCCAAACGCTGCTGGATCTCAGGCAGATGCTTCTGCGCCGTCCAGCATCGGGAGTACAATGCGTTCTAGAGCTTTGTCTCAAGCCCTTGAGTCGGCTCCTGCGCCCCAAAGATCGGCTACTGGACAATCGACCTTGTTTGATATCACACCACAGGTGTCTGAAGTTCGTGATTATGTGGCATCTCGATGGCAACCGTCGTCCCCTCCGCCCAAGACGCTAGAGTATCGGGTGACGGTCAATGCAGATGGGTCGCTCGGTGCAATTGAACCCCTTGGCGCATCAGCCCAGCAGTATCTTAATCAGCTGCCACTACCGCAGTCTTCTTCTGTCTTTGTCTCTGCGTCGGGTACTCGTTCTAATATTCGGCTGCTGCTGCGTCAGGATGGCACAGTCCAAACTTTTCTGGACGAAGCGGGTCAATAATGATGGCTGAAGCTTCTACAAAGACTGTTTTGACTTCGGCGCTGCCTACTCCACATTTGCTAAGTGTGGCTCCGATGATGGATCGCACTGATCGCCATTTTCGCTCTTTCTTGCGACAAATTACGCGACGAACCCTGCTGTATACCGAAATGGTGACAAGTGCTGCCATTCTGCATGGCGATCGCCACTATCTCCTCGCCTTCTCACCCGCCGAAAAGCCCTTAGCACTTCAGGTGGGCGGAGATAACCCCAAGGCGCTGGCACTATGTGCCCAAATTGCCACAGACATGGGCTATGACGAAATTAATCTCAACGTAGGGTGCCCTAGCGATCGCGTCCAGAGCGGCAACTTTGGCGCTTGCCTCATGGCTCAGCCAGAGCGGGTGGCAGAGTGCGTGGCGGCAATGCGGCAGGCAGGGTCTATCCCTGTGACGGTGAAGCACCGGATTGGCATTGATGACCGTGACGCTTATGAAGATATGGTGCAGTTTGTGACGACCGTTGCGGCAGCAGGATGCGATCGCTTTTCGGTACACGCGCGCAAAGCATGGCTGCAAGGCTTAAGTCCAAAGGAAAACCGCGACGTGCCGCCGTTGCGCTATACAGACGTATATCGACTTAAGCAAGATTTCCCGCAGTTAGCGATTGAAATCAATGGCGGAATCCAGACCCTTGCTCAAGCGCAAGATCACCTAAAGCAGGTGGATGCGGTCATGATTGGGCGCGCTGCCTACGATACGCCGTTTATGTTTGCGTCAGCCGATCAGATGATTTATGGAGAAAATTCGCCGCCACCTACCCATGAATCTATCGTAAAGGCGATGCTGCCCTACATTGTACAGTGGACAGAGCAGGGGCAGAGACTGCATAAGATTACGCGGCACATGCTTCAGCTTTTTGCGGGTCAACCTGGAAGCCGTCAGTGGAAACGCTGCTTGACGGAACGATCTTCTGAGACAGGCGCTGGCGTGGAGGTTGTTCAATTGGCACTTTCTCAAGTGCTAGCAGCACAGGCTCGCGGCACCGAAACATCGCAGATTCAAAAATGAAGCGCAGGAATACTTTTTAAGACCTTTTTCGATTTAAGCCCTGCTTAAAATTGAGAGGAAACAGTGTTGTCTCATCAAAAAATGCCCCTTTGAGCTGAGCATCATTGAGAGTGGCGCTACGAAGATCTGCAAAGTAGAGTTTTGCCCCCCGTAAGTTGGTGCGGCCAAGGTTGGTGCTTGCTAAATTTGCATGTTGTAAATTCGCCCCGCTGAGGTTGCTCCCAAATAGATCGGCTCCGCGTAGGTCGGCATAGCTGAGGTCAGCATAGCTGAAATCTACGAAGCTGAGCTTTGCGTTAAAAAGCACGGCTGCGTTCAATTGAGCTTCAGAAAATTGCCTAATGCCTTGTGAATACTGTGCAAGCAGTTCTTGCGCGTTCATAGCGATTTGCCTTTGGAGCACCATCCCTAAACTAGGATACGCGCTTTGTTCACTTTTTCTAAGGGGGTCTGGCGGCTTAACTGTTTTTCTCTTGAGACAAAAGGGGTCGCGGGACGGGCTGATTAAATACAGCCTCAATGCCATTGCGGCGCTGCTCGATGGATTCTACCGTTGAAGTCCATAGGGTTTCGTAGAAAAAGAAGGATACGCCTGCAAATTGGCGATCGCGCACCCATTCAACCTGCTGCTGAATCCAGCTCATCGGGACATCTCGATTTTTAAGACCCGACAGAATGCCGATGCTGACAGGGATATGCTGCCGCGCTTTCTGAAGCTCAGGGCGTTCTAGCTCCATCAAAAAGCGGTTACGGTCTTTACGATAAACCTGAATAACAAGCTCTTCAACGTAGCCCAGCTGCTCCCAGGCTGTCCAATCTTGCAAAAACACATCATAGGAAAATTGTGCAGGGTTGGGTGAAAGCGATATTAATGCTTTAGGATTTTTAGCCTTGACCGCCCGAAATATAGCTGCCATCAATCCCGTGATCTTGTCCGCCCGCCAACGCATCCAGGCTTTATTCTGCGGGTTTTTGGGCGGATTTTTGCCCTGATGCTCTTGCTGGTAGAGTTTAACGGTAAACGGGTCATAGCCTAGTTCTACGGGTAGACCAAAGTGGTCGTCTAGCTGGATGCCCTCTACGCTGTAGTTTGTGACCACTTCAACCATAAGGCTTGTGATAAATTGCTGAACCTCTGGGTGAAAAGGATTAAGCCATACTCTTAGATCCTGACCTTCCTTCACCACTGCGTTGCCATCTCGACGTTGAGTCAGCCAGTCAGGATGACGTTTTGCTAAGTCTGAGTTAGCCGGAGCCATTAACCCAAATTCAAACCAGGGAATCACGCTGATATTTTTGGCGTGAGCTAGGTCTATGAGTTCTTTGAGCATGTCGCGATCGCCCTGTTCCATTTCACGAGCATCGGGCTGTCCGGTATTGCCTAAATCAGGGTAGAGCCGCTGCGAGGTGCCAAGGGCAGATTCTGCGACTTTGCTAGGGTAGAGAGTATAGCCCCAGTTCCAGACCGTAGGGTACACCGTATTGAAGTTGAGGTTCGCAAGGCGACGGATGCCTTTTTTAAGGCGATCGCGGGAAAACAACACGTCGCTGTCAATATTCGTTAGCCAAACCCCACGCAGTTCGGTCTTGGGAGAAGTCACTTTAGAAGGCTGAGCCATTGAGCGAAGCAAAACGACCCAGCCTATCACCACCATAAAAATGAACAGCCACAGCATCCTACGTCTCCTCCAATCCCAATGCTTTAGCATTCTTTGTCCCAACGCTGCAAAACTCCTCATCATTTGCCAAACCGCTTCCTTCTAAACGACAGAAATTGCCATAGCATAGTAGACAGCACTCAAGCATTGCGTCAGCAGATTTCTCTGGCGTAATCTTTTATGCATAGGATTGAGAATTCTCGCTCATAGTGAAGTCCCTTCCTCTGAACGCGTCAGCGTCAGCCTATGTGAAACGCCTATGGCCTTGCTTCACGGTACCTGGATTCATCCTTCCTTAACGCAGCTAGATCCACAATCTTTATCCATCTGCGAGCAGCCCTTAGAAAGCCTATTTTTTATTTGGGGAGAAACTTGGCGCAGTCTATCAACGACGATTTCTTCACACCCAGACGCCGCCCCTTTGGGTCTCGTGCCCCATCCCTTAAGTTTGTCAGCCGCTGAGTTAACGGCCTATGTGCAGACGCTCCATCAGAAAGGCGCAGTTAATTTACCCTCAAGCCTTAGCACAGCCCTTCATGCCTACGACTGCAAGCAGCCGCATAAATATCCGGCAGAGTGGCAAGAGCGCGCCTTAGGGCTATTGTGCCGTTGGACTAAAGACGAAGTGCTTCCACTGCATTCGGGCGCTGTAGTAGAACCGACAGAAGACGTCTGCTTGTATCCATTTCAGGTGGGCGGGCTGTGTTTAAGCGCGGCGGCTGCCACTGAGTTTTTGCTTGCTATTCCGCTCAGTGCAGACCTTCAAACTGAAGATCCTCTGGGGAAAGATCTTCGGTACTGGAGCCACGTCTCACGGTGGAGCTTAGATTTGCTCGTGCGATCTAAGGTGCTGCCTTCTCTGCAACAAGATCGGGGTGGCTCTGTTTATGCCTCCTGGCAGCCGCTGTTAGACAGCGCCTTAGACCAGGCACGACTGCGACAGATGCAGGCTCAAATGCCGCTGGTTTGTCAGTACTGTTGCAACGCATCTGCTGGCAAGGCGGAACAGCCGCCTGCCTTGGCATTGCCGACGCCTTCTCAATCTATTTTATTAGCATCCCTTCAGCAGCTTGTAGATCAGCAGGTTCGGCGCATCCTTGGCGGCGAAAGCAGTATCGCTGCACTGACCAAAATACAGGATAAAAACCTATCTGAATGGCTGTCTGCGCTGGAACGTCCCACGGGAGAAATGAGTTTCAAAAGGGAACCGGGCGATCACTCCGAATCTGGCGATCGCCTTCTCTCGGCCTTTTTCACTTGGACCCAACCCCTTCAGCTTGCCTCGACTCAGCAACAGGCCTTTCACGCAGTTTTTTCTTTGACTCCACCCCTGCCCTCTTCTCAAAGCTGGATTGTGAGCTACGGGCTACAGGCTACCGCTGACCCGACCTGTTGGGTCAGCGCAGAGCAGATTTGGGCGACCCCTTCGCCATCACTTTCTATTCAGGGACACATCTTGGAGCATCCTCAAGAAACGCTGCTGGCGGGGTTGGGGCGCGCCTCACGGGTGTATCCGGCGATTGAAGAGAGTCTACAGATGGCGCGCCCCATTCAGCACACTCTCACTCCAATTCAGGCCTATGAATTTTTAAAGGCCGTGACATGGCGTTTAGAAGATAGCGGCTTTGGCGTTATTGTGCCGCCCAAGCTGGCGAATCGAGAAGGGTGGGCGAATCGCTTGGGCTTACAGGTTCGTGCCGCCGTACCCACAACGGCGAAAGCCGCCGCCATTACGCTCACCAGTCTGCTGAACTTCAAATGGGAACTCACCATTGGTGGACAGCGCTTGTCTAAGGGCGAATTTGACCACTTGATATCTCTCAATTCACCCTTGGTTGAAGTAAATGGCGAGTGGGTGGAGCTAAGACCCCAGGATATTCGCTCTGCTGAGGCGTTTTTTGCCAGCCGTCAGGGACAGGCCGGACTTACGCTTGAAGACGCGCTAAAGCTGAATACAGGCGATGTATTGACCCTAGATAAGCTGCCTGTGGTGAAATTTGAAGCCACAGGTGCCCTAGAGCAGCTCTTAGAGACCCTTAGCGGCAACCAAACAGTTCAGCCCATTGAGCAGCCTAAGCAGTTTGAGGGAACGCTTCGCCCTTATCAATCGCTGGGTGCAGGCTGGCTTTCTTTTCTAGAGCAGTGGAATTTAGGGGCTTGTCTGGCCGACGACATGGGATTAGGCAAAACCATTCAGCTCATTGCGTTTTTGCTGCACCTAAAGGCAGAAAAGCGCTGGAGCGGCGCTATGCTGCTGATTTGTCCGACCTCCGTTTTGGGAAACTGGGAGCGAGAGCTAAAGCGCTTTGCCCCTACCCTTAAAATCATGCTGCATCACGGCGCAGGACGGCTTCAGGGAAAACCCTTTGCTCAGGCGGCTGCAAAGCATGATGTGGTGTTGACCAGCTATCCGCTGGTGCATCGAGATGAAAAGGCGCTGGTTGCCGTGAATTGGCAGACCATTATTTTAGATGAAGCCCAAAATATCAAAAATCCTGAAGCGCGACAGTCTCAAGCGATCCGTAAGCTTCAGGCCAAAACTCGCATTGCCCTGACCGGAACGCCGCTCGAAAATCGGCTCACGGAACTATGGTCGATTCTGGACTTTCTGAACCCGGGCTACCTTGGCTCCAAGGCATTTTTTCAGAAGCGGTTTGCGGTGCCCATTGAAAAGTATGGCGATACGGCTTCGCTTCAGACGCTGCGATCGCTGGCTCAACCCTTCATCTTGCGGCGCACTAAAACTGATCGCACCATCATCCAAGATCTGCCCGACAAACAGGAGATGACGGTCTTTTGCCCGCTCACCCCAGAGCAGGCCGCACTGTATGAAAAAACGGTGCAAGATTCTCTCGCCGCAGTGGAATCTGCCGAAGGGATTCAGCGCCACGGCGTAATTTTAGCTACACTTACAAAGCTCAAGCAGATCTGCAACCATCCCGCTCAGTTTTTGAAGGAGGCAGCTTTAACAGATACCCCCCAACGGTCTGGCAAGCTGAAGCGGCTAGAGGAGATGTTGGAGGAGGCACTGATGGAGGGCGATCGCGCCCTAATCTTCACCCAATTTGCCGAAATGGGGAAACTGCTTCAGGGCTATTTGCAGCAGACCCTCAACCGCGAAACGCTGCTGCTGTACGGCGGCATCTCAAAGCCGAAGCGCGAAGCCATGATTGATCGGTTCCAGAACGATCCACAGGGACCACGGCTGTTTATTTTGTCGCTGAAGGCTGGAGGCGTGGGGCTTAATCTTACCCGCGCCAATCATGTTTTCCACTTCGATCGCTGGTGGAACCCAGCGGTGGAAAACCAGGCAACGGATCGGGTGTTTCGGATTGGGCAAACCCGCAATGTGCAGGTGCATAAGTTTGTGTGTAGCGGCACGTTAGAAGAGCGCATCCACGACATGATTGAGAGCAAAAAGGCGTTAGCCGATCAGGTGGTGGGTGCTGGAGAAAACTGGCTTTCTGAGTTGGGGACTGACCAGCTTCGGCAACTGCTGCTGCTTGATCGCAGCGCCATCATTGAAGAAGAATAGGCTAATTGTCTTTACCGCAATTGAGACAAAACTTTAGGCACGGTACCCATAAAAAGCCGACAAACTAACCAAGTTTGTCGGCCTGTTGTGTGTTCCCCATTGATGGCTCAGTTCTCTGAACCACCTGCAGTATGGCAATTGCAACCCGCTTGTCCGGTGATAGCTGTCACCCAATGGCGATGTTCTTCGTCATACCCTTTACTCCCCCAATCGCTGTAAAAACCGATCAAGCTGGTTAGCAAAGTTTTGGCGATCGCGCTGGCTAAATGCCGGAGGGCCTCCCGTATCCACGCCTCCACTGCGTAACTCATCCATAAAGTTCCTCAAAGACAGCCGCTCTCGAATATTGCCTTCACTGTAAAATTCCCCACGAGGGTTTAGCGCAACGGCTCCTTTAGCGATCGCCTCGGCAGCGAGCGGAATATCTGCGGTGATGACGAGATCGCCTGGACTGAGGTGTTCAACAATATATTGGTCTGCAACATCTAGCCCCGAACGAACCTGCACCGCTTTAATATGAGGTGACGCCGAGATTTGCACCTCTTGGTTTGCCACAAACGTGGTCAGAATTTCGACTCGTTTAGCAGCTCGAAACAAAATTTCCTTGATAGGGTTTGGACATGCATCCGCATCAACCCAGATTTGAATGTTAGATCCCTCAGTCGCCATTTGTCATTCGCCATACGCGATCATTTCTTTTAGGGTAGAGTCATAGCCCGCTTTAATTCTTTTTATGTATGGTTAGGTATGGCATCCTATCGCAATATTATTCAATACTTTCAGGGCTACTGGGCGATCGCTGCTCTCAGTATTGCTGCGTCCAGCTTGTTTGAGATTCTGGATTTATGGGTTCCCTACGGCATTGGTCAAATCTTAAACGTGCTGTCAAAGCAGCCTCTAGATGCACCGCTGTTGGCGGTAATTGGGGCGATCGCGTCTTTCTTTCATCAGCCCGTCGTCACTCCTTCTTTTTCACTGGGGGTGATTGTGGGCATCATTTTTGTGGTTTCAGTGGTGCGGGCGCCCATCCAGCCGTGGATTGGCAGTTGGTTCCACTGGGCAATTCCGCTGCGGGCACGGCGAGACGCAACCGAAAAAGTCTTGAGCAAAATCTTAACCCTGCCTCTGTCCTTCTATGACGAAAACAATCCAGGGCGCATTGCAGGGCGAGTAGCACGGGGGCTAACCAACCACACTTGGTCTTATCCAGAACTGGCGGGGCAGTTTATCCCAAAGCTCGCACGGGTATTCGGCATTTTTGGGGTGATTTTGCTGCTGGAATGGCGGATTGCGATTGCATTTCTTTTATCTTTTCTCGTAATCTTCGGCCTTAGCCTACGGGGGCTGCGCTACATCATCAAGCGCGAAGCCATGCTCGATGAGTACATGGAAAGTACCGAAAGCCGCACCTCAGAAATTATTACCAACATCAAAACCGTCAAAGCCTTTGCCACAGAAGCTGCCGAACTCAACCGTCAGCGCCAGCGTCTAGACCGAGAGCTGACGATGGTGCTGTACCGCATCCATCGCGGCTACGTGCAGCTCAACACCCTACAAAGAACACTGGTGCAGAGCTGCGTGTTTGGCGTACTGACCCTAACGCTGATGGCAACCCTTCAAGGAGAACTCTCCTTGGGGCATTTTGTAACGCTCTTCACTCTATCGAGCATGGCCTACGCCGAGCTAGAGCCATTGAGCATTCTGTCTGAGTTCTTTGCCCGACGCTATGCCTCAATGCTGCGCTTCCATGAGTTGATGCAGCATCCCATTGGCAGCGATGCGGTAAACCTAGACGCTGCAATTGCGCCAACTACGGCACCTCAGTTTAGTGGAAAAGTCGATTTCAAAAACTTGAGCTTTGGCTATGGCCCTGAACGACTGGTGCTGCAAAACGTTAATCTTCTCATTGAGCCATACCAGACCGTTGCCCTGGTTGGTCGCTCCGGCTCTGGAAAATCAACCCTAGTCAAACTGCTGTTTCGCTACTTTGAACCCACCAGCGGTCAAATTTTGATAGATGGAACAGACGTGCGATCGCTGGATGTCAAACAGTATCGCTCTCGCCTCGCCATTGTGCATCAAGAGGTAGACGTGTTTAACGGCACGATCTTAGATAATTTGGTGTACGGCAACCCCAGCGCCAGCCTGACGGAGGTTGAGGCCGCCTGCAAGATGGCGCGGGTAGATGAATTTATAGGAGAGCTATCGAACGGCTACGCCACAGTCGTAGGGGAACGGGGCGTTCGCCTATCGGGCGGTCAGCGGCAGCGGTTGGGCATTGCCCGTGCCCTCATCGTAAACCCCGATATTTTAGTGTTTGATGAGGCCACCTCTAGCCTAGACTACGAGTCTGAGCGCGCCATTCAGTTGGCGATGCAGTCGATTTTAGGGACGCGCACGACGCTGATTATTGCGCACCGTCTAAGTACCGTAAGAGATGCGGACAAAATTGTGGTACTCGAGCAGGGGCGCATCATTGAGGTAGGCTCCCACACGGAGCTGCTAGAGCAGGGAGGATTTTACGCCAGACTCCATGAGCTGCAAAGTTCTAGCATTTTGGTGCCCTAGGGTTTGGTGCCTCGCCACGATGCCATACATGCAGCTAAAGTTAAATCCATAGCAAAAAAGCGATCACTCTATCAGATCCAAGCTGAAGTAGAGGGATCGCTTCTCAACCATTCGTTAGTTACAGTGAGTCTTAGTAGCGACGTCCGCCGCCGCCACCACCGCCAAAGCTGCCGCCGCCAGCGCCTCGGTTATCTTCACGAGGCTTAGCCTTATTAACTTTCAGGCTGCGACCCATCCATTCAGCGCCATCAAGCTCGGCGATCGCTTTTTCCTCTTCAGCATCGCTGCCCATTTCGACGAAAGCGAACCCACGCAGCCGACCGGTTTCACGATCAGTGGGTAATTTGACAGATTTGACAGTCCCATATTCAGCAAAGGCGCTGGTGAGATCCTCTTGGGTAACGTCATAGGAGAGGTTACCAGCGTAGATAGACATATTAGGAAAATTCCAAGATGAGTAGTGTTCTATTCTAGCCTAGGTTTGAGATGGGCTTAATAAACGATGGTTTACTTCAATTGCCCCGATCGCAGAATACTAATCACCAGCCATAGCCCAATCACGCTAGCCGCAATAAAGAGAGAGTCGCTGATCCAGATAAATCGGCTGGCTTGGGTTTGGGCAGTAATGGTAGCAGCGCCCATAATTAGGGCACCCACCACAATGCTAAAAGATAAACGATTGGCAGCAGCGTCTAAAGTACGACGCATTCCATCTAACTCTGGAATAGAAACACGCCACGTTAGATTTTCTGAAGTGACGCGCTCTAAAATCAGCTCCATTTGACGGGGGGACTGAAGGCTTAAGTTTTTAAGATCTAAGGCCGTTCGCAAGAGCGCCTGAAGCGGGGCTTCACCCACGAGCTGCTTTTGAAATAGGTCGGTCATGAGGGGCTTAATTTCTTCAAACAGATTGATGCTGGGGTCAAAGGAGCGCACTACGCCTTCGAGGTTGGCAAGGGTTTTGGCGTATAGCCCCAAAGAGCTGGGCAACCGGATTTTGTTATTACGCGCCACCTGCAAAATTTCATAAAACACTTCGCTAAAGTTGATGGCAGCTAGATCGCGGTTGTAGTATTTACGCAGCAGACGCTCATAGTCTTGCTCTAAGTTTGGGATATTAGCAGGCTGACTGGTTTCTGCTAGCTCCAGGGTGAGCTGAGCGCAGCGACGGGCATCCATTTCAACGATCGCCAGCAGCATTTCGGTTAGCAGGCGCTGGGTATTCGGGTCTAAACGACCGACCATGCCGCAGTCTAACAGCGCAAGTTGCCCTTCCCCCAGGTAAAAAATATTGCCAGGGTGCGGGTCAGCGTGGAAGAACCCATCCACGTAGATTTGCTGGGCGAACGCGCGAAACAGCATAATCATGAGCGATCGCCGTTCCCCCTGGGTATCATTCCCCACACCTGTCCCCGTTAGACGCGCTTCTAAAATAGGGCCGCCATTCAGCCATTCCATCACCAGCAGATTTTCGGAGGTAATATCCCAATTAATGGCGGGGATGCGCATTTTAGTGGGGTCAAACCAGCGGCTTTTGGCAAGATTACGCCGGAGTTCGTCGGTAAAGCCTGCTTCGCGACGAAAGTTCAGCTCGTCTTTAAGGGCATCGCAAAACTCAACGGCAAGGGTTTGGATGGCGTATTCTTTGCCTAGCTCTGTTTTACCCGCCAACCCTGCTAAAAACTGAATGAGCTGAATATCTTGCTCTACCACCTCCGCAATGCCAGGGCGCTGGATTTTAAGAGCCACTTCTTGACCGTTGATGAGGGTAGCACGATGGACTTGGGCAATGGAACCAGCGGCGATCGCAATGGGCTGCACCTGAGCAAACACCTGTTCTAGAGGCTGTCGCAACGACTGCCGCAGTACAGGCTCTACCATCGACCAGGGCACCGCAGGCACATTGCTTTGGAGCGTAGAGAGTGCATCAATGTAGGCGCTGGGAAGCAAGTCAGGGCGCGTACTTAAAAGCTGCCCCAGCTTGACGTAGACAGGCCCCAGCTCAATCAAAATTTTGCGCAATACCGCAGGGGTGGGGAATTCTGGCTCATCGGACTGTCGCCCCATCAGCAGACGACGCATATAGCCCCAGCCGTTACGCAACACAATCTCAGCAATTTCGCGCTGGCGGGGACCAGTTTGGGTTAAGCCTGATAACATTGCCGATGCTCCACTATCTGTCAAAAACGCATGGTTTATGTTTAGAGTTTAGCGAAGGCGATAAGCACATCAAGTGTTATCCCAACGCTTAGGATCATGGATTTAATAATTCACATTAATTGCCCTCACCCCAACCCTCTCCCTAGGGAGAGGGAGCAAGAGTCTGGTTCCCCTTCTCCTTAGGGAGAAGGGGCTAGGGAATGAGGGCGTGCAAGGTGCATAACTTCTCCCAAATTCTCTGAGTTATTAAATTCACGATCCTTAACGGTAATTCTCGGCCTGGGACTCAAACAGTCTGGCATAGCGACCGTTAAGCTCAACCAACTCCTCGTGGGTTCCCGCTTCGGCAATGTGTCCGTTGTCCATCAAATAAATGCGATCCGCCATTCTGACCGTCGAAAGCCGATGGCTAATCAACACCGCCATTTGATCGCGGGTTAGCTCTCGAAACCGCTGAAACACCTCATACTCCGCCATCGGATCCATCGCGCTCGTCGGTTCATCCAGAATAATGAGCTGCGAGTTCCGCAGAAAGGCGCGCGCCAAGGCCACCTTTTGCCACTGACCAATGCTCAGTTCTTCCCCTTGCTCAAACAGCTTGCCTAAAATGGTGTCGTAACCCTTGGGCAAACGCTCAATCACGTCGTGGGCACCTGATCGCCGTGCGGCCTGCTCAACGTCCTGCTCGACAGAAGATTCAATGTTGCCAAGCCAGATATTGTCTCGCACCGAGAAAAAATACTTGGCGTAATCTTGAAAAATAACGCTGATATCCTGCCGTAAATCTGCGATCGCAAAGTCCCGAATATCAACCCCGTCAATCAGAATCTGTCCCTGGGTCGGTTCATAAAGACGGCACAGCAATTTAATCAGCGTCGTTTTGCCGCAGCCATTCTCACCCACTAAGGCGATCGTTTCTCCAGGTAAAATTTTGAGAGAAACGTCATCTAAAGCCTGTCTGGGCGTATCGGCATACTGAAAGCTGACGTTTCTTACCTCAATCCCGTGCTGCACTGGCTTCGGGAACGGCTTCGGATAGGCCGGATCGGCAATTTTAGGCTTTAGGTTCAAAAATTCGTACAGGTTGGTCAAAAAGAGATTGTCTTCGTACAGCCCCGATAGCCCACTCAAAACCCCTTGCAGCGCCGACTCCCCTCGCTGAAGCGCCTGCTGATACAGCACTAAATCACCAATCTTAAGCCTGCCCTGAATCGTTTCGTAGGCAATAAACACAAAGACCGCCACCGTCAACACTTTGGCAAAGCTTTCTGCCGATAGGTTTGCGATCGCCCGTCGCAGCATCAACCGAAAATTCTCTTGGTATAGCTGGAGCCGCACCTCACGTCCCTGCCGCCGAAACAGGCCACTTAAATTAAACAGCCGAATCTCTTTGGCAAACTGATCGTGCGCCAGCAGCACCCCTAAATACATAGAGCGCCGTTCTAGGCTGGTTCGCTTACGCTGCCACTGATACTGCACCTTTGCAAACTTGAGCCGCACCCAAAGTGCAGGCAGCGCCGCCACCAGCAGCACACCAGCCAGCCCCCAGTACAGCGATATGAGCAGCGCCAAAATCCCCGCAAGCGAAATGCCGTTTTGTAAAACCTGCGCAATCCGATTCAGAATTTGATTGGGTCGAAACGATGCCTCCTGCTGGGCGCGCTGAAGGGTGTCGTAATACTGCGCATTTTCGTAATACTCAAGATCAATCTCAGCGGATTTTTGAAACAGAATCTCCTGAACATGATCCGTAACCCGATAGGTCTGCGCCGCATTCACCAACTCCGCCAAGGAGGTAAATACGCTGGTGATCAGCATGACGCACCCAGACAAAATCAGCAGAAAGAGTGCATGTTCAAACGCTACGGCCTTATTTACCGCCGTTAAGCTCACCGCAATTTGGTCAATAATCAGCTTGAGTAAATAGAGCGAGATCAGCGGCAATACACCCTGTAAGCTCAGCACCACAACGCGAGCCACTGTCCATTGCGGGGAGCTTTGCCACACCAGCCGTAGGGCAGGGAGCAAATGAAAGGCTTTTGTAACGCGTTGACGTATTTTTTGTAATGCCTGCATAGAGAACATCTTAAACATCCATGGGTGTGGTGATGCCTCTTAAATCTGCTTCAACAAGCTTTACTAAATCAGACAGCTCAGACAGCGCAGGCTTCCGCTCAAATCGCGCTATCGGCACATTCTGCGCCATCCAAGTGCAGTCTCGAAAATTCTTGGTTCTAAATTCAGAATGCGTGAGCAACGTGGTTGCCCGAGAATGCTGAAGCAGCGCAATACAGGCATCCGAGGCATTTAGCTCCACAATCCGATGCTCAGCCCCTTCATCTAAAACATAAATGCGCTCCAGCGGAAAAGCCGCTTGCCCAAAGCCAGTCGTAAGCTGATGCGATCGCTTAGTCGATGAACCATGAATAACGGGCAAACTCTCAGGAGAGTAGCCCGTCGCCGCCGCAGATTCAGGCCAAAGCTTAATCAAGGGGTATCCTGGTAGCGCCATTGGGCAATCTCCACCCAATTGAACCACCATTACGTCATCCGTCATCACCGGATACCCGTGACCGTGAAAGGCTTGTGCCATTGTTGACTTGCCCGCGCCGCTGTTGCCGACAAAGGCGATCGCCACGTTATTAACCACAGCGCTACTGGCATGAAGCACTAGCAGCCCTCGCTGACGCAGCAGCACCGCTAAAATAGGGCCAACAATAAATGTATTAAGCAGTGCTTCATCTACCCCTGGCAGCGGGTCAACCAAAATTTTTCGACCGTCCAAAACCGCAAACGTGGCAACGCCATCTACCGTACCCACAAACTGCTGTCCACCATCCGACTTCAGCGTTTCTAAGTCTTTAGAGCTTGCTAAGACTAGCCATACATCTGGTTCGCCATCCCCTAGCGTTAAAGCCCGCAACGGAATCTCAGAGCAAACACTAAGCTGATAAGCAGTATAAGTGTACATCTCATCCTATTTTTGAACCCCTGCAAACCGCAAGGCTACCAAAAAAACAGCTACGACTCAGCAAAACTACAAGATAAGGCACCCAAATCTAAAAAGATTGGGTTTAAAAAAGGGTAGAAACTAGTTTCTACCCTTTCCAGCAACTCAGAAAATGTCGTTCTAAGTCTCGAAAAAGCTATTCGTATTCCCCAGCGCACCAGCCCAAAGCCGTTTATTTAGGAACAACATTACCATCTTGAGAGCCAGTAGCATTACCAAAAGCATTTCCGTTAAAAAAGATGGTATCTGCAGCGTTAGAACTGCCAAAGGCTTGGGTAATTTCTTGTAAAGCGCCGTGTTGCTTTAATTTAGGGGCATTAAACTGTTTTTTCATGTCCATTGTCCAAGTCAACTACTCGCCTAATTTAGCTCATAATTTCTAGAATGCAAACCTCTCAATGTAGAGAAAAGTCGCTTACTTCATGAATCAATCGGAAAAACGCGGTGTCTACGCTTTCATCTCCAACGTCTAAAAACTAAAGATACAGCACAGCCTAACGTATTTTCTCTCAGGACTCATAATCTCTAGATTCATTTTGCACTATCCTATTATCCTGTTTCTGAAGCCTCAGCCACAGCGATAGTGCTGTTCCTCTCCAAACTGTCGTTATTTGAACCTGCCGATTTTGTAAACTGAACTTAAGGGATTGAAACTGATCTTGCAAAAGCGCTAAATTCAAGAAGGACTCAGCACTGCCGCCGCCATGACCGGAGAGCGCGTTTTCGACAGTAGATCCGTCGGTATGGATCAGCCCGTGTTCAAAGTTCTCTTCCATAGATGTCTTTCCCCCTCTCCACCGAATCGGTTCAGGCAACACATCTACCAATGCTCGACGCATAACACTCCGCGACCATCCATTTTTGAGCTTCTGCTCTGGCGGCAATGCCAGACAAAACTCAACCAATCGCTTGTCCATAAAAGGGTGTCTGACCTCAATAGAAAAGGCAGACGCGCACTGATCCGATAACTCTAGAACATGGGTAAATGCGCCAGAGGTTAAATCTCTATACTGATCTTCCCTGGCGCTCTGAGGAGGGTACTGGCTCGATTGGCGCGCCTTACAAAGGTTGAAAACGCCCAAGCGTAAAGCAAATTGAGGGTTAAGTACAGCGCTAGCGTTAAGGATTTCGTTCGACTGCTGTGCCTTTTTGGTGACGTATTTAAGCTTATGAACAACCCCCAAAAGCCATTGAGGTAAATAAGGCTTAATCCCATACTGTAGCCACAGCTTACGACGAGATATTGTAAAAGTCTGGCTGATGCCATTAACCCGTTGAGCAAAAGTTAGCCACTGGTGCTTTTGTGCAAGTTCCGATAGGTAAGGCATAGCATACGCTAACAGAATTGCCCCTGGAGAGGTGTCGAAGTGCCTAGAGACAGCCTTCGCTTCTGCAACAAAGGTTTCCCACTTTCCTTGACGCGCCAATTCCGTAAAATAAACCGATCCGTGAGAGACAACCGTATCTCCATCAAATCCGTCTAGGCAAATGCGAACGCCAGAAGCCTGAGTGGCACGGTTTAAACCATGAACGAGAAAATGACTCGGCCCTAAAAATGGTTCATCTAGGTACCGGAAAAATTCTTGCCATTTCGACAAGGGACCAAGGCGATCTGCCTCTATAAAATGCGGGATATAGCCACCCTGCTCTAGCACTATATTAAAATACTCGCGTTCATCACAGCTTGAGATGCGGTCGAAAATATTAGAAAAGGTATGCAGGGCTGCAGAACTAGATTGCTCTAGCAGCTCATGCGCCACGCAGGTGATGGCAGAAGAATCCAATCCCCCACTGAGGTGAGAACCGATGGGGAAGGCACTGCGAAGCCGACAGCGAACCGCCTCAAAGAAAATGTCTCTAAATGCTGCTGCATAGTCTTCGTCTGTGGGCAAGGTAACAGATGCGGTGCAGTCGAGTGACCAATAGCAGCAAAGATTGAAATCTGCCTGTGCCGCAACAGTTACCCAGTGGGCTGGCGGGAGCCGAAAAATCTCTTCGTAGACAGTGTCAGACTTACTTTCTAGCATTGGTTCTAGAAAGTAGTCGGCAATGCGCCGCTCGTTAAGCTGACGAGATACCTCTGGAACCGCAAGCAGCGCTTTGATTTCAGAGGCAAAAATAAAGTATTGATCTGTATTGCAGTAGTAAAAAGGCTTGATGCCAAAGTGGTCTCTTGCACAGAAAAGCGTTTGCTTGCGGCTATCCCAAATGGCAAAGGCAAAGTCGCCCAGAAGATAGTTGGGGCAGTCTTGCCCCCATTTTTGATAGGCAGCTAGGATGATCTCACTGTCTGAAATGGCTGAAGCGTTGACAGCATCTAGCGCTAAGGCGTTAATCAATTCTTCTCGATTGTCAATGCGAGCATCTGCCGTAATGACCAAATCTGCGGCAGCGTCGCAGTAGGGCAGAACCTCTTTCAAGGACTCTGGTGTTGTCCATAGCATGCCGTGCCCTAGCCCAATCCTGTCACCCAGCCAAACCTTTGACCCATCCGATCCTCGATGAGCCATGGGTTGGAGCATCCGCTCAAGGACTTGGGACTCTATAGGACGTCCGTTTTTATTAAAAATACCGACAATTCCGCTCAACCATGCACTCCTGTCACTCTAGTGACTCAATGGGTCGAATGCGTAAGGGCTGAGGCAGACTAGGCAAAGGCTTGAAGCGGCTTAGGTCATTGAGCTGCCCCATTACAACGTGCCCTTCATACTCAATCCAAGCATGGGCTTCGAGCTGATCAGCATTATTTTTATCCACGCCAATCATGAGTTTTGAAGGGCAGCCCTGCTGGTCTAAGAGCGTTTTCATCGTGAGCGCTCTGGCTAAACATTTCACAGAACCTGGCATAAATTTACAGCAGGCATTGACAGCCCATTGCACCCGAGCAACAAGCTGACGTTGACTAAGCAGGTCTGTCGCAGCGGCCTGCTTGGGACTGCTAATGCGCTCTAAAAAACTACGCAAACGATTAAAAGACCGCCAAACCAAACCTAGCCGCACGAAGGTCAATAAAACGTAGGTTTTAAGGAAAAGATTCCGCTCTGGCGGGGCAATCTGAATAAACCTAAGAATCGGCTTCATTGCGAATCTCGACGAGCTGAGCATTCACTAAATCGC
This sequence comes from Acaryochloridaceae cyanobacterium VAR_48_metabat_390, assembly GCA_031422435.1. Lineage (GTDB taxonomy): Bacteria > Cyanobacteriota > Cyanobacteriia > Thermosynechococcales > Thermosynechococcaceae > JAAURS01. The sequence continues at coordinate 34,811 of JANPLU010000084.1, forward strand.
TCAGTAAAGCCTGGACGGAGCTTGCGCAGGTTTCGGAGTCTACCTCATAGTCTTCCAGAATACTGTCGCAAATGTCTGCAACGGTCTTGGGCTGTTGAATGAACTCCCAGATCACGCTGCCAAGCTCATCTAAGCCGTAGTACGTCCCGTTTTTGAGGTTGAGAATAACAGACTCGCCAGCCAGATCGGATGAAACCTGGTCTTGACTCACAACGACGAGGGAATCTTGCGAAATCAAAGCGCCAGAGGTAGACATACTCATACTGATACTATCTGCAAAAATGTTCTACAAATCTAGCCTATGTTTTTGCAAGCGTCTATGAGGCCATAAAGCGGAATCTGATGAAATCCAACGCTTTTTTTAGGCCGCTGAAGGGTGATTCTCGTACAGTAGCGCCCGTTTGGGACCGTGGATGGGGTCTTCTACGATGATAGTTTGGTCGCGGTCTGCGCCCAAAGAGACGATCGCAATGGGCACTGCCATAATTTCAGCCAAGAACTTAAGGTAGTCGAGCGCCGTTTGGGGCAGGTCTTCTAGGGTGCGGCAGTGTTCGGTAGACTGTTTCCAGCCCGGAAGGGTTTTATAGATGGGCTTACAGTGGGCAAACAGCCGTCCATTGCTGGGGAAGTCTTCGCAGCGCTGTCCATCAATTTCGTAGGCAATGCAAACTTTAATTTCTTCAAGTTCGTCGAGGACATCCAGCTTGGTAATGGCGATACAGTCCATGCCGTTAATACGGACGGCATAGCGACCAATCACCGCATCAAACCATCCACAGCGGCGCTGGCGACCTGTAGTGGTGCCAAACTCAGCCCCGCGATCGCCCAGTTCAGCGCCTATTTCATCGCTTAATTCTGTTGGGAAGGGTCCCTCGCCCACGCGCGTAGTGTAGGCTTTCGCCACCCCAATCACACGGTCAATCATGGTCGGTCCCACACCTGTGCCGACACAGGCTCCGCCTGCTACAGGATTGGAAGACGTGACATAAGGATAAGTGCCGTGGTCAAGATCAAGCAGCGTCCCCTGCGCTCCTTCAAATAAAATATTGCGTCGTTTCAGAATAGCGTTGTAAATGGTAAGAGAGCAGTCTACAACGTGAGGTCTCAGGCGCTCGGCATATCCAGCATACTCTTCCAGCACAGCTTCAAGAGCGAGCGGAGGAAGATCGTAGAGCTTTTCGAGAATTACATTCTTGTGGGGGAGAATCCAGCCAAGCTGCTTGCGTAATCCTTCTGGATCAATCAGATCTAGCATCCGAATGCCAGTGCGCTCTGACTTATCGGCGTAGGTCGGGCCAATACCACGACCTGTAGTGCCAATTTTATGATCGCCCCGCTGGAGTTCGGCCGCTTGGTCAATCAGCCGATGGTACGGCATTGTGATGTGAGCGGCACTGGAAATGAACAGATTTTGGGTAGAGATATCTAAATCTTTGAGGGTGTCTAACTCTTGAATCAGCACCTTTGGGTCAATGACGGTGCCAGAGCCAATAATGCACTCTGTGTTGGGATACAGAATCCCGGAGGGAATGAGATGAAGCTTAAAAGTCTGGTCGTCAACCACAACCGTGTGACCCGCATTGACGCCGCCTTGATACCGAACCACAATATCAGCAGAACGACTGAGCAAGTCTGTAATCTTGCCTTTCCCTTCGTCGCCCCACTGTGCCCCAATTACAACTACGTTTGCCAAAGGTCTTATATTAAAAACACAACAGTTTTCACAAACCTCAATTATCGCCACGTTTTTAAATTTCTGTCAACGACTGGATTAAGGTATCTGTTTTTCCATTGGGTGGAGTAGAGCTGAGATTCAGTTTTCTGTGCTGAACCCAAGACTTCCCCCACTAGAATAAAGTTGAGTTCGACTTGCCTAAAGCTGCGCTCCATTGAAGAATAGAGGAGAAAACACCTCTGACACTCTGATACAGGACAGTCAAGGGCATCAAAATGACAATAGAAAGCTGACCAGGAGAGCAACGTGACGCAACAGTTTGACTACGATCTTGTCATTATTGGTGCTGGAGTAGGAGGCCACGGGGCAGCGCTCCATGCCGTAGAGTGTGGACTCAAGACCGCCATTGTGGAATCTCACGATATGGGCGGCACCTGTGTTAATCGAGGCTGTATTCCATCTAAAGCGCTGTTGGCAGCCTCAGGTCGTGTGCGAGAACTGCGAGATGAGCATCATCTCAAGTCCTTGGGCATTCAGCTTCAGCAGGTATCTTTTAACCGCGAAGGCATTGCCGATCACGCGAGCAATCTGGTCGCAAAGCTGCGGGGCGACCTTACCAATAGCCTGACGCGCATTAAGGTAGACATTCTGAAGGGCTGGGGAAAGGTTGCGGGGCCTCAAAAGGTCGAAATTATTGGCGATGCAGGGGACAAGACCGTTACCACACGCAACATTATTGTAGCCAGTGGCTCTGTTCCTTGGGTGCCACCAGGGGTGCAGGTGGATGGCAAGACCGTTTTTACCAGTGATGATGCCATTAAGCTCAACTGGCTGCCGTCTTGGGTTGCCATTATCGGCAGCGGCTATATTGGCCTAGAGTTTTCGGATGTTTATACCGCCCTTGGATCTGAAGTGACGATGATTGAGGCGATGGATCGGCTAATGCCAACCTTTGACCCCGATATTGCCAAAATTGCCCAGCGGGTGCTGATTGACCCACGGGACGTAGAGACTCGCGTAGGGTTAATTGCGAAGAAGGTTACGCCAGGATCACCTGTGGTAATTGAGCTGGCTGACCCTAAAACCAAAGAAGTGGTTGAGACCATTGAGGTGGATGCTTGCCTAGTGGCAACGGGTCGTATCCCTGCCACCAAAAACTTAGGATTAGAAACCGTCGGAGCCGAAACCGATCAGCGTGGATTTATTCCGGTGAACGATCATCTCCAGGTCATGAGCCAGGGTGAGCCGATTCCGCACCTGTACGCGATTGGGGACGCGACGGGCAAGATGATGCTAGCTCACGCGGCCTCAGCCCAGGGGATTGCGGCGGTAGAAACTATGTGTGGACGCGATCGCACCGTCAATTACCGCGCCATCCCCGCAGCCGCCTTCACCCATCCTGAGGTTAGCTTTGTGGGGTTAACAGAACCTCAGGCTAAAGAACTCGGTGATGCAGAAGGATTCAAAATTAGTGCAGTGCGGAGCTATTTCAAGGGCAATTCTAAGGCGCTTGCAGAAGGTGAAACCGATGGGATTGCCAAAATCATCTATCGAGAAGACACAGGGGAAGTTTTGGGAGCGCACATTATTGGGCTACACGCAGCGGATTTAATCCATGAGGCGTCTAATGCGATCGCCCAAGGTGCCACGGTGCAAACGCTGTCTCACTTTGTCCATACCCACCCCACACTATCTGAGGTGCTAGATGAAGCTTACAAACGCGCGGCGGTGGCAGTGAAAGCGTAGGTAGAGCTGTAAGGGCCTGCACCTTCAGCCTGTGCGGTTGGCACTTGGCACTCTTTTCCCCAACTCTCTTTACAGCGAGACCGTATAAATGCGCTGAGTTTCCAGATGATTCAGCGCTGATTCAGTCAAATGATTTGAATCCACATCTTGGCGATCTAACTTAACTTGTAGCGTCTTGAGCGGGTCAGTCCCTGGAGAAATGAGAAATTCAAACCGAGACACCTGAGGCCAAGTCTTGAGATCTTCTAGGATATGAGCGATCGCCCCCATATAGGGATGCCCTGGCTGCGTAAACCAATCCGCATCTGCCACATTAGGCTGATCTAGCCCTAAATGCACCACTAAAGCCGAATCTCCAAAAATCGCCGTTGCCACAGGACGTGTCTCTTCCTGTAAGAGCAAATGCTGGGTATCGGCTAAGTGTCGTAGCTTTTCGAGACGTTCGTAGCTTTCATCTTCCGTTGGTTCTTCTGCCCATTGAATACCGACCGTCAGAAGATAGGTTTGTAGCAGCATGTGGCCTAACTTAGCGGCTTTAGTGTTGAGGTAGGTCATGTTAAAAGAGGTTGCCTCAATGAGCAGCGGCACTCGACCCACCACGTCGAGACCATAGCCCTTAAGCCCCGCAATTTTGCGCGGGTTATTGGTAATGAGGCGAAGGTTGTGAATCCCTAAGTCATTGAGGATCTGTGCCCCTACGCCATAGTTGCGCAGGTCTGCGGGGAACCCTAGCTTTTCATTGGCTTCAACGGTATCAAAGCCTTTGTCTTGCAGCGTGTAGGCTTTGAGCTTGTTGATAAGTCCGATGCCGCGCCCTTCTTGACGCAGGTACACCACCACACCTTCGCCTACGGCATCAATCATCTTGAGCGCTGCCTGTAGCTGCATCCGGCAGTCGCAGCGCAATGAACCAAGGGCATCTCCCGTCAGGCACTCGGAATGGACGCGCACCATGATGGGGCGATCACCAAATTTCTCGATATCGCCCTTCACAATCGCCACATGATCTGAGTTGTCGAGCATGTTGCGATAGCCGTAGATTTGGAATTGCCCAAACTCGGTGGGTAGCTCTGCGATGGTTTCGCGGTGGACAAAGCGCTCGTGCTGAAGACGATAGCTAATGAGGTCTGCAATGCTGATGATTTTAAGGTTGTGTTGGCGGGCGTAGTCAACCAAATCTGGCAGCCGCGCCATCGAGCCATTGGGGTTCTGGATTTCGCAGATGACCCCTGCGGGGTATAGCCCAGCCATGTGTGCTAAGTCCACCGCCGATTCGGTGTGGCCTGCCCGTTTAAGCACGCCACCCTCACGCGATCGCAGTGGAAAAATGTGCCCTGGTCGCCGTAAATCGGCAGATAATGTGTTGGGGTTAATCGCTACCTGAATGGTCTTAGCGCGATCCTCGGCGGAAATGCCCGTTGAAATGCCAAGTGCTGGAGATGCGTCAATGCTGACCGTAAAAGCCGTCTGATTCGGGTCTGTGTTGTTTGTCACCATGAGCGGTAGGTCTAGGGCATCTAAGCGTTCACCCGTCATCGCCAGACAGATTAGCCCTCGCGCCTCCACCGCCATAAAATTAATCATTTCTGGCGTAGCAAATTGAGCCGCACAGATTACATCGCCCTCATTCTCGCGGTTCTCATCATCCACCACTACCACCGCGCGTCCTGACTGGATATCCGCAAGTGCCGCTTCAATGGGATCAAACTTAAATCGAGAATCTGCCGAGGGCTGAGGTGAATTCAAAGCGCTTACCGTCACGTTTCTTAATAACTATCCTCATTCTAAAGGGTTATCGAACGGACTCAACACGCTTGAGCTTCTTGTTGAACATCTCCAAGAATAGGCTTACCACCGTGGGGTTTCGCGGCTTAATGCTGCCGCCATTTTCTATTGTTGAGCTGTCTTGACTCAAAGAAATACAGTCATTGCCATTTGGTACTACAATGCATCCAAAGTTCAGACATCGTTAGATTGAATAAGTAGAGTATTGAATGGATACGGGGTCTGGGGAAAGAGTTGCGGTTGCGGTTGTCGGTGCTTCAGGCTATGGCGGGGTTCAGCTTGTGCGTCTGCTGATGGATCACCCCAATGCTGAGGTGGTTTATTTAGGAGGAGACAGCAGTGCAGGTCAGCCCTATGGCGATCTGTATCCTCATTTAGGCCATCGTACAAAGCTCACCATTGAACCCATTGATTTAGACGAAATCAGCCGTCGTGCGCAGGTGGTATTTTTGGCGTTGCCCAATGGTCTGGCGGCACAGATGGCAACACCCCTCATCGAGAAAGGCTGTAAGGTATTAGACCTCTCCGCTGACTATCGCTTTACAGACCTTAGTACCTATGAGCATTGGTATGGTCAGTCTCGTACAGATCAGGCAGTTGCTGCAAAGGCGGTCTATGGTCTGCCAGAGCTAAACCGCAGCCGTTTGGTGAATGCCCAACTGGTGGGCTGTCCTGGCTGTTACCCCACCGCGAGCCTTTTGGCACTGGCTCCCCTTCTCAAGCAGGGGTTTATCCAGCCTGATAGCGTCATTATTGACGCAAAATCTGGGACTTCGGGCGGTGGGCGGCAAGGTAAAATTCCGATGCTGCTGTCAGAAGCGGATGGTTCGATTGGGGCTTACGGCATTGCGCACCATCGCCATACCCCAGAAATTGAGCAGACCTGCCGCGAGCTGTCGGGGCAAGAGATGATGGTGCAGTTTACCCCTCACCTAGTCCCCATGCCGCGCGGCATCTTGGCAACAGTCTACGCAAATCTGCGCGATCCAGGCTTGGTGGGGGAAGACCTCATCACCATTTACTCTGCGTTCTATCGAACCTCTCCGTGGGTGAGAGTGCTGCCCGTGGGCGTCTTTCCGCAAACCAAGTGGGCGTGTGGCACAAATCTTTGCTACATCGGCGTTGAGGTGGATGAGCGCACGGGACGAGTGATCGTGGTTTCGGCGATCGACAATCTCATTAAGGGTCAGGCAGGTCAGGCGTTGCAGTGCCTAAACATTATGATGGGCTGGGATGAAGCACTTGGCTTGCCGCAGTTGGCGTTTTATCCTTGATGGGGCGACGGCTATTGCAGCCTGACTTAGCCAAATAAATAGAAGTTTTAGGCTTTTCTCGGCTTAGACCTATCGTGGACACCCGCCCCGCCCCTTGGCGTAGTCTCTTTCATACACCGTAGTTCCGTTAAACCAAGGCAATTAGGGCTGAGTCAAAGGGGCAGACGAGGCTCCCTGGGTTGGAACCTGCGGCAGCACTGAAGGGTTAACCGTTGAATTGGGAGCGGATGGTGGAGTGTCGATAGAACTGTTGGGCGCTGTACCCGTCGAGGGTAAAGGCAAAATTGGCGTAACGGTTGGTGCTATGGGCTGACCTAGATTGAGCGGATCCTGATTGGGGAGGATTGGAGCACCTACGTCTGGAATGGCGCTCCCTGGCTGGGGCGCAGCGGCGCGATCCGTCGTACCTAGCGCAACCCGCGTACCGCCGACCTTGCGCAGCAGGTCAAATAAACCAATCACCGTCTCATAATTTAGCCGCTTATCGGCCTGAAACACCACAACACCCTGAGGTTTTTGTCCAACGTAGGCGGCGAGAAGCTGTGAAAGCTGTTCTTTAGAAACAACAGTATTCTGAATAATAATCTGTCCCAAAACGTCTACTTCAACGATGAGCGTGTCGCCAAACTGGGTTTGAGCAGAGCTAGCTTGGGGTAAATCTACATTTAAACCCTCTGTTTTAGACGTGTTGACGGCTCCTAGGAGGAAAAAGACCAAAATGCAGAAAATGATGTCAATGAGCGGAATAATTTCAATCCGAACGTCTAAATCATCGGGCTCTATATTGACTTTCATGTCGGCTCTCGCTCAGAAAAATGCGGTCGTTGAATCAAGGAGACGATGGCACACAGCCATGGTGCATGGGGTATCTAATAACCCGTCAGCTTTTTAGTGCCTTCAAAGCCGCTAGATTGGGGAGCGTTTGCCATCGTCTGAGACTGGAGCCAAAACTGTCGATAGGTTAGCTCTAGCTCATTACCTGTACGTCGAAAAATGAGAGACTGGTGAAACAATAGCCCTTGAAAAAGCCGATAAAAGGCTAGGGAAACAATCGCCACAATCAGGCCTACAGCGGTACTAATTAGTGCTTCAGCAATCCCATCGGGAACCCTTGCGAGAGAGGATGCCCCTCCTGCACTTATGCCTGCCAGAGACTGAATTAGACCCAAAACGGTGCCGAGCAAACCTAGAAGGGGTGCCATCGCAATCACGGCCTCTAGAACCTTATGTCCACGCCGCATTGAGTTCAGCTCTTCATCGGCAGATGCCTCTAGGGCAAGGCGAAAAATTTCGGGTTCTTTATTAGCAAGGCGTAGGGGCGTGTATAAAAATCGACCCATTGGCTGAGCAGTGACCTGTCGCGCTAGGTGGGTAGCCTCATCCCAGTCGCGGCGCGCTGCCTCTAAGATCTGATCCGCTGTCTTGCGTTCACCTCTAAGGATTGTGCTCCAAAACCATAGGCGCTCGATAATGGTGCCAATCGACAGAATAGACAGAAATAGAAGGGGCCAAACGGCTGGGCCACCTTTTTGGATAATGTCACCGAAGTTCACGGCATTTCCCTAAATTCAATGAACAACCCTTTAAGCGGATCATAGTGGAGAAAGAAAAACCTTCCTCACCCTGAAACCTACGATATCTTGCCCAGCTTATTATACTTTGCGCAGAAATCTATCCGGTAGAGGTACCCACACCTTACAAAATCGCTTATTTTTGAAACGATATAAACATCTTCAAAAATAAACTCCATGAAGCTTCCGATGCAAACTGTGTATAACTGGTACCGCAATACGCTGCGCAATCCTAAGTATCGCTGGTGGATCGTGTTGGGCACTTTAGCGTATCTGGTTAATCCCATTGATATCTCCCCTGATTTTCTGCCTATCATTGGAGAAATTGACGATATTGCGCTGGTGACGCTGCTGGTGGCTGAGGTTTCTCAGATTGTAATTGACAAAATGAAAGCGCGTCAGCCGAATGCTGATATGCCGACCCCTGCGGCTGGCACAAACGCGGCTGCTCACACCGTAGAGGTAGAATCAGTCTCCATGCCAGAATAGCAGCATGAATGTATTGTCTTTACAGACTGACGGTTGGTTTGAATATCCTGTAATTGTGCAGCCGCACCACACGGACTATGCGGGGGTAGTTTGGCACGGCACTTATCTCACTTGGATGGAGGAAGCTCGCGTTGCGGCGTTAAGGTCAGTTAGCGTTGAGTTTGCCGATCTGGTGGCGATGGGCTGCGATTTGCCTGTGGTTGATCTACATCTCGCCTATCGACAGGCCGTACAAATGGGACAGCGCGTATGTGTGCGATCGCGTTTAGAACCAATCACAGGGGTGCGTCTGATTTGGACTCAAAATGTTTGTGCGCTAGATACAGATCTTTGCTACGTGGTAGGTCGCGTCGTGAATGTGCCGATTGATCGCCATAGGCGCAGAATTTTGCGAAAGCTGCCGCCTGAGTTAGAAAAGGCGATCGCCGATTTGACCCATATCGCCGCAATACGCTAAGGCTGCTTTAGCCCAATATCAATCCCAAAGGGCGTAGGCTGCGCATTATCAATGGGTACCACATCAATCTGATAAACCCCTGGCTCTGAGACCAAAGCTTGCCAGTTCAAAACGTTTTGAGCGCTGTTGAGGGGCTGTCCAGCAGAGTCTCGAATGGTTAAAGTCACGGCCTGATTATCAGTCACTGCGGCGGAAAGCACCTGCCCTACGGTTGTCGTTACTGTATAGCGCTGAATCTGTGCGGGTGCCAATTGTCCCGTCAAGTGCTGAATCGAACCTTCAGGCGTAAAGGTGAGCGGGGTAGTCTCAAGGGTGGGAGAAACCTCCGTAGAAGTGGGGGATGGATTGGCAGACACCGAGGGTGTAGCAGTGGGCGATAGAGTTGCTGGTGCTGGGTTAAAGAGCGCCAGCGTAAGCTGAAACGGCTGAGACTGAGTATCTGAATTCTGTACCTGGATTGCGTAAGTATCGGTTTGCGAGAGAGTGCCCCGCCAACCTGTCGTTTTTTGGCTATTGCGCCCGACTGGGGTTAAGTCTGATCTCAAAAGACTAAACATGGCACGCTCTCCTGTAAGCGTGGCGGAAAATTTTTCGTCCATGCTGCCCTCAAATCGGTAGGTTTTGACTTCGTTAGGCTGAAGCGTTTCCTGTACCGTTACAGATTGCCCTGGGGCTAAATCTAGGGTTTTACTATAGCTAATAGTATTGCTGGGTGAGGGTTGAGGTGATCGCGTTTGAGCTGGAAATGAGGATACCTTCTTAGGCGGCTCCTTTACCCAAGGACGCAGCATCAAAAACTGCATCAGCAGCCAGCCAGCCCCTGCCGAAATCAGGGCGGTAGAAAGCCCTGCCGCAACCAGTATCACTGTCTTAGCGCCGCTGCGTTTTGGTCTAGAGGTAAATGACTGAGGGGCACGATAGACGGCTGGAATAACGGGTTTTTTCGATTTCAGATGCTCTTTCTGCAATTTTTTCGGCGGCTCTGCCACAATTGTTCGCATCTGTGAAGTTTTGGGCGAGTCTGCGGACAAGGCGGCAAGGGCTGAAGGCGGTTTAAACCCTGTAGATGAGGTAAAAGGCACCGACTGAAGTGCCTGAAGAACGGCATCGGCAGTGGGATAGCGATCGCTCGGCTTATGAGCCAGCATCTTGTCCAAAATATCTGCCAAACCATCACTGACGGACGTGTGATGCCTCCAGTGCCAAACTGCGGCTGCGTCGTCAAAAAGCTGAGCGGGTTCTAGCCCCGTCAACAGAACCAAACAGCAGACCGCCAAAGAATATAGGTCACTGCTGGGGTAAGCGCGACCTGACTGCAGCTGCTCAATCGGAGCAAACCCAAACTTACCTACGGCAGTACCGGAAGGCATCACATTGGTTTGCTGAAGCTGCGTGACAACGGTTTTAACGACGCCAAAATCAATCAGCACTGGCTTACGATCTTCAGACCGCAGCATTAAATTATCGAGCGAAATATCCCGATGAATAATGCCCTTACCGTGAATGTATGACAGTACGGGCAGCAGTTGCTTCAGAAACTGGCGCACCTCCTGGACCGAAAAATGCTCTCCCTTTTGAAGTCGCTGTCTAAGAACAGTTCGATAGGTTTCTCCTTCAACATAGTCCTGTACCAGAAACAGGCGCTGGGTTTGGTCTAGCGCCTCAGCAAACATTGCCCGAAACTGAGGCACCTGAGAATGCTCAAGCTGATAGAGCGTTTGAGCTTCGCGCTGAAACAGCTCTTTTGCTTTCTCAAAAATGGTCGCGTCGTTGGAACTAGGGCAAAATTCTTTGACCACGCAGCATTCCCCAAACCGCCCTTGATCTTCAGCTAAGTAAGTTCGCGCAAAGCCCCCCTCAGCCAGCAGCTTCAGCAGTTGATAGCGACCTTGCAAAACGGTTTCAGCAGCAATGGGAGACGGCATCCTTTCACCCGTGGCGTTGATATGCAAGTCTATCTTATCGCTCCAGACTTTAGTAATAACGCTAGATAAATGAAAAATCTCAAAAGCGAAGCCCGTCAGTGACGGGCTTCGCTTTTGAGATTGACTTATACCTTAAAGCCTATGAAGCCGAAGTTACAGCGACCTTATCAAGATCCTTTGCTAAGAATTTTTCGAGTTCCGTCAGCGCATCAGCATCCACCTTCGTCTGCATGGGGCAGAATTTAGGGCCACACATTGAGCAAAATTCTGCGGTCTTGTAGATATCGGCTGGCAACGTTTCGTCATGATATTCCTTCGCCCGTTCTGGATCGAGGGATAGCTCAAACTGACGATTCCAGTCAAAGTTATAGCGAGCATGAGATAGCTCATCATCGCGATCGCGTGCTCCTGGACGATGCCGCGCAATATCTGCCGCGTGCGCCGCAATTTTGTAAGCAATTAGCCCATTGCGAACATCTTCAGCATTGGGTAAGCCCAAGTGTTCTTTAGGTGTGACGTAGCAAAGCATTGCCGTACCGTACCAGCCTGCCATCGCCGCACCAATGGCAGACGTAATATGGTCATAGCCTGGCGCAATATCGGTTACGAGCGGTCCCAGCACATAAAAAGGCGCTTCGGAGCATTCTTCCATTTGCTTACGGACATTAAACTCAATCTGATCCATCGGGACATGACCAGGGCCTTCTACCATGACCTGAATGTCGTGTTCCCACGCTTTGCGCGTGAGCTGACCTAAAGTTTTTAGCTCCGCTAACTGCGCTTCGTCTGATGCATCATGGGTACAGCCTGGGCGGAGTGAGTCGCCCAAGCTAAATGACACGTCGTACTTTTTGAAAATTTCGATAATTTCATTGAAGTGCGTGTAAAGCGGGTTTTGCTTATGGTGATGCAGCATCCATCGCGCTAAAATACCGCCGCCCCGAGACACAATGCCCGTAATGCGGTTTCGCACCAAGGGCAGATGCTCAATCAAGATGCCTGCGTGAATGGTTTGGTAGTCCACGCCCTGCTGAGCGTGTTTTTCAATGATGTGCAAGAAGTCATCGGCAGTCAGGGTTTCAATATTGCCGTGGACGCTCTCTAACGCCTGATAGATGGGCACGGTGCCAATGGGAACTGTCGAAGCGTTAATAATAGTGGTGCGAATTTCGTCTAGATTTCCGCCTCCGGTAGACAGATCCATGACGGTATCTGCACCGTACTTCACCGCGAGGTGGAGTTTTGCCACTTCTTCCTGCATGTCTGAAGAATTGGGAGACGCACCGATGTTGGCGTTGACCTTGCACTTAGATGCAATGCCGATCGCCATGGGTTCTAGATTAGTGTGGTTGATGTTGGCAGGGATAATCATCCGGCCTCGTGCCACTTCATCTTTAATCAGCTCAGCAGGCAGATTTTCGCGCTGAGCCACGTAGTTCATTTCTTCAGTGATCGTGCCTTGTCGGGCGTAGTGCATTTGAGACACGTTGGCGTGCCCTTGGCGTTTCGCGATCCATTCACTTCGCATATTCAATTTCCTTCGATAAACAGCTTCCCTCCGCCGGTATTAGCCGGACTCAGGTTCTAAGGGTGTAATCTCAGCTTGAATGCTCAAGCACCCCTAGCTAGTTGAGATCGTAACACCAACATCAAATTTTTCCTAAGTTCCCTAGCGCTAACGCCGCATCAATGCGACGCTCAAAGGATGCGTTGAGCAATTCTGTATTAATCATGTCTTTTGATTCTGCTGATTTTTCTGAAGTTCCTGCGGGGCAAACGGCGCTGACGCTAATGCAGCCCACGTTTATTCGCGTGATGGATCATCTCCGTCGAACCTTAGAGAAATCTGCGTGGAAGGGGCAGTACGAAACGACCCACGCTTGGCCTGAAGGCACAACGCCTGAAGTGAAAGCGGAGGTGCTATGGCTATACGACAAGCTAGAAGGCGCAGCGAAAGTAGATCAGGCAGATATTGAGTGCCAGTTAGAGGAGCTACCGCAGCCTATTCCGGTTTATCTTTTACATTTAGAAAAAGAGCAGCAAACAAGAACGATTAATGTTTGGGAGCTGTGCTATCAGATTTGCTTAGAGAGCTATACCCCAGAGATTGAATCTAGGGGCTTTGTGGAGGTTCCGTTAGAGGAGGCAAGGCCAGACCGCTGTTTGTTTGATGCATCCGGTGAAGTGGATTGGGTACGGCTGGATCAGAAGACGGCGGGTGTGATCCAGGCTGCGTTCCAGTCTCTTGAAAATTCTCATATTGGGTAGGCTACAGTCCGACAAAATCCCCTCCTGGGAGGGGTGCCCGTAGGGCGGGGTGGGTTAGTCAGTAGCGCCATGACTAACCCACCCCTACCCCTACCAGGAGGGGATTAATGGATCGGAATATGGCAAATATCTTTGCTAAAGCCGGAGAGGGCAGGTTTTACCGCAAGCTTCTGTTTGGTATCAGTACGGCTTTAGCTAAACCTGCCCCTACAGACCTGCCTCTCTGTATCTTTATGCTTCGCCTTCGGGGACAAACTTCATGGCTGCACCATTCATGCAGTAGCGTTTGCCTGTGGGGGCGGGGCCATCATCAAAAACGTGGCCTAAATGACCACCACACTTGCTGCAATGGATTTCGGTGCGAACCATAAAAAATGCGCGATCGACGGTCGATTCAACGGCATTTTCGATGGGGTCATAAAAACTAGGCCAGCCCGTGCCGCTATTGAATTTAGTGCCTGAGGTAAAGAGTGCTTGACCACATCCTAGGCAGTCATAGGTGCCCTTTTCGTACTGTTTATCTAGGGGGCTTGTGCCTGCACGTTCTGTACCGTGTTCCCGCAGGACACGGAAGGCTTCTGGAGGAAGGCTTTGTCGCCACTCTTCTACGGTTTTTGTGACTTCAAACTGTTTTTGTGAGGCTGCCATAGCGGATGATCTCCTAAACCATTGATTGAGAATAAAAGTAGAACCGAACCAAGCAAGACCAGCGGTTAGGAAGGTGCGTTTGTTCATGAGTTGGGAGTAGTGAGGCTCATTGAAGGCGCTTTATCTATGATGACAAAATTTAGATGAATGAGGAACCGTCAGAAGGAAGGCTCCTTCGCATTGCCTCAACCATCGTTAAGCAGGCTGAAAATGGCTCAGTTTTGACTGAAGTTCAGCAGGTGCAAATACACCATGCTCTGTAATAATGCCTGCGATGAGATCGGCGGGGGTTACGTCAAAGGCAGGGTTATAAAACTCCACCCCTGGCGGGCATAACCGCGCTGCGCCCACGGTATGAATCTCGGACGGATCGCGTTCTTCGATGGGGATGCCGCTACCGTCTACAAGCTGGAAGTCGATGGTAGAAAGGGGAGCCGCTACATAAAAGGGAATGTTGTGGGCTTTGGCACAGAGCGCCACGCTATAGGTTCCAATTTTGTTGGCTGCATCGCCATTGGCGGCAATGCGATCGGCACCCACGACTACCACATCAATTTTGCCAAGCTTCATGCAGTGAGCCGCCATATTATCGGTAATCAGCGTGACGGAGATGCCCTCTTGCACGCATTCCCAGGTTGTGAGCTTTGCCCCCTGGAGGCGTGGTCGGGTTTCGTCAGCATAAACGCGCTCTAGGCGTTCTGCTGCCCAAGCCGATCGCACCACGCCCAGTGCCGTGCCATACCCTGCCGTTGCCAATGCGCCTGCATTGCAGTGGGTGAGCAGCCGCAGTTTTTGGGGCGTTTGCGGCAGTATAGACAGGCCATGACGACCAATTTCTTGACAGGTGTGGAGGTCTTCGGTGGCGATCGCATGGGCTTCATCCAGTAGCCGCGCCTGAATTTGCTCAACGGAGCCAGCGGTCGCTTTAGCTACCTTCATCATGCGGTTGAGTGACCAAAATAAATTAACAGCCGTAGGGCGAGTGGCGGCAAGGGTCTGAGAAACGCGATCAAGAGACGCAAGAAATTCAACGCGATCGGTTTCAGGAAGCTCTCGTGCGCCTAAGTACAGGCCGTAGGCGGCAGCAATGCCGATGGCAGGGGCACCGCGCACAATCATGATTTCGATGGCCTCCACCATATCGGCACAGCGCTTAATTTCTACTACGCTGTATTCAGTTGGCAGTCGGGTTTGATCAATGAGCCGCACATGGTCATTTTGCCAAACCACTGGGTAAATAGAAGTATTTAACGTCATGAGACTTGCCCAACCGATAACAGCTAGTGATTATGATAAAGCAGCTATTCGCCCATTTCCGCAGTACGGTGATACTTTGTCTCATAAAAGCGAGCAACGGCCTGCCCCAGCGTAAACAGTAGTGCCGCGTCGCTAGAGGCTCCAATCACAGCCCCTACGCCAGGGATAAGTTCTACAACGGACAAACCCGTCTTAATCAGGCTGGTGCCCCCAAAAGACAGTGCATAAATTGCCAGCACTTCTCCCCGTCGGGTGGCATCCTTGAGCGGCAGGTCATAAATTGCCGCAATTCGATAAATCATTTCAGCCTGAAGTGAAGAGAGTGCCGCAATATCAACGGCAAACAACACCGCCGCGACGGGGGGCAAAATATTGGTAACAAGTCCTAGCCCTGCCGCTTTAAGGGTAGCTTCTTGAATGAGCTGCTGCGTCAGCTCTGCCCGCGTCTTTTGGGCATGTTGCTGCCGCAGCAGTTGAACATCCTGAGTCACCTTTGCAACATCTACTTGACCTAGCGCCGCAGCAAACCATCGCAGCATCGGCAGTTGCGTAACGCTCTTCAGCATAGGATTTTCGGCAAAGGGCGTTACGACCTGTCCTAATTGCTCGGTGCTTTTCTCCACAAAATTGTGGGCGTTTTGCTGGATATCATCTGCTGTTTTTGCAGTCTGCTGAACTGTTGAGCGCAGGGCTTCTATAGCAGCATGGGCAGCCTGCTCAAAGGGGTTAGGCGCTGTCATAAGTTTTGCGATGAAAAGATTTCAACCCTATTCTACGCAATTCATTACTCCCTTCTATCAATCAGACTGAATAGATAGGCAGGATTGGGATTACTGGCTGGGGTTGGGTTTCGACTCCGTGTTCGACTGAGCGATAGCCGCATTGTCCTGAGCCTGTCGAAGGGAAGTCTCAACCCTCTCACATACGAGATTTGAGGGTTGAGCGAAGTCGAAACCCGCCTCTTAGAGCAGTCCTCTAACCTACAGCCGCAGGGGTTTTACTCAAGAGCTTGAGAATCCGCTCTGCAATCTGAGGGCTGTCTAGCCCTAGGTCTGCCATCGACTCATTCGGTGTCGCATGCTCCACCAAAATATCGGGCACCCCAATCCGTGTTACTGGAACCACCACATCATGCTCCATCAGCGCTTCTATTAAGCCAGAGCCAAATCCGCCCGTAATACAGCCTTCTTCAAGGGTGACGACGCGACCAATTTTTTTAGCCAGGGGCACCATTAGCTCAACGTCAAGGGGTTTTGCAAAGCGAGCATTCACCACAGCGGCTCGAATGCCGTGCTCACTCAAAATTTCAGACACCTGAACTGCAGGGTACACCATCGAACCATAGGCCACAATCAGCAAATCATCGCCTTGGCGGAGCAGTTCTGCCTTACCAATGGGCAAAGGCTCCCATCCTTCTTCGAGGAGAGGCGCGCCATAGCCGTTACCGCGCGGGTAGCGCATGGCGATCGGCCCTTCGGTATGGTTAATGCCCGTCACCAGCATTCGCTGAAGCTCAGCTTCATCTTTGGGTGCCATCAGCGTCATGTTAGGGATACAGCGCAGATAGGCAATGTCGTACATACCTTGGTGGGTGGGACCATCCGCACCTACAATTCCGGCTCGATCTAGACAGAAAAAGACGGGCAGGTTTTGAATGCAGACATCGTGAATAATTTGGTCATAGGCACGCTGCAAGAAGGTGGAGTAAATGGTCACGACGGGACGCAGCCCTTCGCAGGCCATCCCTGCTGCCATGGTGACGGCGTGCTGCTCGGCAATGCCGACATCAAAATATTGCTTGGGCAGCTTTGCCTGAAGCTTATCGAGTCCGGTTCCGGTTGCCATTGCCGCAGTGATGCCAACAACGCGAGAGTCGTCCTCGGCAATCTTAATGAGGGTTTCGGCAAAAACTTTAGAGTAGCTAGGTGCTTTAGGGGTTTTAGCCGCAAGCGCCTTGCCTGTGACGAGGTTAAATGGCGTTTGAGCGTGGTAGCCAACCTGATCTTTCTCGGCGATCGCATAGCCTTTGCCTTTCACCGTTGCCACATGCACTAGCACAGGGCCAGGGTGCTTGTGTGCTTCTTGAAACGTCGAAATCAGCTCTTCTAGGTTGTGCCCGTCGATGGGACCCATGTAGGTAAAGCCCAGTTCTTCAAATACCGCGCCAACCTTAGAAACCGCGAGGCGCTTCATGCCGCCCTTAAGCCGACCCAGCTCGCCTTTATCTACAAAGGGCAACTG
>JANPLU010000085.1:0-40134 GCA_031422435.1 Acaryochloridaceae cyanobacterium VAR_48_metabat_390
TCATACGCTTCACTCCAAGTACAGTGCCTCAAGTCTCCCGTTTTTAATGTCTTAAATGCTTGAGTATAAATACTTATCGCAAAAGTGAGATGCTCCCACCTGTGAGAATGACGATCAGAGACGAAAGTATCTTAGAGATAAAGAGTTTTGGTCAGCACTCTCTGATCGCGCCCGTTATTTTTATGATGCTGATTTTTCATACACTGACAGAAAGTGGAAAGCAATAGAGGCCGATATCACCCGTCATTTGCGCCTCTACGATCTAATTTGCTTAGGCTGGGTTGACATAAACCAATATGCAGAACAACTAAGCATTAAGCTTCCTGAAAATCCTGAATTATTTCTTAGAGAAATTGTTAGGTATGAGGCAATATTTAAGTTTGTGCAATGTAAAGCACTTTACGCTGAACATTCTCCCAGAAGGCTTTGGGAATCAGGAAACAAACATAAAAAGCTATTAATGGCAGTTGAAGAAAAAGGGATAACGAATAAATTAGAGACTGAAAGTCGAAAAATAAAAGCAATGCTTCACTTTCACGAAATTATCGCCCCATTTATGGGTGCGTGGCATTATTTCATTATAGAAGCTTGTCAGAATTCACATAAATTGAAGCCTTTCATTAAATTGTACAAAGTAGCTTATCAGGAACTAGAAAGACTATTTCAGCAAGACATTCATCCAAGGGAAAAAAAGAAAGGCTACAAAATCGTTAAAGGGAAAAGGGAACCACTAACGTAGTTCTTAACCTTTCTTCATGATCGCGATCCGCTCCAGTTTTGAGGCGGTTTTGAGTGTTTTAGTGAAAAGGACAACTGAATTACCCCTAAACCACTCAGCTCACTCCCAGACCTACCAACCAAAAACGAGAGTGCCGCAACGAATCTCACCCCGTGCGGCACTCCCAGACCTACCAACCCATCAAACGACAGGAGGTTTTCCTATTGTGACCGTTTTTACTCGCGTTTCAACTAACCAGCTTTGCCAGCGCACTGGGATGAGCAAGTCTTATTTTTTCGCAGCCCTTAAAACTGGTTTTTTTACCGAGGGCGTAGACACCGTTCTACTCCCAGGCAATAGCCGCCTGTGGGTTCTAGAGCTAGTTCAAGACCGTTTGGCAAACCCAACAGACAAGACGGCACGACAAAGGGCGATCGCTCGTTACTTAGAGTCGCTGCCCTCAAATTGGCCGCAACCCAAAGCCTCACAGCGCCGCGCTGTAGCTGCATAACAAAAAGCCGATCCGGACAAGTGGATCGGCTTTGAAGATTAATAACTTTTCAACAGGTAAATACATTATGACAGCATCAAAGCCCAATCAACAGGGGGATTTTCAGGCAGATTTTGATCGGCTAATCCAGAATTTTGAGGCGATCGCCAAAATCCAAAGCGCAACCCGCCGCCGCTTTATTTTGAATCGGATTGCTTCTTATTACGACATTTCAAAGGCTGAATGCCGCGCTCTTTATAAATCTTGGGTGACTGAGCAGATTGTTGGAGGTGCGGCGTGATAGATCTCGCTCTAAAGCACCTCGGACTACTGGGATACAAAGACGGTGATCGCGTCTATCTCCGACCAATCACCCCTAGCGGCAAAGCCCAAAACGTTACAGTCACATATCCGACCCTACGGACCCTACCCAAGAAACGGAATGTTTATTTTGTGGTTAACGGAGGGGGGAATTCAGATGCAGACGTTACTGAATGTTGTGCCATTTTCTACGAGCATGACAATTTAGACAAATCATTTCAGCGTGACCTCTGGCAGTCTTTAGGGCTACCAGAGCCTACATTTCAAGTTGACACAGGCGGCAAATCAGTCCATAGCTATTGGGTGTTTGACCAGCCGATAGGCGTTGATGAATGGCGATCGCTTCAGTCAGATTTCTTAGAGTTTGCCAATGCAGATCGCTCAATCAAGAATCCGTCGCGGGTGATGCGTCTCGCTGGCAGTATTCACCAGGGGACAGGCCAACAGGCCACGATCATCACTCAGTCAGGACAGCGCTACTCCTACCAAGAACTGAGGGCAGTTATCCCAGAACAGACTAAACCAGAGCGCAAACAACGCCCACAGCAGTCCGTAACGGTGGGTCTAATGCCCTTGACGGTTGTGTTAGATCCCAAAAACAGGATGCGGATTGAGTCAGGCAGTGCTGAGGGTTCCCGTAACGCTTCAGGGGCTGCGCTAGTTCGTGACTTGATCGGATGTGAAGTCTGGTCACGGGCTTCTGGTATCCAGTACGAGGGCAGTGCAGAGAGATTGTTTCAAGACTACTGCGATCACTGTAACCCTCCCTTGCCAGATCGAGAACGAGACACAATTTGGCGCTCTGCTATGGGCGATAGTCCTACGCCTACCCTATCAGTGGATAAAATTCTGGGCTGCATACAGGCATGGGAACGGCGCGAAAGTCGCCCACAGGGTGCCCCACGATTAGACAACCCTGAAATAGAATCCTCTGATTCAGGGGTTGAGGCTCTAATATCTCACGGCAGCACTAAACCCCCTCAGTTATTTGCAGACGGTCTAACCGATCCGGTTAGCAAGTTAAGCAACAGTTTAGGGCTGTCTATCGAGCCTTTTATTGTGTGCTTACTGCCTATTCTTGGCTCAAGGATCAAGGCAGGGACACGGTTAGCGATAGATTTTGTGACCGATTACTATGCACCTCCCATCATTTGGGCGGGGCTAGTGGGTGACTCAGGTACTCTAAAAACTCCAATTCTCAAAGCATTGACTAGCCCTTTAGACGATCTGCAAAAAGAAGCCTTTGAGGACTATCAACGGCTCTACTCAGAATATGAAATGGAGCTACAGCGATGGGAATCGTTCAAAAAGGATGAGAGAGCAGACAATCCTAAGCCAAAGCCCCCAGCTCTGAAAGATCTGTACTTCTCAGACTTCACCATTGAGGCGATTGCTGATTCAATGCGCTACTACCCAGACGAGGGGTACTTAGTCCACATTGATGAGCTGGCAGCATTTCTTAAGTCAATGGATGCCTACCGCAATGGGAAAGGAAGCGATCGCCAAAGGTGGCTTACCTCACATAGTGGCAGTGCCCTAAAAGTCAACCGTAAATCCTCAGAACCTATCTACCTTTATCGAACCTCAATCAGCCTTGTAGGCGGCATTCAGCCTTCAGTTTTAGAAAAGCAGGTGCTAGACGATCCAACTTCAGAAGATGGATTATGGGCGCGGTTTATTTGGGTTCGTCTGTCCATGACCACACCCCCCGGTATCTCAGACAGACCCCGATTCGATTTATCTCAACTGCTGAAGGGAATCTATCACAGCCTAAATCAGGTAGAGGCCAAAACCTACGGACTATCTAATGAAGCTAAAAAGCTTTGGAACGAATGGAATGCCGAGATAGGGCAACTCATCAAACAAGAGCCTTCAGGCATCCTGAGATCGACCTATCCAAAGCTCAAGGAAGCAGCGGCGCGTATTGCTCTAATTGCCCACATCACCAACGCAAAGGTGTCTAGCATCCCTATTGAAGACACCATCTCAGGCGACACCCTCAACAGTGCGATTGAATTTACGCGCTGGCTGATGGGTCAGACTCGGATGCTGTATTGCGAGATTGGCACCTCAGACAATCCTAAGGCATCCAGAATCGTCAAATTTGTAAACCGATTTAGAGGGTGTGGGTGGATCAAAGCTCGAACGGTTCGGGATTGGTGGGCAGGAAAGGATAAGCCCAATGCAAAGAAGTGCCGCGAATGGATGGCTGAAATTGTGGGGCTTGGATATGCAGCAGACAACGGGCTAAAAATTGAGGATTCAAATTACCAGATAGAAATCGTAGTCCATCTAGTCCATGACCAGCCCAAAACTCATATACAGCAAGGGACACAGGTAGGGACTACCGTTAGTCCATGCGTAGTCCATCTAGTCCATGACCAGTCCCCACCCCACACCGATGAGCAGAAAAAAGACTCAGGATGGACTAGATGGACTAACGATGGACTAAGGGTAGTCCATGACTCAATCCCATGCACAGTAAGCAATTCAGAAGATGATGGACTAGATGGACTAGGATTTGTAGATCCAAAAGTTGATGAATGGGTAGATATAGACCCTGACGAGTTGGGAGGTGCAGCATGAACGCTCTCCCTTCTATCGGCGGATGGGTGTGGGGCTGCTCTGGAAACGTCTGCCAGGTGCAGAAGGTACAGCAGCATCCCACTACTAAAGCCGTTCGATTGGTTGTCATGTGTCCACAAGGTAAGACCGTCATTCCCTTAGATGCAGTTGTGGGCACAGCACCGGACACAACCGAGCATCCAGCGATAGGCGATCGCGTTTGGGTTGCTCCTGTAGATGCAGTGGGGACTGTTGCGCAGCTTGACCATGAAGACCGGATGGCGCGGGTGAATGACATCGAGGGCTATACCCATCCAGTGACGGGCTATGAGGTGATCTCGCAATGGTTCCCCTATGCCTGCCTAGAAACGATTGAGGAAGGGAGGGCTACGGAATGAGTGAGACACACGACCCACAGATAGAGGGTGATCGCCTCTATCGGGAATGCTTGGACCTGCTGAATCGAATTAAATGCAAACGTCTAAATGTGAAGCTCCTAAAGGCTTCTAAACACTTTCTTGAATTGACGCTCAACTATAAAACAAAGGATTCTAGACCATGATTGGCAAAGGTTTCGGATATCAAGCACCACACGTAGGGAAAGGCGAAGCAGCACGACTAGAGCGTATTTGTGTGCCGTCTTGAGTGGCGAAACAGATGCCCCAGAACGGTTTATTGCCTGGTCTGATCGCATTACTCAAAGACTTGGCGGCGAAAGGGCTTGGGAGCAGTGGTTCATTCATCATGCCAATGACGATCTAGGGTATGCGATCGCCTCAAAGTTCCATGCAGCCATTCACAAAATATTACCCCCTAGCATTCGGCAGGAGATGAGCAGCAAGGCTAGAGAATGCCTGACCTCAATCTTTCGAGATGACGGGCTAACCTTGGGCAAAGATTTCTCAATGGCTCCTGATGGTGGGTTCATTCTGGGAGAAAAGGCTATCGAAAAACTTAAGGCCGATATGCCACCTCAAGCATGGGCAGATTGGGAGAGCCAAGGCTTGATCAAGTCAGTCACTTCATGCCCTTGGGAAGCAGTAGAGAAGCGGCTAGATGTTTTATTCCGTCAAAACTTACTGCATCGACTGTCTCAACTGGTGAAGCAAGGCCGCGCGGCTGCTGTGATTGCTGGATGGATATTAACGCTTTCATGTGGCGTGACCAATCAGGTCATGGGAAGCGATGAGGATTTGACCCTGTTCAATTTGATGTTGAGGCATCTTCACGAGAATCACGAAGCCACGGCTAAAGAGGTCTGGGCTGCCATTCAATCAGGCAACTGTGCAAATGGGGATGAACTTCTAGCCATGGACATTAATTGTTTGTGTGATGTGGCGATCGCCGCAGGTAGCTCTGAAGAGAACGGAGAAATTAAAGGCGATCACATCAATAGAAAATGTATGGAACGATTAGCCCTTGTATGGCGTGGCGATAAGTTCAGCATGACTGAGGTGATTGGGCTGCTAGACAAGCACAGCAGAGGGAAAGCAGCATGACTGAGGTGATTGGGCTACAGGTTGAGCGCATCTCTCGAATCACAAAGTATCTACCGCGCGATGAACTTGAGAAGTTTCTATTGACGTTGGCTCAAAACTTTTTAGAGCGAGAAACCGTTTATGCTCAGTGGGTTAAATCGCTTAAATCCCAGGTAAACGAGACGTCTGACTGAAGCCAAAATGCTAAACTTTAAACAACAATCAAACCGATTTAAGAGGATAAAAAATGAACCAGGTAGCAGCGAGACTAGATGCTTTAGAAGCCGTCAGTGCTGAAATAAGTAATAAGATTTCAGCATTGAAGCGCAAAGATGAAGAGCAGACAAAAAGGATAGATTCGATACTGGCTCAACCGCTGCCAAAGGTAGCAATTTCTACTCAATCAAAACCCGCAGATTCCGCAACACCATCGACACAAAGCAGTCTTTCTCTTAAAGAACAAATTGCCCAGACTGAACGCTACCTGCACAATCTCCACAGCAGCAACCCATATACAAACGCGGGCAAAATCCAAACAGCGAACCGCGAACTAAAAGACCTTAGAGCACAGGAAGCGCAACGGGAAGAGAGCGAAACAGAACAGTTGGCTAAAGCGCGTACTGTGGAGAATGCGATTCTGGCAGCAAAGCTAAAAGCTGATGCTGAATACCGCAACTCTCCTGAGGGCAGGAAGCAGGCGCTTGAGGATGCGCATAAAAGGTATCAAGCTCAACATGGAATCTTTGTTTAAGGGAAAAAAATCATGCGCTTTACCATCCGAAATTCAGACAGTTCTGTCTATAGCTTTGAGTCCACGCCCGAGGGAATCCGAGAGCAGAAAGGACAGATCCTACAGCAGCTACAGACCCTTGTAGATAGCCAGTGGAAGAGCAAAACCCAACGCGATTACGACGTTAATTTATCAGCCGATCCACGGGTTAAAAAGTTTAACTCTGACTTAAACTTTTATGCTCAGTGCGATCAACAAATTGAAGTTGAGCAAAGGCTTTCTCAGACGGCTGAAGCTGAGAAAAGGGTAAGAGATGAGCAGTTCAGAAAAACTTACGGGTTCTACCCTGATCAGTATCAGGTCGATGAGCAAAGTTTTTATTAAACCTGAATGACCAAAATAACCGTTGATAACGCCATAGAGAAGCATTGACGGACTAGCAAAGCACCTAATTTCACATAGTTGAGAATCTAAGAGCGATGTTTACAACTACCACACCTAAAAAGTACAGCCCTAGCGATTCGCGTCTCGTTGAAAGGTTCTGCGAAATCTTTGAGATTGACGATTGGCGACAGCTCCCAAAAGGGCAGATCGGAGAAATGGTATTTGTGAAAATGCCTCAGTTTTGGAAAGCGCGGGCTGAATGGCTGCACACGGAAGATCCTACCGAGCTGCTTAAGGACACGACGATGGCAGGTGCCCACAGCCTTTCAGGCACTCCGGCTTATCAGAGACTGAATGGTAATGAGTAAGCAAAAACGCGGAGAAAAGTAAAGAAAACGCAGGATAAAGTAAGGTCTATACGTCTTAAAAATGAACCCACGACAGCAGCGATTCTGCCAAGAATACCTAGTCGATCTGAACGCCTCCAGGGCAGCGACACACGCGGGGTACAGCAGCAAAACCGCGTCATCTCAAGGTGAACGCCTGTTGAGGAATGTTGAGGTGAGGGCTGAGATTAAGCGGCTTCAGCAGCAGCGCTCAGAACAGCTGGAAATTACCGCTGATGATGTGTTGACCGACCTCGCGGCGATCGCCTTTACTCCCATCACTGAGGTGTTGACCATAGCTGATGGAAAGGTGACGCTGTTGGATAGTTCGCAGTGGTCAGACGAGGCTAGTAAGGCTGTAGAGTCCGTTCGACAGTCGAAGGATGGGTTTAGCGTCAAGATGCACTCGAAGCTGGCAGCACTTGAAAAACTCATGCAGCACTTGGGTATGCTGTCAGATCTGAACGTGGCGATCGCAACCCTCTTAACCTATGGCGACGTGCAGAAGACGGATGAAGGCTATCGAGTGATACTCAATGAGTAAGACATGGACTAAAGAGGAATGCCGCCTGCGGTACGTCCAAGGGGAACGCATTGGACTAAAAGCCCTTGCGGTAGAGTCAGGGGTGTCGTTTGGTTCCCTGAAGCGTTGGTCTTCTGAAAAGCCTGAAACATGGCCTCAGCAGCGAAAACAGTTTGAGACCAAAGTAAGACTTTTCACCCACCAAAAAAGCATAGAAACTGTCTCAACTGCGATCGCCCACAGCAATGAAGCCGTCATCGCAGAACACCTTGAGATGCTGGCAATGCTTCGGGAAATTGCCTCATTTTTCTTCAAAGCTGTGTTGTTCAGAGTTAAAGAAATTGAGAATGACTCAGATCCTGACTCTGTAAATGACAAGCTGCTGGAGTTCCTAAAAACCTTGGGTGGGCGTGTCCCATTACAAACCTACTCAAACGTTTTGCACATTGCTATTCAAGGGGAAAGGCAGGCGCTTCATTTAGATTTAGTTGACCCTGCCATCCTAGAGAGAGCAGCCAATAGGCACGGGTTGAGCCTTGTAAACCTTGAAGTAGTGGAGAATCCCAATGCCTAACTCAATGCCCTTTGATCGCTCCATTAAGCGCCGCAAATCTACGCAATATCGGATGGAGATAACACCTGAACAGTGGCGAAATTTCATGGATGGCATTACGAATGGGCTATCAATCGAGACATCCTCATGGAGTGCTGGCGTCCCTCCTAGAACCGTTCGTAATTGGCTAGAAAAGGGCGAGATTTTAGCAGATGAAGATCTGCCCGTTGGATCTGCTGCAGCCCAGTATCAGGCCTTTTGGCGAGGCCATGAAAAGGCAAGGGCTAAATTTGAAGCGCTTCATGCTGGCAACATCAATTCTAAAGCAACCACAAAGTCTTCAGGCGAATGGACAGCAAGCGCCTGGATGCTGGAGAGGCGGCGTTCCAAAGACTATGGGCAGCATTACCAGGTTGAGAAGCAGGTGGGTACACAGTTGTTAGAGCTTGTTAAATTCTGTTTTGACCAATCGCCTACACCTTTGTTCAGAGAACAGCTTGCGGCGATTGTGAACATGATTCCAGCTCTGGAATTATCGGAGACAGAAAAGTATGAAGCTTGATATTGACCTCCAAACGTGGTCAGAGCTTATGACGGCAATCAGCAGCCGACAGACCCCATACGATGAATTGACAGAAGTTGACCAAGTCACAGACCGATTAGCCCTTGAGAAATTTGAGGAGCTATATCAACTGTTTGACCCTGCGATGAAAGCTCAATGTATGGGCATGATCAATAAGAAACTAGGGCGCTGAAAGCTATGAAGAAACGCAGCGGAAAACCCAGAACCTACGAACTGAATCAAGACCTTATCCATAAAATCGACAGCGCTTCAAGTGAGCTGGATATCTACCCGAGTGAGTTGGTTAACGTACTTCTAGCTGATGCCTTGCAGCGCTTTGAGTCAGGCGCTCTGAAGCTTTCCACAGAGAGACGGTCAAATCACCAATTTCGCTCTCACAGGCTTAAGAGTATTGGCTAGTAAATGCTGAAAAATACAGACATTGAAAAATTTATTTACTGATTTTGAGGTCTTATGAAAAACCTATCGGCTTGCGAATATTTCCGCTTGTGGAACGGCGGAGGGGGTATATATATTGAATATACCCTTGTAAGGATATATCACTCAGTTCACAAAACCTTCTAAGCGATTGCTCTTTTAGGACAACCCCAATGGCAACACATAGAGATAAGTTACAGGCAGAATGGAATGCTCTTACACCAGAGCAACGACTAGAGGAAGCAAAAACGATAGATCATAGTCATTTTGTTATGAGTCTTAGGTCAATAATGACACCAGAAGAAATTGAAGTTTATAAGACGGCAAAAAAAGCGCGACAAGAAGAAGAATATGGAAAACAAGCCCTCTATATTTGGGGCTTTGCTGGCATGATCTTGCTCATCATGGGTAATACTATTTTTGGCAAGCAGATTTCATCGGTATTTTTGCCCTCAGACTGTGACAATGCAGCAACCAACCGATTGAGAATGGATAAACACATTGACGGCTTACAAAGCAGCGGGAAGACGGTTTACGACAGCACGTACTCGGTTCGTGATGCACTAAAAAATACTGAAAGAAGCTCTTGTAATTAGACTGTTTTTTCTTGACGGTTAAGCTTATACTCGCGTAGCGTCTGCAATCGCCATGCAGGGTATGTCCGCTCTTTGAGCCATAAAGTAGACAAAGGCTTTTTACACAGGTTGTTTGACGTGTCCCCATTGATGACTCCGCAGCTTCCCTCCAGAAGGAACGTGACAAAATCTCAGTATTTCTCAGTAGTCTAGCCGCCATGTAATACGTGGCTTATCTATATCCTTTGAGCAAATCCTGGATTCCGGCAAAGCTTCTATGCTTAAGGGTTTCAGCCATATTGCCGGAGGTGGCACAAAGGGTACGGCTGGAAACTATACCCTTCCGCGACATCCCGCGAATGTTTTATAGGCTGGGAGTTATGGGTCTATGGAGGGGTTTCAAACCTCCTCATCCTCACAGCAGGGCAAAAGGCAGTCTTAGCGCTTGAAGTGGAAGCTCTCTGTTATTTCCAATCTCTCATTGCCACGCCGTACTCAGATGACCTTGTTTTTACAGCGCTTGACTGTGGGAGTTTTTTCTCTGGAAGTCCCGTAGGCACATAAGGAGACTTTCGTTTTTGATGAGTTAAGTTTAATTCTAAATCCGAGAAAGAGCTTTTTTGCGCTAGACGCTCTGGAATGATGACCCTCTGCATCAGGTATTCAATCGTCTGCTCTTTGACCCACCCTCGGTTCACTAAAATTTTACCAAAGGACATATTGCAGATGTTCTTCTGCTCGGCAAGCGCCATGTTCACCTGTGCTTCGGACAGTATGCCTGCCTCTACAAGATACGCACCGATGGGCTTATGGCTAGAACTAACATTAGGGCTTGAGTGATTGGCCATGACGGCAAAAGAGATAGGGAACTAAAGCTTATAAACAACCGAACCATCAAAAACAGAGTATCAACTAAAGGCGGGACAGATTACCCTTTAGCTTTTGTCTGGCAGAGTTAAGGTTAAGATTCTATTATGGCAAACTGCTCTAGGAAGTAGCTCAGAAAACCCACGTAAATTACGTTCTCTTCTTCAAAGCTAAGTTAGACCGTCCTTTTTGCCTACGTCAGCCACAGAAGCCAATGACTGGGCGATTTCTATGTGGGCATTACTTTTCAGGATTGACCCTAAAAAGCCCCCAAGATTTTTACTCTCAGGGGCGTTGCTGGTTTATGGGGTGGCTAGAAACCTCCCTACCGTAGATCGCAATTACGAAAGGTACAGCGTGGCCTGAACCGTTCAGGCTTTAGTACAAGGGAATCTCAGCCCCTTCATTGAGAGCGCCTTTAATCAAAAAATTGAGGCTATAAGTCAGGTCAACAATATCCACCTTTTCCACATGGCGCGCGTTGTATTCAAGGCGAGATTGCAGCCCCAAAAGCGTCTCATGGACAACCTCTAACGTCATTTTTGCCTGCTTAGCAAATTTTTGGAGGTCTTCAGGCGACATCTCAATCGTGCTTTCATTTGGAAACATAGTTTTTACCTTTAGGTGAATGCATTCTAGACCGCAATTACGATAGAAACAGCGTGGCCTGATGGGCTTTGATGCGGCGTAACAGCTCAGGGCATCTCGCGTCAGATTCGTACTCAAACAGTTGTCTAAGAGACTCAGTTAGTGCGGCGTGGCGCTCTCCATTCAAGGCTGGGACACCCATACGCAAGATCGCCTCTTCTAAGGCTTTAATGGCGCTTATTTGGAGGCAGGCAAACGAGTCTTCAACCACACCATCGCTCATAAGCGCATACTGAACCGTCTTGAGGGCGTTTATGGCTTCTAAAAGCTGCTGCTGCGGAAGTGCGTCGTAAATCATAGTTTTGTCCTTTGGTAAGTGTTTTTGAAGATCCCGATTTCAAATCTGAAGCTTAGGCAGTAGATGGCACTGCCCAAGCCATGTCATACACGGTCTAGTCGATGGGAAACCCTTTGTACAGGGTTGGAGCCTTACGCGGCGCAGGCATGGCCTGATTAAAGCGGCGCTCTACCTCATCAACCTTTGAGGGCTGGTTTACTGAGACAGTGACGGTCTTGGTTTCTACAGTGGTCGGTGACATACTATTTGAACTCCTTAGTTTGGGGTAGAGAGAGCGCTTGTTCTTTGCCGGATGGGGCGCTCTCTTTTGTTTAACTGAATTTATTATCACTGTATATCGTGTTAATTGCAATTATTTAGTTATACTATTTTCGCTGTATACCGTGTTTTTGTATAAGCATAGGTTATCGCTGTATACTTCTGGAAATCACGAGTATACTGATTCTGTAGAGTTTGATATATGAGCTATGCCCAGGGGGAACCCTAATCCAGTCCAGACTACTGAGTTCAAGGTCTATCGTTACAAGCGGACTGATGGAACTGATGAACCTCTGGCTCCCAAGCAGGTTCAAGTACGATTACCACTGAGCGTTGATACTGTAGTTCAGACTCTGCCCAACCGTTCGGCATGGCTACGCCGCGTCATCACTGAGGCTGCACAGCGTGAACTGATGAAGGATGGTGAGACATGACACAGGCCACTGATACCGACATCCGAGAACTTCGGGATCTAATGCTTGGCTTAGATAAAAAGCTAGATGGCATGGATAAACGGCTAGAGGTCTTTCAAGCTAGAACCGATGAACGATTTAACAGCATCGATCAGCGATTCAATAGCATTGACCAGCGGCTAGGCTCTCTTGAGGATAGAACCAAGTCTCAAGATAGTCGCTTGTGGACGTTTGTAACTGCTCTCGTGCTCGCAGCCTTGGGCATCATCACCAAGCTGGCATTCTTTCCACAGGCTTAACCCTGCTCCCATGCAGTTTATTGATGCGTAGATTGATATCCATATTATTGAGAATGGCTAGAAATACCTTACAGCAAAGCTTTCAGGATTCGACTCTCACCCTTGGTAAAGGTGAGGTCATGAGGAATAGAGGCTTCTATTGTCGATGAGGATAATATTTTCCAGCTTCAATAGGGGCAAAAGGCAATTCTTTAGTACACGTCTCCAACAAATCTCGATTGCAGGTTCCTTCAAGCGCCCTTGGGGCAAAGAGACTCTTTTATCTTAACGCAGAAACTCAACTGACGCGTTCGGCTCACTTACATGATTTGAGGAAATAGATCTGTGATTTTGTGGCGATCGCCTTTCCGGTTAGGGTAGCAGGTACCCCACAGCTAATCGTGTACCGTTTGCCCAAATACAGCCATCGGAGCCTGTATCGTCCATCGTGGTTCTCAATTGTGACTGCTGACAGGGCGGGGTAAATTTCGGGGTAGGTTTAACGCCCCAAACAACCCTTAACGGCCTAGCCTCATTGTCTTATTGATAATTGAAAAGACCTTCAGGAGTTGTTTAGAACTCCCAAAAGCCTTGCTGCATACGGTTCCCCGAATAAATCGGAGCGACAGGATTTGAACCTGCGACCCCTACTACCCCAAAGTAGTGCGCTACCAAGCTGCGCTACGCCCCGATGTAATGCTTTACAAGACTATCACAAAATCTTTTACTGTTTTCAGAAAATTCTGAGTTTCTTGTTCTAAAACACCTGCACCATCTGAATCACCCGCAATATTTCTTTGGTGGCTTCAACAGACCAACATCCCTCTGCCCGTCGCCCCGTTAGCACTATAAAGCTGAGCTGATATGCATCACAGTCGCCCCGCACCTCCATCCAGAGATGGTCGTTCGATGCCTCACAGGCGATCGCCTCTTCTTCCATCAGCTCTGAGCGCATTTGTTCAATGGTTTCGCTAAGCTGAAGCGCAAATCGACAAAAATCATCAAACTCGGCCTGGATTAACTCAACCGACCAGTCATCTGCACCCACCAGCGCCTGAAATGAAGGTGCTTTTGGATCCCAGCCAACGCGCCAGCCGATACCAGATCGCAGTTGCCGTGCCATTACCTATGTTCTACTTCAAAAACTGCGCTTCGCCGCCGCTAAGTGTAGACGGCCTGCCAATGGGATTGGTCTTCAGCGAACCCGCACTGCCTGGAACCGCAAGCGGCGTTAATACGGGTCGATAGGTAGGCGGCGCTGGCTGTGGCTTTGCTTGGGGGAAGGGCGCAGGTGCTTTCACCGCCCCTGATGCAGTCTGACTTCCTGTAAATGCATCTACCAAAGACTGAACGAGAGCATTGCGCTGAGCGGCATTCAGCTTTTGAACAGAAATGCGATCGCTGTCTAAGGGACTTTTCTTTAAAAAGGCATAGCCAGGATAGGTTTCTGGCTGAATTACCTCGTGGATGCCAAGGTAGTCCGCCAACGTGGTCTTCCAGTCAATGCGGTAAAGCGGCGATCGCCCTTTCACAGAACTGTGATACTGCACAATGCGGCTCACAAGGGTGCTTTCAACTGCCTGCTTATTGCTATCGGCTCGAATATACTGATTCTCAAGTGCTAGCGTGGGGAGTCGTCGATAGACCAACTTAGCCACATCGGTGGAGGAACTGAGCTGTGCAAAGGATGCTGGTGCAAAAAGTAAGGCTGCGGCACTACTCAGTAGCAGTATCCTGCCAGATTGGGTTAAGAATGACCAGTATCTTAGGATTTGCAAGCGTGGTTTTCTCCTAGAAATAGAATGTACTAACCCTGTGTGGCTAGTTTTGGTTAGAAGCCGCGCGCTTTACACTCCCTCATCCCCTAACCCCTTCTCCCTAGGGAGGGGGGTCAGACTCTTGCTCCTTCTCTCTAGGGAGAGGGTTGGGGTGAGGGGAAGAAACGTAAGTTATTAGATCCAGTCACTTTAATCGCCAATAATTTCTGGCTGCGTCAGCTCATCAGACATTTCCAGAATGGCCTGGATTACAGCCTTCATTGCGCCCTCATCAAAATCTTCCATGTTTTCACGACGGCGGCGCTTTTTAGCACGACTCGCCACCTGAACAGTAATGCGATATCGGTTAGAGGAGGCATTCACCAATTCCTCGGCTCGGCGCATGATTTGAATGGTGTCTACAGCAGAGCGCTTTTGCATGGATGACGTAGCCCAGTAAGATTACAGCCCATTGTAGCAACAACGTTTGCCAGCCTAAAAGCCTTTCCTCAAACATTGACATTCTGCCAGTGCTAAAACAATGGGAAATTCCAGTGAACTCTTTTGAAAAAAGTGAGCAATGCTAAGCATAAAAAGTTAGCATCTCTAGCGCTCTGAGGAGATGATATAAGTAAGTGGACATGCCTTTGCAGTTCTTAATCTTTATCTCTACAGCGCTTTGAGTAGACGAGTTTAGACTGCTCAGTTATTTGTCTTGATCAAAGTTTTAGGATCGCCGCCATCATGACCGCAGTTACAACCGCTTCTGTAATTCCCAGCTTTTGCGAAGGGATCCAATACTTTGGAGAGATCTGGCCTGACTTTGAGGTTCACGGGAAAAACGCAGTCATTTCAAAAGGCATGATGGCGATCGCAGACCCCACAGACCCAAATGCGGTCTATCAAACCCTACTCGCAGCAGATGCACTGCGATATTTGACGCTCCAGGTAACAGCCAGTAAAGCCTCTGGGCACCCAGGCGGGTTTGCTAGCTCCGTTGAAGCCTACGCTAGCCTCGTGATGCTGGGGCACAAAAATATTTTTACAGAGGTCGGCCACCACGCCCCTGGGTTCTATAGCGCCATGTTTATGGATCGTTCCCTCGAAAAAATGGGCATTGAAACCGTACAGCAGATGTGCGATCGCTTTCGGGAACGCCACGGGCTGCTGGGTCATCTATCAGGGCAAATTCCTGGGCTGCTAGGGCCAGCAGGGCCTCTTGGTCAAGGGCAGCATTTTGCGATGGCGGCAGCGCTGCTCCACCGCGATAAGCTATTCCCTTTTACCGTGGGCGATGGCGGCCTGGGTGAGCCTTATATTGTCAGCAGCATGCGGCATTTCCATACGGCCTACCCAGAAGTGACTAATTTTTTACCCGTGCTGGTCTGGAACGGCTACAGCCAAGAACACCACAGCATGGAATCTCTCCAAACCAACGAAGGTATGGTGCGATTCTGGGAGGGTAATGGCTTTGATGAAGTGATTCTAATTGATGCCAAAGAATACGACGATGCCAAGCAGGTAGGTGACTACGTCGATAGCACCGCTTTTTCATTCCAGAAACGACTGGCCTTTATGGAAGCGGTCTTAATTGCGGCAGACCAGGCCGCGCGGCTGGCTTTGGGCGGCAAGCTCACCATTTTAATTCTCAAGCAGCTTAAGGGTGCGGGGGTTCACGCTCTAGGGGCAAAGTCTCACAACCTCTATGCACACCACACTCTCGATAATGTGGATATTGTTTCGGCATTGAAACGGCGATCGCTTTCTCCAGAAAGCTGGTCAACGGTTCGCACCAATCTTTCACGGGCTGGCGGTGGCCCTGCCGCAGAAACCGTCGTCACAGAATTTGTGCTGCCCCTGGCGGATCTCAGCGGTCTAGTTCTAGAAGAATTTGCCGTAGCTGGTGAGCCTAAGGTTTCGACCACCGCAATGGGTAAGCTAGTGGGTCAAGTTGGGCACCTCGACAAACGCTATCTCGTCACCAACGCCGACGGCAACGAGGCATCCGGCATTGGCAACATTAACCAAGCCCTCAAAATTATTCACCCTACCGATGACCCGCTCTATAACCAAAACCCCAACGGTCAGGTCTACGAACCCCTCAGCGAAGATGCCTGTGCTGGCTTAGCCGCAGGATTGGCGCTCATGGGCAGCCGGACGCTGTGGTGTTCCTACGAGTCGTTTGCTATTAACGGTCTGCCCATTTGGCAAACGGTGATTCAGGCTATGGCAGAACTGCGTCGCTCAACGCCCTCTACCATTACGCTGTTTACGGCTGGGGCGCTAGAGCAGGGACGCAATGGCTGGACGCACCAGCGACCCGAAGTAGAAGCCTATTTTGCCGCTATGATGCGCAATGGCAACGTCTTTCCACTGTTTCCGCCCGATGCGAATGCGATTCAGGTGGCCTATGAATGGGGGCTTTCTACAAAAAACAAGGGCATTGTCATCACCGCAAGCAAATCTCCTCTGCCCATTCGCACTACCTTTGTTCAGGCTCGTCAGGGGTTTCAAGACGGTGCCTTAGTTTTACAAGAGGGAAAAGGTACCAAAACCGTGGTCTTTGCCGTGGTCGGCGACATGAGCCTTATTCCCGTCTTTGAGGCTGCTGCGCTGCTAGAGGCCGAAGGGGTGGGCGTTCGCATTGTCTCTGTGATGAACCCCCGCCGGCTCTATCGTCCCCATGACGTGGCCTGGGACACCTGCTCTGAAGCTGATGGCACGTTTCTCGACGATGCTCACTTTGATGCAATTTTTGGCGGGGATGCGCTGATTGGCGTGATTGGTGGCGCAAGCGGAATGCTGGAACCTATCATGCTTCGCAGCATGGCAAAACGTGATACCTTTGCCTGGAAACGGGGTGAAACCACCGCCAGCGCTGGGGAACTCATGGCCTTTAATGGCATTACGGCAGAAGCGTTGGTGAAGCGATCGCTAGAACTGATCCACTAAGGCAGTTTCTGAAAAACAGCTTGCCGTTGGCAGTAGAGAGCGGAGTCGAAGGGTACCGCTCTAGGCAAATACCACGGTGCGATTGCCATAGACCAGAATGCGGTTTTGAAGGTGTAAACGCACGGCTCTTGCCAACACCATCCGCTCTAGATCTTTTCCTTTACGGACGAGATCAGCTGTCTCATCCCGATGGCTCACGCGCACCACATCCTGCTCAATAATGGGGCCTTCGTCTAGGTCTGCGGTGACGTAATGTGCCGTTGCGCCAATAATTTTGACTCCGCGCTCATAGGCACGTTGGTAAGGGTTTGCTCCCGCAAAGGCAGGCAAAAACGAATGGTGAATGTTGATGACCTTGGGGAATTGTGTCACAAAACTGGCGCTGAGTACCTGCATATACTTAGCAAGCACCACTAAATCAATTTGATGCTTTTGCAGTAACGCCAGCTCTTTTGCCTCTTGTTCGAGCTTGGTCTCTGGCGTAATGGGGAGGTATTGGTACGCAATGCCAAATTGTTCTGCAATGGGCTGTAAATTTTCGTGATTGCTAATAATGAGGGATACATCTGCGCTGAACTCTTTTGCTTTTTGCCGCCAGAGTAGGTCAAACAAACAGTGATCTTGGCGACTGACCCAGACCGCAATCCGAGGTCGCACATCTGAGAACTGAAGCTGCCAAGTGGCACCCAATGGCTCGGCGATCGCCGCAAAGGCTGGCTCTACTAATTCACGAGGCAGCTTAAAGCCCTCTAGCTGCCATTCAATTCGGGTTAAAAATAAACCTGCTGAAAAGTCGGTATGGTGATCGGCATGGACAATGTTGCCCCCATTGGCATAAATAAAGTTGGAGATCTTGGCTACTAAACCCTGCTGATCGGGACAGGTAATGAGAAGCGTTGCAGTGGTGCTTGCCATAGATCCAGGAAAAAGGGGGATAGATTAATACTTTAGAGTGCAGCGAAGCCGCACAACGCTTAAAGTACGAAAACTACGGCGCAAAGCCGTAGTATATTTATGATAGGCTGTTTACTGCCTTGGAATAACGCACATTGTGGAACTTTCCTGTAAAAGCGAATATGCACTCCTGGCTTTAATTGCGTTGGCAGATGAGTTTCAAAGCAACGATCCGCTCCAAATTCGTCAAATTGCGGCTCAACAGGATATCCCAGATCGCTACCTTGAGCAGCTATTAGCCACCCTGCGGCGCTCAGGATTAGTCAGATCGCAGCGGGGTGCAAAAGGCGGTTATCTGCTAGCCCGTGAGCCAAGACAAATTACCGTACTGGAAGTTATGACTTCTATTGAAGGACGAGACATTACCTCTCCCAACGAAAACGAAGCCTCTAAATCCGCAGAAAAGAAAGTTTTAAGGGACGTCTGGCGAGGCTCCTGTGAGGCGATGCGTGAGATACTTCAAAAGCATACCCTTCAAGACTTATGCGATCGCCGAGATGTACAGCGACAGTCGGAGCTAATGTACTACATTTAGCCTGCCATTATTGATTTTTTTTGTAACGCCTTCCTCGCACAGATTAGGAATCATAGACTATGCATATTGCTCATGACATTACCGAACTGATTGGGCGCACGCCCTTGGTTCAGCTTAATCGCATTCCCCAGAGCGAAGGCTGCGTCGCTCAGATATTGGTCAAGCTTGAGAGCATGAACCCTTCTGCATCGGTTAAAGATCGCATCGGCATCAATATGATTCGCGTTGCCGAAGAAAATGGGCTGATTTTTCCAGGGCAGACCATCTTAGTGGAGCCAACTTCAGGCAATACCGGAATTGCCTTGGCAATGGTTGCCGCTGCCAAAGGGTACCGCCTCATTTTGACCATGCCAGAAACCATGAGTACCGAGCGTCGGGCGATGCTGCGCGCCTATGGTGCCCAGCTAGAGCTAACTCCTGGCAGCAAAGGGATGAAGGGTGCTATTCAGCGAGCGCAGGATTTGGTGGACAATATCCCGAATGCCTATATGCTCCAGCAGTTTCAAAACCCTGCCAACCCTCAAATTCACCGCGATACCACTGCCGAAGAGATTTGGCGAGATACCGATGGGCAAGTGGACATTGTGATTGCTGGAGTAGGGACAGGCGGCACCATTACGGGCATTGCTGAGGTCATCAAAGATCGTAAACCTGGCTTTCAGGCGATCGCCGTGGAGCCGACCAATAGCCCCGTGCTTTCTGGCGGTAAACCTGGCCCTCACAAAATTCAGGGCATTGGCGCAGGCTTTGTACCTCCAGTATTGCGGACGGATCTCATTGACGAAAATATTGCCGTAAGCGATGAAGATGCGATCGCCTACGGTCGTCGGATGGCGCGGGAGGAAGGGTTGCTGTCCGGAATTTCTTCTGGGGCGGCGCTGTGTGCAGCAATTCAAGTGGCAAAGCGCCCCGAAAATGAAGGCAAACTCATTGTGGTTATTCAGCCTAGCTTTGGAGAACGCTACCTCAGTACGGCGCTCTTTCAGGATCTAGAGCCAGCCTTTGCGATCGCAACCATGTAGGCAATAGATTTATTTTTTCGTTAGATAGGTGGGTGAGTCTTAGCGCTAGATGATTGACTCTGAACAGACAATTTAGTGTGCAGCAAAGGCATAATGTAGGCGCCTAAGCCCACCCCAGAAATGAGTCCAAAGACGGTCACAATTGGGTTACTGTAGCTCCACCAGCCCCAGTATTGCGCCCATAGTTCAGCTGGGTAAGCTAGACAAAGCAACACGGTAAGACAAAATCCGGCAATGCCGTATTGGTTGAGCCAGTAAGCCTCCCGCCCTGAGTTACGGCTGATGAACCAGCGCATCAGCACAAGCCCCATTAGGGTGCCATAGCAGCGCATACAGACCGCCATAATGTGGGGGGGCGACAGCGCTAGCCCCATCTCTGGCTGAGGGCAAACGCGATCGCCCATAAAATAAATAATGTTGGCAATGAGCGGCAGCAGCGGCAATGATGTAGACGCTAAAAATGGGGCTGCCAATGGCCCCCCCACAAGCGCCACTAACACAACGTCTGCAACCAGGCTTTTGAAAGGTCGCTGTAGGTTTACCGCTGATTTACTTTGCCAAACCGTCATTCTGTTCTTGCCTTAAATTTGTGTCTTAAAACTCAATTCCTGCCTGTGCCTTAATTCCCTGCTCTCGAAAGGGATGCTTTACCAAAGTCATCTCTGTGACTAAGTCTGCGGCTTCAATCAGAGCAGTAGGCGCACCGCGCCCCGTTAAGATGACGTGGGACTGCTCGGGCTTTTGAGCAATACCTGTCAAAATCTCATCTAGCTGCAAATACTCGAGCTTGAGCGCAATATTGATTTCATCTAGCAATACAAGCTGATAGTCGGGGTTTTGAATATACTCCAATGCTTTAGCCCAAGCTTCTTGAGCCTTTAGAATGTCTCGCGCCCGATCCTGTGTCTCCCAGGTAAATCCTTCGCCCATGGCGTGAAACTGTATCTGGTCAGACCACAGAGCAAACACAGACTTTTCCGCAGGTTCCCAGCCGCCTTTAATAAATTGAATAATGGCAACCTTATGACCGTGCCCCAGCGATCGCAGCACCATCCCCAGCGCCGCCGTG
The DNA here is from genome assembly GCA_031422435.1 of Acaryochloridaceae cyanobacterium VAR_48_metabat_390. Lineage (GTDB taxonomy): Bacteria > Cyanobacteriota > Cyanobacteriia > Thermosynechococcales > Thermosynechococcaceae > JAAURS01. The sequence continues at coordinate 20,775 of JANPLU010000085.1, forward strand.
GTTTTGCCTTTTCCGTTGCCCGTGTGGACAATGACTAGACCCTTCTGCTGCGATCGCGCGTCTAGCCGCTGTTCTTGCACTTCTTTGCGGCGCTGCATTTTTTTGCGATACTGCTCTTCACTCAACCCTTCATACTGCTTAGGGTCTAGGGTATTGAGCGAACCCGTTTTATCTTCAGAAAAAGCCATCAGTCTAGCAATAAAGGTCTGCCTTCTTTAAGATATAGCAGTTTTCGCATGATAGCCCTGATGCAGGATTTCAGCAGTGGGGCTGCATTGACATGTTCAACAGCGGTCTTAAAGCTGTAATAATTAAAAGGTTTTCTAAAAAATGCGGGTCGCTTTTACTGCCCTGCACCTTTTCAGACTTTCTTATTGCATTGTCGTTAACTCATTATCATGCGAACTCATTACTGCGGCGAACTTCGAGGCGAACACGTGGGTCAAACCGTCACTCTATTTGGGTGGGTGGATCGCCGCCGCGACCATGGGGGCGTTATTTTTCTGGACCTGCGCGATCGCCAAGGCACGGTTCAAATTGTTAGCGACCCAGAACGCACGCCTGAGCTTTATGCCCTCGCTGAATCACTGCGGAATGAATACGTCGTCAAAGTGCAGGGTAAAGTCACCCAGCGCCCCGCAGATTCTCTTAACCCTAAAATTGCGACGGGCGAGATTGAGATCTACGCCGAAGTGATTGAGGTCGTCAATGCTGTCCGCCAGCAGTTGCCCTTTCAGGTGTCCTCTGCGGATACAGAGACGGTACGCGAAGAGCTGCGCCTCAAGTACCGCTACCTAGACCTGCGCCGTGAGCGGATGCGCAATAACCTTTTGCTGCGTCATCAAATTATTAAAACCGTGCGGCGCTACCTCGAAGATGTTCAGAATTTTACTGAGGTAGAAACGCCCATTCTGACGCGCTCTACCCCCGAAGGCGCACGAGATTACTTAGTGCCCAGTCGCGTTAACCCTGGGGAGTGGTTTGCGCTACCGCAGTCGCCACAGCTCTTTAAGCAACTGCTGATGGTTTCTGGGTTTGACCGCTATTACCAAGTGGCGCGCTGTTTTAGAGATGAAGACTTGCGAGCCGATCGCCAGCCGGAGTTCACCCAGCTCGACATGGAAATGAGCTTCATGTCTCAAGCAGAGATTATGCAGCTCAATGAGGGGCTGATGCGTCACCTCTTCAAGACCGTTAAGGGCGTAGACTTGCCCAGTACTTTCCCTCAAATTACCTACGCCGACGCAATGGATCGCTACGGCACCGATCGCCCCGATGCGCGGTTTGGGCTGGAGCTGGTGAATGTCTCAGACCTATTCCAAACTTCTGGCTTTAAGGTTTTTTCGGGGGCGATCGCCCAGGGCGGTGTGGTCAAGGTTCTGCCCATTCCAGGCGGAAACGACCAGTTCTCTAACGTGCGGGTTAAGCCTGGTGGCGACATGTTTAAGGTGGCCTGCGAAGGCGGTGCCAAGGGGTTGGCCTACATCCGCATTCGTGACGGCAATGAGATTGACACCATTGGGGCGATTAAAGATAACCTCACCCCTGAACAAATTGCGACCTTGCTAGAGCGGACTCAAGCAAAACCTGGCGATCTGCTGCTGTTTGGGGCGGGTACCACTGAGGTGGTGAACGCTTCCTTAGCGCGAGTGCGGTTGGCAGTAGGCGAAGAAATGAAGCTCATTGATCCAGACGTGATCAGCTTGCTGTGGGTTGTAGACTTTCCCATGTTTGAGTGGAACGCCGATGAGAAACGGCTGGAAGCCATCCACCATCCCTTTACCGCACCCTTGCCAGAAGACCGAAACGACCTTAAGACAGCACGCGCCCAAGCCTACGACTTGGTTTATAACGGTCTAGAAATTGGCGGCGGGAGCCTACGGATCTATGAATCAGAGCTTCAGCAGCAGGTCTTTACGGCGATCGGGCTTTCTGAGGCCGAAGCCCAAAATAAATTTGGCTTTTTGCTAGAGGCGTTTAACTACGGCACTCCGCCCCACGGTGGCATCGCCTACGGATTGGATCGGTTGGTTATGCTGATGTCGGGTGAAGAATCCATTCGGGATACGATCGCCTTCCCTAAAACGCAGCAGGCTCGCTGTTTATTGACCCAAGCGCCGTCTGATGTGGATGCGAAGCAGCTTAAGGAGCTACAAATTCGCTCTACGGTGCAAGACAAGCCGCAGTAAGAAAGACTTCAGTCGGTGGATATAAACAAAGTTATGGCGCACACTCTTGACCTCAACATATGATTGTCTATAAATATTTGCATCCTGATCGTCTTGACGTGTTATCCAATGGTCGTATTCGCTTTACTCAACCTGCGGTTCTGAATGACCCATTTGAAACCCTGCCTGCATTTACTGCGTTCCGCGATACACAGCAAAAGGAAATTGCGCTAGATTTTTCACACAAAATAGAAATTTTTGATGCTTTAGGCATCAAAACAGATGAGTTGCTAAATCACTTATTCGACTCTGTATACGACAAAGTTGCGGAGCTTTTTAGCCCACACTTTGGCATCCTCAGCTTAAGCCGACGCCGAGACAACATCCTTATGTGGTCTCACTATGCTGATTCTCATCGTGGCTTTGTAATTGGATTCGATTCCGAGAATGAATTCTTTGCCCCATCCAATGGAAAAGCCAACGACGGTCTCCGCGACGTAAAATATTCGAATAAACGTCCAATACTTCCTGCTGACGGTCTCAACTTGCTCAATACAGATGGAATGAACATGTGGAACGAGCACATATTCTTTACCAAGTCAGAAGATTGGGCTTATGAGCAAGAGATGCGAATCCTTGCATCGCCATCCGCTGCTGATCATAAAATTCCAGTCGATAATGGTTGGGACATACGCCTGTATTCGTTTGATTCTCATGCTGTCAAAGAAATTATTGTTGGATGCCGAGCGTCCGTTGAGACGCAGACCAAGCTGATGCAAATATGGCGTACTCAGTATCAAGATGCCGAAATGTTGACTTCCACCATAAGTCCCACAGATTTCAGTATTGAAATTAAGCAGATTGACCTCCCAGAAATCACCTGAGTGATATCTCAAGCAAGGATTCCGTTTTCAAAATGATCGCCTACCTTCAGCCTTAGCCCATTCGCAAAATCCCACCCGCTCTGCTGCTTTTTCCCCGCAGGCTGAACCGACTGAAGCAGCAGTAAACCCTCGCCCGTCTGCACAACAGGCCCATGTCCTTTAGCAATTAAAACAATTGTCCCAGGGTCAAATGACACCATTTCTTGCTGCACCAAGTCTGCCACTAGCGTTTGTAGCTCTGGCGGTAGTGCCTCTTGGTACTCCATGCCGAGGGGAACCGTTTTGAACACCTTAAGAGGCTGATCGCGGAACTGCGCTACAACATTGGGGATAAATGCACGCACCTGGTTGTGCAGGGCGATCGCAGGTTTCCTCCAGTTCATCAAAAAATCAGGCTTGTCGAGCAGACGGGCATGGGTGGCAAGCTCATCTTCCTGCGGCTGCGGCGTAATGCTGCCCTGATCTAGTTTTGTGAGCGTTTCAACCAGCAAATCAGCAGAGATTTCAGATAAACGTGCAGAAACGTCCACTACATCGTCCAGCAGCCCTACGTTTATAGAAGCCTTGAGCAGCATGGGGCCTGTATCCATCCCCACATCCATCAGCATCGTGGTCACGCCCGTCACCGCATCGCCGTTAAAAATGCTCCATTGAATCGGGGCAGCGCCGCGATAGGCAGGCAGTAGCGAACCGTGGGCATTCACGCAGCCCAAGCGCGGCAATGCCAAAATTTTTGGGGACAAGATTTGACCGTAGGCTACCACCACAAAGGCATCGACCTGCTGCGATCGCAGTTCTTCTAAAGTCTCAGCATCTTTTTTGACCCGAGCAGGTTGCCAGACCCGTAGCCCATGCTCTAAGGCCAACTGCTTAACGGGCGAAGGGACGAGCTGATTGCCACGCCCACGTCGCTTATCGGGCTGGGTCACAATGCCCAAGACATCAAACCTAGAATCTGTAAGCAGGCGCGCAAGGGGCGGCACTGCAAATTGAGGCGTGCCCCAAAAAATCACTTTTATCATATTGAACGTAGATTGACCTTGCCGTAGCGTCTTTCTCCATTGTTGCGGAGTTTGCGCCCTAAAAAAACAGCGCACCTCTCGCCAAAGAGCTACGCTGCATAAACCTATCGCACCCTAACGAGGAACTTTTAATGGATAAAGCGACATCAGGGGCTTAAAGTCGATGTTAACCCAAAAAAATGAACCCTGTCTCTGTGTTAAATAACCTTTTCAATACGGTTGGGTTTTGGCTTCAGCACACAAGTGATTCAACAAACAGGTTGCGATCGCATTTTACGCTAACCTTTTTAAACTTAGCCTTTGCTACAGTCTTATTTGTATCGGCAGGCGATTTATGAAAGCGGTAAAGTCGCAGCCCTGGCACCATCCTAAATTTTGGCCTTGGGCTGCTCAGATTTTAGTATTGGGACTAATTGGCCTACTCGTGGCCTATTGTGGCAGTAACCTCGTCGCCAACTTCCAGCAAAAGCAGTTGAGCTTTGGGTTTGATTTTCTCCAGTCCCAGGCAGGGTTCAACATTGGTGAAACGCCCATTCCCTACCAGCCGACCGATACCTATGCTCAGGCATTAGGCGTCGGTATCGTCAATTCCCTGCGTATCATGGCGCTGGGGTTAGTGCTGGCAACGTTAATGGGCACGGGGATTGGCATTGCGCGGCTGTCGTCTAACTGGTTAGTGCGGCAGTTGGGGACGGTCTATGTGGAGCTTTTCCGCAATTTGCCGCTGCTGATTCAGCTCATGTTTTGGTACTTTGCGGTCTTTTTAAGTGCGCCACCCTTTGAGCGACGAATTCGCTTCATTGGCGATTTGTCTTTGAGCCAGCGGGGGCTGCTCTTGCCCAATTTTTTGCCTCGGGTCAGTCTACTGTCCTGGATTATCTGCATTTGCATTGGCGTGGCGATCGCCCGATGGGTCTTTCGTACCCTACGCCGCCGCCAGCTCAATGGAGAACCCGCCAGCCCTTGGTTTATGGCAGCCATCACCGTTATTTTTTGGGGCTGTATTGCCTGGGTGTTGACCAAAGAGTTTCCGTGGAATTTGGAGCTGCCAGCGGTGCGTAACAACAACATTACGGGTGGGCTGTTGTTAACCCCAGAATATTCTGCGATTTTATTTGGTCTTACCTTTTATACCGCCGCCTTTATTGCCGAAATTGTGCGGGGCGGCATTTTATCGGTACCCAAAGGCCAATGGGAAGCAGCGCGATCGCTGGGGCTTCAGCCTAATCTCACCCTACGGCTGGTGATTTTGCCTCAGGCGCTGCGGGTGATTGTGCCGCCTTTGACGAGTCAGTACCTCAACCTTGCCAAAAACTCTAGCTTGGCGATCGCCGTGGGGTATCCTGACCTCTATTCCGTGTCTTCGACCACCTTTAACCAAACCGGACGCGCGGTGGAGGTGATTTTGCTGCTGATGGCAACCTACCTAGCCATTAGCTTGGCAATCTCTTTTGTCATGAATCTCTATAACCGCCGCATTCAAATCGTAGAGCGCTGATCACCTATGGAGTCTTGGCAAAACCAATTCAAAGCCCCCTTCAGCCCATCTTCTCGTCAAAAAGCCTGGATTTGGGTACGGCAAAATCTTTTAAGCACCTGGTCTAACGTCCTTCTCACGCTGATCAGCCTTGGCATTGTTGCCACCACTCTAACGGCACTGGGCACCTGGATTTTTACTCAAGCGCAGTGGGAGGTTGTGACGGTTAACCTCCGTCTCATTTTTGTCGGTCGCTATCCGGTTGAGCAGATCTGGCGACTTTGGCTGGTGCTAATGCTGTTGGTGACAGTCCCTACTCTATCTTGGGGCGCAATGCAGGGCTGGGGGCGCAAAGAGATGGCCTGGGTTACTGGTGGGGGAGCTGGGCTGGTGGGGGCGATCGCCCTCAGCAACCAAGGCTTAGAGCCGATCGCTTGGCTCGGAGGCATTACGGGTATGGCACTGGGAGGCGGTTATCTAGGGGGCTGGAGTCAGCAGCAGCCCTGGGGAAAACCGCTCAAAACATGGCTCCCGCTGCTCTGGTTTTTGACGTTCTTCATTATGCTTTGGCTCATTAGCGGTGGCTTAGGGTTGACCGCCGTCAGCACCACGTTTTGGAATGGGCTGCTTTTAACGCTGCTCGTCGCGGTGGTCAGTATTGTGCTGTCTTTTCCCTTGGGGGTTTTGCTGGCATTGGGGCGGCAAAGTCAACTGCCCATAATTCGCGTGGTGAGTACGGGCTACATTGAGCTAGTTCGAGGACTGCCCCTCATCGGCATTTTGTTTATGGCTCAGGTGATGCTGCCGCTATTGCTGCCGCCCCAAATTACGGTAGATCAGTTAGTGAGGGCGATCGCAGGTCTATCTCTCTTCAGTGCTGCCTACCTGGCTGAAACCGTGCGGGGTGGCCTACAGTCCATTCCCAATGGGCAGTGGGAAGCCTCTAGAGCGTTGGGGCTATCCACGCCTCTCACCCTTGGCCTCATTGTTCTGCCTCAAGCTTTACGAACGGTAGTACCTGCCATTGTGGGACAGTTTATTAGCCTATTTAAAGATACGGCGCTGCTTTCAATTGTGGGGCTTGTAGAGCTAACGGGCATTGCTCGCAGCATTACCTCCCAAGCCGAGTATTTGGGGCGCTATGCCGAGGTTTACCTGGTGCTGGGGCTAATCTACTGGCTGTTTTGCTACGGTATGTCAGTCGCTAGCCGCCGTTTAGAACTTCCTTCAGGATCTTAGCTATGACTGATGCAGTAACGAATGTCGTAGAGATTGCGGCATCCCCCATTATTTCAGCCCAGGGCATCGAGAAATGGTACGGCACGTTTCAGGTGCTAAAGGGGGTTGACCTAGAGGTCTACCCTCAAGAAGTGGTGGTGCTGATGGGGCCGTCTGGCTCTGGCAAATCCACCCTCATTCGCACCCTCAATGGTCTGGAATCCCATGAGAAAGGCAGCATTATCATTGATGGCGTTGCGCTGACCCAAAACCCGCGTCATCTTGAGGCGATTCGCCGCGAAGTAGGGATGGTGTTCCAGCAGTTTAATCTGTTCCCTCATCTCACGGTGCTGCAAAACATTACGCTTTCGCCGATTTGGGTACGGCGGCTGCCTAAACCCCAAGCCGAGGAGATCGCCATGCAGCTTTTAGAGCGGGTTGGCATTCTAGAGCAGGCGCATAAGTACCCTGGTCAGCTCTCTGGGGGGCAGCAGCAGCGGGTGGCGATCGCCCGTGCCCTTGCCATGCAGCCCAAAATTATGCTGTTTGACGAACCTACTTCAGCCCTTGACCCTGAAATGATTAAGGAGGTATTGGACGTGATGCGATCGCTTGCTGAGGGCGGCATGACGATGGTGATTGTGACCCATGAAGTGGGGTTTGCGCGGGAAGTCGCGGATCACGTTCTGCTGATGGATCAAGGTCAGGTTGTTGAGCGCGCAACGCCCACAGAATTTTTCTCAAACCCTAAGGAGGAGCGCAGCCGCCAGTTTTTAGCCCAGATTTTGGCCTAAATTTAACCCTCTCGGTAGCTGAGTAGGTACTCAGATGCTTAGAATGGCAGGGTTGTGAATAGCACCGCAACCGTTTGATTTGTGTGGAGTGCTCTAGGACAATTCATGATCAAACTTCAGGGTATTCTACCCCCCCTTTTGAGTCTTTCTGTTCTAGCTATCTCTCAGAACAGTCAGGCTGCAAAGACTGCTGAGCCACCCTCGACGATTGCTCAAACCAATCGTGCTGCTGCTTCAAAACCGCAGTCAGCGGAAGCACTTTGTGAATCAAAAAATCTAAGCTTTTTAGAAGAAGGGCTGATTCCCAAAGCTGCCGAAGCAGTGCCTGAAACGCTACCCCCGCAGGCACTCTTAGAAGTGCCCCAACAGCCCTCAGCCGTTGCGCTGCAAACCTCGCTCTCTCTCAGCCTACCTACCGTTATTCGCTTGGCCTTTGAGCGCAATCCAGATATTCAGTCCGCGCGGCTTCAGGTGCAGCGCAGTTGCGCTCAGCTTAAACAATCTAAAGCTGCGCTGCTGCCCTCTCTAAACGTGAGCGGCAGTGTTGCTCGGACAGACGGCAGTTCTTTTTCGCCTCGCAGCCGTTCTTATGGTTCGCTAGGTTCTGGCACCACAGGGTCACAGTCTGTTTCAAGTAGCCTACAGCAGCAGGCAGCCGTTGCTCAACAGCAGCTCCAGCAAGATATTGGGCAGCTTCAGCAGCGTTTTCAACAAACGCCAACCCAGGTACAAACCAATACGCTTGGGCAGCAGCTTCAGCAGCTTCAGCAGCGTGCCAGCCAAAGTGCGGTATTGCCCACCACGGTCGATTTATCACTGCTTAATGCGAGTGACGTGGCGCTGCCGCTGCGGTCTGGTAATGGCGCAGGGGGAGATGGGGGCTTTTTTAATGGTGCATTAACGCTTCGCTACGGCCTCTACACAGGTGGGCAGCGAGATGCTTCCATTAAATCTTCTCAAAACCAGGTTCAAAATTCTGCCCTAGATCTACAGCGCCAGCTTCAGCGCCTCCGGCAAAGTGTTACCTCAAACTACTTTGACCTCCAGCAAACTCAGGCTCTAATTGCAGTTGCAGATAGCTCTGTCAAAAATCTCCAAGAAAATCTAAGAATTATTCAGTTAGGAGAACAGGCCGGAATCCGCACCCGATTTGAGGTATTGCAGGCATCGGTTAGTTTAGCCGACGCGGTGCAGAATCAAACGCAGGCTAAATCTCTTTACGCTATTGCGCGTCGCCAACTAGTGCAGCAGCTTAATTTACCGAGTACCGCAGACGTAACCCTACCGTCTACCGCCAGCCCTGAAAGGGCAGGGCAATGGTCTTTATCGTTAGAAGAAACCATTGTGTTAGCGCTCAACAATCGCGTTGAGCTAACCCAAACTAGACTTCAGCGCCAGATTACGCAGCTTCAAAAACGGATTGTGGCTAGCCAGCGTAAGCCGCAGGTTCAAAGTTTTGCCTCTGTTAACCTGGCTGACGATCTCGAAGATCGCTTTTTAGGTGCCTACGGCTATTCTGTGGGCGTGCAGATGAGCATTCGTGCCTTTGATGGGGGAGACGTGCGATCGCAGCTCCGGCAGCTTGACAAAAATCTTGAGATTATCGACCAGCAGTTTAATCAGCTCAAAGAATCCATTCGCTTTGAGGTAGAGCAGGCTTACTTTAACCTTCAGGCCAACGGCACTAATATTGATACTGCCAACGGAGCGCTAACCCAGGCCACCGAAAGTCTGCGGCTTGCAGTGGTGAGACGAGACGCAGGGGTAGGAACCACCTTAGAAGTGACCCGCGCCCAAGCGGATCTAACGCAGGCTCAAGGGAACTTGATTCAGGCAATCTTGGACTACAATCGCGCTTTGGTGACGCTAGAGCGCGCCACGGGTTTTGTAAATATTGTCGAAAATCCGTAGAGTGGCGATCGCCGTTGAAAATTCCCTTTCTCATGTTGCCATGGGTATTGCTGCTGTTAGAGGTTCCTGGTCGCCCATACTGTATAGCGCTGCTTCAAATAAATCTGTCGCATCATCCCAAGTATATTGAGTGGCTGTGGCGTAAGCTGCCTCTGACATCTGCTGCCATTTTTCTGGGGATGCAGTTAGAGCACAGATGAGTTTCTGCGCCAGACCGTCTACATCATCAATGGGTAACAAATAGCCGTTAATCCCTTCCCGGATAATATCGCTCGGGCCACCCACCGCCGTCGATATGACAGGACAGCGACAAGCCATTGCTTCTAAGGGTGGCAGGTGGAATCCTTCGCTGCGGCTGCCACAAATCCACAGATCGCAACGAGCGTATATCTCTCTAATCTGACTTTGAGTGGGTTCTTGAAAATATTCTGCTTCCTGAGGCAGGGGCAGTGTGTCTGAAACCGGATAAGACCCAAAGGCAATCAGCCGCAACCCAGGAACGCTTTGAGCTGCTATCGAGACTGCTTTTAGACTGACATCACATCCTTTCCAATGCAGCGGAGCGTACAGCATTCCCACTGTTGGGAAATTCTGTCTGCCGCGCGGTGGAGCATAGAACTGTTGGGTCTCTACACTGTTTAGAACAAGGGAAACGTTGTCATCACTGTACTCAGTCCGCATCAGATCAACTAACCACTGCGAGATCGTAATCTTATGGAGCGGCAAGGTATAGGTTGCTCTAACCCGCTGCTGAGGAAGATAGTCGAAGACTTCATGGTGCTGGATGAAGTAAAACTTTTTCCCTTTTTGAGGCGATAAATTTGCCACCCATTCTGCCGTTTCCCACCAGGTTGCAATCACAACATCGGCATCTGGTACATCCTTATCTACGACGGGTCGAGACTTATCCAGTACCCGATAGGGCACATTCATCTCGTCTAGATGAGAGCCAGCGTTCTGCGGTAAAGCTATCCAGCCCTGCCCCTTCAGCAGTGAACTCAACTGCTGCTTTAAGGTGGGCTGGGAACTGCCTTTGACCACAACTAAAACATCATGCCCTCGCTTTCTGAGACGATCAGCGTAGATGGCGACCACGCGATCGCCACCAGAGAAGGAAAGTCCACCCATTACAAAGGTAATTTTCATATCGGTGCAAGAGGTCTATTCTGATTAATCAATTTACCTGTCGCCTAAAAATAAAAATGGCGCGATTCTTCAAACTCAACCATGAAAAATAAGGCAGTCGTTCGAGAACTTGATAGCCAGGACGTGGCTCTTCGCTGGCGATCACATACTGATCGTCCAGCACCCAAGCACCTTTCCCATCAACATTCATATTCCACCAGCTTCGGGTATGGTGGCGTTCCATATACGCCTCGCTGTTATACCAGCCGCTAAAGGTATCAATCCCTTTTACCGCAGTAGCAGGGGCACCATACACCTTCTCTAGCCGATGATGGGCGACCCAAGCGGTTCGATTCCAGGCCATGTAGTCTTGTAGGCTCAAGAGGCTTAACAGACCAATGAGGAGCGTTGAAAGCACCATAGGTACCACCACTCCTTTAAGGCGACACCGAGAGACATCACGCGCTAAGAGCAGAACAAAGGGCACAAGAGCTGGCAACAAATAGCGATCTACGGTTATGGTTCGCCAAGGGTTATAGGCTGCTGCTAAAGAGAGAATACCCCAAGCCGCTAAAAAATAATCTTGATGGAGGGCAAACTGTGTTTCTTCTAGCCTTCCAGGGATAGAGCGATAGCGCGTTTGCCAAAGGTCGCTGAGAATTAAAAATAAGAGTCCTGAGACAAAAAGCGCCAGTATGGTGATCGGCCACCACCCCGACTCAAGTTGGATTGCTGTTGTGGCATGTAGATCCGGTAACTGTAGCGGCCCAAGCCCAAAATCTAAAAGGGTTCTGTAGACCATTAACGGCATCCGAGCAGGATAGTTCTTGAGCCAAAGCGCGTCTTCTTGAAACAGTAGGCGCTTAATCCAATACAGCAGTTGGGGCAGCCCAAAGACAAAGAGTGAAACACCGCAAAACATCAGCATGAGTCGCCAACGTTTTGGCGACCAGGGACTATATCCTTTCCAAAGCTGCCAGAGTCTGCCAATGCCTAGGGGAAGGGTAAATAGACCGATATAGCAAAGTGCAACTGGCCCATGGCGGATGCCGTCCATCACCGTGCTGTACAGGGCAACGCTAGACTCTAGGATGGGCGTTTTTGATGTGAGTGCCTTGCCCCAAAAGAGATATAGTCCAAGGATCACGCTCCAGGGTGCCAGGATAGCAACCTGCATCGCTCTAGAGAAACCGTACTGCTTCCGCAGGGCAAGCCAACCTACGGTGATGCCAAAGGCAAGAGGCAGCAAAACACCAAACTGACGCACTAAAAAGGCCAACGTTGCAAAGCTGCTTCCCCAAGCCGCCCATGAGGGTTTAGGCTGCTTCAGGGCCTTTAGAAAAAATAGCCCTGATAGACTCGACATTGTCATAAATGGGATATCGGTCATAAAGCTATAGGTAAGCGCTAGCACTAGGGGACTTGTGGCGGTGATGATAGCGCACAGCAGCGCCAGATTCCGCTTTAGCCCCATCATGAGGGCGCATTGGGCAACCGCCCAGGCATTGAGCAGCGCCAATACCAGGGTAGAAATTCTGAGGGTGCTAAAGCTAAAGCCAAAGAGCTTACAAAACATTGCGCCCCAATAGGCCTGCGCTATCAGGGTAGCGTTGAGGTAAGGGTGAGCCTGATATTGACCCATATTCACCAAGTTCTGCACCGTTTTGGCATAAATCCAATCATCACTGAGGGGAAATTCGCCGATGGGGGAAATCAACAGCACAATGATGCTGAACAGTGCTGCAAGGGGCAGCACGATAGAATAATGGACTGCATAGCTTCCTAGGCGCTTCAACCTGCCGTTGTAAATTTGAAGCATGGACTCTCTAGGATCCGTTATGACAGTGAACTCTCTAATGGCTGATCTTTCTGATAGAAGGCTAAAGCGGTTGTTCCGTAATAGCGCGTTTGGGTGACGCTCAAGCCAGACAATGCTGTGGGCAAAACCTTTTGTTTGTGATGCTCAACGGCTAATATGCCCATGCTGCTGAGGAGGTTATGGTGGGCGATCGCCATAATCGCCTTCTCATAAAAGTCGCAGGCATAAGGCGGATCAAAATAAATGCGGTCAAACTGCTGGCCTGCCAATTGCGCTAACCCTCGCAGTACATCCATTTGTAAAATCTGCATCTGCTGTTCAGGGCGAGCCACTTTATTCCAGTTATGCTCAATAACCTTACAGGCACGTCCAGCCTGCTCAATGCCTACTACCACGGCTGCCCCGCGACAAAGCGCTTCCGCACCCATTGCGCCCGTTCCTGCACAGAGATCCAGCCAACGACAGCCTGCAATTTCAAACTGCCAGATGTTAAAAATAGCCTCGCGCACGCGGGAAGCAGTCGGTCGAGTGTCTAACCCCGAAACGGTTTGAATGGTTTGTTTACCTCGAAGTCTCACGGGCTAGTTCTCATGGGCTTAATGGCCTAAACGGCACTCACTAACTTCTGCTGCTGAACGAAAGTCACAAAGTTTGCCAGCATTTGTAGACCCGCCTCAGACGATTTTTCAGGGTGGAACTGCACCGCCATGACGTTATTGCGGGCGATCGCAGCCGTCACGGTCTGGCTTCCGTGGGTCACAGTCGCAGCCGTCAGAATGGGATCTGCTGGCTCTACATAGTAAGAGTGCACAAAATAGACCCAAGGATCAACAGGCAGCGTTTCCCAAAGCGGTAGATTAGGCTGAGTATATTCCAGCTGGTTCCAGCCCATGTGGGGAATAGTCAAATCTGGCTCAGATTGGAATCGCTTAATCACGCCAGGGAAAATGCCAAGGCCATGTTCTTGGCCTTCTTCACTGCCCTCAAACAAAATTTGCATCCCTAGGCAAATGCCTAAGAAAGGCTTACCACTCGCAATCACTTCTTTAATAATGGGCACTAATCCACGTTCTTGCAGATGCTGCATGGCTGGGTCAAAGGAACCCACCCCAGGGAGTACTACTGCATCTGCCTGTCGCAATTCTGCAGACTGATCGGTCACACAGGCCTTTGCACCTGCGGCCTCTAGTCCTTTACAGGCGGAGTGGAGGTTTCCCATGTCATAGTCAACTACGGCAATGTTAGTGGTTGAGCCAGTCATTGAGCGTTTTCTCTCTCAAGTTCCATCGAGTGCCCTTCTAGCTTATCGGAAACTTTACCCGCCCCTTAATGAATTCTAGGTAGTGTTCAAGGCTCTATAGGTGTTTCAGGGAGACAGACAATCATAAAAGGCTGGAATCATTACACCTCTTGAACTTCAGCAATTTGACATCTCCAGTCCCGAAAGTCTTTCCTAGCAAAGATTTGAGACAATTATAGCCTCAGCCCTCCCTGGAACACCTATAAAGCCTACTTGTTTAGCACGACCAACCTTTGAAAGATTTTACTCAGATAGCTTTGAAACCTACGTCTGGGGCAAACTCATAACAAAACATGCATCATTTCTTTTAGATTCATGTTAACTTGCTCTGAATTATAAAAATGCTTCTTACAAAACGCTTATGTCCTACGATGCCAACCGTTTAGAAATCTCCGTTGAAGCCTTAGCTCAGCGCATCGCCACAGCAGACGCTCCCCTTCAGCTTATTGACGTGCGCGAACTGCAGGAAATTGCGATCGCCGCCCTCCCCAACTTTCAAGTCTTTCCCCTCAGTCAGTCCGCAGAATGGATGGCAACCCTTCCCACTCAGCTAGACCCCCACGCTGAAACTTACGTGATCTGTCACCACGGGATGCGTTCTGCCCAGATGTGTCAATGGCTGAACCAACAGGGCTTTACCAACGTCAAAAATATTGCAGGTGGCATTGATGCCTACACCCTAGCGGTTGATTCCTCCATCCGTCGCTACTAGCCCAGCCCTTTCTGTAAACCATCGCCATGTACGTTCAGCTCACCGAGCGCCAGCAAAAAGTCCTTCGAGCCACTGTTAATCACTACATTGAAACGGCAGAGCCGGTCGGATCCCAAGCGCTTGCGAAAGAATACGAATTTAGCCTTAGCTCCGCTACCATTCGCAACGTCATGGGCATGTTAGAGAAAGAGGGCTTACTTTATCAACCTCACACCTCTGCGGGGCGAATTCCCTCAGATTCTGGATATCGCGTTTACGTCGATAAGCTTATCACCCCCTCAGACCAGTGGGTAGAACGCATCCAGCAGCTTCTTGCCAAACGCCTCCCCGCCGAACCTGCTAGCTTTGAGACCCTCCTGCGTCAGGCAGCTCAGATTTTAGCCACCCTCAGCGGCTGCGTGGCGCTGATTACGGTTCCCCAGTCATCTCTTGCCACCACCATTCGCCATCTGCATTTGGTGCAGGTAGAGCCACAGCGGGTCATGCTGATTTTGGTGACAGATACCTACGAAACCCGCTCTGTTTTTATGGATTTACCTGCTCACCTGGGGCAATCTGATGATGCTGAATTGCTAGAGCAAGAGCTGCACCTACTCTCTAACTTTCTAAATCATCACCTGTGCGACAAGTCGTTATCAGAACTGGCATTGATCGACTGGCAGGATTTAGATCGCGAGTTTCAGAAATTTGCAGCATTCCTCAAGCAGCTTTGCCAAGATCTGAGTCAGCGAAATCAGTCACCCATTGCCAACCCTATTTTAATTGGCGGGGTTTCTGAGTTTTTACGGCAGCCCGAATTTTCAGAACTGGCGCAAGCGCAGACCATTATTCAGATGCTCGAAGAAGAACAAGATCAGCTCTGGCCTCTCATCTATGAGGGAATAGCGTTCCAGGTGCCGTCTTCTTCTCGAAAAGGCAGTCGTCCCCCTGTACTGATTCGCATTGGCACAGAGAATGCGCTCAAACCCATCCAAAACTGCGCTTTGGTTTCATCGGTGTATCAAAAAGGCACCACGCCCGTTGGCAGCGTTGGCGTTTTAGGCCCCACGCGTATGGCTTACGATAAGGTCATTGCCTTTGTGGAAGGTACCGCTGAGTTTCTGACGGCTCGTTTGGGTCAGGTATCTTAGTGCTTATGAGGCGCTGAGCGATTTAACGCAGGAGGCATAGGCGATGGAAGAATTGCTGGAGCTTAAGAATCTGCTGGTCGGGGGAAACCTCTCTGGAGCCTTGCTGCTGGTGGAGGAGATGACCGAAATGAGCAAAGATGACAAGCTAAACAAGATCTTTAGCTTTGGCATTATCTTGCTGCTGCATTTGATCAAACAGCAGGCTGAGAACCGAACAACGCGATCTTGGGACGTTTCAATTCGCAATGCGGTACGGCAAATCCAACGCTCAAATAAACGCCAGAAATCAAAGGGACACTACCTCACGTCCGAAGAATTGATGGAGACTTTAGCAGATGCTTACAAGTCAGCCCTTGATGAAACAGCATTAGAAGCATTTGAGGGCAGGTACGAAGCAGAAGAAATTGCCACTATGATTGACCGCACCCAAATCCTCAATCAGGCGATCGCATTAATTCTGGATGACACGCCATAAGCAAACACTTCCAGGGAACGCTAGATCGTAAAGCGCTGAAGTCACTATGAAATCTAAGCATTCTCAGTCTGTAGTCTGGATAGTGGGGGTTGCGGCGATCGCCCTCTCCGCCTGCGCCAACCCCGTCGCCGAAACCTACAAAAAAGGGATAGATGGCGGCGAAAAAGCTATCGAAAAAGCCCGTAACGTTCAGCAAACCGTCGATCAGACAAAGAAAACAATTGAACAGCAGGCAACAGAAGCTGAAGGCAGCCCCAAAAGTCCGTAGCCGTCCGCGCTAGCATAGGTAGTATGTCTATTATGCAATAATCCAATGATGTCCAAGGATGTCCATTAAACCCTTTCTAGTAAAGGGTTTTGCTTTGTTTATAGTCTTGATTAGTCTGAGTTTGTCTATTGTAATCCGAGGGGCATAGGGGCATGATTTAAGGGCATGACAACTTTGTTAAAAAAACGATGCCCCAATTAACTGATACCCAGATAAGGCAAGCGAAAGGAAACGGCAAAGCACAACGGCTTTACGATACCCGTGGCCTCTATTTAGAGGTCAGTCCACCAGGGGGCAAGCTGTGGCGCTTCAAATACAGGTTTGGAGGGAAGGAAAAGCGGATCGGGGTTGGAAAATATCCTGACGTGTCGCTATCCCAGGCTAGAGATCGCCGCGATGAAGCTCGTAAGCTCTTAGCAGACGGCATCGACCCTAGTGTTCAGCGTCAGGCTCAAAAGGTAGCGGCTGAATTAACTTCTTCAAGCGGCTTTAATGTTGTATCGAAGGAATGGTTCAATAAATTCTCTAAAAATTGGTCTGCAGGTCACACCAAGGTTGTGGAGCGCCAACTAGAGAGGGATGTCTTACCGTGGTTGGGTGATCGCGTTATTGGGGAAATTACCGCAACTGAATTATTGGGGGTTATCCGCAAGATTGAGGATAGGGGTTCAATCAACACAGCCCATAGGGTGTTGAGCTTCTGTGGTCAGATCTTCAGGTATGCCGTGGTAACTGGACGAGCTGAGCGCGACCCATCGGCAGACTTGAAAGGGGCATTACCACCAGCTACAAAAAAACATTTTGCGGCCATTACTGACCCTAAGAAGGTAGGGGCGTTGCTAAGAATGTTAGATGCATACGAGGGCACCTTCGTGGTGCGGTGTGCCCTTCGCTTGACCCCGCTTGTATTTGTCCGTGCTAGTGAATTACGCCATGCTCGATGGTCAGAGATTGACCTTAAGAATTCCGAATGGCGTTATCTGGTCATCAAGACAAAGCTTGAACATGTTGTGCCATTGAGCCGTCAGGCCGTAGCCATCCTTAAGGAATTGCAGCCACTGACAGCCCATCGAGAATGGGTGTTTCCTAGTGGCTCTACTCCTATCAGGCCAATGAGTCAGAATGCCGTACTTGCTGCACTTAGGGCACTGGGTATCGACAAAGAAGAAATGTCAGGCCACGGCTTTAGGGCAATGGCGAGAACGATTTTAGATGAGGTTCTGGGAGTGCGACCGGAACTAATAGAACAGCAGCTTGCCCATGTGGTTAAAGACCCATTAGGCAGGGCATACAACCGGACAAAGCATCTTGAGGAACGCCACAAGATGATGCAGTCGTGGGCTGATTATTTGGATAAATTAAAGGAAGGAAAATAATGTCTATTAATTGGGAGCTGTATGATCTGCTTGAAAGGTTTTGGTTAGTTGAAGCCGCTTGTTTATGGCTGGAAATTGAGCCGACAACACAAATAAAAGAAAATCCTCCACATGAAGTGATAAGGATAATGTCTTTTATGGAAGAAAAGCTATATGTTTATCGAGCTGGATGGGCTGCTCCATCAAAGCTCATAAAAACAGATGGTCATCCCCTACCTGTAGAGACTTGTCGCGTTCGTCATGGCATAAATTATTCTCTAGAAGAAGCACGGAATCAAATTCCACTTGTCTTCAAATCTGATTTATTAAAACTGGCTCAAGAACTTGGGAAAAAGCCTAAGTTTCTGTTCCAAGAAGCTAGAGAGCAAGACGACGAAGGATGGAAGAAGGGAAAAATTGGTAAGCGGAGCTATCAAAAATTAATTAAAGTTCTGTGCCACTTCGAGGGCAAAATCGACCTTGAAGACATAAATGTTGTTTCCAAAATCAAGGCACTAGCAGAAAGAACTGGTAATAATATCTCAGATCCAATTATCCGAGGCATCTTGGATGAAGTAGACCCTTCAAGGCTGAATAGGTCTAACCGAAGAACTGGAAAAACGAAATAAGTGATTTTCGTTTCTATTGAATGCTGGCTTTAAGGAATCTCTAAAGCCTAGATACCTCATGCTTTTCAGCGATCTCAAAAAACGAAAAATTGCATTTTTCGATAAACCTTTAAAATTTTCGCCCGTTTCTTAAATAAATCAGAGAGTATGTTTTTGTAGATTTTTGGAGGTTTAGAGATGCCTGAAACTGGATTTTTAAGAATTTCAGACGTGCTGAGATTTATCCCCGTTAGCAAGTCGAGTTGGTGGGCTGGCGTAGCCGCAGGAAAATATCCTAAATCGATCAAGCTTGGCTCAAAAACGACTGTTTGGCGCGTAGAGGATATTCGGGCGCTGATTGAAAACGGCGTTTCTGAAAGGGGCGCGGCGTGATTAAGACTCAAAAAAATACCCAGTCGGTTCAGGACTGGGCAAAAAACGAAAAATCTCATAAGGACATTTTATGCGACTCAAAACCTTTTCACCACAAGCGATTTCGGTTCCTAGCCCTGAGTTTCAGCGCCTTATCGCTACTTTTCAAAGGATTGCGGCGATTGGCGACCCGATAGAGCGAGATTTTGAACTAGGGCGCTCTGCCCGTGATCACGGCACCCCGCGCAGTGAGTTTCGCCGTTTGTTCTGGCAATGGGTTGAAACGCAAGTTTTAGGAGGTGCGGCGTGATTGATCTCGCTCTAAAGCACCTCGGACTACTGGGATATAAAGACGGCGATCACCTCTATCTCCGAACGATCACTACTGACGATAGGGCAAAAAAATTAGAGGCCACTTATCCCCGCCTGCCAAATTTGCCTACAGATCAGAACGTATACTGCGTGGTGAATGGCGGCGGTCATAGCGATGCAGACGTTAACGTCTGCATCGCTATTTTCTGCGAGCATGACGATCTACCAAAACCTGTTCAGCGCGACCTGTGGAGGTCACTAGGACTGCCAGAGCCTACGTTCCAAATAGATACAGGCGGCAAATCAGTCCATAGCTATTGGGTGTTTGACCAGCCGATAGGCGTTGATGAATGGCGATCGCTTCAGTCAGATTTCTTAGAGTTTGCCAATGCAGATCGCTCAATCAAGAA
>JANPLU010000086.1:0-9617 GCA_031422435.1 Acaryochloridaceae cyanobacterium VAR_48_metabat_390
GCGCCGTAGACAAAAATATGAAAGATACCGCCAGGTGCCAGCTTTTTGGCTAAAGCCTGGATTCCGCCAATGGGGTCAGCGGTGTGGTGGAGAACACCCACAGAGTTAATGAGATCAAATTCCCCTGGCAATTGCGCAACATCAAACAGGCTCAACTGTTGAAACGTAACCCGTTCCGCCACGCCAGAACGCTGGGCGCGCTCTTGGGCAACGGCTAAGGTGCCTGCACTGAGATCGATCGCCACCACTTCTGCTTGGGGGTTGAGGTGGAGTAGATACTCGGTGCTTACGCCAGAGCCGCAGCCTGCATCTAAAATGCGAACATCTTGCTTGGCAGGCTTTTGGCCTGTGCAGAAGCTATAAGCCGTATTCCAATTCCAGCGCCAGTTATAGCCTGGGGGTGGATCGTCTGAGAGTGGGTCTGGCGGAAATGGGTAGGTGTCGTAAAGTTTGGCAACGGCAGCGCTAATGGATTGAGCCTCGGACATAAAAAACCTTTCACGTCATGAAGGAGTGAGAAAATAAGACACAATTCTAATTTTCTATAATTTGATATGCCCGAATCGTACCAAACTACCCGCTTTGAATGAGCATCGTAATGCCATATTCTGTGCAGCGTCCTCACCGAAGCGGCAAATGATAAGATGTTGCGGAGCTTATCGCTTAAAACTTGCCTCAACAAATCTATTTAGACAAACTACAGAGTGCATCCATGGTGTCATTTGGAATGGTTGGTGAACAGCGGCAGCGTACATTAGGGCTTCAGGCTGTCGGTACAGTGTCTTCTCTGCTATTGGTTTTACTGTCTTCCACAGTTGCTAATGCTCAAAAAGCAGGAGACTTTAATGGAAGTGGCGCAGCTCAGCCTGCGGTGCCGAGCAACGTTCAAATCATTAGCCCCTCTGGCGGACAAGGTGGGTTGTTCAGTATTGAAGCAACCAGACGTCTTCTTAGAGAAGCAGAAAGCGCCGTCTCTGCGCAAAACTATAGCTTAGCTGCCACCAAGCTACAGGATGCAAGACAGGTTTCTAATCAGCTTTCTAATTTTTATCAAGCTCTTGCAGGCTCATTTCTCGGGATTGACAATCGCGCTTCCGATAGTCTTCGTCGTAAAGCGCTAGATTCTGCACAAATTCGTGACCAGTCTACCTATCAACTGGCGTTAGTTTACCGCGCTCAAAATAAGCCTGAACTGGCTATCCCACTACTAATTGAAATTATTCGTAGCCAGAATCCAAGTCGTGATCTAGGCACAAAATCTTATCAGCAGCTTTTTGAACTTGGTTTTGTAGATGTGCCCTATCCTAGAACCCCTAGCAGTGCTCCACCTGCTGGTGCAGCTCCTGCTACAGGTAAGTAGTCAGCACCATTTCCTGACAAACGCTAAGGTTAATAAGGTCGATGCATAGAGTACATTGTATGCGGTGGGTTTATGAGGTGCGTTTATGATTAGACCAGAAGAGGTTCAGCAACTCATTCAGGTTGGATTACCAGACGCAGAAGTTCTGGTGCAAGACCTCACTGGGGGTGGCGATCACTATCAGGTAACGGTCGTGTCCACTGAGTTTGCAGGGAAATCGCTGGTGCAGCAGCATCGGTTGGTCTACGGCGCAGTCAACCAGGCAATGGCAACAGATCAAATTCATGCTTTTGCGCTGAAAACTTACACCCCCGAAAAATGGGCCGAAGCAGAGATTGATAAATTTTAATGATTCGTGTCGTGACTTTAAAAGGAGATTTTTATGACCCCTGAACTGCAAACGCGAATTCAAGACGTTGTCACAGCCAACAAAATCGTTGTGTTTATGAAAGGCTCTAAACTGATGCCTCAGTGTGGATTTTCAAATAACGCAGTACAGATTTTAAACTCTCTCGGCGCACCCTATGAAACCGTAGACGTTTTGCAAGATGCTGATATTCGTCAAGGCATCAAAGAATATTCTAATTGGCCTACTATTCCACAGGTTTACATTAATGGAGAGTTTGTGGGCGGTTCAGATGTCTTAGTTGAACTGTACCAGCAGGGAGAGCTTCAGCAAATGGTAGAACTTGCTTTGGCCTCTTAGGGTGCAGTTAAATGCTTGAGTGCTGTAGTCTTCAGAAAACTACAGCATTTTTTTGTCGTAAGGTCCATTGAGATAAGCATCCAATTCATCTAGCTCAACATCTGGCAAAATTAGCGTTTCTCGTTCATTCGCAAGTTTGCCTGACGGAACAGGAATTGCTTTAGACGAAGGAGTAGAGCTTTCTTCATTGCTGCGATCGCCGTTGTTTTCCTGAATCGGTTCTGGGGGACGCGCTAAGTCTTCTCGAGAAGCGACTGGAGGATTAGTGAGCTTTGCATCAGATTCTTGGGTGCTGGGACGAATTTTTAACAGCGTCTTCAGCAGATTCCGGCTCGACTCCAAATACGAAGCCTCACTCTGGTGGCCTGTCCGCTCTGGCAAAATCACCTTCTGCATCAGGTACTCAATTGTTTCTTCTTTAACCCACCCGCGTCGAATGAGAACATCTCCGAATCGCAGATGTGTGTTTACTTGGTCAGCCAAAGCAACTTCAACTTGTGCGGTTGTCAAAAGCCCCGCCTCAATCAAGTAGTCTCCCAGACGCTTGCTTTCGGTGAAAGAAGTTTGGCTTTTGTTGTCGTGGCCTGCTTTAAGTGGAATGAATGAGCTAAGGTCGTCTTTCCAGCCGCACTTGGGGCAGTCCCAATAAGCGGGAGGCGAACCTGACTGTGGAAATACGTGCTGACAGTGCGGACAACTGCCCGTAAAAAATGGATGATCTCGGAGAACTCTCAAGTCCTCAATATTGGCGGCTTGGGTAATAAATTCTATAACTGAGTAACGCCGTGATTTTGAATCTGAGGTTGATTTTTTGTGGGGGACAGAGGGGCTTAAGGTAAAAGCACTGGCACTTTTTGGGTATGTCTCTCTTGCCCCCGCTGGCGGAGCAATCAAGGAAAAAGGCTGCAGCTTCTGAGCCTGGGACTGTGCAGGATTAGGCAAACTTAAAGACGGTGGCGTTCTTTCCACCTGGGATTCAGCAGTAGGCGACATTGCAAACTGCTGCCTGAGGCTAGCTTGCTTCTGGCCTAAAATTTGGGTATAGATTTTGACCCGCTTAACGTGAGCAAGATGTAGCTTAATCAATAAATCTTGAACCGCAGTCATTAGCCCTGCATTTTCAGATTCTGACATCACCACAATCAGAACGTGCAAAGACTCATCTTTTTGCTTGACCTTAACGTGAGCACCACTCGGAATCAGGTGGCGGTTTAAGTAGACCGACAAAGCCTGTAAATTCCCCTGGCTCGCAAGTTGAAGAATCTCATCATTAGCCCGTTCAGCCACAAGTCGCTACCCCAGATGGTAAGTCTCTCTACTAATAGTACCCAACCTAGACGGTTCACAAGCCTTCAGCGATAATTTTTGCCGAAGCTAAAGAAAATTCTAGTGGAAGGTACTTGGGCACTCTTTGATTAAGATATACAAAGATTGCTATGAGTTCACTGATCCCCTAATCCCATTACAATATGTAAAGCAAATAGGTACAGCAAATTCGGCTAAGAAAGAGAACATGCGGGTTGCAATTATTGGTGCAGGACTGGCGGGACTGGTAACTGCCATTGACTTAGTGGATGCAGGCCACGAGGTTGAGCTGTTTGAGTCTCGTCCGTTTGTGGGGGGAAAGGTCGGGAGCTGGATCGACCCTGATGGTAACCATATTGAGATGGGGCTGCACGTCTTTTTCTTTAACTACGCCAATTTGTTTGAACTGATGCGGAAGGTGGGTTCTTTTGAGAATTTACTGCCCAAGTCTCACACCCATACCTTTGTCAATCGTGGCGGTAAGCTGGGACAGCTCGATTTTCGGTTCGCGCTGGGCGCGCCATTTAATGGACTGAAGGCGTTTTTTACAACTAATCAGCTTTCCTGGCTGGACAAAATTCAAAATGCCTTGGCGTTAGGGACTAGCCCAGTGGTTCCAGGATTGGTTAGCTACGATGTCGCCATGAAGTGGATTCGGTCTTTGGACCGAATGAGCTTTGCTGACTGGTTTAGAGGGCATGGCGGCAATAATCAAAGCCTTCGCAAACTCTGGGATCCGATCGCCCTGGCTTTGGGCTTCATCGACACAGAGAATATTTCAGCACGGTGTATGCTGACCATTTTTTTGATGTTTGCGACGAAGACCGAAGCGTCTAAACTCAACCTATTGGCAGGTTCCCCAGCGGAGTATTTAATTAAGCCGCTGGTTGACTACATTGAGGCCAGAGGTGGGAAGGTTCACACACGACGTCAAACCCGCGAAGTCTTGTTTAGCGGGGAGGGCGCTCATACCCGTGTGACAGGCTTACAAATAGCTAAGGGCGACTCAGAGGAAACGGTGACAGCGGATGCCTATGTTGCGGCCTGTGACGTGCCTGGAATTCAAAAGCTTTTGCCCCAAGCATGGCGACAGTGGCCGGAGTTCGACAATATTTACAAGCTCAAGGCGGTTCCGGTGGCGACGGTACAGCTTCGGTTTGACGGCTGGGTGACGGAGCTGCAAGACGCAAAAGAGCGCAAGCAGCTTGACCATGCGGCGGGTTTAGACAATCTGCTCTACAGCTCTGATGCAGATTTTTCCTGTTTTGCAGATTTGGCTTTAGCCAGCCCCAAAGACTATTACAAAGAAGGGCAGGGATCACTCATTCAGCTTGTGCTGACTCCTGGGGATCCGTTTATTAAGATGAGTAATGAGGCGATCGCCCAACACGCCCTTCATCAAATCCACGAGCTGTTTCCCTCAGCACGGGAGCTAAATATGACCTGGTATAGTGTGGTGAAGCTAGCGCAGTCTTTGTATCAAGAGGCTCCAGGAATGGATCCCTATCGACCTGACCAGAAAACGCCCGTGAGTAACTTCTTTCTGTCTGGCAGCTATACGCAGCAAGACTATATTGACAGCATGGAGGGCGCAACCCTTTCTGGGCGACGAGCCGCCCGCGCTATCTTGGCACAGGCTGATATGTTGATACAAACAGCAGCAGTAGCGTCTGCTTTAGCCTCTTAACCTTTGGAGCGATTGAACAATGGCTGACTGGCTAGAACATAGCGCTCAGGTAGAGCTTCCGGTTTCTGTAGATGCAGTGTGGCAGCTCTGGTCAGATTTGGAGCAAATGCCCAACTGGATGAAGTGGATTGATTCGGTTAAGGTCTTAGACGATCAGCCTGAACTTTCACGGTGGAAACTCGCCAGCGGCAGTTTTGAATTTACGTGGCTTTCTCGCATCCTCAAGGCAATTCCCAATCAGATTATCCAGTGGGAGTCTGTAGATGGTCTACCCAACCAGGGAGCCATTCGCTTTTATGATCGCAAGGAAGAGGGCAGTATAGTGAGGCTCACAGTGGGCTATAAGGTGCCGCTGGTGCTGCGCTGGATGGATGGACTATTTTTAGGGCAGGTAGTGGAATCTACGCTTCAGGCTGACATGGATCGGTTTAGAGTTTATGCCATTGAGTATGGCGAAAAAGAAGGCACACTTTAATTTTGCTGCGGGGGTTCTTTCAATGCTTTCTGCTCTTGGATGGCTTGCCGGAATCCTAAAACAACCAAAATGTTAGATAGGGTTAAGAAAAATTCTGCGCCTCCATGTATCGGGTCTATGTTGGCTAGGGATTCCTTCAGCACAAACTGCGTATAGGCTCCTGCCGGAATGGTGACGGCGACAAAGACCAGCAGCATGTAAAACCCCCAGAGTGCCAAACGAGGAGTCTGACCAGATTTAGTCAGAAACCACAGAAACCCCAAGTATGGAAATAAGGAGAGGGCAAACAGCGTTTCTTTTGTCATGGGTCAAAAGTTATGGGTCAAACTTGTGTTGAGAGATGGAAATAACTAGACCGAAGCCTGTCGCGCCGTTCTCCAAATCCACCAGGCGGCGCCACAAAGGGTAATGTTGCCCACCACCGTCATCGCAGCTTGTAAAAACACCAGCCATTCGAGCTGAGGCGAATTATCAAAGAAATGCCAGGTACAGGCACACATTGCACTCACCAATGCAGGCAACATCCCTAGCGAGAGCCAGCGCCAGCTAGAGTTTTGGCTAACGTCGGCATAAAGCCAGATCAGCCAAATTGCCGCAACCCATTCAATCACGCTCGAAATATGAATCATCCAAGTGGGGATGGAAAGCGCGTGCATAATCGTTTGAGCCAGTTTTTAAGAACCACTTGGAGTCTATCGCGATTTTATAGTGCTGAGATGGCCTATACCCTGACTGACCTAATCTTTTGCTAGTATGGGTATGCAAAAAGTAGGTAAACTTATTTATGGCGCTAAAGACCACGGTTTATCTAAATGATCAGCTTGAAAAACGTTTGCAGGACTATTTGCAGAAAAACCCTGACGCAACCTTATCCAATCTGATTCAAGATGCATTAGAAGTTAAGCTCAATCGAGAGAATGCAGCAGCAGCGCTCTTGAAAATTGCGGGGATTGCTTACAACGCGCCACCTACAGACGATACTAATCGAGAGCAAATGATCTAGAACTGACTGCCGTGCCGCCCTATGTCGTTGCGATTAATTTTAGATGCTGGGCTGCTTTATGCCCTGGCAGCGCCCAAGGACGTTGCCCATGAAGAGGCGAGACGAGGGTTTACTCAGTTAGCGCAAGAAAATGTTGATTTGATTGCCCCACTACCGATTGTTTTTGAGGTCTTTAAGCTCTTGTGCTACCGAGACTCACCGCAAGTAGCTAGAGCAGTTTTAAAGCAGATGATGACGATGACTATTGTGCCTGTGGGGTTGGCAGAAACAGAGGCAATCGCCATTTTCCTTGACCAAATCCCAAGCTGGGGTGGTTCTCTCGAAGATGCTTCGGTGGTTTTGTTGGCGAAAAAGCTTAAATGTCCGGTTTGGACACTTAATTACCGAGACTTTGGCTGGTTTCAAGATCTTGAGTTTTGGACACCTCAACGGTAAAACAGGTATTGCTAGTCAGATATGGCAAGCTCAACTTCTGTCTGTTTTGGCAATGCAGCCCAACCCATATAATTAGGGAAAACATAAAGAGTAATCAATGCTGAAAGCTGGGATTGTCGGTCTTCCGAATGTTGGTAAGTCAACATTATTTAATGCCCTTGTGGCAAACGCCAAGGCAGAAGCGGCTAATTTCCCGTTTTGCACCATTGAGCCAAACGTTGGCATTGTGTCTGTCCCTGATGATCGTCTTCAGGTACTCGCCGACATTTCTAAATCCGAAGAGATTGTGCCAACACGCGTTGAGTTTGTAGACATTGCGGGACTGGTTAAAGGCGCGAGTCAAGGGGAAGGTCTAGGGAATCAGTTTCTGGCTAATATTCGAGAAGTAGATGCGATCGCCCATGTCGTGCGCTGCTTTGACGATGACGATATCATCCACGTTTCCGGCTCCGTTGACCCTACCCGCGATATTGAGGTCATCAACCTAGAACTTGCCCTATCAGACCTTGCGCAGATCGATAAGCGGATCGAACGCACCCGTAAACTGGCTCGCACCAGCAAAGAAGCCCAGCTAGAACTCGCCGCCCTCGAAAAAGTATCTGCTGCCCTCAACGAAGGTCAGCCCGCGCGTCAGGTTGACTTAAGCGAAGAAGAATTAGAAGCCGTGCGTTTGCTAGGGCTTTTGACCCTCAAACCCATTATTTATGCAGCTAACGTCTCTGAAGATGACCTGGCGACCGGAAACGAGTGGGTAGAACAGGTTCGCAAAATCGCGGCGCAAGATCAGGCTCAAGTTGCCGTTGTGTCAGCTCAAGTTGAAGCCGAACTTGTCGATCTTCCAGCAGCAGACCGCAAAGACTTTTTAGAATCTCTGGGCGTTCAAGAAGGAGGGCTACAGTCCCTCATCCGCGCCAGCTATGAGCTGCTGGGGCTGCGCACCTACTTCACAACGGGGCCTAAAGAGACGCGGGCTTGGACCATTCATGCTGGCATGAAAGCACCTCAAGCGGCTGGGGTCATTCACACCGATTTTGAGCGGGGCTTTATCCGTGCTGAAACCGTTTCTTACAAAGACATCGTAGCCGCAGGTTCCACACCCGCCGCCAAGGAGAAAGGTTGGGTGCGCAGTGAAGGGAAAGAATATGTCGTCCAAGAAGGCGATGTGATGCTATTTCGGTTTAATGTTTAGCCCATTGCCCAAAGAAAACCGCCGAACGCGTTCGGCGGTTTTCTCAGTATTTGTGCTGATTGATGAAAAAAGTCTAATCTTCTTCTGGCGTCAGCTTTAGAAGAAGGTAGCCTAACCCAAGTCCTACCAGCACCAGCACAAAAGGCAAAACTGCCGCATTAAAAATTTCTCCGCCCATGATTGCTCCACCTAAAACGCTGTTTAACTTACGTTGCCTTCTAAAACGAAGGAATAACCGTCAGACTACAGCATAGAACTTCCCGTAGCGAATACAAAGGATAACGCGCAAATTAAGGGTAAGTAAACGCCGATAAGGCGGCATGGTTTCATGTCATAATAATTTACAATGTTTTTAATAAAAGACCGTTAGGCTATGTCTTCTCAGACGCCAATATTAGAACCCCTAGATCGTTACGAGTGTCGGTCTTGTGGCTACATTTATGAGCCAGAAAAAGGGGACAGCCGCAAAGTTCCGCCCGGAGTTTCCTTCAGCGAGCTGCCCGAAAAATGGACTTGCCCTGTGTGCAATGCTTCCGCCTTACAATTCAGCAATATTGGTCCAGTCGGTTCGCCCTCTGGGTTCAAAGAAAATCTCAGCTACGGCATCGGTGTTAACGCACTTCCCCCAGGTCAGAAAAATCTTTTGATTTTTGGGGTCTTAGGGCTGTTTATCTTGATACTGCTGAGCTTTTATGGGCTAGGTTAACCAGCTCACAAAAAATCATGGCGCAATGCTCACAACGCTTTCGCCTTCCGTCAACGATCACGCTAGATTTGCACTGTATTTATGATGCCTTCGCTCACAAAAATCCTGAAGCCGCTGTTGGTGAGCTTAATTGCCCTCGTCTTCTGTACTTCCTGTAAATATATTCCCTCCGTAGAAGTTAGCCCTTGGGAACTGGTTTCACTGCCGACCAATGCAACGGTGCTTGATCTTAGTTTTGTCTCTAAAGACCACGGGTGGCTAACGGGCAACCGCTCCACACTCATGGAGACCCTTGACGGTGGCAAAACCTGGGAGCCTCGAACCCTCGACTTAGGCGATACGGCCTATCGGTTTAACTCCATTAGCTTTTCTGGGGATGAGGGCTGGGTTGCTGGAGAGCCTTCGATTCTTTTGCATACTGAAGATGCAGGGCAGTCTTGGTCTAGTGTGCCTTTGAGCGCTAAGCTGCCAGGTAAACCTGCCAAAATTGTTGCGGCGGGAGTGCACACTGCTGAAATGACCACGGATGTGGGCGCAATTTACAAAACCGAAGACAGCGGCAGGCACTGGACTGCAACGGTTCAAGAAGCCTTTGGGGTTCTCAGAAATGTGAATCGCTCACTTGATGGCAGCTATGTAGCAGTTTCTTCAAGGGGCAGCTTCTATTCGATTTGGAAGCCAGGAGAAGTGTCTTGGGAACCCCACAACCGCAATAGCTCTCGCCGAGTGCAGAACATGGGCTTTGCGCCGG
>JANPLU010000087.1:0-17594 GCA_031422435.1 Acaryochloridaceae cyanobacterium VAR_48_metabat_390
GTAATGGCTTGGCTTCTAGGCGAATACGCGAGGTTGTCATGCGGATGGTTGCCAATTCTCGATAGCACGCCAGCGGCCCTGTAAGATCGATCGATTCTGGTGCAGACCAAGCGCTAACGGGGGGAGATTTTGGGGCTGCGGCTCGCGAAGGAGTCTCTACGGCAATGGCATCATATCCAAACGAAATCACTGCGTCTGATAGGCCAGCGCTGATAGGTGCGCTATGGGTTGATTGAGCCGTTTTAAGCAGATCCCGATATTGCAGCACGCGCTGCTGTTGTCGTCTTAACTGCATTTTGAGATCGCGGCAAATGGCGCTCATCTCGGTCAACTGAGATGTCTGTTGATGGCAGGTTTGCTGGAGCGTCGTTTGCTCCTCTTGAGTGTGCTGGAGCGTTAGGTCGCGGTTGGTTAATTGTTCAGAAAGAGTATTAATAACGGCCTGCTGATGCTGCAAAAGCTGATGAGCCGTTTCGAGTTCTAGACGCAAAACCGTTAAATTATCTTCTTGAGAGACGCAGGGAAACGGTAGCAGATGCTCTTGCCAATGAATATAGGGAGGACTCACTTCAGTCGCTTCAGCATTATCATCAGCAGAAATTGCGGTAAGAGAATCGTCAGAAAACCAGAAGGGTTGAGGCGGCAAGTAATCTCGTAAGGAATCAGAGTCAAAAGATTCAGGTAAAGACATATCCACACACCCAAAGCGTTAATTAATTTAGACTCAAATGCTCAAGAAGAGGATGGCGTCGCGTTTAGTGAAGGTTGGGACAATTCTTAAAGTACCCATTTTTAGGTCAAAGTATTGCAGTGTAGAACACGATCTTAAGATTCTGCCATACTTTCAAGGAGATCCAATATCTATGAGTGGGTCGTATGGATATGTTTACACCCAATCTTTGCGCTTTTGGACTCCTACTAATATCAACAGCATGACAAAAATCAGTGCACCGAGTTTGAGCCAATGACCCACGACGTTGACGGCAAAGGCATCCCCTTGATTCCGGTTAAAACGATTGAGCAGTTCTTCTGCCGCTGCGATCGCCCGACCCCGCTTTTCTTTCCACTGACTGAAGCGGGTTTGCCATGTGTCTAAGTCTTTACGATATTTTTTGGTTGTTTCAGAATAGGCTTTGAGTTCATCAGAAAATTGCTGACCATCCAAAAGCAAATTTTCAGGCTCTGTTGGCGGTTCTCCAGGACTTTTGGGTCTGATAGGCTCTGCTTGATTGACGGCAGGATGATACTCCTGATGAAGGGAGGGAAACGCGCATCGATCAAAGAGTTGGGGCCCCATACACTGACAGGATTTTTTGTCTTCTTCTTTCCAGTCTCTGCGCACGGCATCGGGCTTCTTCCAGCAGGGGTCTTGAGCAATATCTTTACCCACGCCAGAAAGCGTCACCATTGACTCATACGCCCAGCGGGTGATGGTCAATTCGCTGATGGTTATTCCGGCAGGCCCCAGGGTGCGTAGGGGGATAAAAGACCCAGCAAAGGTAATTTGGGGTACCAAAAATAAAATGGTGAGCAGCGGAGCCATATTTTGAGAGGTGGAAAGCGCTGATACCAGTAAGCCCATTACCATGCCGCCCAACGTGGACAAAAACAGGGTGAAGTAAATGGACAGCCCCGTCACCCAAGTACCCGGAAAATCAACGGAGATCGCCTTAGTGCTGATAAAAATAGCGGATTGATACACCGCTAATGCCGCGCTCAGACTCACCTTAGACAGCACATAGGGCAAAATTTGGAGACCAATCATGCGCTCCCGTCGATAAATCTCTGACTCCTTTACCACCTCGCGCATGGTGCTGAGGCTGCCCACAATGACGGCAATGAGTACTGAAATAAATAGCAGGGTAAAGCACTGCCCGGGTTCACCTACGGCAGAGTCAAACATATTGCGCCGCCACATCACAAAATCGAGAATTCCTAGAATCGGCGCAATGGCGAGTAAAAATAAAAAGCTAGGGCGATCTTGACGCAAGATAGCGAGGCTACGCCGAAAAAGAATGCGAAACTGGCGCAAGGGAGCGGTTCTTAGAGACTGAGTCGGCTCCGTTTTAAGGAGGGTAGCGCCCTGACGTGCCTGCATGTCAAAAAGAGAAATTTGGCGGTCAGCGACATATTTTTGGTAGTACGGCGACTGCTGATACTGCGAGGCCCACTCCTGGGGTGATCGCTCCTCGTCTACTTTGATATAAATTTCGTCAAATTCTTCAACGCCAAAATAATCTAGAGCATCCTTGGGTGGCCCAAAGTAGGCAACGCGCCCACCCTTTGCTAAAAACACGACCAAGTCACTGATTATCAAGTTCTTAGTGGTGTGCGTAACTAATACCACCGTGCGTCCCTGACTCGCCATGCGCCGCAGCAGCCGCATCATCTGTAGCTCCGTGCCAGGGTCAAGGCCGGAAGTCGCCTCGTCGAGAAAAAACAAGCCTGGTTTTGTTAGTAGCTCAACGCCGATTGAAACGCGCTTACGCTGACCACCGCTGAGGTTTTTAACATAGGTCTCAACTTGTTCCTCTAGCTCTAAGTCCATCAGCACCTGTTTGACCTGCTGTCGCCGATCCGCTTCTGATGTATTGGGGGCAAGCCGTAGCTGCGCTGCAAAATTAAGCGCCTGCTGAACAGTTAGATCTTGGTGGATGATATCGTCTTGGGGCACATAGCCCAATTCGGTGCGGTAGGCATCATAGTTTTTGTAAAGGTTATCACCATTTACAAAAACGCTGCCCTTGGATGCGGGTCGAAACCCGCAGAGTGCATTGAGGAGGGTAGACTTTCCCGCGCCACTGACCCCCACAATCGTGACAAATTCTGTGGGTAAAATAGACAGCGAAACGTCATCTAATAGCTTGAGTTTCCCCACGCGGTAGACGAGATCGCAAGCATCTAGCCTCAGTGGATTGATGGGCGCAGTAGAATCTGGCGAGGTGAGCAAGGGCTTTGATGTACCGTTTAGCAAGGCGTTTTTTGAAGTTTCTGGGGTTGAACTTGGTGTGAGTTATTTAACCCGCTTAGGATTGTGAATTAAATAACTAGAGTATTGGTAAGAGATTTTATAACTTGCACTCCCTCATCCCATAACCCCTTTTCCCTAGGGAGAAGGGGGATCGGACTCTTGCTCCCTCTCCCTAGGGAGAGGGTTGGGGTGAGGGTCAAAAATGTGAATGATTTAATCCGCTTATCTTAGAACCTTAAGTTTAAGGTTAAGCGCGTCCTTTTTTGAAGCGGATAGCCACTCAAACGGAAGGGGTGAGCATTGCCCACCCCTTCACCAGCTCACCGTGAGGTTAAAGCTGTTTATACAACCGCAGCTACTTGCTGGAGGTCGCCCTTGGCATACTTGCTGGCGTATTCTTCTAGGCTAACTTGCTTGATCTTGCTGCCGTGACCCGCACACCAGAACTGTGTATAGCGGTCAGCACATACCTTTTGCATGTACTTAATGGAAGGCTTCAAGAAAAAGCGAGGGTCGAATTCGCTAGGCTTTGACTGAAGCGCTTCACGCACAGCCGCAGTAATGGCTAAACGGCAGTCGGTATCAATATTGATTTTACGAACGCCGCTCTTGATGCCCTTCTGAATTTCTTCGACGGGCACGCCATAGGTTTCGGGAATTGCGCCACCATGCTGGTTAATGAGCGCCAGCAGGTCTTCAGGCACTGAAGAAGATCCGTGCATGACCAAGTGGGTGTTGGGCAGACGACGGTGAATTTCTTCGATGCGGCTGATGGCGAGAATTTCGCCAGTGGGCTTGCGGGTGAACTTGTATGCGCCATGACTGGTGCCGATCGCCACGGCTAACGCATCCACTTGGGTACGTTCTACAAAATCCACGGCTTCATCAGGGTCGGTGAGGAGCATGGAGTGGTCGAGTTCGCCCTCAAACCCGTGACCGTCTTCTGCTTCGCCTTTACCTGTTTCAAGGGAGCCTAGGCAGCCAAGCTCACCTTCAACGGAAGCGCCGATGGAGTGAGCCACTTTGACCACTTCGCTGGTGACGGCGACGTTGTACTCATAGCTGGCAGGGGTTTTAGCGTCTGCCTCTAAGGAGCCATCCATCATGACGCTGGTGAAATTGTTCTTGAGCGCTGAATAGCAGGTGCTCGGTGCATTGCCGTGATCTTGGTGCATCACAATGGGAATGTGAGGATAGGTTTCTACCGCTGCCAAGATGAGGTGACGCAAAAAGTTTTCGCCAGCGTAGGTACGAGCGCCGCGAGAAGCTTGCAAAATCACTGGGCTGTCCGTTTCGTTGGCAGCCTGCATGATTGACTGGATCTGCTCCATGTTGTTGACGTTAAAAGCAGGAATCCCATAACCGTTTTCAGCGGCGTGATCCAACAGTAGCCGCAAAGGTACGAGCGCCATAGATGATTTTCCTCGTTGTGATGTAGACGAAACTTCGGATTAAACGCGCTGAATTGTTACGCTAATCTTAAGTCATATTATCCTGTTAGGGGTCTTCCTGTTCACAATGCTTGTTTATCGCAAACATTCGCTGTGCTTAGGTTAATGACTCTGCGATGCCCTTTATCAAACGGGTAAGAAGCCCCTCATTTTCGATGAAGTCACCTTATAGATTTTGAAAAATGGGTCGCCCGAGATTCGAACTCGGAACAAATCGGTTAAAAGCCGAGTACTCTACCGTTGAGTTAGCGACCCTAGGTTAGTGCGTTTTTGTGCTCTAGCACAGTAATCAAAGGTAACACAGTAGGTCTGCTTGTGCCAACTTAATTTTTGATTAGAGATTGAAAGGGAATGCCAGACTGATGTCTACGGTCGCATATTTTAATGTGGTGCGGCGTGGGAAGATTGCCCAGAGCCTGCAACCTGGGGGTTGAAGTTGGATGTGGTCTATGCAAGACGCTATTAAGCATGAGCTATTGGAACTACTCAACGGTATTGAGCAGCAGCGCAGCCGCTAAATTCGTCAGGGACGTGCACTAAACGCCTAAAGGGTCTATCGACGTTAGCGAAAGCTCCTTACGGCGATAGACGAGGCCGCTCGCCATATGATTGACCGCAGCTTTACGCCACCTTGTGGAAAAGCATGGTGAAAAAGTGTCGCTTTTGACAGAGCAGCGATGGCTGATCCGGTCTATCGAGGTGACTTAGTCCACAATGATGCTGCCCAGCCCCATACTCATCCGCCGATTATGCTGCGCTCTGAGGCTGCTTAAGTAGATCGGCTGCTGAAACGCAGCCAGAGTTTAGCGCCCCGTGGCCAGTGCCCCGCGATCACTCGGTTCCTTCGCTTGTTCAGAAAACACGCTCCGTTCGGCACTAGCTACCCAAATTGGAGATCGGAATAAGAGAGGGGCTGGCTATTAAGGACTGGGCTGCCAAAAATTCATACATGTCACTCAAAGACGGCTCTTAGACAAGACTGTTTACTAAGGAGTCTTGTTTTTCGTAATATTTTGTTACCTTAAAAGAGCCGCATCCAAGTTCTATAGGAGTGAGACGGCGTTGTAAGGCAGCAATCGCGTGACGATTTTGCTCTATTAGTTTGGGAACCACGCTATATCTACTCAGCAATTCTTCCAGATAAGCAATCCGGGCTTCTAATGCTTCTGCATTTTGATTTTGGCGATCGCTTGGTTCTGGAGTCGCTTCAAACTCTTTTACGAAGACCTCAATTTCGCTTAAACGACTTGTGAGAATAGCAAATGATTCAGCAGCAGATACCTGCTTTGATTGCTCTAAAGCTGAATTTTCTGTCAACACTGTTTCTACAGTGTGAATGCGAGACTCCAAAGTGGTGATGATTTGGTTGCGGTCAGTAAACTGTTCAATTAAAGCAACCACTTTGGGCACAAGTTCTTCTAAAGCAGTCGTCGGCTTAGCAACAGCTTTTTCTTCATCTTGTGGTGCTTGGGGGGTGGCTTTGTTCGCTAAACTGGTATTTACTAATCCAATCAGCCAATAGGCAGATGCCATAATTGTTTCTTCAACGACGGCCTGCATCACCCCCGTGAAGTCTTGTCGCTTAAACTCCCTGGTGCGCTGCTGAGTGTCGTTTAGCTTCTCTTTATTAAAGAAATCGGTAAACCAAGTCATGTTTTCTTTCCAAAATGTTGAAAACTAGCCTGTCTGTATAAATAGCCGGAAGTCAAAAATTAGATTAAAGCACTAGCAAACTACAGTCTCCCACTGAATTAGATTGTGATTTAATAGCACTTTAACTAGGTCGAAACTCATTAGACCGTTGTGTCTTGAGAAACAGGAACCAGCCGATAGAGCATTCCACCAGTGGCAGTCTCAACAATTTGCTCGACGGGTCTCGCTTGTTCTACGGTGCGAAAATCGCTAGCCTTTTGCAGTGTCGTCACGGTATTTTGAACGGCATCGATTGTGGTTTTTATCGTATCCCATACGTCTTCAGTTGCATTTTTGAGTGTACTGGTCGTTATTTCAACTGTGCCAGACACTTCATCAGCTGCGCCCTTTACGGTAATGCCCACATCTTTGATCGTGTCATTCACACCGACCGTAACTTTATTAACTGCATTTCCAACTTCTTGTACCGTTTCGCTGACACTCGTTGCTGCGTTCCTGACTGAGTTTCCAACACCTTGAACAGTTTGATTCACTCGATCAACGTTGTTTTTTTTTGTTAAAGCACCTGCAATTCCTCCTACAGCCGCCCCAATCAACATGCCGATTGCAATTTTGAGAAATCCGTTTTGCGCAGAGCTAACCGTTTCATACTCTACTTCATCAAACGTATTCTCAAACTGCTTAACCGATTCATCAACGCTCATCTCTTTTGATGCTGAAACTTCATTGCCGTTATACATGATTTTAATTTCCTTTTTGAAAATATAGCTTGGCACTTTCATTACTAAAGATGCCAAATTTCTAAAATGCAGCTATTTGGATGAGATAAGGCAGTCGTAAACCTAAAACTGCGTTGTGGCTTACGACTACCTAGAACATAAAGATTTTAGAGAAATCTTATTTCACGTAATGGAGCCGAGACTCTAAGAACTACCGTTTCACAGTTTTTAATTCTGCGTTTTAGTAGTGATCTGAATTCTCATCGGTGATGATTACAAGCAGCGCTTGGTCTTCGGTCAACGTTGAGTCAGCAGGCTGTTCCTGCATCTCTTGGTGAATCGAATCGGTCGCCTCATTTACAGACTGCTTTGTCTGCTCAGCGGCATGTTTGACCGCATCGGTTGTGCTTTCGATCGCTTGCCCCACGCCGTGAACGGCACTCTGAACGGCATTCGCACCGCCAGCCACAACCTGCTGTGCTCCTTCTTTAATGTTCTGGGTTGCTTCTGAGGCGCCGCCAACCACCGCGTAGCCAACTCCTTCACCCAAACTCTTTGCGGCTTCGCCCATTCCTTTAGCCGTTTCACCCAGACCTTGACCAATCGTCCCAAAGGCTTTGCCAACGCCATTGAACGCATGGTTGAAGCCTTGAGAAACCCGCTTGCCTGCCAAAGCGCCCAAGGTTGTGCCAATCAATCCGCCGACTAACGCTCTCGAAAGCATCGGATTCATGCCGCCAATGCTGAGTGGATTGGATGTCTTAGGCGAATTCTTAGCAGCAGTAGCTGTTTGAGCGCCTGTTGGCGAACCCATACTGATACCGTCGGGTTGCGAATAGCTGTAGGTTTGTGCTGAGGCTTGATTGGGGGATGAAGCGTTATAGGTCTTATCGTTATCAGAAATCCGTGCTGGGCTTGTGCTAATCATGTCTTGTTCCTAAAAAAGCTTTTTAATGAATACTGAGTGGAACTTCCAATCTTGATTGACTGGCTTACTACCAAGCTTATTGATTGCAAACAAGTATTGCCTCTCTCAAATGACTTAAAAAAAGGAAGATCAAAAAAGATTTTGTAATATTGTTTTACATTAAGAATTCTCGATCTAAAATACCTCTTATAGATTGATAAAAATCTGACATCTGAGACCATTTTACGGCCTAGCTTAGATGCCAAAAGGAAGAGTTTTTTTATTGGACTTGGGTAAGAACCTTTCCCTCAAAGCGTTTGCGAATCTAACCTGCGAGAGGTCTATAGGAATCCAAAATAATTTGTGAGACTCTAGAGAAAGTAATAATGTTAAAGCAATGCTGTCTGAACTTAAAGATTTTATTTAGTCTAATCTAGATATTCGTGAATTGAAATGTACCGTAGCAGTGCAGATGTTTCTTAAGGAATACAAATATTGAGAAATTTAGGAGAGTTTATTTGTCAGCTCAGGGTTCATTAGCAGATGGACAGCCCTGCATGGAGAGCAGAGCGTATCAGGACTTAAGTCAAATTACTTAGATTCGACGCAAAATCTAAACTTCAGCAGCACCAAGCGATAATCACTTGGCTAGACCCAAAAATTTTAGTGGGATAGAAAACTTTTTTGATTCTTAGAACAAACAGAATGAACGATAAAAATAGAGGCTGAAGCCCATTGCTCTCGTTCAAATCTTGAGATCTTCCAAAGAGTGCCATCTTTCCCATAATCCTTTATTCGTAAGGATTTCATGAGTTTTCTGTACCATCAAGCCCAAGAGTACTGAAATCTTGAAGAACTTCAAGTTCATATTAAGCAGGTGTAGGAGGCTGTCTTTGACTGTAGACAAAGCTTTTACACCTTTTTCACAGGGACTAGGATTAGCTGGAAGAAGACTCAAAAGCACAATGCCAAGACAGACCCCCAGCTGTTTGAAAAAAAGAAGAGGAGATCACAAAGTGATTAAACATTTATCGGAGAATGGATGCCATCTTTACAATTCTTTTCGTGCGGTCAAGGCTTGATTTGAGTTTGTAAACCATCGATGAGTATTTGATGTCTCCAAGCTTTTTACTTATAGCTGCTTTTTATGAATCATTTTAGATTGCTACATGAGGCTCTAGAGTTAGGATATTTGCTAAGTCCTAAAAATTCTAGTCCTCATGTGGGGCAGGGTTTAATTCACAATCCTAAGTTTTAGCCCGTGCTTGACGTACCATTGCAATGAGAACCTGGTGGGCATCTTCAGAATCGGTGAGCGATCGCTCAAAGGGTACTCGAACCGTGATGGCCTCATCGCCTATCACCACATTGAGATCCATCCCCTCAGGATCGATCGCATTCATCCGAGCAGCGGTGGCAGCTTCGGTTTTTCCGTAGACCTTGGCGTACATTAATACCGCTTCTGCATGATCATCATTCATGTGGGTGCAAATGCGCTGGCTTACTTCGGGGGTGATGGGGTCTGCCATAAAGTCTCCTGAATGAGTATTGCTAATATTCTGGCGCTATTCACGTCCTGGGATAAAGCTAGTGGTGAGTTTTTTGATTGCGTTATTCGCAATATCCTTATAGCCCAGCTTTCCGCCCAGAATTTGACCGAACTTTTGGGTAGCAGCAGGTCGCTTCACGCCCAGACGGTAGCTTATGCCCGGAAGGCGATAAAACAGGCCAGACAGCCGCTGCGCCCACGCCATGTCTGCCCCCCACTTTTGGGCGATGACGTTGGTGTAATTTTCAAGGGCATTTCCGTCACCCGACAACGCCTGATGAATGGCTTCAGAAGCTTTTAATCCACTAAAAATAGAAGGACGAATGCCCTCAGCAGTCAACGGATCGACCACACAGGCCGCCTCGCCAGCCAAAAGCGCATTTTGCGTATGTAGCGTTTGGTTACCATCCCAAAGACAGATTGGGTGCCCAAACTGCTTGATGGCCTTAAAATCTACCCCAAATAGCTTGGAGTATTCTGCCGCAATCTCCCGCAAATTTTGAGATTCACCCCGTCGAAAGGTGCCAATTCCAATCGAGTAGCCATCCGCTTTAGGAAAATTCCAGAGGTAGCCATTTTTGACCATGCCAAATTCAAAATGGGCGATGTGGCCGTCTTTAATGGGGATCATGGCTTCTGCCTCTAAAGCCGTGCCGATGCTACGCTTGCGCTCATTAAAGCCCAACCATTTTGCCATGGGGCCTTTCGCGCCATCTGCGGCAATTAGGTAGCGCCCTTGCGCTACGCCGTTGGCAGTATTGACCTGCCAGTGACTGCCCTTAAACTCAATGCCTGTCACCTCGGTACTGTCGCGCAACTCTGCACCCTGTTTTTGCGCCTGCTGCATCAGAAAATGGTCGAAAATATCTCGACGCACCATCCAGATTGGCTCGGCAGGGGTGAGGTCTGCCTCAAAGGAATCCTCCATTTTCCAGGTATAGCGGATGCTGCTGACCTTTAAGGAAATCGCCGGAGAAAAGTCAAAATCAAACCACTCTGCGATGACAGGAGAAACGCCGCCGCCACAAGGCTTATAGCGCGGTAGCGTCTCTTTTTCTAGTACCAGTACAGAATGCCCTTTCTTGGCAAGGTGATAGGCTGCGGTTCCACCAGCAGGGCCAGCACCGACAATGATGCAGTCAAACATAGTTTAATTTGCGAGCCTAAGAAGATTGATCAACCATGCATACGGAGGTGGACATAAATAAAGTTACAGATTGGGATTGGGTCTCGACTACGCTCAACCCTCTGACCTACGAGATTTGAGGGTTGAGCGTAGCCGAAACCTAGACCGTCATAATCTCTTTTTCTTTCACTGCCAAGAGTTCATCAATTTTGGCGGTGTATTTGTCAGTGAGCTTCTGAACCTTATCCTGTAAGTCTTTAGACTCGTCTTCAGAAATCTCGCTGTTTTTAGCCTGCTTTCGCACCGCATCAATAGAGTCCCGACGGATATTACGCACCGAGACTTTGCCCTCTTCTGCCAGTTTTGCCGCCATTTTGGTAAATTCTTTCCGTCGCTCTGTGGTTAGCGTCGGAATATTAAGGCGGATGACGTTGCCGTCGTTATTGGGCACTAGCCCCACGTCGGACATAGAGATGGCCTTTTCAATGGGACCTAGTAAATTCCGCTCAAAGGGCTGAATAGAAATGGTGCCAGAATCTGGGGTGGCAATGGTGCAGACCGAGCGCAGCGGCGTTTCAGCGCCGTAGTACATAACGGTAATGCGGTCTAACAGCGAGGCATTTGCCCTGCCCGTGCGAATGGTGTTGAATGACCGTTGAGCTGACTCAACGGCTTTTTGCATGTGGTCTTCAGTATCAGCTAACTTCACAAGAACCTCCTACCAGGGTGCCAATAGACTCACCCGTTAATGCTCGTCGAATATTGTTGGGTACAGACAAATTAAACACCAAAATGGGCAGGTTGTTGTCTTTACAAAGGGCGATCGCCGTACTGTCCATCACGCCTAATTCATGGGTAAGAACATGATTATAGGTTAAAGTCTTAAACTGCTTGGCATCAGGGTTAAGATTTGGGTCAGAGTCGTAGATTCCATCAACCTTGGTCGCCTTTAGAATCACTTCTGCGTCAATTTCAGCAGCGCGCAGGGCAGCAGCGGTATCCGTCGTAAAAAATGGGTTTCCAGAACCCGCCCCAAAAATAACCACGCGCCCCTTCTCAAGGTGACGGATGGCCTTGCGCCGAATGTAGGGTTCAGCCACCTGCTGCATCGGGATCGCAGACTGTACGCGAGTGGGGATACCTGATCGCTCTAGACAGTCTTGGAGCGTCATGGCGTTCATGACGGTGGCAATCATGCCGATATAGTCCGCAGTAGCGCGATCCATCCCCGCAGAGGCACCTTTAACCCCTCTAAAAATGTTGCCGCCACCTACAACCACCGCAATTTGGATGCCCTGTCGGGCGACATCCGCAATTTCTTCGGCAACCTGCTGCACTACGGCGGGGTCAATGCCGTAGGGTAAGCTCCCCATAAGAGCTTCACCGCTGAGTTTCAACAAGACCCGCTGATACGTGTTTCCCATGCAGCGCTTCTGTCTCGCTCAAAATACTTCCCACTCAAGATAGCAGGTTGGCAACCCTTTACAATGGTTTCAGATCTGAAGTTAGCCAAAATTTTGGAGGTTATCGGTGGTTGTTGCAGCGCCAGAACCGAAGTCTGAGATTTTATCTAGCCCCGTGGGAGAACAGCGGGTGGTGCTGCATGGCGTGTCTTGGGATGCTTATCTTCAGATTTTGGATGCGCTGCCCCAATCTCGAAGCGCTCGGCTAACCTATGACGAAGGAGTGCTAGAGATTACGGTGCCGTTAGAAGATCATGAGTTTTCGGGTCGATTAATCGAGCGTTTTATTTTTACCCTTGTCGAAGTTTTGGGGCTGCGGATTAAAACGATGGGTTCAACTACGATGAACTATCCTTTTCTGCAAAAGGGTGCTGAACCAGATAATGCTTACTACATTCAAAATCAGCCTTTGGTGAAGGGGCGCAATGTAGATTTTGCCCAAGACCCGCCCCCTGATTTAGTGGTGGAGGTAGACATTACCCATACCGATATCCGAAAAAATCAGTTTTACGCAAGGATTGGGGTGCCAGAGTTTTGGCGTTTCAACGGTAAGATTTGGCGAATTTATCGGCTTGAGTCTGGGGAATATGTTGAAGTTGAAGTTAGCCCTACCTTTCCGCAGGTGCCAAAGGATCGGCTCTATCAGTTTTTGAATCAGGCGAAGGATGACGAGATTGAGGCAGTGCAGGCACTACGGGCAGCGATGACGTGTTGACGAGCTATATTTGATGCGATCGCATCAAGGCATCCAAAACTCTAATGCTTTGAAAGCACTGAAGTCACGAAAATTGTAAGTCCACACTGGACAACGATAGCGTAGTGCCGTAAATACAACCATCGCATCTTCAAGAGAACCTTGCCAGCGAGGAAGTTTAAGCATCATTTCTTGAATGGACTGAAAATCATCGCGCTCTAACATCAGTATGTGTAAACTCTCGTTCATGACCTGCAATGCCTGCTGAGCAATGGAAGGCTGAGTTCTTTGGAGTAGCCATTTATAAACTTCAAAAACAATAGGAATCGGCGTTAGCAGAATGGTTGCAGATTCTATAAGTTCCTTGAACCCAGTGACGCACTGAGCATGGTAGGTGTCTTTGGCGTAAAACATGCCAATGAGAGGCCCTGCGTCAATCACGAGCCGTTTCAATCTTTAAAGTCCTCAGCATGTTCAGAAGCTCCGCGTGGAGCTTCCTTCACAATTCCAGCCAGTTTCAGCAGTTTAGAACCATCTTTAGGCATCAATCTAATCTCTAAAACATCCTGAATGAGACTGGTCAAATTTTCTTCTGGATGTTGGTTCAGATATACCTTCAACTGATCAGCGAGTTGATCGGGTATCTCTAGCGTAAGTTGTGTCATGGTTTTAAGCTAAATCCTCTAAAGCTTTCTAAGATCTTAATCTCTGGCTCACGATTGTGCCCTTCTAATATGCGTTAGTAAGAGGAAGGGCGATCGCCAAATCATACTCTATGGATCAATCTCGTATGTCTGAAAATCGGCCTATCATTGTTGGCATTACGGGGGCTTCGGGTCTAATTTATGCGGTGCGAACGCTGAAATACCTTTTGCAGGGTGGGTTTTCTGTCGAGCTAGTGGCATCTAAAGCCACCTACCAAGTCTGGAAAGCTGAAAATAATGTGCAGATGCCTGCCGAACCCGATAAGCAGGAGCAGTTTTGGCGATCGCAGGCCGATGCTTGGGCAGGCGGCACACTCACCTGCCACCCTGCCACTGACGTGGGCGCAACCATTGCCAGCGGCTCGTTTCGTACCGCCGGAATGCTTGTGATTCCGTGCAGCATGAGTACCGTGGCAAAGCTGGCAGCGGGGTTAAGTACCGACCTGCTAGAGCGAGCGGCGGATGTACAGCTTAAGGAAGGACGAAAGCTGGTGGTGGTGCCCCGCGAAACGCCCTTTAGTTTGATTCATTTACGAAACTTGACCGCCCTTGCCGAGGCTGGGGCGCGGATTGTGCCAGCGATTCCGGCCTGGTACCACCAGCCCCAAACCATTGAAGACCTGGTGGATTTTGTGGTCGCCCGTGCCCTCGATCAGCTTGACATTGACTGTGTGCCATTGCGGCGTTGGGAAGGTTCACGAGCTGCTACTACGGCGCATCTTTCCACTGAGGGGTCAGATCTCGAAAGTTAAAGCTAGAGACACTTGGGTGACAGCTTATACAGGTGCCAATTTTGACAGGCTCTGTAAATTTAACTTTGGGGTGGAGAATTTTGAAATACTGCGATCGCGCCACGCGGTAGGGCGGATCTTCTGTGGGGTTATTGGGGCGAGACAACGTGCGGGCGTACTTCCAGGCCAGTGCCAGGTCTGGGTTCCGCATAGGAGTCCACGGCACGCCATAGTGGTTGTCGTCTTCTAAAATATTTTTCCAGGATTCACTGGGCAACACTTCTGGCGGAATCCCAATATGGCAGGTAGCACACCGTGCTAAGTAGGTCTCTTGGGCAAGCTGAAGAGATGTAGGGATGGCATCTACGGTACCTATCGCAGGGGTGGCAGCCTGAGCTAGCACGGTAGCAGGCTGGGCGGCTTCTGAGACAGAATTTTGGCTGAGGGTTAAAGTCCAGCCGCAGAGACTGCTAAAGCCCAACACCAAAAGCACCAGCGTCCATACAGATTGCCGAGATTTACGGCGAACCTGCGGTAATCTGCGCCCCTTTTTTCGGAATTTCAACATACGCTGCATTTTCTCATCTTCATCATTCCTGTCCTGCCGCTTCCTCAGCCATTGTAGGGCCACGGACGAGCAAAATTGCGCACTTGCTTTGACGGGCGATCGCCTCTGGGATATTGCCCTGCAAAACCTGAGTAAATAGTCCATTGCGGCTGGCTCCTAGCACAATAACATCCGCTTCAATGCCCTCTG
Source organism: Acaryochloridaceae cyanobacterium VAR_48_metabat_390 (assembly GCA_031422435.1). Classification (GTDB taxonomy): domain Bacteria; phylum Cyanobacteriota; class Cyanobacteriia; order Thermosynechococcales; family Thermosynechococcaceae; genus JAAURS01. The sequence continues at coordinate 14,726 of JANPLU010000087.1, forward strand.
CAAAGGCCAAAATCGTGGGGACAACCTCTCCCGTTAACTCTAGACCCTGAACGTGCCCTTTACACTGGGGACTCAAGGTTTGGACATAGGCTTCAATGAGGTCATGGTTTTGCTCAGCAGCGGTCGGGTAAATCTGGCACAGGTAGGTGACGGCTTCCGCCCCAAACATATTAATGAGCGGCGGTAGCCAGCCCAGGGCATGAGCCGTATTAGGGCCACCCGCAACGGGCACAAGCCAGCGCTTGAGCGCCATCGACCGAGTGTTGACAGGCCACTTGAACAACAGCACCGGACTAGCAGCCTGACGCAAGATCACGTCTACGGTGTTCCCAAACACGCGAACTCTTGGTGCAAAGCTATCGACTGTGGTTGCTGAACCCTGCCAGCCCATCAAAATCAGGTCGATATGCCGCTGCTTTTCAACCTCTAAAATCGCTTGGGCAACATCATGAGCCACCCGCACCTGAGTATGAACTGAAACCTGATAACGCTCACCGTAGCGCACGGCCTTCTGAAGGATCCGCCGACTGTGAGCTGTTTTGACAGGCGTTTCTGAAGGTTGTCGATTGCGAGGGATTTGGATAATTTGGACACACTCCAGCTCATAGTGGCGATCGCGGGCAATGGCAACCGCCAACTTCATTAATATCTCCGCCGTCTCTGGATTCGCTAAGGGCACCAGCATTCGCCCCTGACCTACGGCTGGACTTTGAGTTTGGTAAACAACATAGGACGGATCTGGAAACGCACTGAGGTGACAGCTTGCCCCCGTCACCGCTAAAGACTCTGAGCGAATAATATCGGCACGGGTGATAATGCCCACCAGTGTGCGATTCTCCACTACGGGCAATCGGCTGACTTCAAAACGATTGAAGGTGTACAGTACGCTCGACAGGGTATCCTCTGGTGCAACCGTCACGGGCTGCGGGGTCATAACGTCGCGGATTGGCGTGGTTTCAGGGAGCGATCGCGATCCGGTCTTGGTCAAATCAGTCTGGGTGAGAATGCCTGCCAGCCGACCGTTTTCAATGACAGGGAAGCCTCGATGGTGCGATCGCGCAAACGCCTTCATTGCCTGCGCAAGGGAGAGGTCACTGGAGAGGGTTTCGACGCGGCGCTGCATAATGTCTGCGGCGGTAAGTCGGTCTAGCATTCCCTCTACGCTGTCGGGTTCGCTGCCTGTCTGGGTTAAGTCAATGCCTTGGCGCTGAAGTAAGCGGTTGTAGAGCGAACCAGGGCTAACTTTTTCTGCCACTAGGTAGGCCACCACCGAACTCATCATGAGCGGCAGCACTAGGTTAAAGTTTGTCGTCATCTCAAAAATAATGACGATGCCCGTAAACGGAACGCGGCTGACCGCGCCAAAAAAAGCGCCCATTCCCACCAGGGCATAGGTTGAAGATAAGCCTGCTGCGAGGAAGTGGCTTTGCAGCAGCCCCACCAACTGCCCTAAAGATGCACCCAACACTAAGCTCGGCGCAAACAGACCACCTGGTGCCCCAGAACCAAAGGCGACCAGCGATAGTCCAAACCGCACCACAAAGGCTAGCGCCACAATCGGCCAATTAGCTTCGCCCATGCTGATCCACTGACGCAGACCTTCTAGGTTTTGAAACGAAGTGGGCAGCAAACCCAGCAAGGTGCCGCTGCATAACCCCGCCAAGGCAATGCGCCAGGGCAAACCAATGGGCAAAAAACGCTGATTGAGGTTGAGGCTGACCAGTAACCCTCGGTTAAAAAGGCCACCAAATAACCCTGCCAGCGCGCCCAGCAGAATGTAGAACGGAATTTCTGGAATTGAAAAACTGGTGTAGCTGGTTAGGGTTGACAGGTTGACCGCAAGACTTTGACCTCCCAAGGTTCGAGCCACCACTGCGCCGATAAATGAGGATAAAATTGCGGTTCCAAGCGTTAACCCCGACAAATCCCGCAGTAGCTCTTCTACGACAAACAGAACGCCTGCCAAGGGCGCATTAAAGGCCGCTGCGAGTCCCGCTCCGGCTCCAGCGGCAATCATCTGTTTGCGGTGGGCAGGGGCAGTGGGAAGCCAGTAGCTAAGCTGGGCTGCTAAGGCCGCACCAAGCTGCACCGTGGGACCTTGACGACCTAGGCTAAGTCCGGAACCCAGCGCCAAAATACTGCTGACTAACTTCACCCAGGCCACCTGCCCATTCAGCCGCACGGGAAACTGTGCTAGGGCAGCCTTAACCTGCGGAATGCCGCTACCCTGCGCTTCGGGCGCAAAGCGCTCTATCAGTAACCCTGAGGCAAACCCGCCGATTGCCCCAATACAGGCCAACACCAAGAAGGATGGAATAGGAATACCGCTGAACCCAAAGGTTAGATGGGTACTCCAGTAGAGCCGCTCTGTCCCCAGCCAGTTTGTGCCGCGCTGGAGCGCAACGGCGGCTAGCCCCGACACAAAACCAATTAAGCACGCCTCAATGAGCGTCAACCGCTGAGGCTGAAGCCAGCGGCGAAATCGCTCAGAGAAAGGGAAAACCGTCATGACAGGTTAAACCTAAACATTCGCCTTTAGCAATAACATTAGCGTGACTGCCTTGAGCTACTTGGTTATTAGCACACGCCACACGATAACAGCTAAAAAGACCATGTAGCTTGTCACCATTAGCCACTCCTGCCAGCGATCGCCCACTACAGTATCTAAAACCATTCACCAATATCTTTATTTGGGATAGAGCATAAAGCGGGATAACTTGCGGGATTGATTAGACCTCTTGCGTGAATAGAGAGAAGTCGGTAGAAGTGTGTCAAGGTTCAAGGAGGGAACAGCCATGACCTACGAGCAACTGAAACATCTCAGCCCCAGTGCCTTCAAACGTCGTTGCGGCGTGCGACGAGGCACCTT
>JANPLU010000088.1:0-18089 GCA_031422435.1 Acaryochloridaceae cyanobacterium VAR_48_metabat_390
AAAGATAGCTCGATGCCAGGTTTGTATTTAAGAAAGACCCCGATTCTTTAATAAAGAGTCGGGGTCTTTTTTAATTAATTAGATAGATCGAATTAAATATAAAATAGATTGAGCTAAAATCCTTGCGATATCTGAAAGCCACTGTAAGTTTAATTACACCAACCTACTTAAATGATGTCATTCAGTTATTATTGATTGCTTTAATCAATTTGTACACATGAGACCCAATTGTAGGCGGCCATCCGTGTTTGATATTTGAATGTAAAGCTTCAGCTCTTACGACAGCATCTGCTACATAATCTTGATACTGATTCTTTACTAATTTGCTCTTATTATAGCTCCCTAATTTTTTTCTTAACTTCCTTTCAAAATCCTCACATGTTTTGTCTGCTGCATCTAAGTCACCAAAGTGTAGATATAGCCATACTTCAAAGCAAGGATTACTAACGGCTAGTTTATATTTTTTCTGTCTTGCTTGACGACATATCTGACTCAATTTTTCGTCGCCCCATCGATCTACATCTAAGACTAGCCATAAACTATCTTCTTTTCCTAGATCAAATTCTTCTGTGAATTTATTTAATCTATCTAAAACAAATTGAGGCGCAGACTTATTATCTTCTGTTGCTAAGATGTGTATCTTTAGACGTGGCGAAATAATAAAATCCTCAAAGTATTGTTTTTCTGTATGCTTACCTTCAGTCGCAATAACAATTATCTTGGCAATTCTTTTGTCATGCTTGCGATTAAGTAGTTTCGCTCGATCCATATTTAGATAATTATGAGAAAACAATTTCTGTTCTTATTTTTTCTGATCATTGCACTGATTCCAACCTAACGAATCGGGATTACCAAAGAATGGAATCGCTCCAAATCGTCCATTTAGGTACCCTTTTTCGATTTTTAGATCGGGTCTAATTTTAAATTCTGCTAATGAATAGAGGCTAGATATACCGGAGCTATTTTTTTCGACGAACCATATCTCATCACGACGTAAAAAATCTAAATCTAAAAGATTTGTGTCATGAGTGGTGAAAATGAGTTGACTATTATTGTCTTGGCTTGAATACCTTAAAACCATGTCTAAAAATTGTCGCGACAATAAGGTATGAAGACGCCGATCTAATTCATCTATAAATATTACTTTTTCCGGCTTCTCTTGAAGCATAAATAGAATGGGGACGAGATTGATAAGCCTTTGCGTTCCTTCTGATTCCTCACTCATTTCAAAACTAACTAATTTTCCTTCCTCATTCAGGTGTTGTGTTGTGAGTAAAATTAAGCTTAGACTTTCGTTCTCTGATTTATTTAGCAGATAACGTCTGTTTCCAGGAGTGGAGATCATGACAAAAGCATTTCCACTTGTTTCATCAAAATCCTGAAGAATTTTCTCTTTTAAATCTTTAGGTATATCTGGTAAGTAACGCTCAAAATCAAGCTCTACTTCCTCCGTCGCTATTGACTCTATTCCAGTGCCAACAAGTTTTAGTACATTGCTTAGAAAATTTGTAAAATTTTTGTCCTGAAATACTCCAACTTCCAATCCATTAAAATGTGCTTCTGCGGGAATGATCGTTAGTACATTCTTAAACCATTCGAAAATAGGAGATATGGTATTAACATTTCGATCTTCAGCTTCTGTTAGAAAAAGCTGATTAGGTCTTGTTCCTTGTGCAATAAAATTTAAGAACTGCTCATGCTCTTTCTTCTTTCCTCTAAAACTTGCCCCATATTTGACCTTTGTTTCTCGCTGTTCAGTAGTTACTCGTTCAAAGTACATTACCTCTATTTTTTTCCCTTGAGGGACTACGTATAACCATTCTTCTAGAATTTGGTTTGAGTTAAGTTTAAAACCATACGAGTATTGAGCTTTTTTATAAATAAAAATAAACTCAAATTTACTGGGAGCCTTACCTTGACTTCCTAGCTTATATGTATTTATAGGAATACTTTTGCCACTGCGCGTTCCTGTTGTAATTAGATCTTGTGCAAAACTGATGGCTTTGATTAGATTTGATTTTCCAGCAGCGTTTGCGCCATAGATAGCTGAAATACGCACTAATACCTGATTTTTGGCAGCTTGACTTGAGATTAGATGACTTCTATGGCTGTGATCGCTATCAAGCCCCACCATACTAAACGTTGTCTCATCTTTGAAAGAAAGAAAATTTTTGACCGTAAATTGAATAAGCATATTTGGTTGATATTTTATGCTTTTATGTAAAAACTTGATTTTTGGTCATGAAATTCATGTTTAAGAGACTTTCTCTCCTGAAGAATAATCTTATAACAGAATAACCATTTATTTTTTGTGTAAAGTCATATATTCAAAATTCACTCTAAAGTGGATTGCTGTTTCACTGATTTAGGAAAGTGTGAAATTGAGTCGTCATAAGCAGCCTCACATCACCAATACTCGGGACACTTCTAGAAAGGTAGCTTTAAGGCTTATAGCTTGCGCTCCCGCTAGATCATATTTTATTCAAGTTAGCCTTTTGCCAGACTTGAATAAAATGATGCTAGGGGATGAAGCTCCTTGTCATGCGGTGATTCCAATCACTAAAAACTGTCCGGAGTATTGATCACTCGACACATCTATAATGATCTGTGGATAGGCTAATTGTTGTAACATCAAGGGCGTGCGACTGTTTTCTAGTAACGGTAGATAAGGAAATTCTGACCTATCTGCATTTAAAGCTTGTACGCCTATTAGACAAAAGTTGATCGCTTTCTCTATATCATTTAACTTGCTTTGATGAGAGGAAGCATACAATCTTAAGAAAGTGTTGCTGAAGGAGAAGGTATTGATCTCCTAAGTGCTTGACAGATTTAATCGAAAGCCTCTCACTCATTATGAGTACGAGGTCTTTTTTAGATGGGTTTAGCTGGTAATTTATATGTCGTTTGAATGCCAGCACGTCATTATTACAGGCGGCTCTAGCGGCATTGGTAAGGCGATCCTCTTAAACTGTCGCAGGCGGGTGCCCACATTACTATCATTGCTCACATTGCTTTCTCGAATTGGGGCTGAGATCTATTTACTGGTGTTTGTTCTACTGTCAATATGGGTAAGCCACAAGGTTTATCTGCTTTTGAGTCTACTCTTGCGGCATTAAACTCCCTAGAATCCTTATTCCCTCTTTATGGAGTAATTACCATCTAAGATAAACGCATGATTCGAGTTATCATTGTTGACGATCAAAAAGTAGTGACCCAGGGGCTAAAAGCCTTGCTGGAGTCAGAGCCAGATATCCAAATTGTGGGCACAGGCGCAAATGGGCAAGAGGCAATTAGTCTTGTTTCTAGTTTGCTCCCTGATGTACTTTTGATTGACCACTACATGCCCGTGATGAATGGCGTTGAAGCCACTCAAATCATTGCGGCACAGTTCCCAGGCGTGGCGGTACTGCTGCTGAGTGGTTCTGACCAAGATGATCACATTGCTGAAGCGCTTCAGGCGGGTGCGAAAGGATATTTACTTAAAACCACCTCTTCTGAAGATCTAGCAAACTCCATCCGCTCTATTGAGCGTGGCTATAGCCAGATAGGACCAGGGCTTCTAGAAAAACTGTTGGCAAAAATAAACTCGCCTGCGGCATCTTCAAATGTGACACCGCTTAATTCGATAGCAGAAAACGCACTAAGAGCAGATCTATCTTACATCCTCAGCCTTCATTCTCAATTTAATGTTCTTCCTATGGACAGCCTGCTTGCCGCTATCCACGACGTCAGCGTAGCAGTAGCCTTAATGACTCAACTCGAACGACAGCTCCAGCGACAGCCCGATCACGTTAGCGCGCTGTACCTATCGGGGCAATTTATTTGCAAGTTTCAGCAGCGCAACCAGCGCGCAATGAACTACTTTCGCCTTGCGTTTACCCATGCCCACCATCAATCTTTTTCACTTCCGGTTCTGCTTCAAATTTGCCACGAAGCATGGGACATTGATTCTACCGAAACCTTAAGTTGGCTTATAGACATTTTGAAACATTGGCCGAAGGATCAGCCTTCCTACATTTTGTTTGAGACTGTGAGACAAATTTTTGGCTCAGGGACAGATGCTTATCGACAGTTAAAAGCCATTTGGGAGATTCAGCATCTCGCCCTTTTGTGTGAACAAGTCAATGCGCTAAAGTCTAAGGTGAGAATTTTAGACTTTAGTGCTTAAAAATTTTAACTGAGGGGTAAGACCGCAATATTGTTTTGTATGAGGCGTGAAAATGATTTCCCCAAGATGAACGCAGGGTAACTACCATTGAACGAAATTGACCAACTAGAACAGGAACTTACAGCGCTGAGACAGCGGTTTGCTCAATCGCTTGAGGTTTTAGAAGACCTGGCTCACATTAAAGAGAAATTTGAAACCCTGTCTGAAACCTATCAGCTTCTCCAAAATAACATTGACCAGGCTAAGACATTGCTAGAGGCTGCTTCTACGCCATCCGTTGAACCACGGTTAGCACATCTAGAAGCTGAAATGGATTTGCGCCATGAGCAACTTCAGGCACAGTTAACCAATCTAAGGTTTGATTCTGACGCGGCGGCTCGTCAACTCCGAAAAGAGGTGGAGCTAGAGCAGCAGAAGCTGGTAACTCTTAGTCAGAACAGTAATCATTTGCCAAGTGGGGTAGAGGATGCTAACCGAATCAAGTGGATAGAAAGCTCTTTACAGCATCTTAATAACTCTGTCTATGCAGATCGGACGACCTTACAAAAGCTAGATCGGCGCGTGGCGAGCATCAAGCGAATGGTCGACATTATTGCGGTCATTGGCTTTGTTGGTTTTATGGTCATGATGTTAATCTTTATGGTGTTGAAGTGACGCAGTTGCCCCGCGAGACGTACAGACTTACATTGCGGCAGCCAGACTTTTGAGCGCAAAGATTTTTTTTACGACGTCAGAAACTACTCGGTCCGGAGTTGAGGCACCGGAGGTGATACCAACCACGATAGGGCCATTGGGGAGCCAGTTTTCGGTGAGGGTGAGGGGCTGGTTGAGGGGTTTATGCTCGACGCGGTTGCCAGGGCCAATGCGATCAGCGCAGTCGATATGGTAAGAAGGAATGTCTTTATCAATAGAAATTTCTTGCAGGTGCGTGGTGTTGGAGGAGTTATAGCCCCCAATGACCATCATGAGATCTAATGGCTCATCGACAAGCTGAAACATCGCATCTTGACGCTCTTGGGTGGCATCACAGATGGTGTTGAAGCTCATAAAGTGTTGGTTGAGGGTGGTAACGCCGTATTTACGCATCATGGTGCGCTCAAAGAGTTTGCCAATATGTTCGGTTTCGCCCTTGAGCATGGTGGTTTGGTTGGCGACTCCAACGCGCACTAAATCTGTTTCGGGGTCAAAACCTTCAGAGTAGGCATTTTTGAACTTACCGAGGAATTCGGCTTTGCGCTGCGATCGCCCTTCCTCTGTCTCCTCCGTCTCCAAAATATAGCGGCACACGTATTCGGCTTCTTCAAGGTTGAGGACGATCAGGTAAATTCCGGCAAAGGAGCTGGTGGCGATCGTCTCTTCGTGCTGATATTTGCCGTGGATGATAGAGGTGTAGTCGCTTTTTTTGTGTTTTTCGACGCTGTTCCAGACTTTAGAAACCCAAGGGCAGGTGGTATCCATGATGGTGCAGCCCTTTTCGGTTAAAAGCTGCATTTCTTGGACGCTGGCTCCAAAGGCGGGCAGAATAACCACGTCTGAGCCTTCGACGATAGAAAAATCTTTTTGGCCTTGGTCATCGACGGGGATAAATTCGACGGACATATCCCGCAGATTTTTATTAACTGAGGGGTTATGGATAATTTCGTTGGTAATCCAGATCCGCTCTTTGGGGAACTGCTGACGGGTTTCGTAGGCCAGGGCGATCGCCCGTTCTACACCCCAGCAAAAGCCAAAGGCTTCGGCTAGACGAATGGTGACGTCGCCTTGGACGAGGGTATAGCCGTTGTCGCGGATTTCTTGGATCAGGTTGCTTTTGTACTCTGAGTCGAGGAGGGCTGACACGGCTGCTTCGTGACCAAAGCCCTTGCGGTGATACTGCTCAGATTTATGGAGGGAGCGCTTGAAGGTTTTCGTATCCATACCGAATTTATCCTGATCCTAACGCCGTCAAACAAGGGTGCTATCAACAATTGCCGATTTCTTAACCCATCTTATATCCTAAGCGGTCTAGGGAAGTGCCGTACAGAGATCGCCTATTTTTCGGCAATTTTTAGCTCGTGGATGTTCCAGAGTGCGCCACCTAGGGGTGAGTATTTTACATTTTGGATGCGATCGCGTACCGCAGAAAACGAAAGCGGCGAGATCATATAAATAAATGGCAGGTTTTCTTGCACCAACTGCTGGGCTTCGCCGTAAATGGCTTTACGCTTGGTTTCGTTTAGCTCTTGAGCGCCTTGGATATAAAGATCGTTGATTTTTTGCTCCCAAGGCGCAATTTCTCGACCGGGAATGGGTGGCTCGTCAGGTGCTGCACCCTGGTTAAAGGCATGAAGTCCACCATCCACAGCCCAGATATTAAAGCTAGAGTTTGGCTCCACGCCCCCACCCGCAAAGCCCAGCATGAGAGCGTCCCACTGTTTTGAACGGCTGAGCTTATCGACCAGGGTATTAAAGGCCATCGGATTAAAATCAACCTGAATCCCAATGTTCAGTAAATCTTGCTTAAGCTGAGCGCCCAGCGATTCTCTAATTTTGTTGCCTGCGTTGGTAATGAGGGAAAATCGAACGCGATTGCCATCTATGTCTATGAGCTGCTTACTAGCATTGTATTTAAACCCTGCCTTAAGCAAGAGCGCTTTGGCTTTAGCAATGTCATACTCGTAGGTTTTAAGTCCTGCCTTTGGCGATAAATAGTAAGGGCTTTGCACCGGAATCATGGAGTGCTGAAGATCCCCTAGCCCCTGATAAATGTTGTTGAGCATATCGCGGCGGTTGGTGGCATAGGCGATCGCCTGTCGAAACTCGACGGTATTGAACCACTTGGACTTAATGGAGTCTACGAAGGGCTTGCCTGCTTTATCCCGCCCCTTGTTGAGGTTAAACGAGAGATAAAGGGTGTTGAGAGAGGGGCCACCATTGTAGAGCTTGAATCCGCGCTGCTTTTCTTCACGCTTGAGGAGGGAGAAATAGTCAGAGGTGACATCATTTACATCAATGCCGCCAGAGCGAAATTGCAGCATGTCCGTATCGGTATTTTCGACCACCTGAATCACAACGCGCTCGATGTAAGGCTGCGGTTCGCCTTGGGAGCCATGTCTCCAGTAGTAAGGGTTATGGCGTAAGGTAACGCGCTCACCGACGCGGTAGCTTTCGATTTGGTAGGGGCCACAAACAACAATCTTAGAAAGAGGCTGGGTATTTACGCCCCATAGGGACAGAAACTTAGGGTTGCCTTTTTCATCCTTGGTTTTAATGGAGTCTTCTAAAATGTGCTTGGGCAAAATACCGATGCCCGTCACCCGCAAAAAGGGTGCAAAGGTTTCAGGAATGGAAAATTCTACACGGCGCTCGTCTAGTTTACGCACTGTGGGCAGCGCCCCAGTTTTGCCAACGCGCAGGCCATCCCGATAGTTGTTGGGGATTGCCTTATTCAGCACCACTTCGTTGTAGGTGAACACCACGTCATCCACCGTGAGGGGTTGACCGTCTGACCATTTCAAATCGGGTTTTAGGGTAAAGGCAATCTGCTTGCCGTCAGCGGAGATCTTCCAAGATTCGGCTAGGGCTGGCTCAACAGCTCCGGTATTGCCATTTTCTGTAATCAGCCCTTCGCCCAGTAGCGGCAGTACCTCGCTGGATTCTTTACTTAAAGCCGCATTGAAGGTTTTAGGATCGCTCAGGCTACTCAGCACCAGTTGGGGCACCTGAGCCTGAGCAGATTTAAGCTGCCACTGGCACCCCGCAAGGCCAAGCACAACCAGACAGCCTACAAGTCCCCAAATTATCCAACGGCGAATCAGCATTGAAGTCTACTGGCTTAAGAGTACAAACGCTGTAGTTAGCTTAAGGCACATGACCGTCTGTCACTCATGCAATACAGACGTTAACGTTACAATCATTAAGGATTTCTTCAAGATGATTGAATCGCTATGGCACGTCACCCCGACGCTTCTGCTTCTGATCCTAAAAAATCAACGCCGCCGATGAAGGGGGAGCCGATGATCCGCATTCGCGGCGCACGGCAGCATAATCTCAAAAATTTAGACTTAGACCTACCCCGCGATCGCCTGATTGTTTTCACAGGGGTATCTGGCTCTGGTAAATCTTCTCTGGCCTTTGACACCATTTTTGCAGAGGGTCAGCGGCGCTATGTCGAATCTCTGAGCGCCTATGCCCGTCAATTTTTAGGCCAGGTCGATAAGCCCGATGTCGATGCCATTGAAGGCTTAAGCCCCGCCATTTCTATTGACCAAAAGTCTACCTCCCACAACCCGCGCTCTACGGTGGGCACCGTTACAGAAATTTACGACTACCTGCGGCTGCTGTACGGTCGCGCTGGGGAGCCGCACTGCCCGATTTGCGATCGCCAAATTTCGCCCCAAACTATCGACCAGATGGTAGACCAAGTGATGCAGCTTGAAGAGCGCACACGGTTTCAGATTTTAGCGCCAGTGGTACGGGGCAAAAAAGGCACCCATCGGAAGCTGCTGTCGGCATTGACGGCAGAAGGGTTTGTGCGGGTGCGGATCAACGGCGAAGTGCGAGAGCTGACCGACAACATCGAGCTAGACAAAAACCTAAAGCACAACATTGAGGTGGTTGTAGACCGCCTGATCCAGAAAGAGGGCATTGAGGAGCGCCTAGTAGACTCTCTCAGTACGGCACTCCGACGGGCTGACGGCATTGTGATGGTCGAAATTCTGGGTGGGGAAGCCGCAACAAGCAAAGTGATTCCCTTCCCTCAGCCAGAGCTAAAGGCCGCAGAAGCGGAGGGCAGTTACGATAGCCAAAAATCCGACGCTCAACCGCCTGAAAATTCGCTGATTGTTTTTTCAGAAAACTTTGCCTGCCCTGAACACGGGGCGGTTATGGAAGAACTGTCCCCTCGGCTGTTTTCCTTTAACTCGCCCTATGGAGCCTGTGCAAACTGTCACGGGTTAGGCAGTCTTCAGGTGTTTTCGGCAGAGCTGGTGGTGCCCGATCCGAGCCTGCCTGTATATGCGGCGATCGCCCCCTGGTCAGAGAAGGACAACACCTACTACTTTTCCTTGCTGTACAGCGTCGGGCAAGCCTTTGGGTTTGAACTCCAGACTCCCTGGGAAAAACTCACCCTAGATCAGCAGCACGTCATCCTCCACGGCACCAAAGAACCCATCTACATGGAGGTAGACTCTCGCTACCGCAAAGCCGAGGGCTACCATCGCAAGTATGAGGGCGTACTGCCGCTTCTAGAGCGCCAATACCGCGAAGCTTCCTCTGACCTCTACAAACAAAAGCTAGAGCAGTACCTCGTGGGGGAACCCTGCGAAGTCTGCCACGGCAAACGCCTCAAACCCGAAGCCCAGGCCGTCCGGATTGGACAGTTCCGCATCACCGACCTGACTGAAGCCTCCATCCGTGAGACGCTGCACCGCATTGAAACCTTAGATCTCACCTCCCGTCAGGCGCAGATTGGCGATCTAGTGCTGCGAGAAATTAAGGCGCGCCTCAAGTTTTTGCTGGATGTCGGGCTAGACTACCTCACCCTCACCCGCACCGCCATGACCCTCTCCGGCGGCGAAGCCCAACGGATTCGGCTGGCGACCCAAATTGGCGCTGGCTTGACGGGCGTACTTTACGTTTTAGACGAACCCAGCATTGGACTCCACCAGCGCGACAACCATCGTCTCCTCAATACCCTCACTAAACTGCGGGATTTGGGCAACACCCTCATCGTGGTAGAGCATGACGAAGACACCATCCGCGCCGCCGACCACATCGTAGACATTGGCCCTGGCGCTGGCATTCATGGTGGACGCATTATTAGCCAAGGTAGTTTTGAAGATTTACTCAAAGCCCCCGACTCCCTCACCGGAGCCTATCTATCGGGAAGAGAAGTAATCGCAACCCCCGCCGAGCGGCGCAACGGCAACGGGCGCAAACTACAGCTCAAAAACGCCTACCGCAACAACCTCAGAAATGTAGACGTTGAGATCCCTCTCGGTAAGCTGGTTAGCATTACGGGGGTTTCCGGGTCTGGCAAATCGACCCTCATGAATGAGCTGCTGTACCCTTCGCTTCAGCATCACTTTGGGCAAAAGGTGCCCTTCCCCAAGGAACTCGATCAGCTCACGGGGTTAAACGCCCTCGATAAAGTGATTGTGATTGATCAGTCCCCCATTGGCAGAACGCCACGCTCTAACCCCGCTACCTACACAGGGGTATTTGACGCGATTCGGAACGTTTTTGCTGAGACGGTTGAGGCCAAAGTGCGCGGCTACAAGCCTGGACAGTTTTCGTTCAACGTCAAGGGCGGTCGCTGTGAAGCCTGTGGCGGACAGGGTGTTAACGTAATCGAGATGAACTTTTTGCCCGATGTCTATGTTCAGTGCGAGGTCTGCAAAGGGGCACGCTATAACCGCGAAACCCTTCAGGTCAAGTACAAGGGCAAGTCCATTGCTGACGTGCTGAGCATGACCGTAGAAGAAGCATTAGACTTCTGCCGCAATATCCCCAAGGCGGAAGTGCGCCTCCAAACCCTGGTGGATGTGGGATTAGGCTATGTGCAAGTCGGTCAGACGGCTCCGACGCTGTCGGGGGGTGAAGCCCAACGGGTCAAGCTGGCAACGGAACTCTCAAAACGCGCGACGGGCAAAACCCTATACCTGATTGATGAACCCACAACGGGGCTATCTTTTTACGATGTCCACAAGCTGCTAGACGTGATTCAGCGACTGGTGGATAAGGGCAACTCAGTGCTGGTGATTGAGCATAATTTAGACGTGATTCGCTGCTCAGACTGGGTGATTGATCTTGGGCCAGAGGGGGGCGATCGCGGGGGCGAAATTGTCGCCTTTGGGACACCAGAAGCGGTAGCTGAAGTGCCAGAATCTTACACGGGGCAGTTTCTTAAGCAGGTTTTGGCGCTGCACCCTCCTAACTTATCTCTCGCAAACAGCCACCTCTAGACGATGACTCAAAATTTTAGAACTTAAGGTAATCCACTCATTGGTATGTATGCAGCTCAACGCGTGGGGATTCTAAGAGGGGCTATAACCAACGATGAACTTAAAAATTAGCTGTTGTATGCTTAAATTCCCTCAAAGAGTGGAATTTAGACTTTTATGCAAGAACGGGCGGCCTGGTTAGCTTGGGCACAAATTTCTGGAATTGGCCCTGTTTTTCTACAGCGACTGCAAGAGCGATTTGGGAGCTTAGCAAAGGCATGGACTGCACCCCTAGATGAACTGGGAACCGTGAGCGGCACTGGGCCAATTGTGCTGAAGGCGATCGCCACCCAACGCCCCCAACTTGCCCCCGAGGTCTTTCTTGCCACCCATCTGCAAACCAACCCCACCTTCTGGACTCCGGCAGACGCAGACTATCCGCGTCTACTCAAAGAAATTCCTGATCCGCCTGCGGTACTGTATTACCGAGGGAATCCTGCCTTACTGGACGCTCAAGGTCATAACCCTGTCGTGGGCATCGTCGGTACCCGCGACCCTTCCGATTATGCGCAGCGCTGGACGCGCAAACTGGCGATTGTGCTGGCTAAGAACGAGATCACGGTTATTTCTGGCATGGCAGAAGGTGTTGATACCCAAGCGCACTTGGGCTGTCTAGAAGCAAACGGACAAACAATTGCTGTTTTAGGGACAGGCACTGATATTGCCTACCCACCCCGCAATCAAGGGCTACATCAACAAATTCTGGCGCGAGGGTTAGTGATCAGTGAGTATCCTGCCGGAACCCAGCCCAATCGCTCCCACTTTCCCCGCCGCAACCGCATCATCGCGGCACTCAGTCGCGCCACCTTGGTCATGGAAGCACCCCAGAGATCGGGCGCGCTGATTACGGCCTACATGGCGAATGATTACGGTCGAGATGTATATGTGCTGCCTGGAACGTTAGATAATCCTCGTGCCGCAGGCTGTTTGGGACTAATGACCCGAGGCGCTCAGTTGATTTTAGGCGAAGGGCATCTCCTCGAACTATTGGGGAGAATCCCAAGGCTTGATCTCATCGTGACCCAACGGTCTGCGCCCTCCACAGCAGCCTCTGCAACGCTCCAGGTCACAGTACCGACACTCAGTGCCGATCTCCAAAAAGTTTGGACTTTGGTGCAGTCACTTTATGAAAGGTCAGGCCAAACCGCGCTGTCCTTTGATCGATTGGTAGCAGATTCGGCTCAACCTGCGAATGAGGTTTCAAGCGCACTGCTTCAGCTTGAGCTACTGGGTTTGGTGACGCAGTTGCCAGGGATGCGCTACGCGGTGGCGATGTAGTTTTTTAGAACTTAATACTTATCAGGTAAAGGCGATCGCACCATTAGATAAAGACATGGCCCCACGAGCGGCACAATGGGCGCAAAGCGCAGCAGATTTGCCGGATCCATACCGCGACGCGCCATATCGTCTGGCACAAGGGTGGGGAACAATACGCTCAGCATCAAAAAGTCTAGGCTCATAACGTGAATAAAACGGCTGGTGTACCATTGCCGCACAAAGTCAGACCAGTTGCCTTGGGTAAAGCCAAACCATAGGCAGAGTGCCGAGCCGAGCAGGGCGATCGCCCCAATCCAGCGAGAGTCCCAAATCCGCAATCCCCAGGTTTTGATGCCAGACCAGTCGGTGTGAGGGCTTCTGAGAGCAAGGTACGGCAAAATTGAAAATGCGCCGACTGCCATTGATGCAATTGCAAAAGGCCAAGCGCGGAGGGGCTGACGATCGCCATCCGCAAACATCACCCCAAAGTACAGCAGAGGCCAAATGCCCATGACGTTAAATAGCGCAATTACCCACGCATTAATGCCAGCCCACTGACCCGTCGAGAGATTTTGAATGAGTGTAAACGTCTCAGGGCGATCGGGTGGTGCGAATAAGAAGGCATAGCTTATAAAGCCCAGCCACAGCAAGCCCAGAAAAATTTTAGAAACCATGCCAGAAACTCCGCTTTAATAACAGGGGCTATACTGTTCTATCAGTAAAGCGTTGAAGCCGAAGGGTAGCAATATCATGATTCCTGGCGAAATTTTGGTAGAAGATGGCGAAATTGAGCTAAATGCAGGCCGTCCTACGGTACAGATGCAGGTGGCAAATACGGGTGATCGCCCCATTCAAATCGGCTCCCACTTCCATTTCTTTGAAGTAAACGCCGCCCTCACCTTTGACCGAGCGGCGGCGCGTGGGATGCGCCTAGATATCCCAGCAGGCACTGCGGTTCGATTTGAACCAGGGGATGAAAAGTCGATTACGCTGGTGGCCTATGCTGGCACCCGTGAAGTCTATGGCTTTAATGGTCAAATTGAAGGCAAGCTAGAGCAAAAGGCGAAAGTAGACGGCAAACAGAAAAAGAAAAAGTAAACAATATTGGGCTGAGTCCCCCTATTTTAGCTGTTGCAAAACGCTAAAATTACGAGTACCAATTCCCCGATGGGAGAGCATTTCCGCCACGATGACATCCTCTCCACCCACCCATAAAATGCTTCCCCCAGGGCCAGTTCAGCCCCAAACCTTAAGCGATCGCCTCACCAGCCTCCTGAATCGTCTACAAATTTCCTCGGAGTCGCTGATTCTGTTTGCGGCTTTTTTGATTG
The DNA here is from genome assembly GCA_031422435.1 of Acaryochloridaceae cyanobacterium VAR_48_metabat_390. GTDB lineage: Bacteria > Cyanobacteriota > Cyanobacteriia > Thermosynechococcales > Thermosynechococcaceae > JAAURS01. The sequence continues at coordinate 13,740 of JANPLU010000088.1, forward strand.
GGGGCACGACGGGGTTGGCGATCGCCTTTTTCCGCTTCCTTACTCGCAGCATCGAACACCTCACGTTTGAATCCCTGATGGGGGTTCTTTCGCCCCTTGGACCTTGGACCCTGGCGCTGATTCCGGCAGTGGGCGGTCTGCTGGTGGGAGTGCTGCGCTGGTGGCTACCACAGTTCTTTGGTCAGGGCTGGAGTTCTTTACTCAGCGACAGTCGTGACCAGCCCATTTCGCCGCTGCGTCCGGTGCTAAAGCTGCTGGGCGCTGCGCTCTCCTTAGGTACAGGCGCTTCTCTAGGGCCAGAAGGCCCCAGTGTAGAAATTGGCGCAAACGTTGGGGTTTTGCTAGGCCAAAGCTTCCAGGTTGCCAAAGAGCGCTACAGGCTTTTGCTCGGCGCAGGGGCAGCGGCAGGGCTAGCCGCAGGGTTTAATGCCCCCATTGCAGGCGTGTTTTTCGCCCTTGAAGTGGTTCTGGGTCAGGCATTTACTACCCAGGGGGCGAGTCTTATCCTGCTCTCCGCCGTGGTTTCATCTCTCATTGCGCGGGCAGTCTTTGGCGTACAAGCAGAATTTGACTTGCCCACCTATCAGGTGCTGAGCAACTGGGAATGGCTGTGCTATTTGGGGTTGGGGATACTGGCGAGCGGCGTATCTTTGGCCTACACTCAGGCCATTCGCCTCTTTCAGCAGCTTTTCCAGGGTGAAATTTCCGCAGTAGCCTGGGTGGGGCGAATTCCTCCCCTGCTCAAACCTGCTATTGGGGGCGCAATTGTGGGGCTAGTTGCGCTGGGTGTGCCGCAAATTTTAGGGGTTGGCTACAGCACTTTAGAGGTCATTCTCAAAGGGGGTGCTTTTCCTCTCAGCGTGCTGCTCATTATGCTGCCCGTGAAGCTGCTGGCAACGGCATTGAGCTTAGGAAGTGGACTGGTCGGCGGTATTTTTGCCCCTGCCATGTTTTTAGGGGCTTGTCTGGGAGCCATTTATGGACAGATGCTCAATACCTTTTTGCCCCCTGCCATTGCCGAGGTCATTGCTTCCCCTGCTGCCTACGCTATGGTGGGCATGGCGGCGGTGTTGGGCAGTAGCGCCCGTGCGCCGCTGACGGCAATTTTGCTGCTGTTTGAGCTAACGCGAAACTACGTGATTATTCTGCCGCTGATGGCGGCGGTCGGCGTGAGCGTCTGGATTGTAGAGCGCATGAATGCAATGCCAGCCGTTCAGGCTTTAGCCCTACCGCAGATGGGAGTTAACGTGCGCCAGACCGATGACCGAGATTGGCTTCAGCACATGACGGTTGCAGAAGTGATGGGGACAGGCTACACCGCGCTGGTAGAAACCATGACGGTTGTAGATGCAGGCTGGGCAATGGTAAAGGCCAAGTGCTCGACTATCTTGGTTTGGGACACAGCACAACAGCTCACGGGGATTGTTACCTTGGCAGATATCCGGCGACACCTACCCCCAGCTAGCTCGTTAGCAGACCGTAATTTAGTGCCGCCTCAAACCCTCCAAAATATTTGCACCAAAGAAATTCTGTATGCTTACCCCACCGAATTGGTGAAGCACGCTACCGAGCGCATGGTTACGCGAGGGTTGCAGCTACTCCCCGTGGTGAATGCGACTAATCCACGGCAGGTTTTGGGGATCTTAGAGCAGCACCATGTTAATCTTGCCGCCGATTTTGCCAGTACCCAGGCGGCGCTCAATATCTTTATCCAGGCGGAGATGGTAGAGGATCTGCCGATTAATCTTCAAGAATTGCGTCTAGAAACCGATTTAGCGCACGTTTCTACTTCAACTAAAGCCCTGTGACTTACAGGATCAAGACTTTGTTTACGGTCGGCATCTATAATTAGAGTGAATCTGCTGTTGTAAGAGAGCGTCTGGCTGCGAATGTCCACTGAACTGCAAGCTGAAATTGCCGAGGCCGTCGCGCATCGCCGCAATTTTGCCATTATTTCTCATCCAGATGCGGGTAAAACAACGCTGACCGAAAAATTGCTGCTGTACGGGGGTGCCATTCACGAAGCGGGTGCTGTTAAAGCCCGTCGCGCTCAGCGTCACGCGACCTCTGACTGGATGGAAATGGAGCAGCAGCGGGGCATTTCGATTACCTCAACAGTGCTGCAATTTGTCTACGGCGATGCCCAGATTAATCTCCTCGATACCCCTGGACACCAAGATTTTAGTGAAGATACCTACCGCACCCTTGCTGCGGCAGATAATGCCGTCATGCTCATTGACGCGGCGAAAGGCTTAGAGCCACAGACGCGCAAGCTGTTTGAAGTGTGTCAGATGCGGTCTTTGCCCATCTTCACCTTTGTCAATAAGTTAGACCGTCCTGGGCGGGAGCCGATTGAGCTACTGGACGAAATTGAGCAGGAGCTGGGGCTGCAAACCTACGCCGTTAACTGGCCGATTGGAACAGGCGATCGCTTTAAGGGCATTTTTAACCGACGTAAGCAGCAAATTCACCTGTTTGAGCGAAGTCAACACGGCAGAAAAGAAGCCCGTGACATCATTCTTGAGCTGGGCGACCCTAGACTTGAAACGCTGCTAGAACCCGATCTGTACCATCAGCTTAAAGACGAACTAGAGCTGCTGTCTGGCGCGGGTTCTGAGCTTGACCTAGACCTCGTGCGTCAGGGTAAAATGACCCCCATCTTTTTTGGCAGCGCCATGACCAACTTTGGGGTGGAGCTATTTTTAGATGCATTTTTAGACTACGCCATGAAGCCTGGTGCCTACAGCAGCACCCTAGGTCTAATCGAACCTACCTACGAAGACTTTACAGGCTTTGTCTTTAAGCTCCAGGCCAATATGGACTCAAAACACCGCGATCGCGTGGCGTTTGTACGGGTCTGTACCGGAAAGTTTGAAAAAGACATGACGGTTCAGCACGCACGCACAGGCAAAACCATTCGCCTATCGCGTCCGCAAAAGCTGTTTGCACAAGGGCGTGAATCTATTGAAGAGGCGTATCCTGGAGATGTGATTGGGCTGAATAACCCAGGTATGTTTGCCATTGGCGACACAATTTTTTGCGGCAAGAAGCTGGAGTACGCAGGCATTCCCTGCTTTTCGCCAGAGCTATTTGCCTATCTCAAAAACCCAAACCCTTCAAAGTTCAAGCAGTTTCTCAAGGGCGTGTCAGAGCTGCAAGAAGAAGGCGCAATCCAGATTATGTATTCTGTAGATGAATCGAAACGCGAACCAATTTTGGCGGCGGTGGGGCAGCTTCAGTTTGAGGTGATTCAGTTCCGGCTGCAAAATGAGTATGGCGTTGAAACTCGTCTAGAGCTTTTGCCCTATACGGCAGCACGCTGGGTTACAAACGGCTGGGAAATTTTGGACAAGGTCGGCAGAATTTTCAATGCTTCTACGGTCAAAGATGGTTGGGGAAGACCTGTCTTACTGTTCCGCAATGAGTGGAATGTGCAGCAGCTTATGACCGACCATCCTAATTTAAACCTGAGCCGCATTGCGCCCGTTGTCTCTGGAACAGAGCCTGGAAAATGACGATCTTAAGGTGATCTTAAGGCGGCGCAAAACCCAAAATTGCGTTTACAATTAGGCTAATAAGCATTTATACGGAATTTCAAGGGCATGACAAACGGGACTTCTCAAGATAACCACACACTCTCAGAGCGAGAGCTTCAGGTCATTGAGCTAGTAGCCTCGGCATTGACCAACCAAGAGATTTCCGAAAAGCTAGAAATTAGCAAACGTACTGTCGATAACCATATCAGCAACATTCTGACCAAAACATCTACTGATAATCGCGTTGCCTTAGTGCGCTGGGCGTTGCAGTCAGGCAAAATTTGCCTCAATGATGTGAATTGCTGCACTTTGCCAGAGCTGGGAACACCTCAGGAAGCTACGACACGTTCCTAAATCACACAAAACGGATGCTTTCAGCTACGATTCCCAAAACGCTTGCTTGGCCTAAAATGCCGCTGTCTGTCTATCGAGAGGTTGCGGCACATTTGCGCCAGGTATCTGGTGTCGAGGTCGAACTGCTGCCCCAAACAGCACAGCAGTTTGACTACACCCTGAGTCAGGTGGGCGGTCTGCGCATCAATAGAGATGAGATCGTTGGGGCTGAGGATGAGGCCAGAGTGGTAGAGATTTTGAACTACTATCGCGGTCGCTTTGGGGACTGGCACGCTCTGTAAGCCAAGTTTGCTTATCTGGCTGGCGACGTATGATGAAACAAGTCTTCTGCTGAGCCTGTTCATGACCCGCACTTTCTGGATTACGCTTTTTATTGCCTTTGCCAATTCGCTCAGCTTTACCATTCTCATCCCCATTCTCTATCTCTACGGAAAAGAGTTTGGGCTAACGGATTTTCAGA
>JANPLU010000089.1:0-6835 GCA_031422435.1 Acaryochloridaceae cyanobacterium VAR_48_metabat_390
GCTACTGACAAACCCACCCCCAACTGAGTTTGCAGAACTTATCAATTCTGGGCAATTCAACATGGTAAATCAGTAGGTAGAGGTATTTTGCCGTACACCTCCACCAGCGGCACAGAGAGAGCCACCATGATTGAAAAAATCTTACTTGCAGATTCTGGTTCAGGGCAGACTGAGCAAATGCTCAACGCCCTAATGGAGCTTCCCGCCATTCAGCGTGCCACCGTTACGGTACTGCACGTCGTGCCCCCCCAAGTCACTACCGAAGCGATGCAGGAAAAGCGTGAAGAGGGCGCTAAAACTCTAGCAAAGGCCGTTGAAGGTCTACATTTAGACCCTAGTAAATTCATGGCGGTTAACACCATCCTCCGCGAAGGGGAACCAAAGGATGAGGTGTGCCGTGTGGCGGAAGAAATGAATGCTGATCTCATTATCATGGGATCTCGGGGACTGAAGCGCCTTCAGTCCATCCTGGAAAATTCCGTTAGTCAGTATGTCTTTCAACTGTCTTCCAAGCCCATGCTGCTGGTGAAAGACGAAATGTACGTTAAGCGCATCAACCGAGTGATGGTCGCAATGAATGCTTCGGCAGGCGCAAAGGAATCCCTTGATCTTGCCCTGAAGCTTCTGCGAGATAATAAGAGCGGCAAACTCATTTTGGCGCACGTCGTCCCCAACCCAACCGATCGCACCATGCTCACCCCCGCCGAAGCAGAGCGCGACCCGCTGTTGGCTCCGGCGATCGCCGCGGCAAAGCAGTACGGCATCACCTATCAGTGTGTGGCAATGTCGGGCAAACCCGGCGAAGCCATTTGCCGCATTGCTGAAGAAAGCCATGCCGACTTATTGGTGCTAGGCTCCCCCGATCGCCGTCCTTCTGTTGCTCGTAGTTTGCCCGACCTTGATCGGCTGTTGGGCACCTCCACGTCAGACTACGTGCGGGTACAGTCACCTTGCCCTGTGCTGTTTATCCGCAAAGGAGAGTAACGGCGTTGGTTCAAGATTGTTTCCAAAACTGAGGAAACGGAAAGTGGTTTCTTAACCCTGATATTCTCCAGTGAATGACCATTTTGCAACATAGGGCTTTTCGCTGTGGCAACAATCCGCTGCCGAGATCAAACATTCGAGAATATACAGGCCATTATTTTTGATAAAGACGGTACCCTTGCCAACGTTGAGGTTTATCTCAAAAGCTTGGGTCAAAAACGGGCGCGGCTGGTAGATGCCAAAATCCCAGGCGTACAAGAGCCGCTGCTGCTGGCCTTTGGCTTAGAGCCGTCAGGCATTAATCCGGCTGGACTGTTAGCCGTGGGGAGCCGCCGCGAGAACGAAATTGCTGCCGCTGCCTACGTGAGTGAAACCGGTCGAGATTGGGCAGAGGCACTTCAGATTGCCGTAGGGGCGTTTCAAGAAGCCGATAGCTATCTCAAACCCAAGGCCGTTCATACGCCGCTGTTCGCCGATATTGGCGACTGGGTTGCGCAGTTTGCCCAGGCTGGACTAAAGCTGGGGATTTTATCCGCCGACACCACCACATCTGTAAAAGAATTTATAGAGACCTATCAGCTTTCCTCTAACATTTCGGCATACCAGGGTGTAGACAATGGCAGCGAGTTCAGTAAACCAGACCCTAGGTTTTACGAAGCGATCTGTCACCAGTTAGCTGTATCTCCAGGGCAAACCTTAATGGTGGGTGACTCTACCCTCGATATGATGATGGCTCGTGCTGCCCATAGCGCGGGCTGCATTGGTGTGAGCTGGGGCTGGCAGACTAAGGTGGCGATCTCCCAGGCGAATTGCGTGATTGATCGCACCAGCGAGTTGCAAATGGTGTGAGATGATGAATAAACTCTAAATTCGATATGCTGATAAAACCAAAATATCATCACAGAAATAGCGTTTCTTAAATATTTCATCGGCTGAAATGATTCGTTCAAAAACTTAGAAGAGAGGGCTCTACCTTGTCAAAGCGCTACCTATTTACCTCAGAATCTGTTACCGAAGGACATCCCGACAAGATTTGCGATCAGATTTCTGATACCATTCTTGACGCATTGTTGACCCAAGACCCCGCAAGTCGGGTGGCAGCGGAAGTTGTGGTCAATACGGGTTTGGTGCTAATTACGGGTGAAATCACCTCTAAAGCCCAGGTTAATTTTGTAGATCTAGCCCGTCGAAAAATTTCTGAAATTGGCTACACCGACTCCGTTAACGGTTTTGCAGCTCATAGCTGTTCGGTCTTAGTGGCTTTAGATGAGCAGTCTCCAGACATTGCTCAAGGCGTCAATGCGGCCCACGAAACCCGTGAGCAAAGCAGCGAAGAAATCTTTGACCAGACGGGGGCAGGTGACCAAGGCATTATGTTTGGGTTTGCCTGCAATGAAACCCCTGAATTGATGCCGCTCCCCATTAGTTTGGCGCACCGCGTTGCCCGTCGTCTGGCAGCAGTGCGAAAAACGCAGCAGTTGCCCTACCTCCGCCCCGATGGCAAAACTCAGGTAACGGTGGCCTACGAAGACGGTCGTCCGGTGAGTATTGACACCATTCTGGTTTCAACCCAGCACGCGCCTGAAATTGGTGATATTAAAGATCCGGCGAGCGTTCAGGCCAAAATTAAGGCGGATCTGTGGTCGATGGTGGTGGAGCCAATCTTTGAAGATTTAGCCATTAAGCCCGATAGCGATACGAAGTTTTTAGTCAATCCCACAGGTCAGTTTGTGGTGGGTGGTCCTCAAGGCGATTCTGGGCTAACGGGGCGCAAAATTATTGTAGATACCTACGGCGGCTACTCCCGTCATGGCGGGGGTGCCTTCTCTGGCAAAGATCCAACAAAAGTTGATCGCAGTGCAGCCTATGCCTGTCGCTATGTGGCTAAAAATATTGTGGCGGCAGGGCTAGCCGAGAAGTGTGAAGTGCAGTTGAGCTATGCCATTGGCGTGGCGCGACCGGTCAGCATCTTTGTGGATACGTTTGGGACAGGCAAGGTCAGCGACGAGCAGTTGCTGGAGCTAGTCAAAGCCAATTTTGAGCTGCGTCCAGCCGGAATGATTGAGTATTTCGGTCTGCGTCGTCTGGTGGCAGAACGGGGCGGTCGTTTTTATCAGGATGTTGCGGCTTACGGACATTTTGGTCGGTCTGACTTAGATCTTCCCTGGGAGAAAATCGACAAGGCCGCCCTCCTAAAAACTGCTTTAAACGCAGCCGTTGCTTAACGGCGCTAAAACGTAAGTTTTGACGCCATAAAGCCTGTTCTTACTCTGAAGGACAGGCTTTATCTTTATGCGTTTACGGGATTGTGTCCGTTCCAAGGATAAGCAGGAGACCTTAAAGCGTTTTGAGATAGCTCAACAAATCAGCCATTTCGGAAGGACTCGCTTGGAATTTTGGCATGGGAGGCGTCTTACCACTGGTGATTTGATCCATGAGGCTAAGCTGCGATCGCCGACTTGACACCTTCAGCAAACTAGGCCCTACTTTTCCCGTTGCTAAAGTTCCGTGGCACCCTGCACAATTCATCTGAAAAATAGCGTTACCGCGAATTACATCACCGCGAATGGCCTGTACCGACTGCACGTAGGGGTCAGAGTGCTGCCAAGAGTAAACGCCAGCGATCGCTACAACTGCAATCGCTATAAACACTAGCGCTGTTAACACCAATTTTTGAACATTGACTTCAGCGACGAACGCTGGCTGCTCTTCCACAGTTGGCGCTCCAAAAACCTTGCTTGTTAAAGCTTACATCTCTTTATATAACATTTAATTTCTTTACCTGAGTTAACAAAGCATCAAGTATCACAAGATTGTTCTCATAAACCGACCCCACAGTGCAGCCGCCTGACCGCTACTGCCGTAGGTCGGCTTATTATCGTCATTGCCCAGCCAAATACCCGTCAATAGATTTTGGTTGGGAATAAAGCCAATAAACCAAAGATCGCGATTGTCGTTAGTTGTGCCCGTTTTGCCAGCCTCTCCTAGCCCTAGGCTGGCAGCTCGTCCCGTCCCAGAGCGCACCACGCCCGTTAAGAGCTGAGTCATCGCATTCGCCACGTCTGGAGAAAGCGGCTGAAGGCTTTGCTGGAGATCCTGGCTATGGTCGTAAATGACTCGACAGGTCTTAATATTTTGAAGCGATTGACAGTCCCCTGCATCTAAAATTTTACGAATTGCCATAGGCGTATTTTGACGGCCCTGGTTGGCAATCACCGCGTAGGCACGAGACATTTCGAGCAGAGTGCTTTCACTTTGGCCTAGCACCAGTCCAGGAACTGCTTTGAGCGTTGATTGAACCCCCAATCGTTTTGCCGTTTGAATAATGCGGCTTAGGCCAACGCGCTGAGCCACCCGAAGGGCAATGGGGTTTTCTGAAAGCGTGACCCCAGTCGCCATGTCTATAGATCCTGACCCGCCATTGCTACAGCCAGAAAAGAGCTGTCCACCCCAATCTAAGGGTGCGCAGGAAAAGGATTCGCTGGGGGAAATGCCTGCTTCAAGAGCCGCCGTGTAGGTAAAAATCTTAAAGGTCGATCCAGGCTGTCGCAAGGCCTGGGTGGCGCGATTAAACTGACTTTTACGATAGTCTCGCCCCCCCACCATAGCTAAAATTTCGCCCGCGCGAAAATCTAGGGTGACAAGCGCCCCTTGGGAAAACTCAGAGGCGGAACCTTCGTTGTCAATGGTGCTGGCAAGGGCAGCTTCTGCTTTGCTTTGAACACTAGGATTGAGAGCAGTCTCTACAATAAAATTGCCTTCTTGGGCAAGATCTTTGCCTAAAAGCTGCTCAACTTCGTCAAAGACGTAGCTGTAGTAGTAGGGGGCGATCGCACTCTGGAGCTGGGCTTTGGCCTTGGGGCTTATTTCAATGCGCGATCGCCGCGCCCGCTCTGCCTCTGCATTAGAAATGCGGCCTTGTTCTGCCATCCGAGTGATAACGCGATTGCGATACTCCACGGCGGCACTGTAGTTTTGCACAGGGTTAAAGCTATTGGGCGCGGGCAAAATGCCCACCAAGGCTGCAGCCTCAGCAATACTGAGGGTTTTGGAGGATTTACCAAAATAAAACTGAGACGCGTCCTCAAAACCGCTGGCGTAAGCGCCCAGATACACCTTATTGAGGTAGTTTAGCAGTAGAAAGTCTTTGCTATAAAACGCCTCTAGCTTGAGCGCAACAATCGCTTCCCTAGCCTTACGACCTAAAGAATCTTCAGTGCCCACATACCCTCGATAAAGGCTGCGCGCAAGCTGCTGGGTTAGGGTACTTCCTCCCTGAAGGCTTCCGCCCGTGAGATTGGTGACTACGGCTCTGATAATGCCGAGGGGGTCTACGCCAATATGCCAGTAAAAGCGGCTGTCTTCGGAGGCCAGCAATGCCTGAATGACGTGGGGGGAGTAGTCTGAGAGGTTTTTTAACTCGACGTGCCCTTGCAGCCGCACCTGTACTAAGGGGGTCTGGTCACGCGCCAACACCACCACCGGGCCTTGCTGAGAAGTTGGGAGTGGATTTACCGGAATATTTTGCCAGGCGATCGCCGTGCCGATTGCAACTGCCCCAAATAAGCCGCTGATGCCGTAGAGCGCAAACCGTAGCAGCTTGATGGGCAAAGGCGGCGGATCGATAAACTGCACCCGAACGGCGGCTTCTAGATCTGGGGGGCCTAGGGTTAAAACGTCTTTGTGAGATAGCTCATAGGTTTTAACGCGACGGCGATTTCGGAAAATGCCGTTGGTGGACTTTTCATCACGGATTGTAAAGAGGCGACGGTGTTTGGGGTCGCGCTTAAGGGTGGCGTGGAGCTGGCTTACGATTGGCGTGCGCACCACAATATCGCTGCTTTTAGAACTGCGCCCAATGGTGTAGCGATCGCCCAGCAGCGGATAAACTTTGGCTTCATCGGTTCCAGGCTCCTGCACCCAAAGCTCTGGCACTCTGGCATCTTTGCGTAGGACTAGCTTAGAAAACTGCACCCGTTCCTGAAAGTTCTGAACAACCCGCGTTAGGTTCGTCAGGACGGTTTTAGAGCGAGGCGGATTAGGTTGGCTCATGCGCGGCAGTGTCGATCAATGCATAATCCTACAATCATACTGATTCAGTTCCCTTTTCCTAGTGCATTTGCAGGTAGAACAAATAGGAGACTGCGTAGGTGCTTATGCTGCAAGCCATAAAAGACGGAGTTGGCGGAGGTTATTTGACGCGCTGTTATCTTTTTTGGTCGCTGTAAATATCCTAAAGCGAGGGTTGTAATCGATCACCCCCCATCAGCGATGGCATGATGAAGGACGATTTGCATTAGTGAAAGCATGGCAAAAAACTCCTTCGACCAATTCTCAAAGCTTCTGCTCGAAGAGTTTCTTGCCCCCTTCGGAACAGTTCAGTCTAGCCTTGAGATTACGGGTCAAGCCGCAGCAGATGAGGAGCTAATGATGGTTTTATCGCAAGCTTATCTGGAATGGGAGCAGCAAACTGAACAACGGGGTGAGCAGAGAGGTTTACAACGTGAGCGATCGCTTATTTTCCGCCTCTTAGCACGTCGCATTGGAGAGCTGACTCCAGAAACCCGATCGCAGTTTGAATGTCTCTCCCTTGAGCATTTAGAGTTACTGGGCGAAGCGTTACTCGATTTTTCTAGTGCTGCGGATCTGGAAAATTGGCTGCGTTCGCGCTAACGTTGCCTCTGGTTAATCACACCCGTACACAAATGCGATCGGGAGCATCTCACTTTTGCGATGAGTAGAAATACTTAGGCAACATTTTTTAATTGAAGCGATATCGAGAAATAACCATTAAGGTAAGCACACCGATGTCTGAGAACCTGAGGGACATTCTTGGTTGCCCATTGTGCTC
>JANPLU010000090.1:0-87224 GCA_031422435.1 Acaryochloridaceae cyanobacterium VAR_48_metabat_390
AATCAGGCGACAGAATTATTGTGTCAATGCGCGATGCTGAACCGGATGATTCAATTGGGTAAGCCTGTCAGTGTTCCAGTTGCTGCTTAATCCAACCTCAATAAAGGGGGATTTCTGTCCTAGATTCCACTTATGCAACAATGCCTCTTTTAAGTGTAAATTAGAAATACCTTATATAAGCCCAACGTGCAAATCTTGAAAACGGACCCGATAGTAGGCTTGCTTTATTTACAAAATGACTAAAATGTTTCAGCGAAGGATAATTGTCAATCCAAATATTAGCAAGCATATTTGAAAGGTTATCAAGCTCAGCATCAGGAATATTTTGTGCAAAATTAGTTGGAGATGTATACTTTTGAAATAAAGCTTTCCGCTCAGGAAACCAGGTTTTTCGTACACATTCATTGGATTCTATAAAGTTATCCTCGTACTCATCAATTAGCCATTGTGGCATTACATACTTATTAAGTGTACTTCCTGCGAAATGTAATTCAAAATATTCAACAATATTTCGTCTCAAGGGATTTTCTCTCTCATTGATAAATCGTGGCACTTTAGTATTAAATCTTCTGAGAATCTCTAAACCATTAACTGATAAACTCTCATTTAGGCTATTGGGGATAATATAGTTAGGATCCCATGTCAAGCCAACTACATTAATAAAATCTTTAAGAAGTGACCCACCTTCTAATGTAGAGCTTTCAAAAATACGGGGCACTACAGCTCCTTTTCCAAATACCTCTGTATAGTTCTCTATCGTACTTTTATGATCACAAATATGCCTAATATATTCGTGACTAGGTCTAAAAGGATGAATTGCTTCAGACCCACATTTAATAGCCGTTGAATACAAAGAGTTAGCAATCTCTACAGGATTACGTAAATAGACGATAACAATAATATTTATAGCACCAAGGCTAACTAATATTTCTTTTAGTCTTTGAATTTCGGATAAAGACGTAAGTCTAGACTGGATATGTTCTGATGAGAATATGATATTAGGCTGTTGAACGCAATTCAACTCAGATTTAAGCCTTTTTACAATAATATTTTGATAGCTTTCCAGAACCCTATCGCTATTTATGTTGTTTAACCGAGTGTAAGGATCTCTTTTTTCCAAGTTATAGGCAGCTATTGAAAGTCTTTGATGATTTCTTAACCCAGCACTTTTTGGATAATAATAGCCGCTCTCTAATAATTTATCCTTATTTAAATATAAAAAGTTCTGTAAAGTAGTTGTACCAGTTTTCTCGGTGCCAATATGTAAATAAATATTCATGCCTATCTAAGATATTTTAACAAAATTAAAGACTTGTAGAGGCCATCTACAATATAAGGCTTCTATTTTAGCGAAGATCACTAATTTACCAGAATCGATTCCATACAAGTCGGCTAGTTTGTGATTTCTCCTTATTTAAGCTAGTTCTAAGCATACATTAAGACTATATATTTGATATCTTTAGCCAATCTTACCTTTCTTAGACAATATAAAATGGATCTGCCCGGAATCACAATAACCTGATATGGTCTTGAATAAGGGTTTGAGCTTTTAAGATTTCACTATTCTTAAAGCCTCAGTTAAGGCAATACTGCCTTGCCCTACGAAGAGAGTAGATAGCTCAACGGAGCAGTGCGTTTTGGTATTTCTTGCTATTACTCAAGGCTACTTACCTGCTCTGCAGTCCCAAAGGATCATCAGACCGGCCTATGTGTTCAGTGCATATAAATATTGAAAACATCTTTACTGGTAAAGCATTCTTTAACTCAGGAACACCTAGATTAGAATGAATGTCTCAAAGCTGTACATTATAAGTTTACTCCTGGAATACTTTTACCTCTTCATAATTTTATAAAACATCTGGAATTTCTCCCTCAGGCGGCTGACCTCTCTAATAAAATAGAGAGACTGTTCCATCTGTGAGAATCTCAGTAATTGAATTTACCTGTAACCTTGAATCTTCCTCTTTCTTTAAGAGATAAAAATGATAGACAAATCTTATAAATTGAAATGTCCTCATTTATACGGAAATCTAACTGTTAAAGCTACAACCAGAAGTTAAGCATAACTATTAAACAATTTTATAATTGTAAGCACTATTAATAATATATCTTAAAGACTTTTTCTCTCCTAGTTTATAGATCTTTTCTTAATCTATCAAAGGGAAGGGAGTATTTCATCATACATGTGTAAATTTAATTAAAACCCATTACATATTTACTGAGATCCCTTCTTGCAAAAAGTCTTTTCTGAACCAAGTTTCTAAATATTGTTCAAGTCTTGAATTCTTTTCAATATCGGCCTTATAAAATTCTACCAGCTCCTCATATACTAGAGAGCTTAAAGGAATTTGCTTGTCAATTGACTTTTTCACATTCCAAATTTCATAATTAAACTTTAAAGACTTAATTATCGTATTTTGTCTCCATCTTTTTGGAGTATATTCTTTTATTTTTTGAACGATTGGAAGACGTGTAAAATTTTCTAATCTTGGAAGTTTAGTTGTGTTACCTCCTGAATGATACCTATCATAAACAATATTCTTGTTTTCTTGAGAAATAGGCAGATCAAGAAAAAATCTAATATCACGTATAACATTTGATGGATTATTTTCGAGATCAATAGAATTAATGATTAAGATTGATTTCTCTGAAAAGTGCTTGCTATACTTACTTAGAATTTCTCCATAGCAGCCCCACAATAGAATTTTATTTAGCTCGTAATTGATATCATTATTAGATATTAAAAAGTCATCAAAAGCCACTTTAGAAGAAAGTATACTAACTACTCTTTCTTCAAATGAGAGCTTTTCTTTTCCTCTCCTTTTATTCATCATGTAGTGAGAATATGCTCTGTCAATAGGATTTCTTACGATGAGTATGATTTTTGAGCTTGAGTTGTATTTATAAATATTTTGAGCAGATCCTAAGTAACATGAGTACTGAGGCGTAACTTTCCCTAGAATACTCCTTGGTTTAATTACCTGATATATATCTAAAAGATTATGTGCAGAACTTTCAGGACTAGATAGACAAAATCGAGGAGACTCTTTAGAAGTAGGAAGAGTTATATCCTGAAATGTATCTAAATAGAAATGAAGTGAAGTTGTTCCAGCTTTCTGTGCTCCAATGACAAAAAAATTGATTATATCCGAGGTTGTGCTGGTCATTTTTTGCTCTAGTTATTTTTCTGATGCTCAGATGTTAAATTTGAAATTCGTAAGTTCAAATACGAAGTGTAATGACTTAATTAAGATTGTTAGGATATAAAATAAACTCTATTAATATATTCTTACTCTACAACCCCTCTCGAAAAAAACTTTAAGATATAAAGCTTGGCGCTGAGTTCTTTATTATTACTCGTCTTAAGCTAATGATTTTAGGCTTAAATGGATTGCCTATTTAAGTCTTGACCTTATTACCTTAGCAGGTACACCTCCTACAATAGTGTAATTTTCAACATTTTTAGTTACTACTGCTCCAGCGGCTATAATTGATCCCTTACCTATTTTTACCCCTTTTAGAATAACTGCTCCATGGCCTATCCAAACATCATCTTCAATAATAATTTTACTTGTAACTATGCCTTGGCTCTTCATTGGGAGTGAAATATCAGCGAATTGATGATCAGTATCACGTATAGAAACATGAGCTGCAATCATTACATTTTTACCAATATTAATCATTTCGTTGCAGCCAAATATGCAAAAATCGCCACATGATGTACCTTCACCAAAATAGATTTTTGATGAGCCTTGAAAAATTGTATATCTTCCAATTTGATTATCTCCTTCTAGAGATACTTTTAAGTGACTATTAGATTTAGACTTAAATTCTTTTAGAGTAACTCCCGTCAGAATTCTGTTTTTACCCTTAATTTGAAAGTATGGGATATATCTAGCATATGTATAATAAGTGCTTATGATATATTCAATGCTCTGAATAGCTGAAAATATTTTGAATAGCATAAAAATTAATCTTATATCTTAATAAAACAACTGGCGAAAACTATAGATAATCTTATATTATGTCTTTCAGCAGATGTCCCTTCAAACAAAGCCAGTTCAAATCTAAAATACGATACTTGATCAGAGTTAGCGGAAAAGAAAATTTACAGATTAGGCTTTGATGGCGGCAAGACTTCCTTAAAGATTATAGTGAACTATATTATGAGGCTTACCTGGAACTCTAGCAATCTGGATTGGTGTTGCCTCTCTCTTAGAATTTTGCGTTGAAGACATATCATTTTTTAAGGCTCCTAAGAATTCCCCCTAACTTAAACAATATTGCCATAGGTTTTTCTTTTGGGTAGAAATGGGGTTGCAAAAAAACCTAGTTTCTTTCTTACATATATTGCAGAGGATACATTCAAAAAGACTATAGATGCGGCGTTTGCCAGAGCAGCACCATAATCAGCGAATAATGGTACTAATGCAAAGTTAAATAATACATTTAGGATTCCGGCTAGAAGTGTCAGATCTCGAAATATTTTAACGTTATCACTCATTACTAAGAGATAACCGACTGAACCACATCCTAAATTAATTAGTGAGCCTAGAGACAGGATTGTTAGTATCAGCCCATCACTAGAAAATTCTTCCCCGAATAGGCTCATAATCTGACCGGAAAATAGCATAAATATCAAAAATATTGGCCCTGCAATGACTAGCATCAAAAGTGTAGATTTTCTTGCTACAGACTCCAGTTTTTCAATGTTGCCAGAATTATAATATTCTGGAAAGCTTGGTACAATAGAACTATTTACAGCTACCAAAAAAAAGCTAACTAGAAGTGATAATTTATTAGCAATGCTGTAGCTTGCAATATCTTCAGCATTGCTAAATATACCTAATATAATAATTGAACTCCAATTCATTAGCAAGTTACAAAGGTCAACCCAGTAAAGTGGTAGGCTCTCCTTGACGATAGATTTTATACTTGCACTTGTACTTACATTTAATTCCTCTATACTCTGAAGACGAATACTTTTTCTTACATATATGTTCCCCACAATGCATGATGTAAGGCTTCCTATGATGTAGAGCACTACTACACTATACGCCTGATTAATATTCTTAAAAAGTATTAGAAGCGTAAACATTATTACTGATCTAATAGTATTTTGAACTAATGATGAGGTTTTAATTCGCTTCAGAGCTTGAAGTGTTTTGCTCTGTACATCACTTACTGATGTTAAAAATACGGCTATGGAAGACCATCTTAATACATCTGAAAAATGGGATGAATTGAATAGCTTTATGGCGATAAAATCCGAATTAAAATATAGGATAGTGGAAGCTAGGCAATTAAAAATAAAAACGATGCTAATGCTTTTATTGAAAAATTCTTGAACGTTGAACTTTTCTGGCTTGGATGAATTTGATGCTATCGCTATTAAAATATAATTTCCTATCCCAAGCTTTGATATTACTGATAAAACTGTCATTACAGTAAATGATAGGAAATAGTACCCTGATTCTTTAGCTCCTAAACTGCGAGTCATCAGTATATTTGAGCCAAAGGCAAAAATTGTTCCAATAATATTTATAATAAATACAGAGGTAGATTTTTTGAAAATTACTTTTATTTCTTTGTCATTGATTAGTCTCTTTAGCATATTGATTGATCAATTTTTCTCTGTATTTCTATATTTAGAATCAGCCCTATACTTTTGTGTCGTCTCAAGTTTGAAACTCTTTTAAGGTAATTATTCGGGAAGACGCCATAACTTAAGATCTTTGAGACTGCTATTATAGAACTCAATTGTACTTTTGATTCCTTGAGTAGAATCAAAGCTTTCATCTACAATGATAGTCTTAAAAAGTTTTAAAACTTTTCTTGTCTAAGCTTTTAATTTTGTTCTAAGAGGATGTTAAAAAAAGGTTGATTCTTACGAAGATAGGAGGCTTTTGGGTAGGTGTCTCGAACGAAAAATTAGAGGTTTTAGCTTTTGAGTCTGACTTCTCAGCGACTCTACTAAAAAGAGTGAATTTCTGCTCAGAAACTTCCTAGGTGTTAAATATTTCTCCTATTTTTAAAAGAGATAAAGATACCTCACTCTGTTTTAATTATTTTTAGGAGATATTGTCCATAGTCATTTTTTTGTAAGTCTTGACTGAGATATATTACCTGATCGGATGTGATATAGCCCATCCTGTGAGCTACCTCTTCGATACAGGCAATTTTTAGTCCCTGACGTTGTTCAATTGTTTCTACAAATGCTGACGCCTGTAATAGGCTCTCATGAGTCCCTGTATCAAGCCATGCCACTCCACGCCCTAAAGCCTGTACGTTCAGTTGCGCTTGATTTAGGTAAACCTTATTAATATCTGTTATTTCTAGTTCTCCTCGTGCAGATGGCTGTAATTGACCTGCAATATCAACCACTTGATTGTCATAAAAATATAGTCCTGTCACGGCAAAGTTAGATTTAGGATTTGAAGGTTTTTCTTCAATAGAAGTTACTCTGCCTTGGGCATCGAATTCCATCACTCCATAACGCTGTGGGTCATTCACTTGGTATCCAAACACAATGGCTCCTGTTTTTAGCTCACTGGCTGCCTGAAGTTTCTCACTCAAAGACTCTCCGTAAAATATGTTGTCGCCCAAAATAAGTGCAACAGTATCACCCCCAATAAACTCACGCCCAATTATAAATGCCTGAGCTAAGCCCTCTGGTTTTGGCTGCTCCTCATACATAAGCTTTATCCCTAACTGACTTCCATCTCCTAAAAGACGATAGAACAGCGGTAAATCCTGCGGCGTTGAAATAATCAGAATCTCACGAATCCCCGCTAGCATCAGTGTTGAAAGCGGATAGTAAATCATTGGCTTGTCGTACACAGGCATTAGCTGTTTTGATAGCACCCGCGTGACTGGATATAGCCGAGTGCCCGATCCACCTGCTAAAATAATCCCTTTCATTTAGTGATCCTCATAAAGACTTGGCTTTACATATTCCCAAACTTGGGAATATGTAAACTTCTTGTGCCCTGATTTACGCCTGTTGTTTTCTGTGTGAAGGTCTCCCTTTGACACTCTGCGCCACCTCCTCAATCTTGCCCTAGTGAGGTTGAGGTAAGGCTAATTTCTGGTTATGAAGAAAAATCAGACTGTGTCTTTTGAGTTGAGACTGAGAGACCGATGCACAGTCAGTTAACTGATGTGATGTCTTTCAGACGCTTGAGACCTCGCGGTTGGCGATATCTACTCTGGCTCATTCTGCCTTATTTACTCTGGGCACCCTTAGTGACTGAGGAACTTTGGAGGACTCGGTTTTCGACATTATGGAGCCGTTTGTGTGTGTTTGAGAATTTTGCTAAGCCGCTTCTCGTCTAATTCCACTTTTCGATATATCTTTCGACGTTTAGATTTTACATGATTGACTCAAGTTTTTAAGGTTTGACCCGGGCTGAGTTATGACAGCAGTCGCCTAAACTGTCCTACTTGGTTGGGATCCACTGAGGAGGAGCCTATTTAAGCGCGTTTGCCATGCTGACCCCAACTCTAGTTGGGGTCAGCATGGCTTAGGGTATTCAAGGGCATTACGACATTGAGAATTATCTACATTAATTTGGGTCAAGTATGGGGTTGGGGAGAAGGATCCGTCTTTCCAAGTTTTCAACCCAGCGGCGAACTAGAGTGTCTTCGCGCCATACTTTTTAATTTCTTTGGTCCGAGGCCATAACCGGATCGGTACGGGATAACGCCTTGATTCTATGACCTGATGCAGCTTTTTCTCTTTTCTCGACCGATTAGCGCTTCCTAAGGAGAGCGCTGGGTTGGATACGCAAGGTGCCAAAATTTAGGCTCTTATTCTGTAGATTGTGCCTCTTTTAATTTGCGGTGTTCAATTTTCTGAGCTGGGTATCTTTAGCGATGCACTCGTTTGAATTAACTCCCATTTATAGCCGTCAGGATCTTCCACAAACGCAATGATCGTACTGCCGTGCTTCATGGGGCCAGGGGCGCGTGTTACCTTGCCGCCCTTTGTGCTGATGTCTTGACAGGCTGCATAGATATCATTTACACCCAAGGCAATATGTCCGTAGGCGTTGCCCAGTTCGTAGTTATCTACCCCCCAGTTGTGGGTCAATTCTAAAACCGTCTGGTCTGACTCATCGCCGTAACCCACAAACGCAAGGGTGAATTTGCCATCGGGATAGTCTTTTTGGCGCAGGAGACTCATGCCCAAAATGTCGCAGTAAAAGGCCAGCGATCGCCCCAAATGTGTCACTCGCAGCATGGTGTGTAAGAATCGCATGACAAAAACCCTCTTAATAGGTCAGAAGTGTATTCTTCGCAGTTACATTCTGACGCATTCCCCCCTAGGATTATTTAGAAGCATTGCGCGACGCCCGATCTATGACGGTATCGCGCAGCAGAACAGAACTGAGTTGAGCTATAGGGAAACTTTACGCACATGCAAGACACTGCGATCGCCGAAATCAACGCGCGCGAAATTTTAGATTCGCGTGGGCGGCCCACCATTGAAGCAGAAGTCGTCTTAGACTGTGGGGCTTATGGCATTGCCCAAGTTCCCAGCGGCGCTTCAACGGGCAGCTTTGAAGCCCATGAGTTAAGAGATGATGATGCTAGCCGTTATGGTGGCAAAGGGGTACTCAAGGCCGTTGAAAACGTCATCGCCGAGATCCAGTCAGAGCTGATTGGCCTCGATGCCCTTAACCAGTCCGAGATTGATCAGGTCATGATTGACCTAGATGGCTCCCCTAATAAAACAAACCTCGGAGCCAACGCTATCTTAGGCGTGTCTCTTGCCACAGCAAAAGCCGCCGCTTCTTCTTTAGATTTGCCGCTGTATCGGTACCTGGGTGGACCACTCTCTAATCTATTGCCTGTGCCGTTAATGAACGTCATCAACGGCGGTTCCCATGCCGACAACAACGTTGATATCCAAGAGTTTATGATTGTGCCCCACGGTGCCCCCACGTTTCGGGAGGCATTGCGCTGGGGTGCTGAGGTGTTTGAGGCGCTCAGCAAAGTGCTGAAGTCCAAAAATTTGCTGACGGGTGTGGGCGACGAAGGTGGGTTTGCTCCTAACCTTGGCTCTAATCAAGAGGCGCTGGAATTACTAATCTCTGCCATTGAGAAAGCAGGTTACAAGCCTGGTGCTGAAGTATCCCTTGCCCTAGATGTCGCCGCCAGTGAGTTTTATAAGGATGGGCAGTACACCTACGACGGTACGGCACACTCCCCAGCGGAGCTAATTGATTACATGGCTGGGTTGGTGAGCCGCTATCCCATTGTGTCTATTGAAGATCCACTCTATGAAGATGACTGGGCAAGCTGGCAGCTCATGACGGCAAAACTGGGCGATAAAGTCCAAATCGTCGGCGATGACCTATTTGTCACCAACATTACGCGGCTGCGCCAGGGTATTGAGCAAAAGGCGGCAAACACCATCCTCATTAAGCTCAACCAAATTGGCTCCCTGACGGAGACGTTGCAAACCATTGACCTTGCGACGCGCAATCGGTTTAAGTCCATCATCAGCCATCGCTCTGGCGAAACAGAAGACACCACTATTGCCGATTTAGCGGTGGCAACCAGAGCTGGACAAATCAAGACGGGTTCGCTGTGTCGTAGTGAGCGGGTTGCAAAATATAACCGACTGCTTCGCATTGAAGATGAGCTAGGCGATTTTGCAGTGTATGCAGGTGCGGCAGGTCTTGGGCCGACGGTTTAGACGGATTATTGAAAGACCGAAGCAGTCCAATTCTGATTGCCTGACAAAACTCAAACGCCCCTCACCCCAACCCTCTCCCTAGGGAGAGGGAGCAAATCTAATTCCCCTTCTCCCCAGGGAGAAGGGGCTAGGGGATGAGGGAGTGTAAAGCGTATCGCTTCTAAGCAATTCTCTAGATTATTTAATTTACGACTCTAAGTTTCAGATACCGACCCTTAAAACAAAACCGGAGCATATACTGCTCCGGCTTTGTGTATGAACCGTCAATTTTTATGGACATCAAATCCGGTTAGAACAGACCCAGGGTTAAAGACTTGTCAATGGGAAGGGTTGCACCAATGCCTAGGTACAGCGTAAACACCGTTCCAAACAGGAATACGGCGGTTGCCACTGGACGACGGAACGGATTTTGGAACTTGTTGACGTTCTCAATGAATGGAATCAGCATTAAGCCCAAAGGAATCGCGGTCTGGAGTGCAATACCCAACAATTTGTTAGGCACAACGCGCAGAATTTGAAACGCAGGGTAGAGATACCATTCTGGAAGGATTTCGAGGGGCGTTGCAAAGGGGTTTGCAGGTTCGCCCACTAAAGCGGGGTCAAGCACGGCTAAGCCAATGCACAGCGCCATTGTACCCATGATGACCACGGGGAACATATAGAGCAGGTCATTGGGCCAAGCGGGTTCGCCGTAGTAGTTGTGACCCATGCCTTTTTTCAGCTTTGCTCTAAGCTGCGGATCGCTGAGATCCGGTTTGATGATGATTTTTGCCATAGTTTGAGTGGTTCTCTTTCAAAAGGTCGGCAGAGAGTGGATGTTCGGCTTACAAAGGACCTGAGATGCCTTGTTTGCGAATCATGAGGAAGTGCAGCAGCATGAAGACTGCAATGAGCCAAGGCAAAACAAAAGTATGGAGGCTGTAGAAACGGGTCAAGGTAGATTGACCAACGCTGGTGCCGCCGCGAAGCAGCTCTACCATCAGCCCACCCACAACGGGAATAGCATCAGGAACGCCGGATACAATTTTGACGGCCCAGTAGCCGACTTGATCCCAAGGCAGAGAATAGCCCGTTACCCCAAAGGAAACGGTAATGACAGCCAGCACTACGCCAGTGACCCAGGTTAATTCCCGTGGCTTCTTAAACCCACCGGTCATGTAGACGCGGAAGACGTGCAGGATCATCATTAACACCATCATGCTGGCAGACCAGCGATGGATGGAACGAATTAGCCAGCCAAAGTTCACGTCCGTCATGAGGTACTGAACGGAGGTAAAGGCTTCTGCAACCGTTGGTTTATAGTAAAAGGTCATCGCAAATCCAGTGGCAAACTGGACGATGAAGCACACGAGGGTAATACCGCCTAAGCAGTAAAAGATATTAACGTGAGGTGGAACGTACTTGCTGGAGATATCTTCGCCGAGTGCCCCAACCTCGAGGCGCTCGTCAAACCAGTCGTACACTTTGCTCATAAAACAGATGATTCCTGAATTTGCTAATGATGAAAGAATTACATCACATTCATTAACGAATGTAACACAGTCTTCATCTTCATTTCAGCGGCTAAACGGCTCAGTATTTGAAGTGTTATGAAGGCTGAATGACCAGATTTTGTGCTGATTTTGGCGTTACGTTGCCACAATGGGATATAGCCGTTATTGGGCAATAGCTCCGCATCAAGAGTCCGCACCCAGCGATCACATATCCGTAGACTATGAAGAAGCCTTTCGTTAAAATTCTCTGTCCGATTCTGCTTCAGGTCATCTTTTGGTCAAGTTGGGCACCCAGTGCTTTGGCGCTCACTTCAGATCAGATGCTGCTCAACGAAACTTGGAAGATTGTGAACCAGGCGTATGTAGACGGCACCTTTAATCATCAAAACTGGTGGCAGCTTAGAGAAAAGACTCTAAAGCAGCCGCTGAAGGATCGGGCGGCAACCTATGATGCAATCCGCACAATGCTGGCAACGCTGAATGACCCCTACACGCGGCTGCTTCAGCCTGCTCAGTATCGCAGTTTGCAAACCAGTACGTCAGGGGAGTTAACGGGGGTGGGGCTTCAAATTGCGGTGAATGCTGATACCGGATATTTAGAGGTGATTTCGCCTATTGAGGGTTCTCCGGCGGCGATCGCTCATCTACAGCCCCGCGACCAAATTTTGCAGATAGACGGCGTGCTGACGACAGATTTGACCTTGGATGAAGCCGCTGAAAAGATGCGGGGCAAGACGGGGACTGTGGTGGTTTTAGAAGTGAAACATTTTGGTAAAGCGGATGGTAAGGCCGAAGCGATTGAGACGGTGGCCCTGAAACGCGATCGCATTGAAATTAACCCCGTCCGTAGTGAAGTTCGCAAAGCACCGGATGGTTCACTGCTGGGCTATATTCGGCTGGCTCAATTTAATGCCAATGCGACAAAAGATCTTAAAACCGCGATTGAAACCTTAGAAGCCCAAAAAGTGAAGGGGTATATATTAGACCTGCGAAATAATCCTGGTGGGTTGCTTCAGGCTGGGGTTGAAATTGCAGACCTGTGGATGGAGCCACAGCCTATTGTCTACACCGTTGATCGTCACGGGCTTTTGGGCAGCTTTGAGGCAACTACACCTGCCCTTACCCAAGCGCCGATGGTGGTATTGGTGAACCGAGGTACCGCCAGCGCCAGCGAAATTTTGGCGGGGGCGCTTCAGGATACAGGACGCGCCACCCTAGTAGGAGAGCGCACCTTTGGCAAAGGGGCGATTCAGTCTTTATTTGACCTCTCCGATGGGTCAGGCTTGGCGGTGACGATCGCCACTTACGAAACCCCAAATCACCGCAACATTAATAAGGTTGGCATTGAGCCAGATCGTGAGGTATTGCTCGAAGCCGCAACCTTTGATGGCATTGCGGGTTCAGGGAACGATCGCCAGTATCTCGCCGCTGTAGAGCAGCTCACCCAAACCCAGGTGGCTGCTAGTGGCACATCTCTCTAGCCGCACCTATCACGACCCGCTCCACGGAGCCATTACGCTGGATGCGGCTGACCCAACTGAAGCACTGCTGATTCAGCTTATTGATACGCCTGCCTTTCAGCGGCTGCGGCGAATTCGGCAGCTTGGCCCTGCTAGCCTGACCTTTCATGGCGCGGAGGGTTCACGGTTTACCCATTCGCTAGGGGTAATGTATGTAGCGCGGCTGGTCTTTGATCGGTTGGCAAAGCGATACCCAGAACTGTTGCCTCACCGTACCGTCGCGCTCTGCGCCGCGCTGCTTCACGATGTGGGGCATGGGCCGTTTAGCCATACCTGTGAGGAAATTTTTCACGGCAACCATGAGCATTGGACCCAGCGCATTCTGCAAGAGTCGCCTGAAGTGCGGGACTTGCTAACCCAAGCCTCGCCCACGCTAGGGGATGAGATCGTGAGCGTTTACCGCAAGCAGTATCCGCTGCCGATGGTAAGTCAGATGGTGACGAGTCAGTTGGATTGCGATCGCCTTGACTACCTCATGCGTGACAGCTATTTCACGGGTGCCTCCTACGGCAAAATTGATTTAGACCGCATTTTGTTAGCCCTAGACTACGACCCTACAAGCCAGCAGCTCGTGGTGGGGCGAAAAGGGTTAGCGGCGATCGAGCATTATTTAGTGGTGCGCTACTTTATGTATGTGCAGGTCTATAACCACTCTAAAAATATTGCGGCTGGCTGGCTCTTAGAGCGCATTATGCATCGCGCCCGTCAGCAGCTTGGGGTAGGCGACTTAGACGCGGATCTAACCCTGACCGCTTGGCTAACTAAATCCAATGCTGAACTAACGCTAAAAGAATATTTGAGTGCAGACGACGGCGTGTTTCTCTATCATGTGCAGCGGTGGTGCGAAAGTGCCGACGCAATTTTGAGAGATTTGTGTACGAGATACCGCGATCGCAATTTATTTAAGGCCAAAAATATTAGTCAGTATGATCAACAGGAGCGCGATCGCCTGTTTCAAGCTGCCCAAGCCAGTCTTAGAGAAAAAAACCTAGACCCAGACTATTATGTGGGGCTTCAGTTTGCAACCACACGAGGTTATACGCTCTATCAGCGAGGGATTCAGCTCCAGACGGAGGCAGGCAGCTTAACCGAAATTAGTGAGCTGTCCCCCTTGGTGCAAACGCTCATTCAGCCCTTGGAGCGATCGTGGATAGTCTATCCTCGTGAGATTGAGTCTTTTTTGTTGTCTACTGCTGAGTAAGTAGGTGGACAGCAAAAAAGTTACAGGCTGGGAATGGGTTTCGGCTCCCTTCGACAGGCTCAGGACAGGCTGCTCAACCCACACCAATACGGGATTCGAGGGTTGAGCGAAGCCGAAACCCGTTGCATAGATTTATGCCTATCTACTTATTAGAAGTGAGTCCTAAAGAAGTTTAGGTTGGCGACCCGATTTTTTTCGGGACGTTCAAGGGCGTAACCTCAACCTTTTGGAGATAAAGACAGTGACGCTGTGCTTGGGTAAGGGGAGTGGTCGTACTCCGCAGGTCTGATAGCTTTGCGCCAAGCTTTGGCAACACCTGCTCTAACACCTGCTCTTCTTCTACGCTCCATTGGCCTCGGTAGATCACAGCGGTGCCGCCCACCTTCAAAAAGGGCAGTGTGTACTCTGCACAGTTAGAGACAGAGCCAACCGCCCGAATGAAGGCCATATCATAGGATGCGCGATCGCCCTTACTCCGCGCCAAAACCTCAGCGCGATCGCACACGGGAGCAGCGTTCGACAACGGCAATGTCTGGCACAGGCTTTCGAGACAGGTGATCTTTTTACGGGTGGAGTCTAAGAGCGTGACGTGGGAGAGGGGGAGGGCGATCGCCACCGGAATGCCTGGAAACCCGCCGCCTGTACCAATATCAATGCACCGGAGTTGAGTCGGTTCGCCGTTAAGCCACGGCTGAATGCCCCAGAGAGAATCCCACAGGTGCTTCTCCCAAAAGGCTTCGGGGCTAGTGATGCGCGTGAGATTGACGCGCGTATTGAGGACGCAAAGCTGCGTCAAAATATCCTGAAACTGAACCTGCTGTGACTCAGTCGGACACCAGTTGAGTGTGTTTTGCCAAATTTCTGAGAAAGTTGGCAGCGTTAGATCAGAAAGCTCAGACATTTATTAAAGAAAACCTGCAACGTCACGAAGCGGAAGGGGCTGCATCATGGAATGGATCCAGTGCGTTAACGCTCAGGCGCTGCTTGAGGTCTTGAGGAGAAATCGCCTCCACTCTGCCATTTTGAATCAGCCAACAGCGATCAGCAATCTCCAACAGCTCGGCAGGCTCGTGGGTGACAGCCAATAGGCTCCAGTGCTGCTTAAGCTGTTTCAGCACCTGCATCAGTTGACGACGCATCGACCAGTCGAGTCCTGCGGTGGGTTCATCGAGCAGCAGCAAATGGGGCTGACGGATGAGCTGTACCGCCAGCGCCAGCCGCCGCTGCTGCCCTCCACTCAGCGACTGCGGCGAAGTATGGAGCGACAACTGCTCTAGCCCTAACGACTCTAAAGCCTGGTAAACCTGATCGGTCGAAATTTCAGGATGCCCCAGCCGCAGTTCTTCCACCACAGAACCGCCGCAAAAGTGCCGCTCTGGAAACTGAAATACTAGCCCCGCCAACTGCTGAAGGTCGGTGGGCGCTAATGCCTGCCGCCGCCAGTGCAGTGTGCCTGATGTGGGTGTGGCAAGCCCCGACAAAATTTCGAGCAGGGTACTTTTGCCCGATCCGCTTGGCCCAATAATCAACCCCATTTCTTGGGCGCCCAATTCTAGATTGATCTGCTTTAAGATCGCCTCAGGGGTCGCTGGGGGATGGTAAACCAAGTTTTTGATCAGTAGCATTAATCCATCCCTATCCCGTAAGTCGCCCAATGGTTAAGCGCGATGCGTTACCTAAGCCTGCGCTATTTTAGCTTAAAGGCATGGGCGGCTGGTACAGTGAAGACGAACGCCAAGAGTCCGCAACGGGAAACCCATACTCACTATGCAGGTTGAATTTCGAGAATTTAATCCCTTTGACCTTTGGATTTGGATTGAATTTGAAACCACCCCTTCCGAGCAAGAAAAGCTCTACCTAGAGCAGGTGTTTGAGTCTTGGTTTTACATGGGCAAGCTCGGTGCATTTAATGCCGAAAATCTCCAGGTGCAGGATGCAGGGCTAGATCTTAGCTACCTCGACTACAGCGAAAGCCCTGGTTCGATGATGGCGCTCATGCACAACATGGGCAACTTTGAGTACGAAGGCTACTGGGGACGCTGCTGGTTTGATTTGGGAACCAGTGATGCGATCGCCCTAGATATCCTCCTCAACGCCCTAGTGCAGTTTAGCAAAGACTTTGTGCAGCTAGAGCGTTTATTTATT
Source organism: Acaryochloridaceae cyanobacterium VAR_48_metabat_390 (assembly GCA_031422435.1). GTDB lineage: Bacteria > Cyanobacteriota > Cyanobacteriia > Thermosynechococcales > Thermosynechococcaceae > JAAURS01. The sequence goes on from JANPLU010000090.1 coordinate 16,063, forward strand.
GGCGGAGAAAATGAGGACTGGCCTGTGGAAGGCAGCGAGAGTAAGCCCTTCTATGAAGAGCCAGATTAACGCCTAGGTGATTTACTCTGTGACACAAATCCAACTACTTTACAAATCCCACATTGGGGCTGTCTGGTTCTTTGTGCATCACTACAATGCATCCTTACTGGTTTAGGACTACCCGTGAAAGTATTGTCGAAATGGACAAAAAGCTACGACCGAGAGAGCAAGTTTGGTGCCTATCGAACCATACCTAGCTTTCAAGAATATTTGCTCATCGACCAAACGCAGATGCATTTCGAGCAATTTTCTGAAACCGGACTGGAACAGTGGTCTTTCTGCAAATACGACCACTCAGACGAGGCGATCGCCTTCACAAAAGTCCCCTTTCAAATTTTACGCGCAGACCCATACAACAAAGTTCAGTTAGAGGCTACAGCGATAGAAGGCGGTCACACTTAAGATATTCCTCGCCCATCGACTACTTCTCTATATGAACTGCATCTGAAGTAGAAATTGACAAAGGGCGAATGATACGAGACTTAAGCAAAGAAAGTTTACCTTGTGGTTCCATTCAGTGATAATTTGATAGGTGGCGATTTGATGCAATGCGCCTTAACGTAAAGCGCCGTAAGTTACAGCATTGTAGGTCATCACAACATAGGCTTGAGCATGGTCACCACCACAGAGAAGACAAAAGTCGGTCGAATTACGCAAATTATCGGTCCCGTCTTGGACGCCGAGTTTCCCAGTGGCAAAATGCCGCGAATTTATAATGCATTAAAAATCGAAGGCAAAAACTCTGCAGGTCAGACCGTTTCGGTCACTTGTGAAGTTCAGCAGCTCTTAGGCGGCAACCAGGTACGCGCCGTTGCGATGAGCGCAACAGATGGATTGGTTCGTGGCATGGACGTGGTAGACACGGGTGCCCCGATTTCAGTTCCTGTAGGCAAAACAACCCTAGGTCGAATCTTCAACGTCCTCGGTGAACCCGTAGACAATAAGGGTCCCGTTGGGAATGAAGAAACCTTCCCCATTCACCGTGCAGCCCCTAAGCTCACCGAACTTGAAACCAAGCCTTCAGTCTTTGAAACAGGTATTAAAGTTGTTGACCTGCTGACCCCCTACCGTCGTGGTGGCAAAATTGGTCTGTTTGGCGGCGCTGGCGTGGGCAAAACCGTCATTATGATGGAATTGATTAATAACATCGCAACCAATCACGGTGGTGTGTCTGTGTTTGCTGGCGTGGGCGAGCGAACCCGTGAAGGAAATGACCTTTACAACGAAATGATGGAATCTGGCGTTATCAATAAAGATAGCCTCAACGAGTCCAAAATCGCCTTGGTTTACGGTCAGATGAACGAACCCCCCGGAGCCAGAATGCGGGTGGGTCTGACCGGACTCACGATGGCTGAATATTTCCGTGATGTGAACAAGCAGGACGTGCTTCTGTTTGTAGACAACATTTTCCGATTTGTGCAAGCAGGCTCTGAAGTGTCTGCACTTCTCGGCCGGATGCCTTCTGCTGTGGGTTATCAGCCGACCCTAGGTACAGACATGGGCGACCTTCAAGAGCGAATTACCTCTACCCTAGAAGGCTCCATCACCTCCATTCAGGCGGTCTACGTCCCTGCGGATGACTTAACCGACCCCGCACCTGCAACCACCTTTGCTCACTTGGACGGTACTACCGTACTTTCCCGTAACTTGGCGGCGAAAGGCATTTACCCCGCTGTGGATCCTTTGGATTCTGCGTCTACCATGCTTCAGCCCTCCATCGTGGGCGAAGAGCATTACGCAACGGCTCGTGCTGTGCAGTCTACGCTTCAGCGCTATAAAGAGCTGCAAGACATCATTGCAATTCTGGGTCTTGACGAACTGTCTGAAGATGATCGTACCGTCGTCGCCCGCGCCCGTAAGATTGAGCGGTTCTTGTCTCAGCCTTTCTTTGTGGCTGAAGTGTTCACAGGTTCTCCCGGCAAGTACGTCTCTCTAGAAAAGACGATCGCAGGCTTTAAGAAGATTCTCTCTGGCGACCTCGATGATTTGCCAGAACAGGCGTTCTACCTGGTGGGTGACATTGATGAGGCGATCGCCAAGGGTGAGAAGCTCAAAGCGGAAAGTAAGTAAGAGACACCCATAGGAGAACCCCATGACCTTAACCGTTCGGGTGATTGCACCGGATAAGACCGTCTGGGATGCCCCCGCAGAAGAAGTGATTCTGCCCAGCACCACAGGCCAACTTGGCATTTTGACAGGCCACGCCCCTTTACTCTCTGCTCTAGAGCCTGGAGTGTTGCGGGTGCGCGAAAGCAAAGGCTGGCAGTCGATCGCCTTAAGTGGCGGTTTTGCTGAAGTAGATGCCAACGAAGTGACGATCTTGGTCAATGGAGCCGAGCGCGGTGACATCATTGATCGTGATGAAGCACGAACTGCCCTTGATGCAGCTCAAGCTCGGTTAGCGAAAGCTGACCAAGGCGGCGATCGCCAAGAGCGCTACCAGGCAGTTCAGGAATTCAAACGGGCGCGGGCGCGTTTGCAGGCCGCTGGCGAAATCGTTCAGATCTAGTTCACAACTGTGATAGAAAACTCTCCTGCTGACGTTCAGCAGGAGAGTTTTTTTATGGGCTAAGCTTCACCTGCTTCTGTCTTTCTGACTTGAGTTTGGACTAATCTACCGCTTTATATTTGGTTGTTGCAATTTAGCTCTATCTCAATAGATCTAGACCATGACCCAGATGTAGGAGTTCTATTCCTGAAGATCGTCATATAGTCTCTCGAAAGACTGATGCTGAGTCTTTCGAGAGGTTCGACGGTAACGCTTGAATTCGAGCAGCGGTTCGTCGTTATCAGTGCCCATGCGCGTTGTTTTTCGCTTAGTGCGGGCTTCGGGGTTACGGGTCTGATGGCGTTCCGTTTGAGCAGCAATCACCTCATCTAAAAAGCCTAAATAGTCACCGTACCGTTCCCAATCTCCACTCACTACGCAATTGGGTTCGTCTCGGTGCAGGCAGTCTGTAAATTGGCATGTGTGGGCAGCTAGGCGCGATCGCCCCTCTGGGAAATGGTGAATCAGCTCTTCTGGCAAACAGTGAATCGTAGGCTGGCTAAACCCTGGGGTATCCGCAAACAGTCCGCCCTTAGGCAGCTCAAAAAGCTCAACGTGGCGCGTCGTGTGTTTGCCCTTGCGCCAATGCTCTGAAATTTTGCCTACGCGCAGGGTGAGATCCGGTGCCAGGGTATTAATCAGACTAGATTTGCCGACCCCCGATGGCCCCGCTAAAACCGTAATCTTATCCTGAAGCTCTTGCCGGATAGACTCAATGCCAGTTCCTGTTTGAATGCTGAGGGGGATTGAAGTGTAGCCCCAAGAGAGAAGGCGATCGCACCAATCGTTCTGCGCTTCAATCGGCACCAGATCGGCCTTACTCAGGCCAATCAAAATCTTTAGTCGCGTCCCTTCGATCGCCACCAAAAACCGACTGAGTTGATATACATCAATCACAGGGTCTGCCATTGCAAACACCAGCAGCACTTGGTCAGCATTGGCAATGGGGGGGCGTTCTAGTTCGCTGCGGCGCGGTAACACATCAGAAATTGCGCCCCGCTGACCCTGCCAGTCGGGTTCTGAGATGACCACGCGATCGCCAACCATAACCTGCTGTCCCATTTTTTTGAGACGCGCACGGCGGGTGCAGAGGAGTTCAGCTTGGGCTAAAGGCGATCCAGGCTGATCGAGCTGGACGCGATAAAAGTTAGCCTGTACGGCAATCACCGTCCCGATAATGGGCTGATGATTGACCACAACCGTCATGGAGACGGAGTAGAAGAAGGCGATCGCTGCGCACCAATCGTCTGCGACGTATCCAACGCGCGCACCTGAAGCACAAAAAAGTCAGTCTTGTCCTCTAGTCGCTCAATCTCATAGCCAGCCATTACCAAACTATCGGGCACCTGCTCAATCGGCTCCCCAGGGTCAAGCCAAACCTCCAGCAGCAGTCCTGGCTGCATCTGCTGAAGCTTTAGCTTGGTGCGTACAAAGTTTAGAGGGCAAGGTGTCCCCCGCAAATCAATTTTTGCATCTGGCATGAGCGCAGTAAACTCACTCATCGTCCACCAAAAAGTCCGCCTAAAAATCCCTCAACATTTCCACCTTTGCCTGTCCGTTCTCCCCTAACTTGGGCAAGCTTCTCCAATAGCTCTCGCTCCTCAGAGGAAACGCGCGTCGGTATTTCAATAGAGACGGTAATCAAGTGATTGCCTCGGCTAACAGGGTTGCCAAGCTTTGGCACCCCATGACTTTCTAGCGTTAAGACTGTTCCAGGCTGGATTCCGGCTGGGATGGTCAATGTTTCCTCTTCCTCTACGGTTTTGACCGTGAGTTCAGACCCTAAAATCGCCTGTAAGTAGCTAATTTTAAGGTCTGACAAAATATTAATCCCGTCTCGGCGGAACTCAGGATCCTCTTGGACAAATAGATAAACGTATAGGTCGCCAGTTGGACCATTGCGCTGTCCAGCATCGCCCTCATTGGATACACGAAGCCGTGTTCCTGTATCAACCCCTGGCGGAACCGTAATTTTAAGTTTTTTAGGAACCTGGTTCTGTCCCTTTCCGCCGCAGCTATCACACTTGTCCGAAATGGTCTGTCCAGTTCCGCTACAGGTGGGACAAACCGACACCTGTGTAAAACTCCCAAAGGGCGTTCGGGTCGCTCTTCTGACCTGACCACCGCCCTGACAGGTTCCACAGGTTTGAGCGCTCGTTCCTGGCTTAGCGCCTGAGCCTTGACAGATACTGCAGTTTTCTAAGTGCGTGATGCGAATCTGCTTTTCTCCACCAAAAATCGCTTCTCGAAACTCTAGCTTTAGATCAAAGCGCAAGTCGTCTCCACGGGTTGGAGCCGAGCGGCGACGAGTACTTTGACCTGCTGCGCCACCACCGCCGCCAAACCCACCAAAAAAGCTCTCAAAAATATCGGCAATACCGCCCATATCCGAAAAATCTTGGTAGCCGCCAGCACCGGCACCAGCACTGACACCCGCTTCACCAAAGCGGTCATAGCGTGCCCGCATTTCCGGCTCAGCCAGCACCTCATAGGCTGTATTAATCTCTTTGAAGCGATCCTCCGCTTCCGGCGCTTTGTTGACATCGGGGTGATATTTACGAGCCAAGCGACGATAAGCCTGCTTTAGCTCATCGGCATCTGCGTTTCGAGCAACGCCTAAAATTTCATAGTAGTCACGAGCCATAGGTTGCAGAGTTTGTTACAGCGCTAACGTAAGTGACAATCTTTTCTAGTCTACGACTTCATAGTCTGTAATGATCGTTTCATCAATGTCTGATCCGACAAATGTAGTTTCACTGTCAATATCGGACCAACTTAAATCTGCGCCAGAAGCGACTTCAGAGCCTAAGCTTATGCCTTGAGCTACAGAATGCCCTGTAAAGAGATTTGCAGTTCCTTTATCTGGAGCATTCTGATACACGAGCGAACCAATCTGGAGCAGAAGCGCCTGAAGCTGGTCAGTTTTTTGCCGCAGCATTTCGGCAGTGAGTTCAGGCTGTCCAGCAATAATTTTGATCTCGTCAATCAGCGTCACAGCACTTTTTTGAAGATCGCTACTGACGCGAGCCCCATTCTCTCGAATGGTGGACGTGTAGCTATAGATTAAGCTATCTACATTATTTCTAAGCTGAGCAATCTCCTGCTGTTTGCGATCATAGTCAGAGTAAATCTGAGCTTCTTGCCGCATTCGCTCTACTTCTAGTGTACTGAGACCCCCCGTATTGGAAATACGGATACTTTGCTTGTGTCCAGTGCCTTTATCTTGTGCAAACACGTTCAGAATGCCGTTTGCATCAATATCAAAGGTTACTTCAATTTGAGGTACCCCACGGGGAGCTGGCGGAATACCTGTTAATTCAAATTTCCCCAAACACTTATTGTCTTTCACCATGGCTCGCTCACCCTGAAAGACCTGAATTTCCACGGAGGTCTGTCCATCGGTTGCGGTTGAGAACCCTTGGGAGCGGCTGGTCGGTAAGGTTGTGTTGCGATCAATAATGCGCGTAAAAACGCCCCCCAGTGTCTCAATGCCTAAAGATAGGGGTGTCACGTCGAGCAGCAGTAAATCCTTCACTTCACCGCCTAATACCCCAGCCTGAATCGCCGCACCCAACGCTACGGACTCATCAGGGTTCACCGAACGATCAGGAGATTTACCTCCAAAAAAACGTCGGACGGCCTCTTGAACCGCTGGGATGCGGGTAGATCCGCCGACCAAAATAATTCGCTCAATAGCCCCTGTATCAGAGGCGCAGTCTTTCAGTGCCTGCTCAATGGGTTCTATGGTCGAGTCTACTAGGGGCTTTACCAATTCTTCAAATTTTGCGCGCGTAAGATCCATCTCTAGGTGCTTTGGCCCAGATTCATCTGCGGTAATAAACGGCAGGTTAATGGAGGTTGTAATGGTGCTAGATAGCTCGATTTTTGCCTTTTCGGCTGCTTCGCGCAGTCGCTGAAGCGCCATTTTATCCTTAGACAAATCAATGTGCTCTTGGTCTTGAAAGTTTGCAATCATCCAGCGCAGAATGGCTTCATCAAAGTCATCGCCGCCCAGATGGTTGTTCCCAGATGTTGCCTTCACTTCAAAAATGCCGTCACCCATTTGCAGGATGGATACGTCAAAGGTACCGCCCCCTAAATCAAAGACCAAAATTCGCTGTTCTTGGTCTTGCTTATCTAATCCGTAGGATAGTGCGGCGGCGGTTGGCTCATTAATAATGCGCAAGACTTCTAGACCTGCAATGGTGCCTGAATCTTTGGTGGCCTGCCGTTGGGCGTCACTAAAGTACGCTGGAACTGTGATGACGGCTTGCGTAACGGCTTCTCCTAGGTAAGCTTCGGCATCTTGCTTAAGCTTTTGTAAAACCATTGCCGAAATTTCCTGCGGCGTATAGGCTTTGCCACGAATGGAAACGTCAACCGTTTCATCTCGTCCAGCCACACAGTCATAGGAAACGCGCGATCGCTCAGTACTTGTTTCTTGCCAACGTCTCCCAATAAAGCGTTTGATGCTGAAAACTGTATTTTCAGCATTGGTAACGGCCTGCCGTTTTGCAAGTTGGCCTACCAGACGCTCACCAGATCGACCAAACCCAACAATACTGGGAGTCGTGCGCCCACCTTCGGTATTGGGAATGACCACAGGCTGACCACCCTCTAAAACAGCCACGCAACTGTTTGTTGTCCCTAAATCAATCCCAATAACTTTGCCCATAGCCTCATGCAAACAAGTAGAGAATGTGCGAGAAATAACGGTAGTGACGCCTGCCTTGGGGCGTTGAGCCAAATGTCGACCCAGACGCACTGTTACAGTCGTGCGCTCTTAAGCATCATCTGAATCCATTTCAGATGATGCGTCTGCCGTAGTTTCAATATCCTCCGGTAGCGACGCGACTTTCACCAACGCATGTCTTAACACCAGCTCTCCTAATGAATATCCTCGGCGCAGCTCTTCAATCACCGTTCCTTCAGGATGCTCATGGGTTGGCTCGCGCATAATTGCGTCATGAAAATTTGGGTCGAAGGGCTGTCCTTCAACCCGCATTGGTGACACCCCAACTCTTTTTAGACAGTCCACAAGCTGTTTATAAACGCCTTGATAGCTCTTGTGAATGTTCACCTCTTCTTCCGTCTGAGGCTTGATATGGGTTCTCGCCCGCTCAAAGCTGTCGATAACAGGAAGCAGCTCGCTAATAGCATCTCGCTTGACTCGAAGCTCAATTTCGCCTTTCTCCCGCTCTGTACGCTTACGGAAATTGTCAAAATCCGCAGCAATGCGTATACATTGATTGGTTCGCTCTTCTACCTGGAGGCTCAAAGACTCTACCTCCGTCGCAAGCTGCGTCAGCGCATCTGGCTCTCCCTCTAAAGTGGCGGCTCCTGCGGGTTCAAAATCCGTCCCGGATTGAACCTTAGTATCACGCTCATCTTGAGTTGCCGCAGACGCATCAGTATCAACTGATTGAGATGTCGTCTGCTCAGTTGTGTCGCTGCTCACGCTGGGTTCAGAATGATCCGTATTCATTGCTGTATCGCTTTCCATAAGCTGATCTATGTCGATTTCTCTAGCATCCTCGCTCATCGCAGTTTCAGTGTGTTGAATCGTTTCGGGTTGGTCGGTACTCATGATCTGAAGGTTTCTTGGCCTTGGAGTGGATCTCACTTAACCTTTTCCTATAGCGGTCAGGACCATCACTAAGCCCAGGACGTGGTAGAGAATAGGTTTAGGTGTATGTTTTGAATAAGACTGTTAAACCCCATCCATGCTTTCTCTACAGTAACGAAAGAGCAAGGGTTATAAAGGTTTAGGTCTCAGTTTAGCACTGATGACACCTTTGATTGGGTGGCACGTTGTTGCTTCTCCTGCGTAATATAGCCTGATCAATCTGTAGATTGTAGCGGAGACACTTTGCCTTGAAATGGGGGTAGTTTTCGCTCCCTTGCTTATTCTTCCCCAGTTCTTCAGAAATATTCCAATGACATTTTGCTAAAAAGAGACTTAAAAATGGGAACGATTAAAAGGACTGCAATCTACACGCTTTTTTCTTTCCATTTTTCGCAGTCTTGTTTTGACAAATTAGAATATCCCCTAACCACTACATTGCGTCTCTTTTGAGATTTTAGTTGGAGCCTTATGGTCAACTCTTCTTCACGGCGTGCCCTTATTACTCGACAAAGCTTTTCTCCGTTTGGAAATAAGCTGATTCAGACTGGATATATTGACCAAGAACAGATGCTTCAGGCCTCTGTAGAAAGCCGCCAGTCGGGCAAGTCGCTGGTTGAAGTGCTCCAGGGGCTAACGGGTCGGGCGCTGCCGCCAGATCTACTGCGCCAGTTCAAACAGCAGCAGCTGTTTGAACTCAAAATTATTTACGGCATTGACTCCCTTGATCCAGAGGTCAATCAAATTCCGACCGATCAGGTTGGTGACCTGATTGACCGCTACATTCCCCTTGACGTTTGCCGAACCTATGAGCTAATTCCCATCAGCCTCAATCAGGATGACGATCCACCTACGATGCTGGTGGCGATGGTAAACCCTGACAATTTAGAAGCCCAGGATCGTATCAATCGGTTTTTGCGTCCTGAAAGTATTGTGCTGCGTCGAATGGTCATCGCGGCGGATGACTATCAGCAGCTTATTCAGCGCTACCTGGACGAAAACGCCGCGCGGCGCGCCAAGGTCGAAGCGGATCAGCTCATGAATATTGATCTAGCCGACGACCTTGAAAGTATTGGCGGCTTTGAAGAGCTATCCATTGACGAAGGCGAAATGGATTTAGGCAATGCTCTTCAGGAGGCGGAAACAGCACCCATTATTACCCTGGTGAACAAGGTACTGGCAAAAGCTCTTCAGGAAGGGGTTTCGGATATTCACATTGAGCCTCAAGAGGAAAACCTACGGATTCGGTTTCGTAAGGATGGGGTGTTAGGGTATGCATTCCCCCCCCTGCCGAGAAAAATTATCTCGGCGGTGATTTCACGGTTCAAGATTATTGCGGAGCTGGACATTGCAGAGCGGCGTCAGCCCCAAGATGGTCGAATTCGGCGTCTATTTCAGGGACGCAAGGTTGACTTTCGGGTCAGTACGCTCCCGAGCCGCTTTGGCGAAAAGGTGGTTCTGCGGATTCTGGACAATTCTTCAACGCAGCTGGGTCTCGATAAACTCATTACCGATCCAGAAAGTTTAGAAATTGTTCGAGACATGGTCAGCCGCCCCTTTGGGCTGGTTCTGGTTACAGGGCCGACAGGTTCTGGGAAAACGACGACGCTGTACTCGGCGCTCGCTGAATGTAATGATCCGGGCAAAAATATTAGTACGGCGGAAGATCCCATTGAGTATACGCTGCCTGGATTGACCCAGGTGCAGGTCATTCGGGACAAGGGGATGGACTTCGCCTCGATTCTGCGGGCATTTCTGCGGCAGGATCCAGACGTTATTCTGGTGGGTGAGACTCGTGATAAAGAGACGGCTAAGACGGCAATTGAGGCGGCGTTAACGGGTCACTTGGTTTTGACAACGCTGCACACCAATGACGCGGCTAGTGCGATCGCCCGTCTATCCGAAATGGACGTTGAGCCATTCATGGTTTCGGCTTCTTTAATTGGTGTGGTTGCCCAGCGACTGGTGCGTCGCGTCTGCACCGAGTGTAGAATACCCTACCAGCCTTCACCGACTGACCTCTCTCGTTTCGGCCTGTCTGCATCCGCAGGCACAGAGATTACGTTTTACCGTGCCAATACCCTCTCACCCGATGAAATTCAGGCGAGTCGCTCGGTTTGCTCCAAATGTAATGGCATTGGCTACAAGGGTCGCGTCGGGGTCTATGAGATTATGCGCATCACCGAAACGCTTCAGAGTTTCATTACAGAAGGCGCACCCACGGAGCGAATTAAAGAAGTGGCCGTTGAGGAAGGCATGATAACGCTTCTGGCCTACAGTCTCAACTTGGTCAAACGCGGCGAAACAACCCTTGATGAAGTTGAGCGCGTCACCTTTACAGACTCTGGTTTAGAGGCTGAGCTAAAGGCGCGGCGAAAGACCTCTCTCACCTGTCGCGTTTGCAGCGCAGACGTAAAACAGGAGTGGCTTGACTGCCCGTATTGCATGACGCCTCGATTTGAAGAATAGCGCAATTTTACAGGGTCTATTAAGACAGGGTCTATCAACAACTTAACGGCACAACTGGGGATTTTACGTTCATGGAATACATGATTGAAGACTTGATGGAAGAAGTGGTGGAGCGGGGCGGTTCTGACCTCCACGTTTCGGCAGGGCTACCACCCTACATTCGAGTCAACGGAAAGCTAACGCCCACAGATCGCGATCCGCTGTCGGCAGAGCAGTGCCAAAGGCTGATCTTTAGTATGCTCAACAATACCCAGCGCAAAAATCTAGAGCAAAACTGGGAGCTAGACTGCTCCTACGGCGTTCGGGGTTTGGCACGCTTTCGGGTCAATGTCTATAAAGATCGCGGTACCTATGCGGCGGCACTACGGGCGCTTAGCTCTAAAATTCCGACCATCGAAACCCTGGGTCTACCAAACATTGTGCGGGAAATGTCAGAAAAGCCACGGGGCTTGATTTTGGTTACAGGGCCGACGGGTTCTGGGAAGTCTACGACCCTGGCTTCGATGATTAACAATATTAATGTGACCCGAGCGGAACACATTTTAACCATTGAAGACCCCATTGAATTTGTCTACGAACCCGTCAAAAGCGTAATCCACCAGCGGCAGGTGGGAGAAGACACTCGCAGTTTCTCTAATGCGCTACGGGCGGCACTGCGTGAAGACCCAGATGTGGTGCTTGTGGGTGAGTTACGAGATTTAGAAACCATTCAGCTTGCTATTACCGCCGCAGAAACGGGTCACTTAGTGTTTGGGACGCTCCACACCAGCTCTGCCTCTCAAACCGTAGACCGGATGGTGGATGTGTTCCCTCCAGAGCAGCAGACCCAGGTGCGCGTTCAGCTCTCAGGCTCTTTGGTGGCGGTGTTTAGCCAGACGCTGGTACCTCGCAAGAATGTGAAGCCTGGTGAATATGGTCGAACCCTCGCTCAAGAAATTATGGTGGTCACTCCGGCGATCGCCAACTTAATCCGAGAAGGCAAAACGGCACAGATTTACTCCGCCATCCAAACAGGAGGCAAGCTTGGCATGATCACGCTAGAGAAGGTTTTAGCTGAGCTATATCGCGCGGGCACTATTTCCTTTGAGTCTGCCGTCTCCAAGACGTCTCGACCAGATGAGCTACAGCGACTGATGGGGGCAGGGCCTGTGGGGGCAAATGATATGGCTGGTGCAAACCTTCGCCGACATTAGCCTTTAGCGGTACGCAAGGCTCCACTCTGTTCTAAGTTCAACCCCAAATTGTTTGTCATTCCTACTTTCCAAAATTCCTTCTCTTACACCTGTTCTGTTGATAAGCGCTAAGAGTATTTAGATATGCCTACCTACGTTGTTCGTGCCAAAAATTCTGTTGGAAAAAGCAGTAGTCAAAAAGTTACTGCAAACTCTCTCAAGGAGGCCCGCACGACCATCCAGCGTCAGGGGCTTCAGGTTACGGATGTCAAAGAAGATCAGGGTCTTAAGATTGACGGCAATTTTGAGCTTAACCTCGATTTTTTAGGCTCTATTAAGGTCAAGGACAAAGCAATCTTTTCGCGGCAGTTTGCGGCGCTTGTCAACGCTGGCGTTGCAATGGTGCGCGGTCTTGGCGTCATGGCAGACCAATGTACCAATCCAAAGCTTAAGAAAGTTTTGCTTCAGGTCAATGCGGATGTGCAGCAGGGTATGAGTCTGTCAGAAGCAATGCGATCGCATCCTGAGGCGTTTGATGAGCTGTACGTCGCCATGATTCAGGCAGGGGAAACAGGCGGGGTATTGGACGAAACCCTCAATCGACTCTCCAAGCTCCTAGAAGATCAAACCCGACTGAACAATCAGATTAAGTCTGCTTTGGCCTACCCAGTAGTCGTAACCTTCATTGCAGTCACGATTTTCTTTGGCATGGTGATTTTCTTGATTCCAGTCTTTGATGGGATCTTTAAGCAGCTTGGAGGTCAACTGCCCGTCTTTACTCAAATACTTGTAAACCTGAGCGTCTTCTTACGAACGCCGCAGTATGCGATTACCTTTATCGTCTTTATTGGGGGAGGCATTTTTGGCCTTAAGCAATATTACAAAACCCGTACAGGCCGCGAAACCATTGACCGACTTTCTCTAAAAGTTCCTCTCTTTGGCGATCTGATTCAAAAAACGGCTGTGGCTCGATTTTGCCGAACCTTTGGGTCTTTGTCTCGCTCTGGCGTACCCATTCTACAGGCGTTAGAAATTGTGCGAGACACCGCAGGCAACCAAATTATCTCTAATGCGGTGGATGAAGCCCGTCGAGAGGTTCAAGGCGGCGGAATGCTTAGTTTGGCCTTACAGAGAGAAAAAGTCTTTCCGGTTCTGGCAACCCAGATGATTAACGTTGGGGAAGAAACAGGGGAAATTGATAAAATGCTCATGAAGGTCGCAGATTTCTACGAGGACGAAGTAGAGCAGGCCGTCAAAGCCATGACGAGCATTATGGAACCCATTATGATCGTGCTGCTCGGGGGCATGGTTGGGTCTATCCTCGTAGCAATGTATTTACCCATGTTCCAAGTCTTTGAACTGGTCAAGTAGGCGAATCAGTCGCTTCTGCAAACTATCCTTAAGACATAGCCTTAATCATTAGCCTAGCTATTGGCATCACTGGATGCTTACAATAACAACCATGTATTGAGATGGGCTGCTGTGACTCAGGATTCGTTTGGGAATAATCTACCAGCGCGCTTTACGAAGCGCTTAGGGACTATACCCACCTATTATGAGCTACTTGATCTGCCTTGTTCTGCAACGGCAGATCAGGTTCGTAGAGCCTATCGAAGTAAAAGCAAACTCTATCATCCTGACACGACCGCTTTACCGCCGGAAGCCGCAGGCCAAAAGTTTCGTGAGCTAAAGGACGCTTATGCGGTCTTAAATAATCCTGAGCGCCGTGCAGCTTACGATACGGGACAGCAGGCAGAATTGAGTTCTGCGCAACGTCATGAATCGGGTTCTCAAGATAGTCGCTTTAGGGGTTCAGCCTCGGCATACTTAGATCCGAAAGAAAGGTCTTTATCGCCAGGTGAAATTTTTGCGGTGTTCCTTTTGGGCATCACGTTTCTAATTTGCCTTGTGCTAGCCATTATCTTAGGCATTGCGAGGGGCGAAATGGTTGTTCAAACGGCTGCTCCCATAAACCTTTCTCTAAAATCACCGTTGTTAAAAGAACAGCAGCTTAAAATATCTGTAAGGGCGCAACGCCCAGACCTCACTACAGCCGACCGGAAGACTAAGACTTAGCATTGATTTAGCGCACCACTATAGCATTAGCATGAATTCTTCTTTACCCATCCCCGAAACTCCGCTCTACAACCACACACTGCCAGATATTGAGCAATGGCTAAGGGCACGAGGCTGTGAGCGAGACGTTGAGCAACTTCATCTTTGGCATCTGACTAGCACAACTTGGTCAGCCGAAATTCGATTAGACATTGAAGAGCTTTCAATTCTATATGACGAACCCCAGCGTCAGGCGCTGAACGTTCGCAGAACCTTTAAGTATTCTCTGAGCCGCCAAGATATTGAAGACGCGATTTTGGCAGGGCCTTAATTCTACTTTTATCTAGGGAAAGCTGGGTGGCGGTTGCTGCTGCTATTTCACTTTGCCAAATCGACGGTGCCGCTGCTGGTAATCTTGCAGCGCTTTATGAAAGGCTTCTCGGTCAAAATCAGGCCATAGCGTATGAGTAACGTAGAGTTCGGCGTAGGCCACTTGCCACAGTAAAAAGTTGCTCACGCGCATTTCGCCACTGGTGCGGATTAGCAGGTCTGGGTGGCTAATACCCTTGGTGTACAGATGCTGCTCAAAAATGCCTTCGTCAATCTCTGCGGCGCTGAGTTCGCCGAGCTGGACTTTTTGGGCGATCGCCCGACAGGCTTCCAAGATTTCTCGACGACCACCATAGTTGGTCGCCACCACAAATTTAATCTTTGTATTGTGTTGGGTTGCCACCATCGCACGGTCAATTTCTTCCTGGAGTGACTTGGGCAGCGCCTGTAGGTCGCCCACAAAATGAATCTGCACCCCTTCCTCAATCATTTCTTTAAGTTCTCGCCGAAGCACCCGCTCAAATAGCGTCATTAAAAAATCGACTTCGGTTAATGGGCGACCCCAATTTTCAGTTGAGAACGCATAGGCCGTCAGTGCCTCAATGCCCCAATCTTTACAGCAGCGCAAAATTTCCTTGAGGGCATCTACCCCTCGCCGATGGCCCATAAAGCGAGGCTGCCCTTGCTGCTGCGCCCAACGTCCATTGCCATCCATAATGACCGCAACGTGCTTGGGCAGACGCAGTACATCAAGATCATTGGGCAGGCTATTGAGTACGGCTGGGTTCACGGTCATGTTTTCTTACGAGTGACGAAAAAATTTAGAAGACGTGACAGTAAGCCTACGCTCTTCTTTGTAAATCGCTGTAAAAACCGAGGCAGTCCTGACGTTACCACTTCACGGTCTATGGAAAATGTGAGTCGTTTTTCTAGTAGCTCTCTCAGTTTACTGCTAGTCAATGGACGATTTAAGACTCCTCTCTCGGCAAGAGAGATAGATCCAGTCTCTTCAGAAACGACAATGCAAAGGCAGTTATTGACCCGTTCGGTAATGCCCATGGCAGCTCGGTGACGGGTGCCCAACTGCCGCGAGGCATCTCGGTCTGAAATGGGCAGAATAATGCCTGCTGCCACAATCTTAGACCCTCGGATCAAGACGGCTCCATCATGGAGAAGCGTCGTTGTTTGGAAAAGCGTCTGCAAAATTTCCCGCGACACTTCGGCATTCAGCCGCACCCCTGGCACCGAAAAGTCTCGCTCATCCACGGGCGTGTTAGTGGTCTCCACCATCAGCAGCGCCCCCGTCCGGCTTTGAGATAGGTCTCGAATGGCATCCACAATTTCATCAATGACGCTATTTGAACCGAGCGTTGCCCTTTGACTAGGCTTCAGTAGATTGAGTAATTCTCCTCGACCCAACTGCTCTAAAAAGCGGCGCACCTCAGACTGCAAAATGACAGCCATCGCCACCGCAGAGCCAATCACAAGGTTATTGAGCACAAAACTCAGAAGCGTCAACTGAAGCCGCTGACTGATTGCAGCCGCCAGCATCAAAAAGATAAACCCACGCACCATCCAAAGCGTCCGGCGCTCTGCAATCACGAGCAGCACAATATAGGTCAGCGCGAGAACTAGGCCAACATCAGTCATCAGCAAAAACAAAGACTGAGTCCATTGATGGTCAGACAGCCATTGCTTTAGCGCTTCCATGATTGGGGCTTAACCTTTTGCGCGCGATGGAATCGAAACGATAGAACTGAACTTCTCCCTTTTGTTTCAAGGCCGTTAAGTTCAAGGTGATGGGGGAGATCAAATTGAACCAAACTGTATAACGAAGCTACCGCAGTCTTTCGGGAAGACAGTCTTGACGAATTAAATCATCATTAGTTTCTCGCCGTAAAATGAGGCTTGCTTCTCCATCATTAACCAAAACTGCCGCAGGTCGCGGGATCCGGTTATAGTTGGAGGCCATACTGTAGTTATAGGCTCCAGTATCCATCACCACCAGAATATCTCCTGGCACACAATCTGGCAGTTGGGCACTTTTCAAGAGAATATCGCCTGATTCACAGTGTTTTCCGGCAACTGTGACCGTTTCTGTCGCGTCGTCCCGCATTCGATTGGCGACCACGGCACGATACTCAGACTGGTAGGTGATGGGCCTAGGGTTGTCTGACATGCCGCCGTCTATAGAAATGTACGTGCGGATGCCTGGAACGGTTTTCTTGCTGCCAATTCGATAGGCTGTGATGCAGGCGGTTCCAATGAGCGATCGCCCTGGTTCGCACAGCAGCTTAGGTAGTGGGAGTGATCGCGCGGCGCAGGCTACGGCAACGCCCGTCCCAATTACCTTGCACCAGTCGTCAATGCTGGGGGGGTCATCAGACTCTGTGTACCGAATGCCTAAACCACCGCCCACATTCAGTTCCGTCATGGGTAGCCCTAACGCCTGAGCCTCCATGAGCAAATCCACAATCACCCCCGTGAGATCTTGGTGGGGCTGTAGCTCAAAAATTTGGGAGCCAATATGGGCATGTAGCCCCACCCACTGAATTGCAGGGTGCTGCTGGGCAAATTGAAAGACCTCGGCAAGCTGGTTGGGGTCAAAGCCAAATTTGCTGTCTAAGTGCCCTGTTCTAATATATTCGTGGGTATGGCACTCAATGCCTGGGGTAATTCGCAGCATGACCCGAAGGGGTTGCCCTTCATGAGATTGAGCGATTTGAACTAAGTTTTCTAACTCTAGCCAGTTATCGGCGATCACCGTTACGCCTGTCTCAACGGCGTACTTCAGCTCTTCAACCGACTTGTTGTTGCCGTGTAGATAAATATCTTGAGGTGCAACACCTGCCTGGATTCCGGTGTATAGCTCACCGCCAGACACAACGTCTAGCCCCAGCCCTTCGCTATTCACTACGGCACAAACTGCCACGCAGCTCCAGGCTTTGGAGGCATACAGCACCTGAGAAACGCCAGCATAGTGCTGACTCAGCCCTTGACGATACTGCTGAGCCGCCGTTCTGAGGGTTGCCTCATCGAGGATATAGAGCGGTGAACCGAACTGTTCTACTAAATCGGGGACGCTGCACCCTCCCACCTCAAGACTGTCTCCATTGACACGGGCGCTGAGGGGCAGTAGCTGCTGATTGGGAGAGGGGGCTGCCGCTGAAGACTGGTGCAGACCCAAGAAGTCTGCACCACTTAAAAGACGCTCTGGATTTTGAACCGCTACCATAGGGCTGAATTAAGCTAACGATGAGGACTGGGCTGCAAGGGTATCAAAAAAGTTGTGGGCTGTTTTCACTCGCCTTCAATCGGCTCGCACAGGCACTTAACCTTAATACCCCAGTGTACAATTTGACGGTTCTGGATGCATTGCTTCTTTTTGCGTCAAGCACCATTTTTAGGCAAAATTATGTCATTCGTGCTTCAGCCGCTTCCTGAATCACTCTTAAGCTCGGCAGTGGAGCTGGATCAGATGGTTCTGGGTGGATTCTGGAGTCTCCAGTCTTACCAAGAAGAGCTTAATCGAGGGAGCAGTGATTTATTGGGGTTATGGGCAGTGCCGTCGCTTCAGCATCCGCCGCTGCTGGCGGTAGGGTGTGCCTGGACGATCTTGGATGAGGCGCACATTATATTGATGGCGGTGCATCCTCAGTATCGAAGACAGGGCTTTGGGGTTGGAATGCTGCTGAAGCTGCTGAGCTTAGCGCGCCATCGCGGTATGAAGTACGCCACGTTAGAAGTTAGGGCATCAAATGAAGCGGCGATCGCCCTCTACACAAAGCTAGGATTTACGTCCGTGGGCAAGCGCCCCAAGTACTACGCAGATAACGATGAAGACGCCCTGGTCATGTGGCGATCGGGGCTACAGCTGCCTGAGTTTGGTGAACAGATAGAGGCGGATTGGGCCGCAGCTCAGCGCCAGTGGCAGTACATCTAAGCGGATTGTAGTAATATCACGGCAGAGAAAGGGTAAAACCCGTGCTTCATCTGCCCTATCAATCTCCCCTTTCTCGTTCAAGTACATCTACAATAAGTTATTAAGCTGTTGTTAATGTTTCGCTTCATCAAGCTTCCCCACTTTTGGAAATTGAGGGCGCCGCATTAAGCACCTAAACCCCTAGGGACAGGCTCATTTGAATATTTTTCTCTGTGTTAAAATCGGGTTTACCAGCAGGTAGTGAGATAAAGGCCATGTTTGAACGCTTCACAGAAAAAGCTATCAAAGTTATCATGCTGGCCCAGGAAGAGGCTCGCCGCTTGGGACATAACTTTGTAGGGACAGAGCAAATTTTATTGGGTCTGATTGGTGAAGGCACTGGCGTTGCGGCAAAAGTGCTGAAATCAATGGGCGTCAACCTCAAAGATGCACGGATAGAAGTCGAAAAAATTATTGGTCGGGGTTCGGGCTTTGTTGCCGTCGAAATTCCCTTTACGCCAAGAGCAAAGCGTGTCTTAGAGCTATCTCTTGAGGAAGCGCGTCAGCTTGGTCACAACTACATTGGCACAGAGCACCTACTGCTGGGCTTAATCCGTGAAGGAGAGGGCGTTGCCGCTAGGGTTTTAGAAAACCTGGGTGTAGATCTGTCCAAAGTGCGAACCCAAGTTATTCGGATGCTGGGCGAAACGGCGGAAGTATCCTCTGGCGGTGGCGGTGGCGGCGGTGGGCGCACCAAGACCCCAACCCTAGATGAGTTTGGCTCTAACCTGACCCAAATGGCGGCAGATGGCAAGTTAGACCCTGTGGTCGGGCGACAAAAAGAAATTGAGCGCGTGATTCAGATCTTGGGTCGCCGCACCAAAAATAATCCTGTCCTCATTGGAGAACCTGGGGTAGGTAAAACGGCGATCGCCGAAGGTCTTGCCCAGCGCATCGCTACGGGCGACATCCCCGATATCCTCGAAGATAAACGGGTGATGACGTTGGATATTGGTCTACTCGTCGCAGGTACCAAATACCGAGGTGAGTTTGAAGAACGCCTCAAAAAAATCATGGATGAAATCCGTCAGGCATCCAACGTAATTTTGGTGATCGACGAAGTTCATACCCTGATTGGAGCAGGTGCCGCAGAAGGGGCGATCGACGCTGCCAATATTCTCAAACCTGCCCTAGCACGGGGCGAACTCCAGTGTATTGGCGCAACTACTTTAGATGAGTATCGTAAGCACATCGAGCGAGATGCGGCACTAGAGCGCCGCTTTCAGCCCGTGACCGTGGGTGAACCCTCTGTGGATGAAACCATTGAGATTCTTTATGGCCTACGAGAGCGCTACGAAAAGCACCACAAACTCAAAATTTCAGATGAGGCATTAGTCGCTGCGGCTCAGCTAGCGGATCGATACATTTCAGACCGATTCTTGCCAGATAAGGCCATTGATTTGATGGATGAAGCGGGTTCACGGGTTCGCCTGATGAATTCTCAGCTTCCCCCTGCGGCAAAAGAGCTAGACCAGCAGCTCCGCCAAGTTCTGCGTGACAAAGATGAGGCCGTGCGCTCCCAAGACTTTGACAAAGCAGGGGAACTGCGCGACAAAGAAATGGAGCTGAAGACCGAAATTAAGGCGATCGCCCAAAATAAAAAGGCATCCGAGGTTGTGACAGAGGGCGGTGAATTTCCTATCGTCACAGAAGAAGACATTGCGGGCATTGTCGCATCTTGGACTGGGGTTCCGGTCAGTAAGCTCACAGAATCTGAGTCTGAAAAGCTGCTGCACATGGAAGACACTCTGCACCAGCGCCTGATTGGTCAAGATGAAGCGGTAAAATCCATCTCTCGCGCCATCCGTCGCGCGCGGGTTGGGTTAAAAAACCCCAATCGTCCGATTGCTAGCTTTATTTTCTCTGGTCCAACTGGGGTCGGTAAAACGGAGCTGACCAAAGCCTTAGCTGCTTACTTCTTTGGCGCTGAAGAAGCCATGATTCGACTAGACATGTCTGAGTACATGGAGCGGCACACCGTCTCGAAGCTGATCGGCTCACCCCCTGGGTATGTGGGCTATAACGAAGGCGGTCAGCTCACTGAAGCTGTTCGTCGGAAGCCTTATACCGTTGTGCTGTTTGATGAAATCGAAAAAGCGCACCCTGACGTGTTTAACCTTCTGCTCCAAATTTTGGAAGATGGTCGGTTAACAGATGCGAAGGGACGTACCGTTGATTTTAAAAACACCATGCTGATCATGACCTCGAACATTGGTTCTAAGGTCATTGAAAAAGGCGGCGGCGGCCTTGGGTTTGAGTTTGGAGAAAGCGAAGTTGATTCGCAGTATAACCGAATTCGTTCCTTGGTAAACGAAGAGCTGAAGCAGTACTTCCGACCAGAATTCCTGAACCGTCTGGACGAAATTATCGTCTTCCGTCAGCTCACGAAGCCTGAAGTGAAGGAAATTGCCGATATTCTGCTCAACGAAGTCTTTAAGCGGCTTCTAGAGAAGAATATTACCTTAGAGGTCACAGAGCGATTCAAAGATCGTCTTGTGGAAGAAGGCTACAACCCTAGCTATGGAGCGCGTCCCCTCCGTCGTGCAATTATGCGGCTCTTAGAAGACAGCTTGGCGGAAGAGATTCTGTCCGGCAAGATTCGAGAAACCGATAAGATTATCGTGGACGTGAATGAAGAGGGTCAGGTCGCGGTTCTTCATCCAGAGAAGACTCAAGAGCTTCTGCCTCAAGCTGTTGAGTAGATTTGTAACCTAGCGTTCATCAGGTCTGTTAAAAGAAATACCGCACTCTATGTAGAGTGCGGTATTTCTTTGGCTGAAGCAAACTTCATGTTGGTAATTTATTAAAGGCTGAGAACTTAAACCTTCTTTAAATGAGATGTCAGTGATTTTAGTAAGCTGCCGTTACCCTAGGGCTAGAAATTCTCCGGTGTAGCATAACCGAGGCTGTAGATAAGCCAGGGGCATAGCACTCAATCACTTTACCCGTTAAGCTACAGCTTACGAGAAGGTAGTCACACTCTGGACATTGAGTCCGAATCAGATTGCTCTCTTCAATGTGATGTCTTTCTCCGTAGCGACCACAGTTGGGGCATCTCACGGTTTCTATCTGTGTCATCTTAAAGTCCTTGTTTGTGATGGTTGTAATAAAAATAAACTCGTCTCAGCAAATCAGATATCTACTGTGCGTTTAGTTGAGACTAAGCGTGTAGGGAAGTTAAAGAAGTTGGAATTCAATGCATAAACGATTCAAAATAATGAAGAAAACAACTTGAACATGAAGCAAGATAAAAGCTGATAGATAAGCTCTACTTCTATAGTGCATCAAGAAATCGGATTGATCCCAGGGAAAACCTTAAGACAAAATGTGAATTTTCTGAGAACTACTATTTTGAACATGAGACGGCTTGCATTGGGGATCAAGTGATTCACAATCTTAACTGTATCTAAAAAGCTTGGGATCAATCTATTCGTCTTAAGAGAGAATTGAATCTGCTCTTTGGACAGACTGAACCGCTCTTAAAATTCTCATATTCATAGGTTGTTGGGCAGTGACGAACAGCGCTGAAGCTGTGTGATCGCCATCACAACCTGCTCAACTGCCCGCTGAAGGACAGATGTGGGTTGGGTGGAGTGATTCACCAAAATACTAAACGTCAAGGGTGACTGATCGAGACGCTCCAGATAGCCGGACAGTGCCGTTACGCCCTGAAGCGTTCCAGTTTTAGCCCACAGCCGCCCCTGGGCAACCGTGCCTATAAACCGCCGTCGCAGCGTTCCGCTTTGGCCTGCTAGGGGCAAAGACGCACGAAAGTTGTCGCGGTACTGAGGTTGAGCCATCGCCTTTAGGGTCTGGACGATTGCTCTTGGACTTACTAAATTTTTGCGCGATAGCCCAGACCCGTCTACAAGCTGGTAGCCCAAAGAATTCACCCCTAGCCGTGTTAGGGCTTGCTTAAGCGCAGCTAACCCTTGCTGAGCGGTCGAGGGAGATGAGCCGACTGTTTGCGCTGTTTTTCCAAGCAGCCGAAGCACGGATTCTGCGTAGAAATTATTGCTGTTTTGATTGATCTCGGACATGAGCGCACTGAAAGACGGAAATGGAATAGATGCGATGGGTGTTGATTGAGGTTGAGGGGCGGCGGTAGTAGTAAGAGACACTTGGCGAATTTGGATTTGGCGATCGCCTAAAATCGCCCGAAACCGCTCTAGAAAATTCAGGCCAGGGTTGGGGACTGGAATCTCAATCGTCTCGGCGGCTGAACCCGCCCGAAGCTGACCTTTGAGGGTGAGCTGATTACCTTCCCAAACCGTTTCAATAGATTCAGGCGCAGAGGCACTGACCGTAACCATTTGATTTTTGACCCGTACATCCTTACGGATGCCAGCAGAAAGCCACTGCGATCGCACGGGCTGCCCTACCTGCTGAGGCGTGAGCTGCATTGAGAACACGTTGCCGTTGAGCATGAGGCTATTGATCGGCAACCCATCCCCCCCTTGTAAGTCTTCCCAAGACCAGCTCGGTTCAATCAGATTGCCCGTAAAAAATGAGTCATCTCCAACTAGGGTGCCGATGCTGCGTACCCCTTTAGACTGGAGGATGCCTGCAACTTGTTCCAACTGCTTTTCGTTGAGGCTAGGGTCGCCTTGACCCACCACGCGCAGGGTTTCTAGGGCAGGCAGTTGACCCGTGGCAAAAAATGGCGTTTGCGGCTTGAACTGAGGGGTAAGCGTGGCTAGAGCAGCGGCAGTTGTAAGCAGCTTTGCATTAGAAGCAGGCAGAAATAGCTGGTCTGCGTTGTAGGCGTAGGGCGTAGCGCCGTTGCTTAAATCCTGTACCAAAATGCCCCAGTAGGCAGTTCTCAAGGATGGCTGCTGAATGACGGCATCAATAGCACTGCTAAGTTGGGGAGGACACAGCGACTGAGCGGAAGCAACCTGCGCCAGTAGTGCCCAAGCGCATATCCCACCCAAACTATCTTTGATTTTTACCATCTCTGTCTCCAACGTGCCTGAGTTGGCGCAATAGTCTACCTTAAATAAGATAAAGGCCAATGGTGGCTGTTCATTGCCCAATTTAGAACGCAAGAGCCAAAGCAGTAACCCCATGAAAATTGCGATCGCCCAGCTCAATCCACTTGTGGGGGATATCGCCACCAATGCCCAAAAAATCTTGAGCGCGGCGCACACTGCCGCAGAGAGGGGCGCACGGCTGCTCTTGACCCCCGAACTTTCGCTCTGTGGCTATCCGCCCCGTGATCTGCTGCTTAATCCTGCCTTCGTGAGCAGCATGGAGCAGGCTTTGGAGCCACTGACTGCTGCATTGCCCCAGAATTTAGCGGTCTTAGTCGGGACGGTGGATCGCAATCTCAACGCCTTAACCTACGGCGAAAAGCCTCTCTACAACAGTACCGTTTGGCTAGAACGCAATAAGCCCCCGCGCTTTTTTCATAAGCGGCTGTTGCCCACCTACGATGTCTTTGACGAAGATCGCTATTTTGCCTCTGGCACCGAAAGCGGCATCATGACCTTGGATGGTCTGCACCTCGGCATTACCATCTGTGAAGATCTGTGGAATGAAGATTCGTTTTGGGGGCATCGTAGCTACGCCGCCAACCCTATTGCAGAATTGGTAGATCAGGGGGCTGACCTGGTCATCAATTTATCTGCTTCGCCGTTTTGCGTGGGGAAGCAGGCCATAAGAGAGGCGATGTTAAGCCACACCTCAGCCCGCTATAGCCGACCGATTCTGTACGTTAATCAGGTGGGGGGAAACGACGATCTTATTTTTGATGGACGTAGCTTAGCCGTCAGTCAGTCAGGGCAGATAGCGGCGCGAGGCGCGGCCTTTGCAGAAGATTTGATTACGGTGGACTATGACGATAAGCGCCAAGAACTCTCCTTTGCTCAAATTGCCCCCAGCCCCCAGCAGCCCACCGAGGAAATTTGGGCTGCGCTGGTGTTGGGCGTTCAGGACTACGCCCATAAGTGTGGTTTTGAACAGGTAGTGCTGGGGTTAAGCGGCGGTATTGACTCGGCACTGGTGGCGGCGATCGCAGCAGAAGCCCTGGGTGCTTCAAACGTTCTCGGCGTTCTCATGCCCTCTCCTTACAGTTCTGATCACTCGATTGCTGATGCGTTAGCGCTAGCTCAAAACTTAGGTATTGAAACCCAAACAATCCCCATCGCGCCCCTCATGGAAGGGTTTACTCAGTCCCTCGCGCCTCTATTTGTTGGGACAGAATCGGGTTTAGCCGAGGAGAATATTCAGGCGCGAATCAGAGGCAACCTGCTGATGGCGATCGCCAATAAGTTTGGTCGGCTGCTCATCTCAACGGGCAATAAGTCTGAGGTGGCAGTAGGGTACTGCACTCTCTATGGCGACATGAGCGGAGGGCTGGCGGCGATCGCCGATGTCCCTAAAACCCGCGTCTATGAACTTTGTGAATGGCTCAATACCCCTCAGAGTCAAGTCTGGGTGCGATCGCTTTCTCCAAATGCAAAAGGGGAGACTATTCCAACCCATATTTTGACCAAGCCCCCGAGTGCAGAACTTAAGCCAGGTCAGCTCGATCAAGATTCTTTACCGTCCTATGATGTACTCGACGATATTTTGTACCGCTACATTGACGAGCATCAATCCCAGGCGGATATTATGGCTAGCGGACATGATGGGGCGATCGTGAGTCGGGTCTTAGGGTTAGTCAAACGAGCAGAATTTAAGCGACAGCAGGCCGCCCCTGGACTCAAAATCACTGACCGCGCCTTTGGGACAGGCTGGCGAATGCCGATCGCCTCTCAGTGGGAAGTACAAACGCCTCAACAGCCAGGCGCTTTAACAAAGACTGTAAGTTAAAGCCCGTGAATAAGCTTGACCCTAAAATGGGTTTGCTACAGATTGGGTCACAGGACAGCCAATATTAATTTCTTGGCTTTTAGGAAAGCTGCGAAGAAGCTGTAAAAACTTCTCGCCCTCAAAACTTCTGGGGTCGCGGCGCGTTCCAGACCGATCTACGCCTTTATGACTGGTGATGCGATCTTCTGAAACGCCTGTTTTTGAGACTAACCATGCGGCTGAACGATACTGAGCATTGGTATAGCCGCTGTGGGTATTGCCGTTATGCCTGCCGTCCACAGGTGTTTCAAACGAGATGTGGTAGGCAAAATTATTGACCGATGAGGCGTAGAGTCGATTGGTTTTGACGGATTCTCCCTCAAACATTGAATTCCCTGCGCCAAAGGCTCGCTTGTCTGGCGGGACGAGGTAAAAAATAGTGCCGTCTAATTTGATTAGCGTATGATAGCTGACCTGATCTGCATCACGGGGGTGGGGCGTTTGGAAAAACCTCACGGTTTGCCAGCCAGCGCTGACTGTCTCGTGCAGCACTATAATCGGCGGATTTGTCACAACCTGACCATTGATGTCTTGGAGATATCGCTCCCCAAAGTTAGTGGGGTGTGCTAGGGCCACTTCTTCTCTGGGTGGAGGGCTTGAAAAGTTGCTGTAAGAATACTGCTGCGAATTTGACGGAAAGGTTGCAAGAGAGGCCTGAGCATTCCCCTGACGAAACCGATCAAGGGTAAGAGGACCTGCCACAAACGCGGTTTCAATATTGGGCTGAGGAGGATACAGCTTGGGTCTTTGCTGGCACCCCACCACAGGCACATCCGTCAGACTATAGGACTGGCTTCTATTTCGGTTCACAAACTGCGCTAGAAGCTCCCTTGGCTGACGGCTAATCACAAAATCAGCCACCGACTGCACAGCCCAGCTTGCTTTAACGCTGCCTATCAGGAGAACCATAACCAGCGCGAGGGTTCCTAACATGACCAAAATTTTATGCTTCATGGCGTTCTTTCTGGCTTCCATGGAATGCCGCTATCCCATCACCTGAATCACGGGACCCTTGGCTAAACTTCCTGGGCTGAGGCTGAGGCTGTTCACTTTTCCCTTACGAATTGCTGTTCCTGCCATGGTCTTCAAAAAGTCATCCACGGGCTGGAGCGTGCAGGTAAAGGAATCTGCTGCTGCGGTCTTATAGTGGGTTGGAATCACGAGCTTGGGCTGAAGCAGGGCGATCGCCGCCTTTGCCTCCTCTGGTGTGTAGGTTTCATCCGTCCCTCCGACCGGAATAAATAGCACATCCGGCGTGCCTAGCAAAATCTTTTGCTCAATATTGAGCGGAGAGGCAATCCCCCCCAAATGAACCAGGTTTAGCCCACCCTGCTTCCACTTCCAGACCGTATTGGTGCCAAAGCGAAACCCATTCTGGCGATCGTGAAGCGTGCGAATCCCCTGAAGCTGTAGCCCATTTGTTTGATAAGGCCCTGGCTCAAACAGCAGTTTAGGCTGACCTGGTAAACCTTCAACTACGCCTTCATCCAGTTGACGGCTGCTGATAAGAACCAGTTCTGAAGACACCTTGGGCGCTGCAAACTTTGCTGTACAGCCAGTCGGACGAAAAGGATTAACCAAAACCCGCACGCCGCTGCCGCTGATGAGAAAGCAGGTGTGTCCTAAAAACTGGATGGTCAGTGACTCAGCAGCCTCTGCCTTCAGCGTGAAGTGAGTCGCTAAGCCCATCCCTAAGCTGGCGATCAGTCCGCCTTGGGCATAGCGCAGAAACTGCCTCCGTCTAATAGTCATGCGTTCAGTCTTCCTTAGGGTACAAAGTCTCAAAATAAATGATGGCAGCGGCACAGGCGACCGCTCAAAATCTAGTATGAGTGTACCTGTCAACGGTACTTTCCTTCAAAAAGACCGCTAGATTGAGCCATTGTTCCTGAGGCCGAAGCACATCAACGCAGTGATAGTGCCGCTGCGGAAGGACTCAGCGCCATCAGAAAATTTTGCAGCAGCAGCATACCCGATTCCGTTAAGATGCTTTCTGGATGAAACTGAACCCCTTGCAGATGCGGATACTCACGGTGACGCACGCCCATAATGGTGCCGTCTTCTGTCCATGCCGTGATTTCTAGAACCTCGGGACAAGTGGAGCGCTCAATCACAAGACTGTGGTAGCGGGTAGCGGTAAAAGGGTTCTCAAGCTTCTCAAATACACCCACGCCCAAATGCAAAATAGGGGAGGTTTTGCCGTGCATGAGCACTGGGGCTGAGACAATATTGCCACCGTAGACCTGACCGATGCTTTGATGCCCCAAACAGACGCCCAGAATGGGCATTGATGCCCCCAATTCGCGGATCACGTCTAGAGAAATGCCTGCATCTTCTGGACGGCCGGGGCCAGGTGAAATAACGATCGCATCGGGAGCCAGTTGGCGAATCTCGTCTAGGGAAATCTGGTCATTGCGATACACCTGCAAATCGCTGGCGACGGGGTAGGTGTGCCCTAACTCTCCGAGGTACTGCACCAAGTTATACGTAAAGCTGTCGTAGTTATCAATGACGATAATCAACGCGCGTCACTCCTTCAAGCTATTACCTGGCTAGTCTATCCTGATTGGCTAACCCCCCGACCGGTTTAATGGCCTAGTACCGCAAGGGCTGCAACGACTCTCCATAATGGGGGCAGCAGCAAACAGCTCGCTACGCCAAGAGAAGCCAGGGTAGACACCAGCACCGCCCCAGCCGCACAGTCTTTTGCAATTTTGGCGAGCTCGTGATACTGAGTATCAACCACAAGGTCCACGACGGCTTCAATAGCTGTATTCAATAACTCCAGGGTTAAGACAAGACCAATAGTAAGACCAATTAAAGCCAGCTCAACAGGCAGCAGGTGCAGCAATATTCCTGAACTCACGGCTATGCTGCCAATTACCGCATGAATCCGAAAGTTGCGTTGGGTGACGAAGGCGTACTTTAGCCCTGCACCAGCGTATTGAAAGCTAACCCATAGATTTTGGGCAATTTGAAAGGAGTGCTCTCGTCGTCCGGGCTGACGCTTTGCAGAGCGGATAGAAGTGCTGTGAAGAGATTGCAATAGCTTTTCAGGCATACAGGTAGCAGTTATACTCACACCGAGTTTGATAGAAAGCTTAGCATTTCCCCCTTTGTTTCACAGTTTTAGCATACCCCTCGGCACAAATTTGTAGCCCTACCCACGTCAATTTTTAAAAGTACCTGCCTTAAACGTATCCCAGTGCCTGAGCTGACCATAAAGGCGGCTTAACCCCAATTTGCTCAATGAGACGGGCTTGCTGTGACAGCATTTGATGAAGGTGTGCTGCGTCTGGGTGATCCCATCCAAGTAAATGAAGCAGTCCATGACTGGCTAACCAAAGCAGCTCTAGAGCAAGATCGTGACCATTTTCTGCTGCCTGACGGTTTGCTGTCTCCACAGATATTGCGATATCACCCAGATTAGTTGGGAGGTCTGCCATCTCTGGTGCTGTGGGGTTTTCATACTCTAGGGCGGCAAAGGCCAAGACATCGGTGGCTTGATCTTGGTGGCGATAGGTGGCGTTGAGGGTCTGGATTTCAGCATCCGTTGTCAGCAAGAGGCTGACTTCGTAGGACTGGATTTTAGATTGCTGAGGGTTGAGCGCATTTATCCACTGTTCAAAATAGGTTTGCCACTGATGTTCTGATAGCGCTGCCATCGAACCTATCCCAACGACACCTAACCTATCTGTCTCGAACGCGTTTAGTAGATCTGGCTGTACCTGTAGCGCTAAATCAACCTGAATCATAGGGAGAACTTGCTCTATGGCCTAGTGATGAGTTAAAAAAGCTAATCCCAGCAGTACAGTCATTAACCCCAGGCTAGTCAAACCAAAGTGAACTAGAGACTGGCGAGATTTACGCACCATGTTTCGCATGGCTAATTTGACATAGCTATCTTTGGGCTTGGGTGCGATGGCAGGGTCTTGGGTAGAGTTGGGTTCCATGATGTAAGACGATGGGGCTTATGGTTAATTAACTGTAACAGGATACTTTAGGGGTCTGTGAAGGGTTGGTGAAGGCGCAAACAGCGTCATTGGGAAACCTTTAGCACCCGTTTGATAGAGATAGTTTTTCTGATGCTAATCGCAGCATAAACATATTTCTAGAGATTTCCTGAAAGATCACCTTTGCCGAACCAACCCTTCATCGTTAAGCTGCCTGTAGTCCACTGTGCCGGAGCAGTGCTTCGGTACTTGGCTCTCGTCCACGAAATATCTTAAAGATTTCCATTGGGTGCTGGCTACCGCCCAGGGCTAAAACCGTTTCACGGAAACGTCGTCCGGTTTCGACGATCGCCGCATCATTTTCTAGCCCCGCTTCTTCAAAGGCCGCAAAGGCATCGGCACTTAGCACCTCTGCCCACTTGTAGCTGTAATAGCCCGCAGAATAGCCACCTGCAAAGATATGCCCAAAAGAACAGAGAAACGCATCTTCTGGCAAGGGTTTGAGAACCGTAGTAGATTGGGCAATGCGATCGCGCAGTTCACTAATACTCTCATTCCCCCCAGGCTGGTACCGATGGTGTAGCTCAATATCCACCGTCGAGAAATACACCTGACGGAGGGTCGCGCTGCCGTTCATGAAAGTACGCGCCGCCAAAAGCCGTTGGTAGTATTCTTCCGGCAGGGGCGCTCCGGTTTCGTAGTGGCGTGCCATACCAAATAGGGTGGCGCGGTCGTAGCACCAGTTTTCCATAAATTGGCTGGGCAGCTCTACTGCATCCCACTCGACGTTGTTGATGCCCGCCGCACCTGCAAAGTCTACACGGGTCAGCATGTGATGGAGTCCATGCCCAAACTCATGGAAAAGGGTTTCCACTTCCCGAAAGGTCATGAGGCTGGGTTTACCATCCACGGGTGGGGTTTGGTTACAGACTAGATAGGCCACAGGGGTTCGGAGGGTGCTGCCCGTCTTGGCGCGTCCAATGCAGTCATCCATCCAGGCACCGCCGCGCTTTTCGGCAGGGCGGCTATAGGGATCGAGGTAGAAATGGGCGATCGCCTCTCCAGTCTCACTGGCAATCTGGAAGTAGCGAACGTCGGCATTCCAGACGGGGGCTTCACCATTGGCAGGGGTAACGGTAATGCCAAAGATGCGGTGAACCAGGCCAAATAGCCCCTCTAAGACCTGAGGTAAGGGGAAGTAGGGGCGCAGTTCTTCATCATTGAGGGCGTACTTTTCTTCTCGGAATCGTTCTGCCCAGAAGCTGGTGTCCCAATGCTTTAGGTCAGCGCCTTCTGAGGCATGTTTAGCAGCAGCAAAGTCTTTGAGTTCTGCCAACTCTTGCTGAGCGGCTTCGTAGCTGGGTTTGCGGAGATCTTCTAAGAGCGCCTCAACGGCGGCGACGTTGGGAGCCATTTTGCTAGCAAGGCTCACTTCGGCAAAGCTTTGGTAGCCCAAGAGCTGGGCTTCTTCTTGGCGGAGGGTTAAAATGCGCTCAATAATGGGAGCGTTGTCATATTTGCCAGAGGCGGCGCGGCTAATAAAGGCGCGGTAGAGCTTTTCTCGGAGGTCGCGGCGTTGGCTGTGCTGCATGAAGGGGCCAAAGCTGGGGAAATCTAGGGTGATGCGCCAAGGACCTGCTTCTGGGGTGGCGTCGGTTTCGCCGCCTTCACGGGCGCACTGAGCCGCAAAGCCGAGCAAGCTGGCGGGTAGTCCGGTAATGTCGTCTTGATCTTTGAGGGTAAGGCTAAAGGCTTTAGTGGCGTCTAAAACGTGGTTAGAAAACTGCGTGGTGAGGGTAGCTAGCTCAAGCTGGATGGCGTTGAACCGCTCTTTTTGATCTCCCACTAAGCCAACGCCGGAGAGTTCTGCGCTACGAATGGCACTTTCGACGATCCGCTGTTGGGCAGGGGCAAGGCTTGCCCAGCCTGTGCCGTTGCGGATGGTGACAAAGGCTTCATAGATGGGGCGACTTTGGCTAAAGCGATTGTAAAATTCCACCACTGTGGGCTGAATGCTTTCGTAAGCCTCCCGCAGCTCTGGGCTATTTTGCACCCCCATCAGGTGCCCCACAATGCCCCAACTCCAGCGCAGCCGTTCTTCGATGGTTTGGAGCGGTTCGACCAAGCCTTCCCAGGTGGGCTGTAGGGTTTGCTCTTGCTGGGTGAGGGATGTTTCTAGCTCCTGCAATAGCTGCGTCAATGCTGGGACAACGTGCGCTGGCTGGATCTGATCGAAGGGAGGTAAGCCTTGGCCAATCAGGAGAGGGTTAGGGGCGATCGCAGGGGTGGGGGTCATAGGATTTGAATATAGATAAGGAATGACGGCTCAACAGTCGTTTTTTTGAGTGAGTCTGCTTTTTAAGTCTGTTTCTTTTAATGTATAGGCAAAAAGAAAGGCTCATCCAGCCCAAAGTCTTCGGTTATCCCTACCGACTTACTGTAATGCCTGCCACTCCTTGAGCATGAGCCGCAGTGCCGCTCTCCAGTGGAGTGGAGCGCCGCCTAAAATGGGCATGATATCCTGAAGCGAAAGTACCGAATAGCTGGGACGCTGGGCGGGAGTTGGGTAGTCTGCGGTGGTAATGGGTATAACCTGCTCAACTTTAAGCGGAATGCCTAAGCTGCAGGCTTCTTCAAAAATAGCAATCGCAAAGTCATACCAGCTTGCCACGCCGCTATTGGTGAAGTGATAGATGCCTGAAGGTGCAGGTTCTGTCCCTAAGGTACCAATGAGCGCGGCGATCGCCTCTGCAATGGATTTTGCCCATGTGGGGGTTCCAATCTGATCCGCTACAACCTTCAGTTCTGTGCGATCTGCTCCTAGCCGCAGCATCGTTTTGACAAAATTGCTTTTGCCGTAGCTGCCGTAGACCCAAGCCGTGCGAAGAATATAGTGGCGATCGCAGTGTGCCTGAATTCCGCGCTCTCCATCAAGCTTTGA
The DNA here is from genome assembly GCA_031422435.1 of Acaryochloridaceae cyanobacterium VAR_48_metabat_390. Classification (GTDB taxonomy): domain Bacteria; phylum Cyanobacteriota; class Cyanobacteriia; order Thermosynechococcales; family Thermosynechococcaceae; genus JAAURS01. The sequence goes on from JANPLU010000090.1 coordinate 48,051, forward strand.
CTGCCCATAGACACTCATAGGATGCGTGGAATCGGTGATGAGATAAGGTGAGCCTTTGGTGCCGTCAAACACATAGTCCGTTGAAATATGGATAAGTGTGGCGTTAAGGGACCGAGAAAGTTTGGCGAGTTGCGTAGGGGCGATCGCATTAATGATTTGAGCCAGCTCTGGTTCAGATTCGGCCTTATCTACGGCAGTATAGGCAGCAGCATTGACAATGACGCTGGGCTGAAGAGGTTCTAAAACTTGAGCAATGGCATCGGGCTGACTGAGATCAAGGGACTGACGATTAAACAAATGCAGCTCGCCGAGGGGACGGAGCGTGAGCTGAAGTTCTTGACCTACCTGTCCGTCGGCACCCACCACTGCAATTTTGTGCATGTTCAAAGATTTCGCTAAAGCCACACTATATGTAGTTATTCAACCATAAATGGACTGTTCAGATAGACCGTTTATGGGAATCGATATTGCTTATTTTATGGGAGATAAAGCTACCACTCTTTAGCGTAGAAGGCTTTCAGCGGTTCTCTTAAAATGCCAAAAGCCTTGCGGCATAAAATATTCAAGCTATTTATTAACTTTTAGTTGAGCATTACTACAAGTTTCGACAGTAGAAATAATTTTCATGAAATATTTTAACTTTTAGCTAGATTTAAACTTTTAGTATTCAAAATAGACATACTTGACTATCTAAAACTTAATCCATATTTTCAATTTTTTCTAGATAACTGTGCATTCAGATTCTGTCACATTAGATTATCAGTGTGTTAAAATCTTGATATGTACTTCAAAATACTTTGACGAAAATAGATTATGTAAAGAAAGCTTTTTAAATAAAAAACATAAAATTATTCGTAGTAATATATTTTCTAGTCAATGCTCTTTATATAAAACATAGGAAAATAAATAATGAGTATCTATGAGAAAAAAACTGCTTCTAAAAAAGAAGAACATTTATGGGATCAAATAAAAAATACTGAATATAAGGAACTCCCCGAGTGGACTGGATTCGAGATCATACCCTTATTAGCCAGAATGGTTATTCCTATAAAATCTATCATTCGTAGATATATGAAAGTGACTGTTGAACTAGAATCTGATTATTTTCCCGAAAAACGAGATAAAGTTATTCACACCTATGGTGCTGTTTGTAAAATAAAATTTATTTCTAACGATAATCACTCTTTTACTGGGATTTTTACTGGGATTGACCACGGCCTTGTGCGTCTATCATTAGCTAAAAAACCAGACGAAAACAATATTGTTCCAGGTGCAGCATTTAAGTTTTTGTTAGATAATGTTCCTTCTATAAACTTCATGGTGATGGCATCACTAGAAGGACAATCAAGCTTCAACTTTTTTGAGCACAGTTTTTCAAATATTGTTGAACTACCTCAAAACCGTGTTCTTCAGATGCTTGCTAAGGCTTTTTCTACTGTGAGTAAAGATCCAACTAAAGTTGATGTCTCTAATCTTTTTAAGATTATGCCAAATGGCACTAAAGTAATGATGCCAAAAACAGCATTAAAGCTTAATTTAGTTCCAGGTAAACAGCTTAGTTTTAATGAGAAAGCTCACGAAACAAGAGATGATTTTAGAGATATTCCAGCAGAATCTATTCTTTATGAAGTGTATGCTTGTGAGCTAGAGACTTCTGATGAGATACTACTGGGAAAAATAGTCACTAAAGATAAATTCATTTGCTCAGAGTTTGGCGATGCCAATTTATTTTTTCGACATCAACGTTTTGATCTTAATTAAAAAATTTTCAATAGAAAAGCTGGGAGAATTAAAATCTTAACGCCTCCAATTTTTCTGTCCATTCAGAAATACCTTAGAGGATGTTTAAAAAGAGTGGTTTGTGACGGAACAATAAGAGTTTCGGCGCTTACCACTCAATTGCAGAACTAGTACAGCTTGGCTAAAGTAAGCCCACTATTGAAGTTTTTAGACTTTAGACATCATCATTACGTTCTCAACTTAATAGTAGAGAGATCTCTACCACCCCGTACTAGTCTTTCAGCATTTGAGTCCGACTTCTCAGCATCCTCTTAAACTTTTATCCTTAATACAGCAGTTTGCAGAATTATTAAGAGAGGTCTGGCAGATTATGAATACTGAAATTAGTTCTGCTAAATAAGTTGAGTTAAAATGGGTATTCTTTATATAACTGAAAACTGCTGTAAGTTTCCTAAGAAGTAGACTTTCTCAATAATTAATCTACAAAGCTTTAGTTACAGAAACTAAAGCTATAAACGCACAAAATCTAATAAGATTCAATTTCAGCAACTTAAGTACTTAAAATTGCTGATTGCAGACTCAATAAATAGAAAAATGGTGAGCCATCTATATGTTAATACTCATCATTATTGATCCTAAAGGGATGCCTAACTCAATACGATCACGATATTCCCATAACAGTTTTTTCAAAGGAAGAGGTGCGAATTCAATTGCTGGGTTATGATGAACATTAGCTAAAGTCCACATCAGCTTGACCTGATTATTGTTTCTCTCAATTACCTTTTTGGCATCATAGTTAGCATCTTCTTTATCCCATAGACCAATTGAGGCATATTCAATATCACCTCCATCTTCATATTGTTTATTGTTAACCCAAGAGTGAAAAAAAGTACAATGATAGATAATGTAAATACAAAGTTGTTTTAAATCTTCTATCTTTTTAACTTCTAGAGTTCCAAATTCGGGCTTTAAAATTGAATGTCTAGACAGATCTTCAGACATAGCCTCAATTTCAAACCAGTAAGACTGAATACCTTCCTGATTGTTATTAAAAAAATCGGAAACATATTTTCCCAACAGCTCCCATACAGCCTTTGCAGCTTCATCAAAGTAATTATTCTCAATAACATCAGGAAGAGCTTGATTTATAGGCGACCACTTCTTATAACTTAATCTAGAAATTTCTTCCGTAAGAACTTTTTCTACACTCTCATAGTCTAGAGCAGAAGCTTCAGGAATGAAACCTTTCGTACCTATAATTAGCAAAGCACCTTTTTTGTCTATATTAATTAATCCTTCAAAGTGAGGGAGTAATAGTTCTCGAATAGGGCTGTTGAGAACATTTCTATAAAATGCCATTGCATACTGATCCATATTCATATGAGTCCGTCCCAAGTGAGACTGGATTTCTTGAAATATAAATTCAGCATTCCGAAAATAATATTTTGCTAGTTTCCACTCTTCTCCATCTGTAGGAAAACATTTTATTACTTGATCTTTTAGGCAGTATTCAATAGAATGAGCTTTCAACGTTCGACCTGTCAGGACAAAACGAGCCTCACAATATTCAGGGAGAAGTCCTCCTGCTTCTACTTTGTAGCGACTCGTTTCATACTTTACGGCATACTGCCAGTCTTTTTCCTCTGTAGGCTTTAGTCTCCCTGGATTAAATCCATTCAACCGGCGCTCTACAAAATACTCATCGCTAAACTTATCGAAATGTAGCCGACTGAGGTTTGCTGGCATCCATTCTTGCAGTTGTGAGCCTGCCATACTACGGAAGCCAAAGCGTGAAAATATAAAATTGAGAAATGAAAAATTAACTGGTAAAACTTGCAAGCCCAAATGAGCTTCATATCTAGGGGTTGGTTTAACTTCTAATGGCAATGGTTTACGAACATCAAATCGAGGATAATCTTTGCCTGCCTCTCCATAGTATTTAAATTGATTTTTAAGATTACTATATAATTGATTCATGGTTTCTATTGCTAAATTGTATGGATTGGTGAAAACGCAAATCTGTAATACAGGTGGTATGGAATGCCGAAAATGAAATACCTTAAAAAGTGTTCTATAGTCAAGCAGCTTATTTCTTGGTTTAAATTATTTCTAAGCTTCTCATTTAGCTATTTAATAGTAGTTGAGTTTTTCAGCAGTAATTCTGCCGTTTTCTCAGCTACAAAGGAATTCTTCCAATAAACTGTGTGTGCATCTCCTGGATTGTCACCACTATCAACCTGATATTCTTTTATAGAATTTCCTGAGCTATAAAGCCTTCGAGTTCCAAATCCTAGCAAATCATCTATATCATAAAAAAGTTGCCACTGAATATGATTTGAGTCTTTAAGCCCAATCTCTTTGGCGTCAATGAGCCTTTCGTTTGCCAAGCGATCTATAAGATTTTGCTTTCTCATTAAAAACAAAGGCAGTTGAGAAGCAGTACTTGTTAAAGAACCAAGTTTGAGTTGATTGTTTTCGGCTTTCTGTCGCCAAATCATAAAGCGATTTACATCTTCTTGATCACCTTGCTCTTTATATCCTGGTATGTAGTTAATGTCAGAATTAAATAATCCATACAGGAAATCATGAGTGAGTGTTACACCCAAGCTATCTCCAATCAGATGAAGTCTTACATCAGGTTCATCAATATAAGACTCAAGTTTCTCGAGAACTTGTTTATAAACAGTTTTACGTACAATACATTCACCCTGTGCTGAGCAGTAATACAGCACATCACCTAGCCCACGAGTCACTATCGACTCCCTTAGTCCAACCACTAAATTGCGCACTAAAGGAGTCAGCGTCGGGAAATCTACTCCCGACTTACTGAAAATAGACATCGTGACATTATTGGGGTCAGGATCTTTAATAATATTCTCGTAAGCAATTCGTTTATTTATGAAGTTTTGAGCACGAGTTAGTTTATGGTCATCTCTGAGATTGTCAGAAGGAACAGACTCCTCTCCTGGCAGTTCATGGCCCCATTCAACACCAATAAAGTTATTTTTAAAAATCTCTCTTAACTTAGGCTGCTTATTACAAACTGATTCAAAAAACTTGTTATATCCCCAAAATATTTTATTTTCACTACTTTCAAAAGGAGAGCGTTGGTATTCATTAGGAATCATTCCATGAATCATTCCATGAATCATTATAAGAACATTAACTACTGCCATAAATTTTTCTCTACATATTCTAATAAAATTTCAAAATGCGAAGAATAATACTTGACTTTTATATTAAACTTAGCTGTTTAATTAGTAAACTAGGATACCTCAAAAACACTCAATTTATTGCATAAACATTGAATTTTATAAAAATTATTTAAATACATAAAAATATTTATAAAAGAGTTTTAGGTGTACCTAAGATTGCTATCCTCTTCCAAGCCTCCTACAACCAAGGTATCGGCTTAATAGTTTCAACGTTTTATCCTCATGCCTTATAAAACTGCTATCCTGAATTTTAACCTTACTAAAACTTTGTTCAATGGGAAAAAATCATAAAAAGTCAGGTATTTCATTGATTAGTGCATTACTTATCCTTATTACTGCCACCTTTTTCAAGAAGTCACAGATACTATCTACTCAAATTGAGTTTGCTAAAGTTAACTGTCTTCCGATAACTTTCAGCTCTTTCGAGTGCTCTGCAACATCAAAGCTTTGCCCTGAAGCTATGTCAGTGCTCCAGATTGCTTTATACGTAGAGAATCATCTAGAGTGGGTCGATCCTATTTTGAAATAGTAACGTCAGGGTTACTCACTCATTACCCCCATGACATTGGACTTTCGCAACACCAATACGCTATGGACATCTGTCTTAGCCGAAACCTTAAGGCAATTGGGTTTGCAGACCGCCATTATTTGTCCTGGCTCTCGCTCAGCACCCCTCACCGTGGCCTTTGCTCAGCACCTTAATATTGAAGCTATCCCGATTTTAGATGAGCGCTCCGCCGCATTTTTTGCCCTTGGCATTGCGCGTCGAACTGGCGTACCGGTGGTCTTAATTTGCACCTCTGGCACCGCAGGGGCTCACTTCTACCCAGCCGTGATTGAGGCATTTGAAAGCCATGTGCCGCTGCTCATATTGACCGCCGATCGCCCACCAGAGCTTCGCCACTGCCATGCTGGTCAAGCCATCAGTCAGATGAATATGTACGGTGCCTATACCCACTGGTACAAAGAACTGGCGCTGCCCGAAGCAGATCTCTCCATGCTGGCCTATCTGCGCCAGACTGCTGTGCAGGCTTGGGGACGATCGCACTCCCCCATCCCTGGCCCTGTTCACCTCAATATTCCGTTTCGAGAGCCACTGGCTCCTATTCTAGACCCCACCTTAAACCCCATTGCAAAGCACTTCAATGAAGCGCAGTTTTTTCAGATGGTGCAGCCGAGGGCAGTCACAGCTTACTCTACCCAATTCACCCTACCGCTCCAAACTTGGATGGATTGCGATCGCGGCTTGATTATTGCAGGGCCAGCGATGCCCCGTGATGCGATAGCGTACTGTCAGGCGATCGCCCAGTTTTCCCAAACCCTCGGATGGCCTGTCTTGGCAGAGGGTTTATCGCCCTTACGCAACCATGCAGACCTGAACCCTTTTCTTATTTCAACCTACGATATTGCGCTACGCAATCGTGACCTAGCGACCCAGCTTCAGCCTAGACAGATTATTCGATTGGGAGAATTGCCCACCAGCAAAACCCTCAGACAATGGCTTCAAGGGTTATCCATTCCTCAGTGGATTATTGAGCCTTCCGATCAAAATGTAGACCCGCTCCATAGCCATAGCGTTCACATTAGAGCTTCTGTTGAGGCTGTGGCAGAATGTTTAAGGGATCAGAGCGATCGCTCCGCACCAGGAGATCGCCCTGGACAATTTACCAATAAGTATTTAAAAGATTGGCTGCTGATAGAAACCAAAATTCGAGTAGACCTTGATCGCACTTTAAAGTCCACTCAGGCACTCCGCGAAAGTAAAGTCGCGTGGCTGCTTTCCCAGACCTTACCTATCGGGACACCTTTGTTTATTGCCAACAGTATGCCCGTGCGAGATGTCGAGCTATTCTGGCAGCCTGGAACTCGAAAAATTCAGCCCTACTTTAATCGAGGTGCAAATGGCATTGATGGAACACTCTCGAGCGCGCTAGGGATGGCGCACCGCGATCAGCGCAGCGTTTTGCTAACGGGAGATTTATCTCTGCTTCATGACACAAACGGCTTTTTGATTCAGACTCAGTGGCAAGGTAGCCTCACGATTGTGCTGATCAATAACGCAGGGGGCGGCATTTTTGGCATGTTGCCCATCGCTAACTTTGAGCCGCCCTTTGAAGCCTTTTTTGCAACCCCTCAACAGGCAGATTTTGCGAAGCTTTGCGCGGCGTATCAAGTAGAGCATGTCTTAATTCAGGACTGGCATACGCTAGAGACGCTGCTCAATCTACTGCCTGCCCACGGCATTAGAGTGCTAGAAGTAACGTGCGATCGCACTCTAGATGCCCAGTGGCGCAAAGCACACCTGCACAAACTCTCTGCTGCAGCCTTTGAGAACGATCAATCCTAAAAAAGACGGCATTAAACCCTTGACAGTCCGTGACAGTGCCTTAACTATGGTGTTAGTGAATGTGGGGGAAGTGTGGACTATCCATACTGGTTGAACAATCTAAAGACCTTATAGGAAATGCTATGCGTGTCAGTCAGCACCTTCGGCGACGTTCCGCTCGTCCGCTCCACATCACCTTATTGGTTTTGGCCTTAGGCACGGTATCTAGCCTGCCCAGCGTGGCGCAGCTTCAGCCCTTACCTGCGCCCAACATTAAAGAATTACCGTTACCGGAAGTTCCGGCTGCACTCCCTCCCAGCGCTACCGAACCCGCCGCCGCCCCTCCATCCGCTGCACCCACTCCTCCTAAAACGACTGCTCCGACCCAAACGGCGAAGCCGCTGGAACCCCTAAAAGAGGGTGCCGATTCAGTAAAGCCTAAGGTTGTGCACCCTGCGCCCAAACCCGCTGTCCCCGCCGCCAAAACTGCACCAGATCAAGGCAAAACGGCTCCGGCTGTGAAAACAGCACAGCCAATGCCCAAAAAGCCGGAGGCGGATACGCCAGCAAAGCCTAAGGCGGCTAAAGTGACCCCCTCCAAAAGTTCGCCTGCGGTGAAAACAGCGCAGCCAGAACCCAAAAAGCCGACTGCTGAACCTGTTAAACCTAAAGCGGCTCAAACCAAACCTTCTGTCGATGAAGTGGCTACTCCTTCACCTGCCAAAAAGCCGACTGCTGTCATCCCCAACAAAACAGTCCCTAATATCAACTGGGTCGCGCGGCGTGAGGCTAATGCATTGATGAACCAGGCCAATGCGAAGTACGCGAAGCAGGACTATAAGGGTGCGCTTACCGTTTACAGCATCGCCACCACTAAAGATCCTCAGTACGCCATTCCCTTTGTGAATCGTGGGAATGCTCAAATTGGTTTGGGCAATTTCCAGGATGCGATCGCAGACTACACCAAGGCCATTACTCTCGACGTCATCCTTACAGAACCCTACCTTCGGCGCGGCACACTCTATGCCGCGCAACGCAAGTATCCAGAGGCAATGGTAGATTTTAACCGCGTGGTGCAGCTTGACGCAAAATCTAGCGAGGGCTATCAGGCACGAGGGCGACTCTACATAAGTCAAGAAAACTATGCTGCTGCCCAGCAAGATTTCTCTAAAGCACTTGCCCTCAAGCCAACTGCTGCCGCCTACTTGGGGCGAGGCGTTGCAGTCGCGGCTCAAGGGAAAGATGGGGCGGCGGTGGCAGACTTTACTCAAGCCATTGGGCTGGAGCCAAACTCATCCGAAGCGTTCTATCGACGCGGCCTTGCCCAAGGCAAAACGGGGAATATCACGGTGGCGATCGCTGACCTTACCCAAGCCATTCAGCTCAATCCAGGCTTTAGCAGTGCCTACCTTAACCGAGGTCTATTCCACTCGTCTCAAAAAGCCTATGGCGAGGCGATCTCCGACTATACTCAGGCGATTCGGCTCAACCCCAAAGATGCATCCGCCTACCTGGCGCGAGGGGTTGCCCAAAGTGAACAGGGCGATAAAACAGCGGCGATCGCCGACTATACCCAGGCCATTAAACTCGATCCAGCGCTTACGGCAGCCTACGTGAACCGTGCCAACCTGCGGGGCGCTATGGCACAGATCGAGGCATTAGCCGACTACGATCGCGCCCTAGCGCTAGAACCCAATAACGGCGTCGTGTATAACAACCGTGCGCTTTTGTATGCGGCGCAAGGCAACTCAGCATTGGCCTTAGCCGACTATCGTAAAGCCGCTGAACTGTATCAGCAGCAGGGCAACACCCAAGACTACAACCGCCTACAGCCAGAAATTGAGCGGCTTCAGGCGTCTGCTCGTCCAGCCCCTGAGGTCAAGCCGAGTCCATAGTGCAGGATGTTTCACCCTAGAGAAAGGGAATATTAGAGTATGTATACCCTCATAGCCATTCGCAGGTTCTGGCAAGACAAGGGCAGAAATGGCTTACTCTGACGTTCCCGTTTATAACATCACCCTCGTTAGAAATGACCAGGCAGACAGCGTCACAGTTAAAATTGGGAGAGATGAATACATTCTAGAATCGGCGGAAGATCAGGGTGTAAAGCTACCTTCTTCTTGCAACGCAGGTAAGTGCATTACCTGCGTGAGCAGATTATTGGAAGGTAAAGTTGAGCAAGACAATATTTTTTTGAAGCCTGATGAAGTGGCAGCGGGTTTTATTTTGACATGTAAATCTTATCCACGTTCAAACTGTGTAATTTTAACCCACCAAGAAGACGTGCTGCTAGAGGGAGAGTGGTAGTTAGTTTATTTAACTTACCCACTCTTAAGAAATAATGCCTGACCGCAGTGCCCTTACGGCTGCTTCAGTGCGGTCATTAGCGCAAAGCTTTTCTAGAATGTTGCGGACGTGGGTTTTGACCGTGCCCACCGTAATGTAGAGCTTTTCCGCAATTTCAATATTGGTGCACCCAGACACGATGCACTCCAGTACCTCGCGTTCGCGTTCGGTGAGGGGATAGTTGTTGAGCAGCTCTTCATACTCTGGCTCAACGGCACCAATGCTGACGGTTTTACGGTTACCCTCTGAATCTGTGGATGACTCTTGCTTAAGCTGTCGTAGCACAATGTTGGCGATCGCCGGATCAATCCAGGCACTACCCTGATGAGTCGCCTCAACAGCCTCTTTGAGTCGCTCAATCTCGATATTTTTCATGCAGTAAGAGTCTGCCCCCGCCGCAAAGGCCGCGAGTACCACGTCATCGTTGCCCTGCATCGTCAAAATCAAAATCTTTGTTGTGCTGTTGGGCTGCTCTGCCTGATAGGCGCGAAAGCGTCGGGTTAGCTCAATCCCGTCCATGCCAGGTAGCCCCACGTCTACCAGGGCAACATCTGGCTGCATTTTTTCAAGCACCTGTAGCCCTTGAAGACCGCTCGCCGCCTCCCCCACGACCTGAATACCCGCCTGCTGCTGCAAAGCAGTACGGATACCGATGCGCACAACATCATGATCTTCAATTAATGCGACAGAAATAGGCTTCATTAGAACAATACTCAGCGGCTAAAACGACTTCAGTGATTAACGCATTGGTATGCTCTTCTAAGTTTTTGGGTAGAACTCAATCAAAGCAGCGCCCTTATCAAAATAATGGCGGTAAATGCTAAAAACCGCCTCTACCTAAAGCAGCAAGAGTTGCTGGGCTAGCTTCTCTTCAATCTAACCCTTGGGTGAGGTAAAAATATGTCTTTAGAAAGATTGACTGGCCTAATCTCTCAGCTTTAGGGTGCAAGATAAGCTTTAAGAATCAAAGCATACCGTAAGGCACACAGGCATCATGGGCTATTTTTGTAGACACCATAAAATAAGAAATAACTCTTTTACACAACGCCTACTGTGAAACAACGCGCAATGTCTAGTGATGCAAGCTACTACCCCTGGATTGAAGCAATGCCCCACATTGTCTGGATTGCTGCGCAGACGGGAGGTGTGATGTTTCTCAATCGGCGCTGGACAGAAGTGACAGGGTTGAGTAACGCCCAGGGGTTAGGATTTGAGTTCTTGCAGGCGATTCATCCAGAAGATCGCGATCGCATCCAAGCTGATTGGCAGCAGGCCGTTGCGTCTAGACAGCCCTACGAAGCAAAATTTCGGATACGTCAGGCTGATGGCGCATACACGCGCGTCATCGCGCGCGCCCAAATCGAGCGTACCCCAGGTTCTGGCACCGTGGAGTGGGTGGGGACCTTCACTGACATTGAAAGCGTGATGCACCGCAAAGACGATCTGATTCATAAGCAGCAGTTTTTAGAGGCGCTGTTAGAAAATCTGTCTGATGGCATTGTTGCCTGTGATGCCAGCGGCACCCTGACCCTGTTTAATACCGCCAGTCAACAGTTTCATGGGCTACCCGCAGAACCCCTCCCCGCCAAGCGCTGGGCTGAACACTACGATCTTTACGGTGCGGACTACGCCACCCCCATGCGGCAAGAAGACATCCCGCTGTTTCGCGCCCTCAACGGTGAACAGGTGCGGGGCGCAAAGATGCGAATTGTGCCTAAGCAGGGAAAACCTCGCGTGCTGATTGCCAGCGGTGGCCCCATTCTGCATCCCGATGGGCACCAGTTGGGTGCAGTGGTTGCCATGCGGGATATCACAGAGCAAGAACAGGCAGAGGCAGCCCTGCGGGACAGCGAACGTCGGTTTCGCGCCATTTTTAACCAAACGTTTCAGTTTATTGGGTTAGTAGAGCCAGACGGGACGCTCATTGAGGCTAATCAAACGGCGCTAGACTTTGGCGGCTTTGCGGCTGAGACGGTGATTGGGAAACTCTTCTGGGAAGCGCCGTGGTGGAGCCTCTCAGCAGAGATTCAGAAAAGGCTTCAGCGGGCGATCGCCGCTGCCGCTGCCGGAGCATTTGTGCGCTATGAGGTGGAGGTTTTGGGCGCTCACGATGAGATTGTGACCATCGACTTTTCTCTAAAGCCCATCTTAGATGAAGCGCACAATACCCTTCTGCTCATTGCAGAAGGGCGCGATATTACCCAGCGCAAAAAAGCTGAAGCCGAAGTATCTCGACTGAATGCTTCCCTGGGTCAGCGCGTGGCTCAGCGCACGGCGGAGCTGGAGGCCAAAAATTTCCAGAATGAAGTGCTGCTGGTGAGTGAGCGCGAGGCGAGAGTAGAGTTAGAAGCGGCGATCGCCCAGCTAGAGATCATCAACTGCCAGTATGAAGAGCTATTAGAGCGGGAGCAGCAGGCCAGGGCAGAGGTTGAGAAGGCGATCGCCGAAACGGCAACCTACACCGAGCGTTTGACCTTAGTGCTAGATGCAGTTCAAATGGGAACTTGGGACTGGAACATTGTGACCGATCAAACCCTTTGGGATTTGCGTCATGAGGCCATTTTTGGCTACGAGCCAGGAACCCCTAATCGAGATTACATTAACTGGGAGCGCCGCGTTCATCCTGATGACTTGGAGTGGATTCATGAGGCCACACGTGCAGCAATGGATCACCATCAGCCCTTAGCCCTTCAGTACCGTATTATTTGGCCTGATGGCAGCCTGCACTGGATTGATGCCCAAGGGCGATTTCTGTACGACGCAGCAGGTCGCCCCATCCGTATGATTGGCGTGGTCAGAGACATTACAGATCAAAAACACACCGAAGATGCGCTAATCGACAGCGAAGACCGTTTCCGTCGCGCCATTTTAGATTCACCGCTTCCTATTATTCTCCATGCTAACGATGGAGAAATTGTCTTAGTTAACGCAGCCTGGACTGAGCTTTCGGGGTATGAGTCCAAAGATATTCCGACCGTTAACGCATGGCTTGAGAAAGCCTATGGAGAGCGCAAAGAGCTGGCTGAGGCTCGGATTAAAAATCTCTACAGCATTGATACGCGAGTGAGAGAAGGTGAATTTATCATCAGAACGCGCAGTGGCGAAACCCGAATTTGGGATTTCTCTTCTGCTCCCCTCGGCAAACTGCCGGATGGTCGGCGTTTAGTCATTGGTACCGCCCTAGATATCACTGAGCGCAAGCAGTATGAAGAGGCGCTACGCCAAAGTCAAGAGCAGTGTAGAGCCACCTTTGAGCAGGCGGCTGTCGGCATTGCCCATGTCGGTACAGAAGGTCGCTGGCTGCGGGTTAATCAAAAGCTTTGCGAGATTTTGGGTTATTCAGTCGCAGAGCTGACAGAACTCACCTTTCAAGACATTACCCATCCCGACGATCTCGCAGCAGATTTAGCGCTCATGCATCAGCTCCTAGCAGGAGAAATTCAGACCTACTCCATTGAAAAACGCTATTTCCATAAATCGGGAGAAGCGGTGTGGATTGAGCTGACGGTATCGTTAGTGTGGACAGAAATAGAGGATAAATCCAATTTAGAAAGGCGTATTAGAGAACCCCAATACTTTATTTCGGTTATTGAAGAAATTAATGACCGAAAACAGGCTCAAGCCCAGCTACAGGAACGCTCCCGTGAACTGTCTAATTTTAATGGGCTATTGGCTCAAGCTGCCGTGCTGTTAGATGAGCGTAACCAAGAGCTAGATCAGTTTGTGCATATTGTGTCCCATGACCTCAAAGCGCCACTCCGCGCCATTGCGAACCTTTCTCAGTGGATTGAAGAAGATCTAGAGGGGGAGCTTTCCCCTGACAATCAGCAGCAGATGAAGCTACTGCGCGATCGCGTCCACCGTATGCAGTCGATGATTGACGGGCTGCTTGAGTATGCAAGAGCAGGGCGAACGGATGCAGCGATTGAGTCAGTCGCAGTAGCGGAACTGTTGGCGGAGGTAATTGACTCTTTAGATCCACCTCATTCCTTCAAAATTGAAATTGCGCCCAACATGCCGACCCTTTTGACCAAGCGTTTGCTGCTGTCTCAGGTATTTGCAAACCTGATTAGCAACGGCATTAAGCACCACAATCGACCCGATGGGCTAATTCAGATTTCAAGTCAGGATAAAGGCGATTTTTATGAGTTTGAAGTATCGGATGATGGCTCTGGCATTGCAGCAGAGCATCACGACAAAATTTTTATGATTTTTCAGGCCGTCAACCCTCAGAAAAGCCAAGACAGTTCTGGGATTGGTCTAAGCATTGTCAAAAAAATCGTTGAAACCGAAGAAGGCACCATTCGCCTTGTGTCTGAGCTAGGAAAAGGGACAGCTTTTTACTTCACTTGGCCTAAGCAGCCGTAATGATTATGGATTTAATCGCCGACACCTTGCACTCCCTCACCCCAACCCTCTCCCTAGGGAGAGGGAGCAAGAGTCCGATCCCCCTTCTCCTCAGGGAGAAGGGGTTAGGGGATGAGGGAGTGTAAAGCGCATGGCTTCTTAGCACTTCTCTGAGTTATTAAATCCCTGACCCTAAACAAAATCCGCTATCCTTACGATCACCCAGCTCCAAAATGCCCAAGCGCCTTTCACTCAAAAATCTAATTAAACCTTGGCAAGGACTGTCAGTGCGTCGGCAGGGATTCATTGTAATTGCCGTTCCGTTACTGTGTCTCATTTTGTCTTTGGGGGCGTTTAGCTGGCTCAGGTACAGTATTGACCAATCGCAAAAGTGGGTTGACCACACCAACCAAGTTTTACTAACGAGCAATCAACTCTTAACAGATGTACTCAACGCCGAGACAGGCGTACGCGGTTATGCGCTCACGCTCAGTTCTGAGTTTTTAGAGCCGTACTATATGGCTCAGTCTGATCTCCCGAAGTGTTTAGGTCAACTAAAGGCACTGGTCAGCGATAATCCTCAGCAGAGCCTAAGGCTACAAAACATTACCCAAACCATGCAGCAGCGAGTGCATACGCTGCTGAAAGTCATTGAATTGATTGATCGGTCAGACTCAAAAACGTTGAAAAAGGCGGATCTGAATCGATTGGTCGTGCAGGGCAAGATTGAGATGGATCAGCTGCGCCTGAGTCTGGATCAGTTTGACCAACAAGAGCATGAACTGCTGAAAGTTCGCCGAGATGAGCTAAATTTTCAGCGCAATCTTAATGAAACCCTACTGTGGGCTGTGGCACTTACAAGTGCCTTAGGGTCAGTGTTTGCCCTGATTTTATTTAGTCGGTTAGATCGCAACTTAGCTGAGCGAGAGCGACTGCTGCTGCAAAGCAAAAATCTCATCGAAGCCGTTATTTCTAATGTGGTAGATGCCGTGATTATCTTAAATCAAAAGGCTCGCATTGAAAGCATTAATACTGCCACTACTTTAATTTTCGGCTATACGCGTGCTCGAGTAATAGATGAAGACCTCTCCTTACTGCTCAATGAACTGCCGTTAGACCAAAGCTACAGTAGTCAAGAATACCTGCAGCAAAAGCTGTTCGAGGGTGAGCAGCAGTGGCAGGCGACTGGGCGGCGCATCAGTGGCGAATCTTTTCCGATAGAGATTTCTCTTAGTCAAATTGCCTTTGACAATCGAATAATCGTCATTATTCGAGATATTACCGAGCAACAGCAGGTTATGGCTCAACTCCAGGCACGTGCCCAAGAGCTAGCGCAGCTCAACACCACTTTAGCGCTAACTAACACTGAGCTTGAGTCGCGCAACCTAGAGCTAGACCAGTTTGCTTATGTGGCTTCCCATGACCTCAAGGCTCCATTGAGGGCGATCGCCAGCCTGTCAGAATGGGTCGAAGAAGACCTTGCCGAAAAGCTGCCCGAAGAAAATAAGCAGCAGATTCATCTCTTGCGAGGCCGTGTATACCGCATGGAAGCCCTCATCAATGGGCTGCTAAAATACTCGCGCATTGGCAGACTGAACGTCCCGATAGAAACCGTAGATGTTCAAAAACTTGTAGAAGAAATTATTGATACGCTCGCGCCACCCCCCACTTTCACCGTGACGATTGGGGTAAAGATGCCTATCATTAAAACGCGGCGACTGGCACTTCAGCAGGTGCTTTCAAACCTATTAGATAACGCCCACAAACATCATCCTCGCCCCACTGGCAATGTTGATGTTTCCGTCACGGATCAAGGACGGTGGTATGAGTTTGTGATTAAAGATGACGGTGGCGGCATCGACCCGAAATACCACAAGAAAATTTTTACCATCTTTCAGACACTGCAATCTCGCGATACCCAAGAGGGAACCGGAATTGGCTTAGCCATTATCAAAAAAATCCTCGAAACAGAGGGTGGCAGCATCCGAGTAGAGTCAAAAGAAGGCGAAGGGGCAACTTTCCGATTTACTTGGCCTAAGTATCCCCTTCAGCACAAGAATTCCTCTCAACCTCTGGCTTTAGAGGGAACTCAGTAACCAAACCGTTTTGTAAGATTTATATTAAGAGATTTTAAAAAACGGCTTCAGTAGAAGAAATTAGTAGGGGGCATCACAGTAGTTTGATGTATTCACAAGTGCTTCAACGCGAATATCAAAAACTAAGTTCACCTAAGATGCAAGATCGAGTGCTTAACATACTGCTGGTTGAAGATGATGAAGTGGACGTCATGAATGTCCGGCGAGCCTTTAAAAAAGGCGGCGTTAACAACCCCTTATTTATTGCTAGCAATGGCTTAGAAGCGCTCGATATGCTGAAGAGTCAGCGAGGACAAAGCCCTATAGTCCCATCAGAGCGTCGCCTAATTTTGCTAGATCTCAACATGCCTAAAATGGGCGGCATTGAGTTTTTACAGGTGCTGCGCGCTGACCCCGACCTTAAATCTACGCCCGTAGTAGTGCTGACAACGTCTGGGGAAGATCGCGATCGCGTCCAGGCCTATAACCTCAACGTGGCGGGCTATCTGCTAAAGCCCGTCACCTTTCAACCTTTTGTGCAGGCGATGGAAACCCTCAATCACTACTGGTCTTTATGTGAGATGCCGTAGGTGCCTATGGATGCCGATAACGCCCCGCTTAAGATTTTGATTGTCGATGATGACGAAGTAGACCGCATGGCGGTACGTCGGGCCATCAAAACGGCAAAGGTTCAGGCTGAGGTTCATGAGGCAGATACCTGCGTGGGCGCAGTCACCATTCTCAAGACCCAGCCCTTCGACTGCGTGTTTTTAGACTATCGCTTACCCGACCAAGATGGACTAGCGCTGGTTCAACGCATCCGAGCCGAGGGAATTTTATCCCCCCTTATTGTGCTAACAGGTCAAGGGGATGAGCAAATTGCGGTAGACCTCATGAAGGCAGGAGCCAGCGACTACCTGGCGAAGTCTAAAATTTCTCCGGGTCGCCTCGCCCAGATGCTGCGAAATTCCCTTCGCGTCCATCAGGCCGAACTGCAGGCCAGCCTCGTGAATCAGCGTCTTAGAGAGAGCTATGATCTACTGGTTGAGCAGCATCAAGCCTTAGAGCAGCAGCGCCAGCAAATTTATGAGCAAAACCTTCAGCTTATCCAGGCCGCAGAGCTAAAATCTCGCTTTTTAGCCACCATCTCTCACGAACTGCGGACGCCT
Source organism: Acaryochloridaceae cyanobacterium VAR_48_metabat_390 (assembly GCA_031422435.1). Taxonomy (GTDB): domain Bacteria; phylum Cyanobacteriota; class Cyanobacteriia; order Thermosynechococcales; family Thermosynechococcaceae; genus JAAURS01. The sequence continues at coordinate 65,269 of JANPLU010000090.1, forward strand.
CTCAATGCCATTCTGGGCTTTTCTCAGATGTTGATGCGCCCTAGCAAGGGTGATCTGAGCGATAAGCAAACCGAAATGGTGCAGCGCATTTTTACCAATGGTAAAAACCTCTTAGAAATGCTTAATGAGGTGTTAGATTTCTCTCGTATTGAAGCCAATCGCCTCGACCTAAAGCCAGAGTCTTTTAATGTTGCAACGCTCATCACGACCACCGTCGATGAGGTTCGCTCTCTAGCGGTTCTCAAGCAGTTGACGCTTGCCACTGAAGTCAACCTAGAAAATGAAGTCGTGTTTAATGACGCCACTCGGCTTCGCCAAGTTTTAGTGAATCTGCTGTCCAACGCCATTAAGTTTACAGAGGTTGGCAAAGTTTGGGTTGAGGCCCAAGAGATTTCGCCAGATTGCCTATCTATTGTGGTTTACGACACCGGTATAGGGATTGCGCCCAAGCATATTGCCTATATTTTTGAGCCATTCCGTCAGGTTGATCAAACCGATACCCGTAAACATTCTGGGACGGGGTTAGGCTTAGCCATTACTCAAACCCTGGTGCAAATGATGGGAGGCACCATTACGGTCAAAAGTCAGCCTGGCGAAGGCTCAAGGTTTCAAATTGACTTGCCACGACAGGTGGCGAGCAGTTCAGAATTGGGCAACCCAGAGCAGGGCAATCCAGGGCAGGGGGATACGGAAAGAAGAACAGGTTTTGTCGAAGCTTTTTGAGTCAGCCTAGGCATTTACAGGCTAAGCCGGCCCTTACATCCAACATTTACATCCTTTCACAGTGCAGCTTATGGATCGAATTTTAGCCGTTGATGACACCCCCGATAATCTTGCCCTCATCGAGACTATTTTAGAAGATGAAGGCTACGAGATTATCCTGGTTTCTAGTGGCGCCGCTGCGTTAGTCCAAGTGGAGACACTGCCGCCGCCCGATTTGATTCTGCTCGATATTATGATGCCGGAGATGGATGGCTATGAGGTTACGCGCCGCATCCGTCAAAACCCAAAGCTGCCCTACATTCCCATTTTGCTGCTGACGGCGCACCATGCTTCAGATGTGGTGCAAGGGCTAGAGTCTGGAGCCGATGATTTTGTGCGCAAGCCTGTGGATGTGGATGAACTGGCGGCACGGGTGCGATCGCTCCTCCGGCTGAAGCACAGCATTGACGAGCGCGAGCAGCTTTCGCTTCAGCGCCAAGACTTTATTGCCCACCTTACCCACGATTTGCGAACTCCGCTGGTGGCGGCAGATAATATGCTGAAGCTGTTTGGGCAAGAGGCGTTCTGCCCCTTATCGGCCGACATGCATGAGGCGATCGCCGCCATGATCCGCAGTAACTATCACCTCATGCAGATTGTCGACACCCTGCTTGAAGTGCAGTGCTATGAAGCAGGCGCAAAAACCCTAACCTTGATTCAGTGCAGTTTAGGAGAAATTGCCACAGAAGTGGTGCAAGAACTTAAGCACCTTGCCAAAAGTAAAGGACTGACGTTGACTGTAAACGCTGATGCCCCGCCGCCCGTCGCCACCGGAAAAGTTTTAGGAGACTACTTAGAGCTGCGGCGGATGATCACCAATTTGGTCGGCAACGCCATTAAATTTACAGAGCAAGGAGGCATCGATATCAGCGTCACTACTTCCCCCCAAGGAGATCAGGCTATAGTAGCCGTTCGGGATACGGGGCCTGGTTTATCGTCTCAAGAACGCGATCAGCTCTTTCAGCGTTTCCATAAAGGTACCCATCATCAGTCAGGGAGCGGCTTAGGGCTGCATTTGGTCTCTCGTATTGTAGAGGCGCATCAGGGCACCATCACCGTAGAATCCCAGCCTGACCAGGGCAGTGTGTTTACAGTCTGCCTGCCTTTGAGTTTGGTGAATACGGTTTAAATCTATAGGCTTAAATCTATGGGCTTTTCGCGTGCTCATCCTCTATGGCTACGCTAATATGCCGACGATGGGTTTAGGATACGGCAGGGCAGCACCTCATTCTGTAGCTGAGGTCATTTAATTCATACTCCTGTGTTGAAGTGTCGCTCAGCGAAGCGTCTAAATAATTATGAGTGTGCGTATTCATTCCACGGCTCTGATTGAGCCAAATGTTGAAATTGGCGCGGGCACTTCCGTCTGGGATAACGTGCATATTCGCCACGGTACCCAAATTGGAGAAGACTGCATCATTGGTGAAAAAACCTACATCGCCTACGGCGTTAAAATTGGGAACCGCTGCAAAATTAATGCCTTTGTGTACGTCTGCAACGCCGTCACCCTCGAAGATGGCGTGATGATCAGCGCCGGAACCATTTTTACCAATGATCGGTTTCCCCGTGCCACCACGTCTGACCTTAAGCAACTCCGCCCATCTGACCCAGATGAACATACGCTGCCAACCTTAGTCCGCGAGGGTGCCACTATTGGCGCAGGCTGCACTATTGGAAATAATCTGAGCATTGGTCGCTTTGCCATGGTGGGAATGGGTACCCTTGTTACAAAGTCGGTGCCAGATTTTCATCTTGCAATTGGGCATCCGGCGCATTCTGTGGGATGTGTGTGTCGCTGTGGTCAGCTTTTGATGCGGTTCTCTGAAGTGTCTAGGTCTGAAATGCATTTAATTGAAACAGATCTCACCTGTCCGGTGTGTGGGTTGCAGTACCACGTCAAAAATCAGGTCGTTACGGAACTCACGCCGCCATGAACGACACGCCGCAAAATTGGGCCATTGTGGGGGGTGGCATGTTGGGGATGACCCTAGCCTATCGGCTGGCTCAGCAGGGGCAGCAGGTCACGCTGTTTGAAGGTGCGGCAGAACTGGGTGGTCTTGCCAGCACTTGGCAGCTCGACGATGTGACGTGGGATCGGCACTATCACGTTACGCTTCTGTCAGATCTCACGTTGCGATCGCTCCTCTGTGAGCTGCACCTTGAGCAGGATATGAAGTGGGTAGAAACTAAAACGGGGGTTTACGCAAGTGGAAAGCTGTACTCCGTTTCCAATGCGATCGAGTTTCTTCAGTTTCCGCCCCTACGTCTGATCGATAAACTGCGGCTGGGGCTGACCATTGTTTATGGCGCTCAGATCAAAAATTGGAAGCGTCTTGAAACCATTTCTGTCACCACTTGGCTGAGGCGCTGGTCAGGCGATCGCACCTTTCAAAAGTTCTGGCTGCCGCTACTGCGTGCCAAACTCGGCGAAAACTACAAAATTGCGTCAGCTTCATTTATTTGGTCTACTATTGCAAGGCTTTATGCAGCGCGGCGGACGGGTCTTAAAAAAGAGCTGTTTGGCTATTTGCCTGGAGGCTATGCCCGTATACTTAAACGCTTTGGTGAAGTGCTAACGGAAACGGGCGTTAAGGTGGAGCTGGGCGATCGCATTACGCAAGTAGAGCAAATCGCATCGGGTCAGCTTAGCCTTCAGTTCCACAGCGGCAAAATGGCTGCCACATTTGATCGGGTGGTTCTGACCACCGCTGCACCGATTGCCGCCCAGCTTTGCCCCCAACTTTCTGCCCAAGAAAAGGCGTGTCTAGAAGGCATTCAGTACCAAGGGATTCTCTGTGCCTCCGTATTGCTCAAACAGCCCCTCTCAAACTATTACGTGACAAATATTACCGAGGATTGGGTTCCTTTTACTGGGGTGATTGAGATGACAACCTTAGTGAATCCTGAAGTATTTGGAGGGCGATCGCTGGTTTACCTGCCCAAATATATCCCTGCGAATGATCCAGCGTTTGAGCAAGGCGACGAGGTGCTGCAAACACAGTTTATTCAAGCCTTAGAACGGATGTATCCACGTTTTGAGGCGAGTGATGTCTTAAGTTTTCAGGTTTCACGAGTGAAGTATGTTTTGGCGGTTCCTACGGTAAATTACTCGCAACGTTTGCCACCGATGCACACCTCCGTGGCGGGACTGCACATTATCAACTCAGCCCACATCCTCAATGGCACTCTCAATGTAAATGAAACGGTACAGCTTGCAGAACAGTCTGCTGCTATGCTTTTAGCTAAAAAAGTATCTCAATCTTAAACCGTAGCTGCCTATGCCTCACCCCAAACCCATCGCTAGTCTCTCTCTTGATCTCGATAACCAGTGGTCTTATATGAAGATTCACGGCGATCCAGGATGGGAACGCTTTCCCTCTTACTTGGATGTGATTGTTCCTAGGGCACTGGCCTTTTTAAAGGAGCGCAACCTCACCATTACGTTTTTTATCGTGGGTCAAGATGCGGCGTTGGTAAAAAATCAGGCGGCAATTCGGGCGATCGCCACTGCAGGCCATGAAATTGGCAACCACTCCTTTAAGCACGAATCTTGGCTGCACCTGTACTCTGAACCCGAAATTGAGGCTGAAATTACCCAGGCTGAGGAGATCCTCAAACAGGTCACAGGGCAACAGCCTATGGGCTTCCGTGGCCCTGGCTATAGCTGCTCTGCTGCGGTGCTGCGGGTGCTGGCACGGCGCGGCTATCAGTACGATGCCTCTACGTTTCCAACATTTCTTGGCCCTTTGGCACGAGCGTACTATTTCATGACAACTAAGCTCAGTAAAGCTGAGAAAGAAAAGCGTAAGGCGTTATTCGGCAGCTTTAAGGATGGATTTCAGCCCCTTAAACCTTATCGTTGGGCAATGGAGCAGTGTCAGCTCATTGAAATCCCTGTTTCTACCCTGCCAATTTTCAAGATTCCCATTCACTTCAGCTATGTGCTGTATCTCAGCGTCTTTTCGCGATCGCTAGCGCTGTTTTACTTCCGTTTAGCGTTAGCACTCTGCAAACTCACAGGCACTCAGCCTTCGCTGTTGCTGCATCCCCTCGATTTTTTAGGCTGTGAAGATGTCCCAGAACTGGCATTCTTTCCAGGGATGAGTTTACCTAGCCATACAAAATTAAAAACCCTGAGCCAAGTGATTGCATTGCTCACACGGCAGTATCGGGTGGTTTCAATGCAGGAGCATGCTCAATCGGTAGCGACATCTCGTCGCGTTCCTATGGTCGATCCGCAGCAGACGTTCTCTGACGCGAAGGCTGTGATATGAGTGAGTCTACGGGCAAGCCTTCACCTAAATGGACGCGCTGGCTTGCCTTAGCGGTCGGCTCTGCAATCACTATCCTTCTGCTCGCCTGGGTAGTGAAAGATGTTTCTTGGGCAGCGGTTGGGCAAAGTTTAGGGCGATCGCACTGGGGCTGGTTTGGTGTGGGCTGGGTAGCCTATATGCTGTGCTACTGTGCCCGCGCCCGTCGCTGGGGCACCATTTTAGAAAATCAAGGATTTGAGAGTTCCTTTGGGACGCGGTTAGTAGCGCTGCTGATCGGGTTTGGCTCTAACAGCATCTTGCCCGCTTATTTTGGGCCAGCGCTCCGCATAGGTATTCTGAATCGTCGGGCAGGAATACCCATTGAGCTGGCGCTGGGCAGCATGTTTGCAGAGCGAATGCTGGATCTTGGCATTGTGCTGCTGTTTTTAGTATTGCCCTTAAGCCTCAAAGCCGTTCCTTCGCTTTCGACATTTAATGCTTCAGTGGTAATGCTGCTGAGTTTTGGCTTGCTGAGTCTTTGGGGCTTATGTCTCATTGGGGCCAAAGACCCTCAGTGCACAATTCTAAGACTAACTCCGGTTTTTCAGCGCATCCATCGACCGAAGCTCAAAATGCGGCTTCAGACTGGGCTACTACACTTTTTAGGCGGTCTGACGGCGCTAAGCCGGCCTCGGCAGTTTGTAAGGCTACTGCTAGAAAGCCTCTGCGTTTGGCTGCTGAATGGCGTAACTTATTGGACGGGTCTTCTGGCTTTTGAAGTCTATCGTCCTGGCTTTATTGGCGCACTGTTTATTCAGAGTGGGTCTGCGTTGGCGATCGCCATTCCCTCCACCCCTGGCTACATCGGTCCTTTTGAGGCCAGTCTCCAGGTTTTGTTAGGGCTATACCAGATTCCACCGGCAATTATCTTGAGCTATGCGATCGCCATGCGAGTGGTCATGTACATCACTATTCCTATTATTGCCATCGTTTTGGGTTTTCGACTGGGTCTGCTATCCCAGTTGGGGTTAGAAAAACCCCGATAGTCACTGTCACTTAAATATGAGAGAAATTTGCGTACTTTCCGCTAAACATTCACAGCTAGTCGCGTTTACGCTGGGAGTGTTGAATATTGCGTTAATAAAGATTTCATACCTTGACCCATTGCTTAAGGTGCTGCTGCCTTAAGGTTCACGCTAAAATGTTAAGGAACTTGTAGCAATCCAATATTTTGTCAGCAAGGTTGCAGACTGCCGTTTTACTGTGACACTTTATGCAATGTATTATTAATCGCCGTGCTGAATTTTCTGCAAGCCACCGATATTGGCTACCCGAACTATCAGAGCTAAGCAACTACGAACAGTTTGGAGCCTGTGCCCGATCTCCAGGGCATGGACATAATTACGAACTTTTTGTGTCGATGCTCGGAGAGATAGACCCGCACGGTATGGTGTTGAACCTATCAGACGTTAAGCATGTCATTAAGCGCGAAGTCACGAGTCAGCTTGACTTTTCATTTCTGAATGAGGTTTGGCCTGAGTTTAAAGACACCTTACCCACAACCGAAAATATTGCGCGTCTGATTTGGCATCGGTTAGCGCCGCATTTGCCCCTTGCCAATATTAAACTTTACGAACATCCTCGCCTATGGGCGGAATATAAAGGAGCTGGAATGCAAGCCTATCTTACTGTCGGAACTCACTTTAGCGCCGCCCATCGGTTGGCACTGCCAAGCCTCAGTTTTGAAGAGAATTCTGAAATTTATGGTAAGTGTGCGCGACCTAATGGTCACGGTCATAACTACCATATGGAAGTCACCATTAAAGGTGAGGTGGATGCGCGCACGGGGATGCTAGTGGACTTAGTGAAGCTGCACAAGGTGATTGATGAAGTGGTGATTGAGCCGCTAGACCACACGTTTTTGAACAAAGACATTCTTTATTTTGAGGCTGTAGTGCCCACTGCTGAAAACATTGCGGTCTATATTGCGCGATTACTGAAACCCCATATTCAAGAATTGGGCGCAACCCTTGAGCGCATTAAGCTGATTGAAAGCCCCAATAATTCTTGTGAAATAGACTGTAGTTGGCTCAATGATGAAGTTAATGCGCTAGCGCAGCATCAGATGGCGCTAGCGCATTAACTTCATTGCGCTGTAGGGGCACATAATCTTGTGCCCCTACAGCGCATGGTTTGGGTTAAAAATGATTGGGCTTTGCAGCCATTGACGGGTGCCAAAAGATTGACAGGCGAATGCCGCAATGTCAGCTGCTTGCGTTAAGGCTTCTGGAAAGCTGGCCTGCAAGATCCAATGGCAAAATGCGCCATGAAAGACATCTCCCGCTCCCAAGGTGTCGATGGGCGAGATGATGGGCACCGGAATTTCTGTATCTGTACCCTGATGACTGTAGATAATTGGCGCGCCACCACGGGTAATGGCAATTGAGGGAGGGTTTACCACCTGCTGCAAATAGGTAATCACTTCCGTTTGGGTGGCACATTCAGGTGGAAAGAAGTTAGCAGAGCAAATGGCGTAGTCTATAAAAGGCAAAACCTTTTCTAACCCTGGCTTCCAACTGCCGCCATCTAACACAACCGGAATGTTTTGACGCTGGGCTGCTTGGGCGATCGCCGCGCTAATCTCAACCTGATGTCCGTCAATCAGCACAATGTCGATGCCCTCTAAGGGATTGGGCGGCATTTGACCGACGGCAATCTGAAGATTCACCGCATTTCTAGAAACGACTGCGCGATCGCCCGTGCCTTCCGTCACCAGAATAGAAGACAGCGGCGGCGGATCTTTTTGCTGTGGCGCTAAATCCAACAGTTCTACCTGCTGCGTAGCAAGGTCAGAGCGTATTAGCGCTGTAAGCGGGTGTTGACCGACCGCACTCATCAGTTTGGCCTGGTTGCCAAGGTGCCGAAACGTGACGGCAGCATTGGTTGCAGGGCCACCAGCGGCGATCTCTAGATTTGCTGCCACCTGTTTCTCATTGGCCTGCGGGAGATGTATTACCCCATAGATTAAGTCTAGGGTGGTTAAGCCCACAAATAAGCCGCAGTGCCCCATGATGGTTTTGCATTAGTTGACGTAGCGCATCTGAATCTGCACCACGGTTTTGGTGCCAGACACAAACACTTGAGAGTCAGCAAAGCTGGCAGGCCCAAATCGAAGCGGCGGGTTATTAGAAAACCCAAAGCCTTCCGAAGGCACACCCAAGGGATTCGTGTTCAGCTTCCCGTCGCTATTGCTGTCATGGATTGCGGCGATCGCGTAGTTGCCGAGCGGCAAATTGTTAAAGATGGCGGTTGTACCGCTGGCTGCAATACAGCGAGAAGATTTTAGGCTTGACCCACTACCGCCTGCCGGAAACCCTTTGGGCCCCGAAAACACGGTTAGACAAACGCGACCTTTGGTATTTCTAAGGCTATTGAGCTTAATTTCTAGATTTCCGGTATAGCCTGCTTTAGCAGATGGAATAAAAAAGAGAGATACGTTGGCGATCGCTAAAATGCTGCACGCCGCCACAAAATGCTTAGAATTCACGATAACTCCTCAAACCATCCACACACGTTAACGTTTGACTCCGTTAATCCTAAGTAAGTTTCCATAGACATAGATTTTAGGGACGTTACCGCCGGATGGTCATAATCACCCCGCAGTTGTGCCGTAAAATTTTCAAGGTTGGCATTAAAAATGGTACCCAAGATGACTCTACAAGTTTATGGCATCCCAAACTGTGGCACTTGTAAGAAGGCGTTTCAGTGGCTGGGCGATCGCCATATCAGCTATACGTTCATCGATACCAAAGCGCAGCCCCCCTCACGCCAGCTTGTCGAAGCATGGGTTGAAGCGCTAGGCGCAAAGCCGTTACGCAACACGTCTGGTCAGTCTTATCGCGCGTTGGGGGCGCAAAAGCAAGACTGGAGCGATGAGCAATGGATAGACGCCTTTGCCAAAGACGCAATGCTCATCAAACGTCCCCTTTTTGTAAAGGATGGCAAAGCGGTAATGGTGGGGTTTCGAGAAAAAGAAAATGTAATGCTTGAAATGCTTCGCTAATTCAGTTTTTTGCTAGAAGTAGCCATAAATCTATCTACTGAGCAGCAGCGGCAGGCTCAAAAGCAGCACTCTAATAGCCAAACTCCTGAAGTGCAGGCAAAAAGTTTCGGTTTTCGTGGCTAGATCGGCTTAGCTTAATGAGCGCAAACCGTTGGAGCGGGACGAACGCTTGCCATTGCTCCAGATTTAGCCTAACGCCTACAGAATTTGCCTTTTCCTGCACCGAATCTGGAATGTTGAGCGAATTGAGCCAAGCAGGGTGTTCTTCTATCGGTAAATCAGAGGCTGGAGTTTGGGTGTACTTCAGGACTAAATCGGAGACGTAGTGTCGATAGGCTGTAATGTCCTGAGCGGTTTCACAGGGTAGATAAACCAACTGTTGGTGATCGCCCGCCGTAAAGCGATGCCAGTGCTCTAGTTTAAGCTTGATGCCGCAGGTATCTAGCTTAAAGCGCACCACCATCGGGATGCAGCGTAAAGACTCAACAAAGTCAGACTCAAATTGGAAAAAGACTGAGGGGGTAAGGGGCATAGGTTGAAGATCTCCCTTAAAGACAATTCAGCGTTACGCCAAATCTACCAAAGGTTTAGCCGCGTTAGGCGAATTGCGCGCAATGATTGCCCAGGCATTGACTTCTATCCCAGTCGATTTTTGAGCCATAGACGAAAGAGAGGAAGGGCGATCGCATACCTTTCCTTCGGTCCATAAATTAACCCCTTTTGCTCCAGGCTCGCCAACGCACCCTGAAGCCCGCCCCCCTTCGAGAGCTGATGCTTTTGGACATACTCACGGGCATGGGGGCTATCGGTAGGGTCGATCGCCAAACTTTCTAAGACCCGTGCCTGGATGGGCGGCAGCAGCAACAGCAGTGACTCAAACATGGTAGATAAATCGTCAATGAGCGCCTGGGTGCTGCGATTCACCTGATCTAGCTCAATGACAGGCGCTCTTTCTACACTAAAAGCTGAAGCCCCCAAAGGCTGAGCATAGGCATAGGCGCGATAATCCATCCAAATCCGCCGAGCTAGAGTGCTGGCATCGCCCATGTGGCCTTGGACGTAGCTTAAGTACAGCGCCAACGCATCCGCACCAAACTTTAAGCCTTGAGCTGCCATCACGCCAATCACCCAGTTTTCTAAAACGTGTCGAGAAAGCGGCGGTAGCGTAATGACCGCAAGACTGCTATTTTGCGCCCAAGGCTCTGGAATCGTAGCAACCACCGCGTAGCTCACGCGGCTTTGGCGCTGAATTTCTTCACGTAGATAGGCTTCCCATTGATTCGACCGATCCCACGCCCGAATGTGGGGAAAGTTCTCGAACATAAAGACAATGCGGCAGTCAAGCTGTTCTGCCAAGCTCTGAGGCAACGTCAGCAGTTCTTGAAAAACAGCCCAGGTTTCTTGCCCCGTTGCAGCCCAGACCAGAGAAGCCCGATGGGCTGCCGATGGCTGAAACGAAATATTGCCGCTGCGTTGGCTCCACTGCTCTATCCATTGCCGCTCTTGAGGTGTAGAGAATAGCTCTAGAAAGCCTTCTGTTAGCAGCGTTAGAAACCGATCGCTCGTGGTCGCTCGCAGGCAGTCTAGCTCTATTACCTTTGCCCCGATGTGCTGCGCTGCATGACGAATGAGGGTACGCCGTCCACTACCCGTTACGCCCGTCAGCATGAGGTCGCCATCCGCCGCAAAGGTCTGACAAATAAGATCGCGCTCAGCAGCATGACCAATCGGATAGGAGGGCTTAAACAGAGACTGCATAGGGTTAAGCGGCAAATGATTCAGGAAAATCCAGCCTTTGACTAAAATTTGATCGCTCTAGATTGCCCCATTTACTTTCCATCTTTAGGGCGATTGATAGATACTAAATAATAGTTTTTATGATAGTAGTCAATACTATTATTCAGTACAGTTCCCTTAGCAGTTTTGTTTATGGCACCCAGTACCCTTCCCCAACGCCCTTCTGAGGCAGCCGCTTGGCATACCCTTGATGCAGAAAAAGCCCTGCTTTTGTTAGAGAGCGATCGCACTAATGGACTCGCCGCCGACCAAATTGAAGCGCGGGTTGAGAAATATGGCACCAATGAGCTAATTGAGACAAGTGGGCGATCAGCCTTCACTATCTTGGTAGACCAGTTCAAAAACATCATGCTGGTGATGCTGATTGCGGTCGCCATCATTTCTGCGGCGTTGGATATTTATGAAGGTACGACTCAAGGAAAGTTTGTATTTCCGAAAGATGCCGTGGCGATTTTTGCGGTGGTGTTTCTGAATGGCGTTTTGGGGTACATCCAAGAAAGTGGTGCAGAAAAGGCGCTAGCAGCGCTCAAAACAATGGCGACCTCTAAGGTTCGTCTGCTGCGGAACGGGACGCTTAGCGAAGTCGATTCTAAAGATCTGGTGCCAGGGGATGTGATTCAGCTAGAGGCTGGGGTAAAGATCCCAGCAGATGGGCGCATCTTAGAAGAAGCCAACCTTCAGGTGCGCGAAGCGGCATTAACAGGAGAAGCCCACGCTGCCGAAAAGCAGGCGGATATTTTGCTGGCGGAGGACGCGCCATTGGGCGATCGCCTCAACCTAGTGTTCTCCGGTACCGAAGTGGTGCAGGGACGCGCTACGGTGCTGGTGACGGGCACCGGAATGCAGACTGAACTGGGCAAAATTGCCTCCGCGCTCCAGTCCGTTGAGTCAGAACCTACCCCACTGCAAAAGCGCATGACCCAGTTAGGGAATGTGCTGGTGACAGGCTCTCTGATTTTGGTCGCGGTGATCATCATTGGGGGCAGCATTTACGACCGTAATCTGTTTGGAGAACTGGTCAAAGTCTCGCTCAGTATGGCAGTGGCGGTGGTGCCAGAAGGTCTACCTGCTGTCATTACGGTGACGTTGGCCTTAGGGACTCAGCGGATGGTCAAGCGAAATGCCCTCATCCGTAAGCTGCCTGCGGTAGAAACCTTGGGTTCTGTCACTACCATTTGCTCAGACAAAACCGGAACCCTAACCCAAAACAAAATGGTGGTGCAGGCTGTACGCACCGCAACCCATGCCCTGCGCGTGGATGGGGATGGCTACAGTCCAGAAGGTCACTTTTTTGAAGGGAATGCCTCAGAGCCTGTACAGCCCCCAGAAGAACTGCGATCGCTCCTCAAAGCCTGCGTATTCTGCAACGATGCCGTGCTGCAAAAAGAAAACGGCGAGTGGGTAATTTTAGGCGACCCCACCGAAGGGGCATTGCTGACGGTTGCAGCCAAAGCAGAACTCCGCAAAGACGATCAGGACTATCGGTTCCCCCGCGTGGCAGAAATTCCGTTTTCCTCAGAGCGCAAGCGCATGAGCGTGATTGTGCAGGGGGCAGAGGAGGGTGCAGAAGCTGCAATCAAGATGTATGGCAAAGGCTCCCCAGAGCTGACGTTAGAGCGCTGTACCCATATCCAGACAGACACCCAGCCAGAACCCCTTACTTCAGAACTGCGCCAGAAAATCTTAGCCGAAAATAACCAGCTTGCCAGCCAAGGGCTTCGGGTGCTGGGGTTTGCCCAAAAAGACCTCGCTGAACTACCCACCGAAGACCTGGGCGACGAAGCCGAGCAGTCTCTCACCTGGCTGGGGCTAGTCGGTATGTTAGACGCACCCCGCCCCGAAGTGCGGGTGGCGGTTGCCAAATGCCGTGAAGCCGGAATCCGTCCGGTGATGATTACGGGCGACCATCAGTTGACTGCCCAGGCGATCGCCCAAGATCTCGGCATTGCGGAAGTTGGTGCTGAATGTCTCACAGGTCAGCAGCTCCAGCGCATGAGCCAGGATGAACTAGAAGACGCTGTGCCGCGCGTCGGCGTGTATGCTCGCGTCTCGCCAGAGCATAAGCTGCGGATTGTGCAGGCACTTCAGCGTAAGGGCCAAGTGGTTGCCATGACAGGGGATGGTGTGAATGATGCACCAGCCCTCAAGCAGGCAGACATTGGTGTCGCAATGGGCATCACGGGCACCGACGTGAGCAAAGAAGCATCCGATATGGTGCTGCTCGACGACAATTTTTCGACCATTGTGGCGGCAGTAGAAGAAGGCCGCGTGGTCTATACCAATATCCGCCGCTTTATTCGCTACATTTTGGGCAGCAACATTGGGGAAGTGATTACCATTGCTGCAGCGCCCATTTTAGGCTTAGGCGGGGTGCCCCTTTCACCGCTCCAAATTTTGTGGATGAACCTTGTGACCGATGGTCTGCCAGCATTGGCGTTGGCTGTAGAACCTGGGCGTGCCGTAGTGATGCAGCAGCCCCCCAAAGACCCCAATGAGAGCATCTTTGCGCGAGGGCTAGGACTATACATGATTCGCATTGGGATTGTGCTAGCGGTGGTCAGTATTGCCTTAATGGTCTGGGCCTACGACTTTACGAAAACCAACACCGCAGATGGGCTTAGCCCTGACCGTTGGAAAACGATGGTCTTTACAACCCTGTGCTTAGCGCAGATGGGCCATGCGATCGCCATTCGTTCTAGCTCCAAACTCACCCTTCAGCTCAACCCCTTCTCGAACCCTTACCTACTTGGCTCAGTGGTTGTGACCTCACTGCTTCAGCTCCTGCTCATTTACGTGGAGCCATTGCGAAACTTCTTTGGCACCCACTACATAACAATGGAAGAGTTGGGCGTGTGTATCGGCGCCAGCGCCCTGGTATTTGTGTGGATTGAACTCGAAAAACTGTTCATCAACTGGCGATTGGCAAAGAAGGCAGGCTAATACACTGCACCCATGACCGACTTTCTCTACCGCTACCCGCCGCTACTGCGGGGCACCCTCATTAAGCGCTACAAACGCTTCTTTGCCGACATTGAGCTAGACAGCGGCGAACTCATTACCGCCCACTGCCCCAATACAGGGCCGATGACGAGCGTTTCAACGGTAGGTAGCCCCGTGCAGGTGTCTCGCAGCACTAACCCCAAACGTAAGCTGGCCTACACCTGGGAACTGATTGAGGTTTACGACAATGCCCCAACTTGGGTAGGGGTCAATACCGCTATGCCCAATCAGGTGACAAAGCTTTTGCTAGCGCAGCGCTTATTGCCGCCCCTGCAAACCTATGACACCCTGCGTGCAGAAGTGGCCTACGGACAAGAAAAAAGCCGTGTAGATTTTCTGCTCACAGGAGATGCCATTCTGCCCACCTATGTTGAGGTTAAAAGCACCACCTGGCTGAGCAAAGAATGTGCCCTGTTCCCCGATACCGTGACCACTCGGGGGCAAAAGCACATCCGAGAACTCAAGGCGATGCTGCCAGAAGCCAGGGTCTGTATGCTGTATTTCATTAACCGAGGGGACTGCACGGCCTTTTCGCCTGGAGACACCGCCGACCCGCTCTACGGCAAACTATTGCGAGATGCAGTGGAGGCTGGGCTAGAGGTTTTCCCCTGTCGCTTTAACGTCACGCCTGAGGGAATTGAGTATTTGGGACTCGCTGAATTAAGGCTGTAGCGATTGGACAGTTATAGAAGTGTCCTAGTATGAGGGTTGCGTTTTGAGTTAAGTCTGCTACTATTTAATGGTGTGAGGAAAGTCTTAGTTAAATAGAAAAGCCCTTGGAGTCGAAACACGGACAGACGCCCAAGGGTTTTTCTTTTGGAAATATCCGTAAAATAACGTAAGCCTAAAAAAGTATCAGCCTCAGCAGTTCAGTGGTTCTTCTGTGGGGGATCGATTACTCTTTAGCCAAGATGGAGATACCTGTTTCGTTTGTGTCTTCCATGCGGCAACTGCAAAAAGCATTTCAACAATTTTTTGGTCAAAAGGCGGCTTCTGCTTCACCTCTAAAGCAGCGGACAGAAGAAGTGCTGCGGGGCGATCGCCGTTCCATCCGCGACCCTTTTCCCCATCTGCTCTCTAACTTCTTACTCGATTAGGGCTTAGAAACTTGTGGGGGTTCTGGCTCAAAGGCTATCTTTGCGTTTTTGAACCACCACTAGTAGCCCTAGCATGGCAATTTGCAGCAGCCCTATCTTGAGCCAATGGGTGTAAATATTGACGGCATAGCTATCACCCTGACTGTCGCGCACGCGCTCTAGCAGTGCCTCAGCAGAAGCGATCGCCTTTCCTCGTTTTTCTTTCCACTGCCCAAACGTATCCTGCCATCGATCCATCGCGGTACGGTAAGACTTGACCTGGGTTTCATAGGCCGTAAAGTCATCGCGTAACGTCGCCGCCGCCTTAGGGTTCAGCAGGTCATTGGGGAACTGGGGCGGATTGGCTAAGGCTTTAGGCTTGAGCGGTTCTGGCTGTTTTATAGCGGGGCTATACTCTTTGCGTAGCCCTGGGAAATAACAGCGCTCAAAGAGCTGAGAGCCTAAACACTGGCATTTAGACTTTTCGGCCTCTGTCCAACTTTGACGCACCGCATCGGGCTGCTGCCAGCACGGATCATTTGCCACATCGCGCCCAAAGCCCGACACTGTAATCATCACCTCATAACTCCAGCGCGTCAGGGTGAATTGACTCATCCACTGACCTGCTGACCCTAAGCTTGACAAAGGTATGAAGGCTCCTGCCAGCGTAAATTGCGGCACCAAAAACAAAATCGTCAGCAGGGGCGCAACGTTTTGATTACTAGAAAGCGCTGACACTAACAGCCCCATAATCATGCCGCCGAGGGTTGTCAGAAACATCGTGAAGTAAAGTGCCGCCAGATCAGACGTGGAACCAGGTAGGTCAACCACCAAAGTTTTAATAGAGAAAAAGACGGCGGACTCGTAAAGTGCTAGCACAACGCAAAACCAAACCTTAGACAGTAGGTATGGCAAAATCTGAAGTCCCACCATTCGCTCGCGGCAGTAGATTTCAGATTCTTTAACAATCTCTCGCATGGTGGCAAGGCTACCTACCATCACCACCAGTAGACCATTGGTAAACAGCAGCGTTAATGCCTGACCTGAATCTCCCGTTGTCACATCAAACAGATCGCGCTTCCACAGCACAAAGTCCAGTAGACCTAGCAGCGGCGCAATGACCAGCAATAACAGTAAACTGGCACGATCTTGAAACAGAATGGTTAGGTTGCGATGGGAGAGTATCAAAAGCTGTCGCCAAAAGGAGCTGCTTTGGTTTTCCCAAGGTTTATGACGGCGTTTTGAAGATTTTGGAACGGCCTGCACCTGCTGTGAAAGCTGAGCGTTGAGGTGCTGTTGGCGACCTCCCACATACTGTCGATACGCCTCTGACTCAAGGTACTGCTGCTGCCATTCTTGGGGCGATCGCGCTTCTTCTTCAAGCTTGAGATAAATGTCATCAAAATCTTGAACCCCAAAATAGGTGAGCGCATCTTGAGGAGGACCATAGTAGGCAACCTTGCCCCCCTTTGCTAAAAACACCACCAGATCGCACTGCATCACATTTTTGGTGGCGTGGGTAATTAAAATCACCGTGCGCCTTGGTCTGCAAGCCGTCGCAGCAGCCGCATCATTTGGCTCTCTGTGCCAGGGTCTAAGCCCGAAGTAGCCTCATCTAAAAAGAACAGACTGGGCTTGGTCAGTAACTCAACCCCAATCGAAACCCGCTTGCGCTGGCCTCCGCTTAAATTTTTAACCAGGGCGTGCTGGCGATGGGTTAGCTCTAAGTCTGCTAACACCGCCTGAATTTGCTGGTGACGCTCTTTTTTAGAAATATCTTTGGGCAGCCGCAGACGGGCAGCAAAGTCTAGGGCTTGGTACACCGTCAAATCTCGGTGAATGATGTCGTCCTGGGGCACGTAGCCGAGTTCCGTCCGGTATGCCTCGAAGTTTTGATACAGGTCGTGACCATTCACAAAGACCTTGCCGCGATGGGCAGGCCGAAACCCGCTAAGCGCATCTAAAAGCGTGGTTTTACCCGCGCCGCTCACCCCCACAATGGCAATAAATTCGCGGGGCAGAATAGACAGCGAAACGTCGTCTAAAAGCACTTGGTGCCGCGAGGCGGTTCGGGTGAGATGCACCGCATCGAGGCGGAGATTGCCGAACTCATTTTGCTGGGTAAGGGTTTCGTCAAAGTTAAAGGTGAACTGACACGGCCCAATTCTGATTTCATCCCCAGGTCGTAGCGCGTGAGGGTGCAGAATCTGCTGGTCATTAATAAAGGTGCCGTCAGAAGAATTGAGATCGGTAATGATCCAGCTCCCGTTGTGCAGCTCAATTTTGGACTGAAACCGCGCCACAACGGGATGATCAATGACCGTATCGTTGCGCGGATCTCGTCCTAACGTCAGGTCGTTGCGACCTCGCAACGCAATTGTCTCTAAATTTTTGGGGGCTGCATTTAATGCCTGTGGAGATAATGACCAGTTATCGGGTAACTCAATTTGAATCGCAGCCGAAAACTGAAGTTTGTGGGTGCCAATTTCAAAAATATCCCTGTCTGCTAACCCATAGGGCACCTTAAATGCAAGGGGCTGACCACTCAGTCGGATAGCAGCCTGAGCAGTTGCGGCAACTAGTTCATAGCGATCGCCACCCCCGCCCCGCCTGACAATTTCGGCATGATAGAGCAACACATCCTCATCCGCCAACACCAAAGTATTGTCAGATGCCCGCCCAATCGAAAAGCGATCGCCATCCAAAATAAAAATAGGATCTGGCTTCTCGGTTTTGAGTAAGCTCAACTGAGCAAAGGAAGCAGGCATAAACACTTTAAATATTGTGTGGAGCAAAAAAAATTAAGTGCGATTAGGGCTTGCGCTGTAGTCTAGGGAAATATGCGCACCGATTGCACCAGGATTTGCCCATTGCCAAAGTAGTTTTACCTGCATTTGCAAGAAGGTCTTCTATGAAAGCACTATTACTGTATCCTCAATTCTTTCAGTCTTTTTGATCCTATGACCGATATCTTCAGATGACAGGGCTGAAGTCTCTCTTGCCGCCCCTTTGGATTATCTTCGTAGCGTCCATGCTGCCCGAGGATTGGGAGATTCGGTTTGTAGATCGCAATGTAGAGTCAGAGACTGAAGCGGACTGGGAATGGTGCGATCTGGTGATTGTTTCGGTAATGCTGGCTCAGCGTTCTGATTTTCTCGCCACGATTCGCAAAGGTAAAGGCGGGTAAAAAAGTTGCTGTCGGTGGAGGACTACACCCCACCTCAGTACCTCAAGACGCGCTAGATGCGAGGCACATTATTTGGTATTAGATGAAGAGGAACTCACCATCCCCATGTTCTTGAGTGCGATCGCCCAAAATGAACCCCAGGGCATTTTCCGGTCGGCTGAAAAGTCCGATGCTACCTTAACCCCCATGCCCCGCTTCGATTTGCTTAAGCAAAAGGGATGCCTCAGCATGTCTATTTTATTGGCAACCAGCGCGATGTTAAGCTGTTTCTGCGGGAATTAATTCCTTGGATGGAGGAACGCAAATTCCCCTTTGTGCTGGTGACGGAAGCTTCTATTAATCTTGCCGATGACGAAGAGCTACTAGACTTAATGTGTCGCGCAGGCTTTTTTGCCGTGTTTTTGGGCATTGAAACCCCTGACGAAGATAGCCTTAAGATCATGAAGAAGCTGCAAAATACCCGCAGCCCTATGATTGAAGCGTGCCAAAAAATTAATGATGCCGGACTCATGATTTTTGCAGGGTTCATTATTGGGTTTGATGGCGAACGAACGGGAGCAGGCGATCGCATTCGGGCATTTGTAGAAGCCACCAATATCCATTAGCCCATACTGGGCATCCTTCAGGCTCTGCCCAATACGGCACTCTGGGATCGTCTCGAACGAGAGGAGCGCCTAGAGTACACCCACTTTGACGATCAGCACTCAGGCGACCAAAACTCCCTGATGAATTTTATCCCCACGCGTCCCAAGGCTGAGATTGCCAAAGAGTATATTGAAACCATTTGAACGCTGAACGAACCCCAAAAATGCCTCAAGCGCTGCCTCAATCACATTCTCAATATTGCCGACCCCACGGTTAATCGGCAGTGGAGCAACTTTTCGCTGAAGCAAGAGCTGCTGTTATTTGTGCGGGTTGCATGGCACCAGGGTATTCGTCGCCCACAAACTCGGGTTCAATTTTGGCAACAGCTCTGGACGGTATTTCGCCGTAGACCGAAGTTGTTTGATTTGTATGTATCTATGTGTGCCGAGGGCGAACACTTTTTTGAATACCGCGTTTTGGCAAAGAATCGGATTAGTGAACAGCTTAAGATGTTGGCCTTAAAGACCGGAAAATCTAACTTCCACGATTCAAGTCCAACGGTTATTTCTCAGAAAAATGCCAGTGTGATTTAGTTTTTAAGTTATTAGAGTTGTTGCCTTTTAAATCCAAAAATCGCTAAAACCCTTGCCTAGAGCAGGCTACAGGTCTTTTAGCGGAAATCGCTGAAATGCTCTCTGGAAGAGACTTTCAAAGGTTTCCAATTTTATAAAGCAACAACTCCATTGCATTGCTGTACCCAAGCTACTTAGTTTCTGGCACAATGGCGGAACGTGAAAATACAGTTCTTGGCAAAGACTGGACAAACTCAACATTAAATTGACTGTTTTTACTCATCGCCTTGACATAGGCTGATTGGAGCCAGGGTAAATAGCGACTGTCCTTTTCAACATATGCCTTAAAAAAAGCCAAGCTAAATTGATTGAGGCCAGTTTTAATTTCCTCAGGCTCCCTTTTTTCATTTTCCTTAAGCTTCTTAGACAACGAACGCTGCATAAATTTTAGGTCAACATGAGAAAACCCAGAGAGAATCGTTAGATACTTATGTTGACTACCCAGCTCATCAAAAGAAGGGATTTGTTCTAAAACCATTGGCGTGGTCGTATCTTCAGTCAATACTTGCCATAGCACTGGGATAGTAATCTGCCGCATACCATCGTTTCCATAAATGCTTCTACTAAAGGGAAATAAAACAAAAAGAGATCGAACCCTTGTATCTCTGAGATCGTAGTTTTTTCGAGGAAGATCTAAAGCACGACATTGAACAAACAAAGATAAATTATTTAGATTGAGGTTAGATCCACAATCTTGCTCCAGTTTCTTAAAGTTAATTGTGCTTCCCCCTAAGGCAAGGGCTGTTGCCCCTCCCATCGAAAAACCAATTACTCCAACATTATTGGTTTGCAGTGTATTTTTAAAGTTTGATTGGTTAAGATGACCTAGCTCGTCAAGTAAGTAGCTAACATCACGAGGACGATCAATAAATTCACTTGCGGCAAAAATCTCGTTAGATAAACCTTTGACAAACGCATCTAGCTTCTGGTCATCGCTACCAGGATGACCAGATATTGCTACTGCAAATCCATGAGACGCAAGATGTTTTGCAAGATAATCCCAGCGATTCAGTTTTCCACCAATTCCATTTTCAATGACAATAATGGGGATCTTATAAGGTTTATTTTCAACGGGGACGTATAAATTAGCTTTGAATTTTCGATTTCGAGAGCGATCATACAGTAACAGGCTATGATATTTGAATTTAAATTTACCTTGCATTTTTAAATTAGGAAGCTGTTTGAAGTTAGGGGGAGACGCTGCCTTAGCTTCCTTGTTTGCTTGGCTTTTAATCTTTAAGATTAGATTCTGTGTTTCTGTCTTAAGAGATTGATTTTCTTGATTAATTTTTATAATATTTTCAAGGTCTATCTGTATATCAAAGGGGAAATTGCGAACCACATCTAAAACCGTAAAACCCGAAGGGGATGCTGCTGATTTCAGTAAAGCAATCTTTAAGTATCTTGCTCCATTTTTGTCAAATGGCGTTGTGATAAGATTCCCAATTCGACTCAAAACATTAGTCATTACAGGCTCTTGCAAAACCCGATTGACGGCTAAGGAACTATACTCATATTTTGTTGTCAAAAACTCTAATAAGTTTTTTCTATTTTCCAGTCCAATATAGTTAATATAAAACTCAAAAGAATCTGATGCTTTTCTATTTTTGGAGAACGCATCTAAATCCTGGGTAGTAATTGAAAATGGAATTGAGTTATAATTAAAATTAACTCGTTCGGCTGCTTGAACAGTAATGCTTCTAAAAAATAAAACTTGAACGATTTGAAATGACAGTACAGCTAAGGCTCTGAAGTAGACACGTTGAAATAGATTCGCTTTGTTTAAGAATTCCATGATTATGAGTTTAGATAATGCCAATGTGGATTGTACTATAAAATGGTGACTCATCAATTTTATTTGTGTTTTGATCTGCAATTCTCATAGTGAGAAAATCACCCTAGCTTATGGCAGTTTCAGTATCCCTAAACATTGTGAATTGGTTTGACTATTGCCGACTAAATATTTTTAAGGACTTGTTTTTAGGCTATAAACTTCATAATGAGAATTGCTGTATTTTGATAGCGGTACAGTTGAGTTGAGAGGACTTATAAATGTGATCGCTATGAAAATCGTTGACGTTTTAGAGTTCTACGCTGAGCGTGGGGGTGGAGTCTGCATCTATATCCCTTGGTGATATAGAAAACTCGTGGAACTTTTGCAAATAGAAAATTATGGGCAAAATTACAATCTTGGGATTTTCCCAAGATTTGAACGAGGACATTGGGTTTCAGCCTCTATTTTGATTGTTCTCGCTGTTTGTCATGAGAATCAAAAAAGTTTTCTGCATCACTAAACTGGTCGCCCGTCCAACCCAAATACATAAAGGACAATCTTAATTCAGTTCTCAATACTCCTTCTCTGGCGGGCTATGCTCAAAGGGTTAGACTAAATCGTGAATGTTATAAGGTTTCAACTTTGGACAGCATTGAGCAGCCGAGGGAGCATCTCACTTTTGCGATAAGTATTTATACTCAAGCATTTAAGACATTAAAAACGGGAGACTTGAACAACTGGCCTTTCAATTTGCCCTCGCTCCGTGGTTCGTGGACCATCGAGACAGCTGGAAAACAACGGTGATGCGCGACAGTTGGTTGGATGGG
>JANPLU010000091.1:0-24931 GCA_031422435.1 Acaryochloridaceae cyanobacterium VAR_48_metabat_390
GGTAGAGGGGAGAGTTTTTTTAAGCATTCTGGTTGATGAGTGGTTTCTGATTCCAGAATGCTGGCTCTCCTTGAATCTTGTCAATTCCCATTCTCCAAAGCGTCCCAGCTCTTTGCCTCAAACTTTTGTCAGTCAACCAGCCAACTGCCTCAATTGATCCAGAAAATGAATACGAAGTGTACGGCCTAATTCGTGAAATGGCGAGACACTGCACAACCATTGTGATCAGTCACCGATTAGGAATGGCGCGCTTTGCAGATCGCGTTGTTGTACTCAATGATGGCAGCATTATTGAGGAAGGAACCCATGATGAGCTGATGCTTCAGGCTGGCAAGTATAGCGAGATGTTTAACAAACAAATGAGCCAATACGTTTAGCTGATCCAAACTCCTCACCTGCCACTATGACTTCCTAACATTCTGTAGCGCTGGCGATAGAAGTTGGGCTTAAGATAAAAAAGCCGCCATCCCGCTTTGAAACCAAGGAATAGACTGCATTATGGTTCAACTGACCCCCAACCCTAGCTACAGCATTACGGTGCAGGTTCAAATTCCCAATTATGCTGGAATGCTGGCGCGAGTGGTGCAGGCCATTGGTGACGCAGGGGGAAGCATTGGCGATGTAGACGTGGTTCGGCGCGATCGCACCTCTGTCGTTCGAGACATCACCATTGATGCTGCGAGTCAAGACCATGCCGACTCAATTGTGCAGGCGCTCAAAGACCAGCCCGAAATTCAGGTGCTGACGATCAAAGACCGCACCTTTGAGCTGCACCAGGGCGGCAAACTCATCACCATTAGCAAACTGCCGCTCCAAAGCCAGGATGAGCTGGCGATGGCCTATACCCCAGGCGTGGGGCGCATCTGTATGGCGATCGCCCATGAGCCTGAGCGCGTCTATGAGCTAACCATTAAAAGTAGCACCGTCGCAGTGGTCACAGACGGCAGCGCCGTGTTAGGGCTGGGCAACATCGGTCCAGAGGCTGCTTTACCCGTCATGGAAGGGAAGGCGCTGTTGTTTAAGGAATTTGGGCAGCTCAATGCCTTTCCGATTTGCCTTGCAACCCAAGACGTGGATGAAATTGTCGAAACGGTAAAGCGCCTTGCCCCCGTCTTCGGCGGCATTAACCTCGAAGATATCAGCGCCCCCCGCTGTTTTGAAGTAGAGGCCAGACTTCAGCGAGAGCTAAATATTCCGGTGTTTCACGATGACCAGCACGGTACAGCGATTGTCGTATTGGCGGCATTGACCAACGCCTTTAAGCTGGTGGGCAAGTCCTTAGTGAACGCCAAGATTGTCATCAATGGTGCAGGTGCGGCAGGTGTTGCCATTGGGCGGCTGCTGCGTAAAGCAGGGGCGAATACCATTTGGCTGTGCGACCGCCAGGGCATCATTAGCACATCTCTATCTAACCTCACCCCAGAGAAGCAAGAATTTGCAGTAGACGCGACGGGCAACCTTGCCGAAGCCTTAAAAGATGCCGATGTATTTTTAGGCGTGAGCGCCCCCGGCGTACTCACCCCAGAGATGCTGCAAGTGATGGCAAAAGACCCGATTGTGTTTGCAATGGCGAACCCAGTGCCCGAAATTCAGCCAGAGTTGGCGAAGGGTTTGGTTGCGGTGATGGCGACCGGACGCAGTGACTACCCCAATCAAATCAATAATGTGTTGGCATTCCCAGGTATTTTTCGTGGTGCGCTGCACTGTCGTGCTGCCAGCATTACGACGCGGATGCATCTAGAAGCTGCCCATGCGATCGCCGCTCTGGTTAGCCCTCAAGAGTTAACTGCCGACCACATCATTCCGTCTGTGTTTGATGCGCGTGTCTCGGCTGCTGTTGCCGCAGCGGTGGAACAAGCTGCTCGTGAGGAAGGTGTTGCCCAGTGTTAGACAAAAAGGTGCGGCGGTACCTTACAAAAGCTGTCGATTGTGGCTTTGCGAAAGGGCGTTTTAACGGAGGTAAAAGCCTTGTTAAAGCATTTAGATATGGATTATTTCCCTGTTACTGAGAGCTTGGCACTCAAAGGGCTGGAACTCTATCAACAGTATGGTAGAGGTGGTAGACATCCGGCTCAGCTTAACTATGGGGACTGCTTTGCAGCGGCGATCGCCACTGAACGTAAACTTCTGCTTTTGTATACTGGCAAAGATTTTGAGGCGGCTGGCTTTTGATGCTTTGGGCATTAAGACTGAGTCAGCATTAAAAAACCTAAAAGCGGTCATACCGAAAGGCTTTTAATAATGGGTCAGTAACCTGATTGCAAATCAACTCTGCTAGCAGAACAGCGGTAATAGGGGTCAACAAAATGCCATTGCGATAGTGGCCTGTTGCCAGTACCAAATTTTTGTAAGGGCTTGTGCCTAAAATAGGCAACTCATCTGGTGTTGCAGGGCGAAACCCCCACCAGCTCCGCTCAAAAATCCAGTCTTGCAACGGCGGATACAGCCGATGGCTTTCGGTTAAAAGCTGCTGGATGCCTGCTGAAGTGTTGTGAGGCGTAAAGCCAACATCTTCGCTGGTGGCACCAATGACAACCCGTCCATTTCGGCGCGGCACAAGGTAGGTGCCGTTACCAAACAGCACATGGCGCAGCTGCTGTTCTCCGGTTTTAGCTTGCAGAGACAACATTTGTCCCTTACGCGGTACGACGGGTACAGTGAGTAATTCTCCAGTCCATGCTCCCGTGGCTAGTAGGTAGCAGTCAGCTTGATAAGTTTCGTCTGCTGTCTGTACTTCCGTAATTTGATCTCCCTGATGGGCAATGTGATTAACCGTGACGTCATCATGGATCGTCACGCCCAACTGCTCCACTGCAACGCGCAATGCCTTCGCCATAGACTGATTATTGATCTGTCCATCTTCTGGGAACCACCATCCCCCTGTGATTTCGCGGCCTAAGTCAGGCTGGAGAGCAGTGAGGGAAGGGCGATCGCACCAATACTCATCTTCAGCACTACGAAACCTCTTTGCCTCTCCGTACAGTGGCGCAATGATGCCGCAAGGCCAATACTCTGGGTCGATGCCCGTCAAAGATTCTAGTTTGCTGACCCATTCTGGATAGAGCGATCGACTTCGGAGGCATAGTGCTAGCATTGGCCCTGGCAAAAGACCCTCCGCCTGGGGTGCCAACATTCCGGCGGCGGCATGGAGCGCAGCCTCTGGAAAATTACGGCTGAGAACTGTGACCGATACACCCCGCAATGCCAGCTCTAGGGCAGTCGCTAAGCCGATAGCTCCCCCCCCGATGATTAAAACATCGCTGTGTATCTTCATGAGGAGATAAAACCTCTGTACCGTTTATGGGTTAAATGATGTCTGTGCGGTTTTGCTGCCAGAGCTTCGCTAAAGTTTCCTGGACATCGTAAAAATCATTCCAGGTATGGTGATAGACGTTGCGATCACCCAAATACTGAGCCAGGCGATCGCGCGCAAACACCACATCACCCGCTAAGGCCATCTTGAGGTCCGTCACCGAATCCCCGATGACAATGGTTTGCTGAGCAGGGTAGCGCTGCATAATCTTGACTTTAGAAACCAGCTCAGAGTCTCCCAGAGCAGGAGAATGCACCTTAAAATAAGCGCCTTGAGTGTCAATTTCTGCCCCGTGCACCGCCTGTATTTTAGGAAGCAAAGTGGGAATCGCAGCCTCCACCATTGCCTTAAGCCCCCCTGTAATCACCACAAACGGAACGGCTTGAGCCTGTAAAAAATCCAGAAACTCCGACAACCCAGAACGCAGCGGCTGAGATGCGGCAAAGTCTAAAATCTCGCCATAAACCGAGGATGGCATCGATTCCAGCAGTTGCAGTACCCCTTCCCGAAGCGTTAGTTCAAGGGCGTACATTTTAGGGATAAGCTCCGCCGCTAAGTCTGGGGTAAATCGCTTCAGCACAGCCACAAAAGTTTCTTGTGCCGTAATAGTACCGTCAAAGTCACAGAACACAATGCGCTCTAAGGTCACGGTGTCCCCCACTTTTCAAGGGCGCGGCGGAGGGCACCTTCTGGGATTTTGGCAAGCTCAAAGGATTGTCCTGGCTGGGCGTGTTTTAAGGCTTCAAAGAATGCCCTTACGCCCTCGGCTGGCCCGTCCGGGTGATCCATAATGCCTGTTCCCGCGTTAAGAATAACGTCTTGACCGTAGTCGGCGATCGCTCTAGGCACCACCCCAGGATGAATCCCAGCGGACGGCACCGGAAAGACATTGCGGCTTCTCAGCGCGTCTCTGATCTGAAATTCTTCGGTGGCTTCAAACGGTAAGCTGCCGTAATGGGCAGGATACAGTACCGCATCGGCTCCAGCATGGGCAAACAAAGTACCCAGTAACGCAGAATAGCTAAACCCGTGATCAGGGGCACCGCACCAAGCCCCCGCCAAGGCAGGGTGGGCAAAAATCGGCACAGAAATCTCTGGATCTGCTGCCAGAGCCTCTAAAACAGAAAATCCGTAAGACAGGACGTTGAGGAGTAGCGCATTGGCTCCGGCTGCAACGAGCTGCTTGGCCTGGGCTAAAAGCTGATTTGCCTTCCCCGTAACATTGACGGCGTAAAGGAGCGATCGCCCATTTTTCTGCCGCATATCCTCAATCACAGGGCGACAGGCTTTCAGGCGCTCTAGGGTAGGTGCACTGTCTAGATTGACCATAATTTCGTCATCTTTAATGATGTCGAGGCCTGCTCCGGCAACCTGGCTCAAAATTTGGGCATGGTCAGCAGCCGATAGCCCCAAGGCGGGTTTATAGATTGCCATGATGAGGGGGCGACTGGGCGTATGGAGGAGCGATCGCACCCCAGTGATGCCAAATTTAGGGCTTTGCCCATACCCTGAAGGCAGTCGAATTGCCGTCACTTTTGCTGATCCTGCCATCGAGTATTTGCCAAAAATCATCGTTAGCAGTGATGCAATATCGCCCTCCACATTGGCAACCGGAAAGCGCACAGTTGCCAATGCTGACCCGTCAACGTCGCTGGTCTGAACGTTGATGACCTCAGCCTTATGAGCCGAAAAAGAAAATTCACGATGGGCAAAAGATGCATCCCAGGTGCCGACAGTTTGGCCTAGGGCAATCACCTGGGCCTGTTTCTCGGCATCTACTCCTCCTGGAAAGCGATAGTCAACTTCAATTTGCATGGGTCTGTACGGCAACGGCCTGCATCCGAATGGCTGTCTCTGTATAGTCCGGTGTCCAGCCTAAAGTATCGACAAAGTAGCGGACTGCCTTAATGCGACGTAGAGAGGTCAGATAAAACCAGTGTTCTGTTCCGGCGGGGACGTTGATGTACTCTTCTGGCTCAATAGTCAGCTCCATTTGCGTACCGTCTGGGCACACAAACCCAAAGACTCCTTCACCATCCACGATGTAGCGCACTTCGTCGTCGGCATGAGTGTGGGGACGGCTAAATTTTTCGAGCAGCCCGTCAAGGTTAGGGGTATCTGGGTTAAGCACAATCAAGTCTCTCGACTGATAGCCTTCTAGAGACTCGAAGTAGTGGTCAAGCGATCGCAGCACCTGCTCTTTTTCGTCATCCTGAAGACTTGGCTGAGCGAGTAGAGCTAAGGCATTGCCGCCGACAGGCCATCGTTTGAGCTGAATATTGAGGGCGGCAAGATGCCCACCGATATGTTCTAGATCGGTTAGCGTTTGCCCATGCTCTAAATGCAAAATTGCCATTGCGTTGTCTTCAGCTTAAAAATCTAGATTTTAGTGTAGCGATTTTTACCGTACATAGGCATGGCGATCGCTACTGTGGTTGGCATGTAACTTTAGGCTGCGTTAGTGTGGCGCATACTAAGATTTTCTAAAAATGGGATTAAGCACCGCAGCGCATCAATATTTGTAGCATCACTTAGGTAAGGCTGATTCAGATTTCTGATGCAACCGATAGAGATGCCTTTCGCATGGAGAGGTCAGCACCCTAAATTTAATGTTGAAATTGCTGTTATGTTAAAAATTATTATCTGAGCCTAAAGTCTTCGACTGTTCTCCATAAGAGAAAAAGTGAGGTATAGCTCTTCATTATTCTTAGAATTCAGCATTTCAGTATTTAAAGGTTAAGTCAAATTTAAGGAATCCTTGGAGTTTATCCATACTCCTCTATCAATATCGACTTCAACGAAAAATATTTCGCGTCTGCTACCCCAAAATTGTGGTAAGGGAAATCTCTTTATGAGCAGCCAGGATACGGATCAAAATTTAGAACTCAAGCCAAGTGCTGAGCCTTCCAATCATACGCACGGCTTGGAGTCAATAACGCCATCTCCACTGCCCCAACGCCTGCCTCGTCGCTTTCTTGTGCCATTAATATTGGTGCTAGCGGTGCTCGGTGGTGTGGGGTGGGTGCTGTTTAACCGCGTTATTTTGCCCATTCTAATGTTTAGCAATATGGCTCCGCCGCCGCCGCTTGCGGTGCCGCTCAGTCAAGCCAAGGTTACCACCGTTGAAGAAAGTTCTGACTATGCAGCAACGCTAGATTCTCGACAGTCGGTGACGCTTCAGCCCAAGGTTCCAGGCCAGATCTCAACCATTTTTGTGAGGGCAGGCGATCGCGTCCAGTCCGGAGACGTTTTGATTCAGATTGATGCAGACCAGCAGCGTGCCCAGGTTGCCAGTCGAGGTGCTGGAGTGAATACCGCAGCGGCTGATGTGGAAACCTCGAGAGCCGATGTTGAAAATGCGAGAGATACGCTTAAATCGCTTCAGGCGCAGCAGGCATCGGCACAAGCCAATGTGCAGCTTAATCAAGCAGACTATCAGCGGTTTCAGGCGTTGTATGCAGCAGGCGCAACCAGCAAGCAGAGCCTAGAGCAAAAGCGTAATGCGATTCAAACGGCGCAGGCAGAGCTGAATCAGGCTAAGGCGGATGTTCAGGCGCAGAACTCGGCGATCGCTAGGGCGCAGGCGCAGGTGGTTCGTAATCAGCAGGCTGTCGCTCAGGCTCAGGCCAATGTGTCTGAGGGCAGAGCAGAACTGCGAGACTATACCATTACCGCCCCGTTTGCTGGGGTGGTGGGGAATATTCCGGTCAAGCAGGGAGATGGGGTAAGTGCGACAACGCCCTTACTGACGCTTTCTCAAAATCAGCAGCTAGAAGTGCAGATCCAGGTGCCCTTAGAGCGTTCCTCGCGGCTCCGCCAAGGGCAGCTCGTAAAGCTGCTGGATGATGCAGGTAAAGCCGTGCGGACGGGTCAAATTTCTTTTATTGCGCCTAATGTTGATCCTGCAACTCAATCAGTACAGGCAACAGCGGCCTTTGCCAACGCAGGCGATACGCTTCGTACCGCGCAATTTGTGCGCGCTAGGGTGGTCTGGAGTAGTCGTCCAGGGCTGCTCGTGCCCACGACGGCGATTTCTCGACTGGGCGGTAAGGACTTTATTTTTGTCGCGCAGCCTTTTCAAAGTTCTGGCTGTAAAGCGGCGGCTCAAGCAGAAGGTGGCGGCCCTCCTGTAAAAGTAGAGTTAGGTCAAACCGTAGCGGCACAAAAGCTGATTAAGCTGGGCAAAATTATTGGCAATGATCAGGAGGTGTTAGAGGGGCTAGAGGCAGGCGATCGCATTGTCACCTCCGGCATTCTGCAACTGCAAAATTGTCTCCCCATTGCTGAAGCAGGCCGCAACATAGCGAAATAGCACGCAAGCCTTCAACCCCAAGCACTGAACTAGAACTCCCATCAGGCATGGAACGATGATTTTTTCTATTTCCGACTTTTTTATAAGACGTCCCGTGTTTGCAACGGTCTGTTCTTTAATCATTGCGCTGCTGGGGTTAGCCTGTATTCCAACCCTGCCTGTTGCGCAATACCCAGAAATTACGCCGCCTCAGGTTAGCGTGACCTCTAACTACGTGGGCGCAAATGCCGAGGTTGTAGAATCCACCGTAACCAATATTTTAGAGCGAGAACTCAACGGCGTTGAAGGGCTGCGCTACATCAAATCTACCAGCGCCAATGACGGCACCAGCAGCATTAACCTCACCTTTGAGCTAGGCCGAAATCAAGATTTAGCCGCTGTAGATGTCCAAAATAAGGTGTCTACGGTTCTCTCTCGGCTGCCAGGGCCTGTCACCCAAACAGGGGTGCAGGTGACGAAAACCAACAACAATTTTCTACTTGCCATTGGGCTGTACTCAGAGCGTGACGAAAAAACGGGTCAGGATGTCTACGACGATGTATACCTGAGCAATTACGCCGATCTCTACATGGGAGATGCCCTGCGGCGCATTAGAGGCGTGGGCGGACTCCAGATTTTTGGAGAGCGCAAGTACGCGATGCGCCTCTGGCTCGACCCCGAACGCCTTGCCAGTCGAGGGTTAACGCCCCAGGATGTGGTAAATTCACTGCGATCGCAGAACCTTCAGGTGGGGGCGGGGCAGGTAGGCCAGCCGCCAGCCGCCCCTGGTCAGCAGTACCAGTATTCCGTCACGGCGGAGGGTCGTCTTAAAAACGAAGAAGAGTTTAATAACTTGGTGGTCAAAACCACCAGTACAGGTACTTTAGTTCGCCTCAGAGAAATCGGTCGCGCCCAGCTAGGGGCTGAGAACTACGGTTCTGTGCTGCGGTTTACCCCGAACGATCGCATCACCCATCGCGGGGTCGGGCTAGGGATTAATCAGCAGTTGGGCAGTAATGCCCTAGATGTAGCAAAGGCCGTTAAGTCCGAAATTCAGCGCCTGTCCCAAAGCTTTCCGCCTGGGATGCGATACGACATCGCCTTTGATACCACTACCTTTATTGAAGCGGGGGCAGAGGAAGTCGTGATTTCCTTGGTGCAGTCGGTGCTGCTGGTGGTGCTGATTCTCTACCTGTTTTTGCAGGACTGGCGCTCGGCGCTGATCACCTCCATTGTGATCCCCATTGCCTTTATCGGCACCTTTATCTTTATTAAGCTGCTGGGCTTTTCTATCAATACCCTTACCCTCTTTGGCCTCACCCTAGCAACGGGCTTGGTGGTAGACGACGCCATCGTGATTGTGGAAGACATTTCTCGCCGCATTCAGGAAGGGATGCGGCCTTTAGAAGCGGCGATCGCCTCGATGAATGCGCTGTTTGGAGCCGTCATTGCCACCTCAATTGTGCTGATGACGGTGTTTGTGCCTGTGGCGTTTTTTCCGGGTACTACAGGGCAGCTTTATAAACAGTTTGCGCTCACCATTGCGTTTTCGGTGGGGGTGTCAACCTTTAACGCCGTTACCTTTACGCCCATGCTGGCTGCGCTATTGCTGCGCCCTGGGCAGGCACCCAACAACTGGTTTTTTAACGGCATTAATTGGGGCATTGAGCAAACTCGTGTGGCTTACTCCCGCTGGTTGGGCAAGGTCATTCGCCTTAAGTTTCTCGTGCTAGCGCTGTTTGCATTCGCGCTGGTGCTGACCTACTGGGTTTATACAGTGGTGCCCAAGGCGTTTATCCCCGATGAAGATCAGGGGTATTTTATTACCATCGTGCAGGGACCCGAAGGGGTTTCCCTCGACTACACCGAGAAGGTTTTAGCGCAAGCGGAAGCGATTTTGAAGCAGCAGCCGGAAGTGCAGAGCATTTTTTCGGTCGGGGGCTTTAGCTTTAGTGGTGCCACGCCCAATAATGGCCTCATTTTCTGCTTACTCAAGCCTTGGGGCGATCGCACCAGACCAGAGCAGTCCGTGGCTGGCGTGGTCGGCGGATTTTTTCCGCAGCCGACAGGACTGTTTCCAAAACTGCTTGGCATTCAGGAGGCAACGGTTATTCCCTTTGCGCCCCCAGCGGTACAGGGCTTAGGAAACTTTGGCGGATTTGAGTTTCACCTTCAAGATCGCATTGGCGTGGGCTTTAATACCATTGGCGAAATTCTAAATCAGTTTTTAGGGCGAGCAGGGGCGTACCCTTCTGCCCAAAGCCCCCAAATTACGGGGCTAAGACCCACATTTAACGCCAATACGCCCCAAATTACGGTGGAGGTAGATCGCCTGCGCGCCAATCAGCTCCAGGTTTCGGTCGAAGATATTTTTAATACGCTTCAGATTTTCTTGGGTTCTACCTACGTCAATGACTTTAACCAGTTCAACCGCGCCTACCGCGTCTATGTACAGGCAGACAGTCGGTTCCGCTCTAACCCAGAAGATATCAACAAGCTCTATGTGCGATCGCAGTCTGGCGCAATGATTCCTCTGGGCAACTTAGTCAAAATTCGTCAGACCATTGGGCCATCGGTGATTAGCCATTACAACCTATTTCGCTCAGTCGAAATTAATGGTGCTTCCGCCCAGGGTTCAAGTTCGGGTCAGGCTATTTCCGCCATGGAAGCCGTAGCAAAGGAAGTGTTGCCCAAGGGCTTTAGCTTTGAGTGGTCCGGCATTTCTTTAGAAGAAGTGCAGTCTGGCGGCGCGGCGGTGGTCATTTTTGGGCTGGGCATCATCTTTGTGTTTTTGACCCTAGCGGCGCAGTACGAGAGCTTTATCGACCCCATCATTATTATGCTGACCGTCCCCCTGGCGATTTTAGGGGCGCTGGCGGCAATCTGGATGCGAGGCACCTCTAATGATGTCTACACCCAAATTGGATTTGTGATGCTGATTGGGATGGCAAGTAAGAACGCCATTCTGATTTTGGAGTTTTCTAATCAAATGTACGAGACGGGTCTGAGCTTAACCCAAGCGGCCTTAGCAGCCTGCTCCGAACGGTTGCGCCCCATTTTGATGACGGCGATCGCCACTGCCATTGGCTCAGTACCGCTGCTCATTGCCACCGGACCTGGAGCAGCGGCACGACAGTCTCTGGGCACGGCGATCGTCGGGGGGATGTTTGTTTCTACGGTGCTGAGCCTGTTTGTGGTGCCCATTCTTTATATTGTGATTAAGACGTTGGCAGAACGGTATAAGCCGTCTTCAAGACCAGCGGATGAACTAAACCACAAAGAAAGAAGTGAGGATGGGTTAGCGCATTATCCTTTGCAGGCTTTAGCTGATAGCGACAGAACCCAAAAACATTAGGGCATCGAACCAGCATTTTTCTGTCTGAGCAGCCGCTAAAGGGACGGATCGCTGACGTGACTCAGTCGATACCCCATTTTCCGATCTGCTTCAAAGGTTGGCGCAGCAGCCTGAAGCGTTCGCTCCAGGAGCCAAGGCATCAGACGGTTACACCACACCGCCATCTGTCCCTGCCAACCCACAATAATTTCATTCGCGTCTCGGTTTAAGCCCGTGATTAGCGCCTGAGCCACCTGCTCTGAAGTCATGGGCACCGCCCATCTAAACCACTTCAAGTCTTTCACCATGTCTGTATCTGTCAGGGACGGCAGAAGGCTAATGACCCGAATATTGTGCGCTGCAAGCTCGCCTCGGATGGCTTGGGTAAAGCCCAAAATGGCAAACTTAGTGGCAGAATAGGTCGCCATCGTGGGCGCAGCAACCTTACCCATCAGGCTGGCTACATTCACAATGGTGCCGCTTTGCTGAGAGGCCATGCGACGACCTATGAGTCTGGTAACGCTATACATCCCCATCAGGTTAATGGCAATTTCTTCCTGCACTTGCGGCAGTTTAGACTGCAAAAATGGCGCTTGATGGGCAACCCCAGCACAGTTGATCAAAATATGGACAGGGCCATGATCTCGCCATGCTTGCGAAAGCACCACATTTGTCTGGATGCGATCGCCCAAATCAACCGTCAGCGGAACCGCTTCTACACCAAGTTCCTCAACTTCAGCCGCCACTTGTGCCAGCCGTTGCGGGTTTCGAGCCACCAGCAGCAGCCGATAGATGCCCTGTTGAGCAAGTTCGAGGGCGATCGCCCGACCAATGCCACGGGACGCACCCGTTACAAGCGCTGTTTTTCCTTTAATATTCATCGTGATTAAAACCTCCAAATCTGAAGTCTCACCGCGTCATCAGCTTAAGTAGAAAGCTGATAGAGACCACTGAGTCTCGCCGCCACGCCGTGAGAGGTCGTTAGTATTGACTAAAACTGATATCAAGCCAAGATTTTGAATGCCTAGACCCAGAAGTGTCGCGAACCGTTCTGTCTAGGAACTCAATGGATTAGCAGCAAAATACCGAATTGTAGACGTGGTATTGCATGATGCATATCTCCTGAATGCAGCGATAAACCTGAAGGTGATTGGTACATGCATACCTTAGCAACGGGATCAAGCACCTGCAACATTTATTAGCAAAATTCTGCAATCTTGATATGTCTCTACATTTTTCTCAGAATTGCCTGCGTTCAAAAACACTGCTTTATGCCAACACAGTAATGCGCTCACGATAAATCTCAGCGTTTGAGCTGAGCCTCTACGCTGGCGCTATTCTGAGAATTTACGGCTTAAATGAGAACTGGCTGCCCGTCAATCTGCGCTGTTAAAGCTGTGACTCAGAACCCAATGGGACTGAAGCTTTAGTCGGTGCAACGCTATTTTCTCGATTTGCCACACTGCGCCGCATTGCTTCTACAAATCGGCTGACGCGAATAGGGTCTACCCGATTCTCCACTGCGCCCCCACGCTTAAGGGAACTCGCCACAATCACACCATTGGCAGCCTGGATCAGATGGGGGATATTCTCCCAACTTGCGCCGCTGCCAATAAAGACAGGTACGCCCTTTGCGGCATTGATCGCCAGCTCTAAATCTTCAAAACTGGGTGGGCTTCCCGTTGCCCAGCCCGATAAAATAATGCCGTCGGCTAACCCACGCTCAATGGTTTCCTGCACTGCCGTAGTGAGGTTGGGTGAACCCAAGGGACGGGCGTGCTTGACCAAAACATCCGCCAAAATCTTCACGTCGCTGCCCAGTTCGCGGCGGTAGCGCAAAAGCTGATGCGCCTGCCCTTCAATGAACCCCTGATCGGTTGCCATCACGCCCGTCAGCACATTGACGCGGATAAACTGTGCGCCCACACAGGTGGCGATCGCCATTGCACTTCTCGCGTCATTTCGCAGCACGTTAATGCCCACGGGTAGCGGCACCAGCGTCATAATTCGCTGCACAATCAGGCTCATGGCGCTCACCACCACCGGATCAACCTGATCTTTAGCAAAGGGTGCGTCAAAGAAATTCTCAATAATTAGACCATCCACACCGCCTGCCGCCAAGGCCGCAGCCTCTTGCTCTGCGCGATCCATCACGGTCTTTAAGCTACCGCCCCATCGAGGAGAGGTGGGCAACGGCAAAAGATGGACGACCCCAATAATGGGATGAGCGGATTTGAAAATGTTCTGTAACGCCACGGGTGATTGAGTCAAACTCAGTAAAAGGGATGTCTAACGCAAAACTTAAAAAATGATGACGTGCCTGTCTCTTGAGACGGCTTTGCTTGCTTTTACAGTATATATTCTGAAGGTTCGTCTACTTTATGTTCCTCAAAATGGCTCCCAACCTTAGGCAGCTTTGCCATGACCGCAACCCATAATTCATCAGCCTTAGCTGCCATTGCCTTAGGCAGCAATTTGGGCAATCCGCTGGCGATGGTCAAAGGTGCGGTAGAGGTCTTCGCCCACGAAGCCACCACCACCCTGGTCGCACAATCGCAGTGGTACAAAACGATCGCCATTGGTCCAGCCCAGCCAGACTACGTGAATGGGTGCGTGGTGATCGAAACACGGCGATCGCCCCAAGACTTACTTCATCTTTTAATGGCAATCGAGCAGCAGTTTGGTCGCCAACGTACTGAACATTGGGGACCTCGCACCCTTGACCTAGATCTATTACTCTACGATTCCATCGTGCTAGAAACGCCAGAACTCACCCTGCCTCATCCCCGCATGACAGAACGTGCCTTTGTACTGGTGCCCCTGGCTGAGCTGTTACCAGACTGGGTGCATCCTATTTCTAGACTGACCATTCGGCAACATGCTGATCAGGTAGACTGTACCGGAGTTTCGTTAATCCCGTCCCCATGAACCCAGAACCCATAGAACCGTTTGAACTCATTGAGCCACAGATTTTGGTTCGCAGCCGTAAATTTAGCTTTGAGACAAATCGACTGCGGTTGCCCAATGGCGTTGTCGGCGACTGGTCTTATATTCGTCATCCAGGGGGTGCCTTGGCGGTGCCCGTCACTGCCGATGGCGAACTGGTGCTGGTTAAGCAGTATCGCTTTGCCATGCAGGGCAGACTCCTAGAATTTCCGGCAGGTACGGTAGAGGTACAAGAAGATCCCTTTTTAACCATTCAGCGCGAAATTCAAGAAGAGACGGGCTACCGCGCCCACCGCTGGACTAATTTAGGCCAATTTCCCCTCGCGCCTGGGTATTCTGATGAGCTAATTTACGCCTACCTTGCCCAAGATTTAGAGCGTCTTGAAGCCCCACCCGCCCAAGATGAAGACGAAGACATTGAAGTGATCCTCATGACCCCTGCTGATTTTGAGGCTGCGATTCATCGGGGTGACGGCATTGATGCTAAATCGATCGCCAGCTACTTCTTGGCGCGGCCTTACCTAGAGCTGATCTAGCTATGCGCTAGCGATCGCCGCATAGTTGGGCGATCGCCCCTTCAAGCTGCTTCAGCCCTGTCAAAGAACCCTGAATCAGGCGCACTGCCCTACGAGGCTGACGAATCATGCTGCTGGCGAGTGCGAGGGGCTTCAGTTCTCCCGTTTCGGTCATGGCAGCGGCTAAATCTGGTACATCATGCTGGGCATCGTCGCTGACTACGCGCAGCATCCCCACGGCAATATCTGTGTCTTGCAGCGCCGCTAAGAACGCATAGCCTTCCATGTCTACCACCTCGGCATTAAAGCGTTGGGCGAGAATAGCCTTTTCTGTAGCTAAATGCACGAGGTGATCGCACATTAACCCTGTGACCTCCATCACCGATGGGTTAAGGCGCTCCTGTAAAGTCTTTAGGAGAGATACATCACAGATGAGAGGTGGAACGGATTGCGACACTCTCCCGTCAATACAGCTTTGGTACAGGATGCGATCGCCTACGCAAAGCCGATTCGTCAAACTGCCACAAAGCCCGACTAATAAAACAGAGGGAGAACTATTCAGGCGTTTACGGTCTGTTTGGAGCCACTGTTTTAGAAATTGTTGCATTGGCTGAGGCCCCATGGGCGTGGCACAAAGCAAAACGGTCTCTAACAAACCGCTGCGCCTTAACCCCCGCTCAACCGCCTTAAACTCCGCACCTTGAGGGACAAAAATTGCGCTAACGGGACAGGACATAACACTCCTTTAGCAAAAGCAATCATCCTAAACCAAAAACCCGCAGGCAAAATGTTTACCATAAAAAGCTAGACAGTTCCCATTGCTGTCACAAAAAATGAGCAAATTAGCATTCGCGTATGGTATCTTCCTCGGAGAGTCAGCATAAACCCTCTAAAGCCGATTTAACGGTTCTGAGCCAGTTATGGCAGAAGTCTAAAGTCTAGTTGTGAAGAACGTTGAAACCTTACTGGGTCTCAATGGGTTCAATGAGTGTGGTGGAACGCGTTGTGTTTGGTGTAGCGCAGGAGTGAGCGTGTATGATTCAAATTGCCCTAGAATCTCCCCTTGATCAGCGGGAAGTCGATCAATTTTGTCAGGAAATTCTGCCGCAGGTTTCTCGCACCTTTGCGATCAGCATTCGGTTTTTGCCCGGTCAACTGGGTCGTTCTGTATTATGCGGCTACCTCCTGGCAAGAATTGCCGACACC
The DNA here is from genome assembly GCA_031422435.1 of Acaryochloridaceae cyanobacterium VAR_48_metabat_390. GTDB lineage: Bacteria > Cyanobacteriota > Cyanobacteriia > Thermosynechococcales > Thermosynechococcaceae > JAAURS01. Next base: position 15,606 of record JANPLU010000091.1, read on the forward strand.
ATCGAAGATGACCCCAAGGCATCGGTTGCAGCCAAATCAGCCTTACTCGACCAGCTCATCAACTGTTTTGAAGACTCCTCTTTAGCTGATCGCTACGCTCAGCTTACCCAGTCTGTGAGCGGAGATCCGGCGCACTTAGAGCTGGTTCACCAAACCCATCAGGTCTTTACGCTCTATCGAAGTTTGCCGATTCAGTCTCAGCAAACGCTTCAGCACTGGCTTACCGAAATGATTGTGGGCATGAAGAAGTTTGTAAACCTCTACCCCAACGGCCTCCGGATTCAGACCCTAGAAGAGTACAAAGAATACTGTTACTACGTGGCAGGGACTGTAGGCTACCTGCTGACCGATCTTTGGTATGAGCATTCCCCGTTTGTGAGCCGCGAAAACTATCAGCTTTTACGCAAGACCTGCGCCGAGTTTGGTGAAGCGCTCCAAACGGTCAATATCCTCAAAGATATTGCTTGGGACGCAGAAGAGGAGAATGCCATTTACATTCCTCAAGATGCTCTAGTGGCGCACGGCAGCAGCCATGAGACATTGCTCGACCCCAACTATCTTGAGCAAAATCATGCTGCAATCAAGTCTCTGGTCGCGCTAGCCTGGACAGACCTCGATAAGTCTGCGGACTATCTCACCAGCCTGCCCCGTGCGTCTCTTGCCATTCGCCTGTTCTGCATTTTGCCGCTGATGTTTGCCTACGCAACGCTGCGAGACATTACTCAGTCCACAGCCATGCTGAAAAAGGGCGGCAATGTCAAAATTACGCGCGCTGAAGTGAAGGCGCTTATTATGGCGAGTCCGTTAACTGTGATTAGCAATGGTTTGGTGCGAGGGTTAATTGAACGGGTGCGGCAGAGTGCCTTTCGGCTTTGGTTTTAGTACCTAGCGTCATCACCCATCTAAATCACTACAGTGGATAGAGCCTCGGTCAAAGGCAGGTGCCCATGCGTGAAGTCTCTCCACCCCCATCCTTTTGGACTCGACTGGCGCAACTGCGAACCACGATTGGGTTTTATCTAGACGATATCCAAACGCCTTTGGGGGTTGCGATCGATGTCATTATCACCCTACTGGTTCTAATCTCGGTTGCGGTGTTTATTGCCCAAACCTATGCGCTGCCGGAACAGGTTCGAGCTTTTCTAGATGCGCTCAATACCGCAGTTCTTTGGATTTTTGTGGCTGAGTATGCCCTCAGGCTGTGGTGCGCTGAAAACCGTCTCCGCTTTGTTTTTAATGTCTATGCCATTATTGACCTTGTAACGATCGCCCCCTTTGTGATTGGGCTAAGCGACGTTGGGTTTCTGCGCATTTTTCGATGGTTTCGCATTCTGCGACTCATTCGGTTTTTAGAGAATAAGACGATCTGGGGCAACGTCCGGTCTGAAGATGCCCCGATTTTTATCCGAATTTTGTTTACGCTCTTTGCGATCGTCTTTGTCTACTCTGGCTTGATTTATCAGGCAGAACATCTGGTAAACGCAAAAGAATTTGCAACCTTTTTGGATGCGTTTTATTTTTCGGTTGTCACCATGACCACCGTTGGGTTTGGGGATGTAACCCCCATCACCGAGACAGGGAAGTTTTTGACGGTTTTGATGATTGTGACGGGCGTAGCGCTTATCCCTTGGCAGGTGGGCGATTTGGTACGGCGGCTGGTTAAAAGCGGTGCTCAGACTGAAGTGATGTGCGCTGGATGTGGGCTTGCGTTCCATGACCAAGATGCCCAATTTTGCAGACGGTGCGGGACTCGCCTCCCTTGAGAAAAAGAAGTTCAATTTGAAGGGGGATGGATTTGAATCTTGCTTACGCCTTACAGTCGTGTAAGGATTGCCTATTCTTCCTGGACAATCTGATTCACAATTGAAGAAAGCGCTTGCTTGAAGTCAGTTCTGCCGAGGAGTTTATTGTCATGTCTGTCCAAAAAGAGTTCACGAGTTTTGAAGATTTGATTGCGTCTGCTGATAAGCCGCTACTGGTTGATTTTTATGCCACCTGGTGTGGGCCTTGCCGGATGTTGGTGCCCATTCTAGATCAGGTGCAGGCTTTGTTGAGAGGTAAACTTCAGATCGTCAAAATTGACACCGATCGCTATCCAGACCTGGCTACTCAATACGAAATCCATGCGCTGCCGACCTTGGTGTTGTTTAAACAGGGTCAGCCCGTCGAGCGGATTGAAGGCGTGATGCCTCCAGAACAGCTTGTTGACCGCCTTACGCCTTTGCTGTAGATCTTGCAGAGATAAAAAATGCGATCGCCTGCGGAGGGGTTGAGCTGCAGCAAACCCTAAAACTGGCACTATCATGGCGGATAAAGATTCTAGACCCGTGAAGTCCTTGAGGGTTAGTGAGGTCACGGTCAATGGCTCAGATCTATACCACCCAAGATTTAGCGCAGATTCTCGCTCACGAGCGTGAAGCATGTTTGCGGGGCGATCGCCTGAGCCTAACGGCTTCTACTACCCGCTTTCACCCCGTTGTGGAACCGTTTGTGAATGCCGAAGGGGTACAAAAATTTACCGCCTACTGCGACTTCCGCGATGCTGTTCATGAGTATCAGCGTAAGCATCAGGTATCTGGGCTATTGTGGCGCAAGTTTACGGTCAAGGACGTTTCGCTGGAGTATCCAGAAGTGGACGATCACCTGATTGCGCTGCCGGAGGATTTAGAAATTTTAGCGGCTCATAAAACGCTGGTGCTGACGTTTTGGCAGCAGATCGCGCAAGGCATGGAGACTTACTGCCATCAGGCCAAGCATATTCCCCACAGACCTGTGAGTTCGTCCCAAATCGAAATTCAGTCTCAGCGCTCTGAGTGGGCGTATCTGCATAAACTTGAATACCCTGGAGCCTTGGAAATTACGCTTCAGCTCGGCTGGGGCTGCCCGAAGGAGGCGCTGTACCAAAAATACTGGCCGATCTCCGGCTGCTGCTTTATCCATGCTGTGGAGCCGGGACGGGTGCCTCAGAGCGCGTACTACTAGATTCTTTACCGTCTTCAAAAAGCTGAATTAAGCGCGGTACTTCAAGCTGATCTAGATAGTCTATCGCCCAGTTAGAGCGGCGCTGCATCATGTGAAAGGGATAGGTATGGGCTACACCCACTACCGGAATTTGAGCATTGTGGGCAGATGCTAGGCCAGGGAAGCTATCTTCAATGGCAAGGCAGTCTTGAGGGCGTAGATCTAGATTTGGGTAACGGGTGTTGAATTGGGCGATCGCCGTTTCATAGCCTTCAGGGGACGGTTTGCTGGTGGAAATATCTTCTGCTGCCACAACTAAGTCAAACGCATCTTGCAGATTTGCCTTCGCTAACACCCATTCAATTTCAGCCCGCAGGGCACCGCTCACGATGCCGAGCTTGATCTGGCTATCTTGCAGAGATTTAACGAGGGTTTCAACGCCTGGATACAGGGGAAGCGTTTCTAATACCTGAAGCTTTTGCTGGTAAGCGATCGCCTTTTGATTGAGCAGTTTAGTGATGTAGTCTGAGGCTACGACCCGCCCGCGCGCGTTGAATAGCTCTTGGAAACAGGCGCGATCGCTGCGGCCTAGGCCAAACTGCTGAAAATCTTCGGGTGTAATGCGGACGTTTTCTGACAGCATCACGTCTTGGATGAGCTGTTCGTGAATGGATTCATCATCTAAAATAACGCCGTTAAAGTCAAACAAAACGACTTTTAGCGACATAGGTTCAAATCCTGGACAGCCCTGGTCATTGCTCAATGTTATTAAATGCTGTCTCTCAGTTTAGCGCTCTGTTTGCTCTACGGGATCAGTGGGCTGACTGAGCCTCGGCAGTAGCGTAGAAAACGGCGACATTCGGTATGCTATGCCCAAGGATGCCAATTTTTGCGGGAGTGTAGTGATGAAAACAAAGGTGTTGGGGGTGTTGCTCAATGGGGTGAGTCAAATTCAGGCGGGTCTGGGTGCCATTGACCCGGAACTGCGGATTCCGATGGCGATCGCCTTGGGTGCAGTGCCTGGTGCCCTCAGCCGCTATTACATCACGCGGTGGTGCACTCAGTGGTTCGGGCTAGGGTTTCCCTTGGGTACGCTAATTATCAACCTGTCTGGGGCGCTGGTGATGGGCTTCTTTGCAACTTTTACGATAGAACGGGCGAACTCTGGATGTGCAGCTCTCGCATCTTCAGATATGCGAGCTTTGATTGCGGTAGGTTTTTTGGGGGCTTACACCACATTTTCAACCTATGCCTTGGAAACAACGACCCTACTTCACGGCGGATATTTAGGAAAATCTCTAATTTACTGGGGTGGAAGCGCCGTTCTAGGAGTTTTTTGCCTAGAATTGGGCAGTGCACTGGCTCGAAAATTTGGATGATCCCAGCAAGGCTGGACTGACTGAGGTGCAAAAAAATTCTGAAAATTATTGTGATCGCAGTCTTTGCTGAGGTAGGCGATCACAGTCTTGAACCTGCCTTAAGGTATCGTCTTTGATCACATTCTTCTCTGTCTTAGGCGTTATGGGGGACAGAGATCGGTTTAGCCTATTACCCGCCTCCAAACTGCCCACTAAGACGCGTTCCTTCCTGAAAATCCTTGTGTTAAGGCAGCTCTCCACAATTTTCTGGCGCGCGTACGGATTCAATGGATTTTTGCGACTTTTTCGTCTGCAATCTAAAAGATTAAGGCGCGGCCTCTGAGTTATATCGCTCTTTGCCGGTGAAATAGAGATTGTTGAAACAATGGGTACACCTTAGGGAATAATTGAGTATATTTACTTACTAAAATCATTAAATGTAAAATCTTAAAAATATTCATTATTAATTAACCTTAGCTATTTTTAACCTAAAGCTATCTCCAAATACTTGTCCACAAAGAACTCCAGGCATTTTTGTTAACCTTGCTGCACAGCTCTTTGCTAAAAATACACGCTGTTAGGGGCTTGCTTTATTGGAAAATATTACAATAATTAATATAAGTGAGCGCTTTGTTAAATTTCATTGCTAAACGGGATCCGTATCGCTAAAGGGTAAAGCCTCTAACTGTTGTGATGTAAAGACTGCGGTATGTTTCACCTAGTTCATCGCATCTCCCTTCAGCTCCTGATAGCGATCTTCCTTTACCAAAAAAAAGGAACTCGGCCCAACGCAAGGCCGCTCAACGACCAGTAACTTCCAATAGGTGAGGCTTCTAGGCATGAGAGCATCCGAAACATCTAAAGATTTGGTGCGGACTTATTTACGAGAAATTGGTCGCGTCCCACTGCTCACCCACGAGCAGGAGATTACCTACGGTAAACAGGTACAAAGCCTGAATCTCCTCAATCACATCAAAGAACAGCTTCAAGGGCAGCTAGAGCGAGAGCCAACCCTCGAAGAATGGGCGATCGCCGCCAATGCCGAAGCCGCGACGCTTCAAAGCGCTGTCTCTGAAGGGGAACTCGCCAAACGTCGCATGGTTGAGGCTAACCTGCGGCTGGTGGTGTCCGTTGCCAAAAAGTACATCAAACGCAACGTAGACCTGCTGGATCTGATTCAAGAGGGCACTATCGGGATGCAGCGCGGGGTCGAAAAATTTGACCCCACCAAAGGCTATCGGTTCTCTACCTACGCCTACTGGTGGATTCGGCAGGCCATTACCAGGGCGATCGCCGAAAAAGGACGCACCATCCGCCTCCCCATCCACATCACCGAAAAACTCAACAAAATCAAGAAAACCCAGCGCATTCTCTCCCAGCAGTTTGGGCGAGCCGCCACCATTGCAGAACTGGCGGATGAGCTAGAGTTAACCCCGCGCCAAGTCCGTGACTATCTCGAAAAAGCCCGACAGCCCCTGTCTTTAGACGTGCGCGTTGGCGACAATCAAGATACCGAACTGGGTGAACTGCTCGAAGACCCCGCCGAGTCTCCAGAAGACTACACTCTGCAAACCTGCCTGCGGCAAGACCTCGAAAAGCTGATGAATGACCTCACCCCCCAACAGCGACAGGTGTTAAACCTCCGCTTTGGGCTAGAAGATGGGCAGCCCCTCACCTTAGCTAAAGTGGGCGAATGCCTCAACATCAGTCGAGAGCGAGTCCGCCAAATTGAACGCGAAGCCCTCACCAAGCTGCGTAAGCGTCGAGGCGATATTCATGAGTACATGGCAAGTTAAGGAGTATCTTTATCTAAAGACAAGAACGGTCTAGGGTTATTACGCCCTCCATCGTTCGGTTTTGCCCCCTTAAAAGCATCCCTGCGGTTGCTACATTGAATTGAGATTCAGTGCTTGCATCTTAATTAAGTTCTGGGAGTGAGAAACCCCCAGAACTTAAATTTCCAGACCTGCGATAAAAACGCTAAGGCGGCATCTGATTTTATTTCATACATCAACTCCTGCATCCTGTTTTTACGGATACCCTCATGAATCAAGCTGCAAACTTTGGTGGAAAAAACACAGAGACAACCAACCAGCTTTGGAAATACGTCTCTTCCCTAGAGCCAGACACAATGGCTCGGCTCTCTCAGCCAGCCTCAGATGAAGTGCTTCAGGTCATGGAGCGGCACGTTGTGGCAATGCTGGGGCAGCTCCCCTCCGAACACTTTGACGTCATGATCAACACCAGTCGTGAAAACCTGGGGCGCTTAGTAGCATCTGCCATGATGAACGGCTACTTCCTGCGAGCCGCAGAGCAGCGGATGGCCTTTGAAAACATGATGCAGGATAACGCAACGCCAGTGGGCGATCGCCCCTCTGAACCTTAACGCACCCTTGGAGATGGCGTGACGCCTCAGTCTATAAAACCGCCTCTATCAACACTCCCGCCAGACAATAACGCCTGGCGGGAGTTCCATATTGGGGAACTTCGGCGATCGCTCCTTAATTGGTATGCCCACCAAGGCCGAGAACTGCCCTGGCGCAATACCTCAGATCCCTACGCCATCTGGGTTTCTGAAATTATGCTTCAGCAAACCCAAGTCAAAACGGTTTTACCCTACTACCAACGCTGGCTAGAGCGCTTTCCTACAGTTCAGTCCTTAGCCGAAGCTGAACAGCAGGCAGTTTTAATGCTGTGGCAGGGCTTAGGCTACTACGCACGAGCGCGGAATCTTCACAAAGCCGCCCAAAAAGTGATGTCAGACTATGGCGGTCAATTCCCAACGCAGATAGCAGAAGTTCTAAAACTTCCTGGCATTGGCAAAACCACAGCAGGTGGCATTCTTAGCTCAGCCTTTCATCAGGCATTGCCCATTTTAGATGGTAACGTTAAGCGCGTACTGGCACGGCTTGCAGGGCTATTGATTCCCACAAAATATGCCTTATCCTTTCTATGGAAAGGGTCTGGAATCTTGCTAGATCCTAACGATCCAAAAGCATTCAATCAGGCGCTCATGGATCTAGGCGCGACGATATGTATGCCCAAGCAGCCCACCTGTTTGCTGTGTCCGTGGTCAAATGTTTGTCAGGCGCATCACCTTAACCTACAGTCGGTAATTCCTATGTCAGAAACCCGTGAACCCATTCCTCATAAGCTGATTGGCGTTGCCGTGATTTGGAATGAGCAAGGCCAAATTCTAATTGATAAGCGGCCTCAAAGCGGCTTGTTAGGTGGCCTCTGGGAATTCCCAGGGGGTAAATTAGAACCCAATGAAACCCTTGCCGAATGCGTGGTGCGTGAAATTCAGGAGGAATTGGGCATAGACATAGAAGTGCTAGAGCATTTCATGACCCTTGATCATGCCTATACACATTTTAAGGTGACGCTCTCTGTTCATCACTGCCGCCACGTTTCCGGTGAACCGCAGCCTATTGAATGTGATGAAGTGAAGTGGGTCACGCTAGACGAACTCGATCAGTATCCATTTCCCACAGCAAATCAAAAGATTATTGCGGCACTGCGAGAGAACGGAATGCCCCCTAGCATGGTGCCCATGTCTTGAGACGTGGTGTGGCGATAGCTACGCACCAAGAGTCCGCCATATTCTCTATTTTGATCAAACCAATCGCTACAGTGATGTAAGACGCGCAGTACGCAGCAGGATGACATGACAAGATCCGGAATCGGCATCAGAACGGCTCAAGATCGTTCTGAAAGAATTACAGGCCAAGTTCATGTATATGATGGCACAGGTAAAGGGAAGTCCCAGGCTGCCTTGGGGGTTGTACTGCGCTCCATTGGTCTAGGGATTGGCTCCACTTTTCAAACCAGAGTATTGTTATTGAGGTTTCTCAAAGGCCCAGGCCGCACCTACGACGAAGATGCCGCCATCGAAGCCCTTCAACGCGCCTTCCCCCACCTCATCGATCAGGTTAGAACCGGACGAGCAGAATTTTTCAACGCCGATGAAGTCACCCGCTTTGATCGCCTAGAAGCTCAGCGCGGCTGGGATATTGCCAAAGGGGCGATCGCATCCGGTCTCTACTCCGTCATCGTCCTCGACGAACTCAACCCCGTCCTAGATCTGGGACTGTTGCCTGTCGATGAAGTGGTGAGATCGCTCAAGCAAAAGCCAGATCACCTCGAAATCATCACCACAGGGCGTGGCACCCCTCAAGCCCTTATGGATATCGCCGATCTGCATTCAGAAATGCGACCCCATAGTCCAGAAGGCAACCACCAAGGTATCGAAGGCATTGAAATCTACACAGGTGCAGGCAAAGGTAAATCCACTAGCGCCCTCGGTCGCGCCCTCCAAGCGATCGGTCGTGGCATCAGCCAAGATCAATCCCACCGCGTTCTCATCATGCAGTGGCTCAAAGGCGGTTCCGGCTACACCGAAGATGCCGCCGTCGCCGCCATGCAGCAAAGCTACCCTAGTCTCGTAGATCACCAGCGTTGCGGCAGAGATGCGATCGTCTGGCGGGGGCAACAGCAAGAGCTAGATTACGTCGAAGCCGAACGGGGTTGGGAAATTGCGAGAGCTGCGATCGCCTCAGGACTTTACAAAACCATCATCCTCGACGAACTCAACCCCACCGTAGACCTAGAACTCCTCCCTGAAGAACCGATTCTTCAAGCCTTTCTCCGAAAACCCCGCGATACCGAAATCATCATCACAGGCCGCTGCAAAAACAATCCCTCTTATTTCGCCCTAGCCAGCACCCATTCCGAGATGATTTGCCACAAACACTACGCCGAAAAAGGCATAGAACTCAAAAGAGGCGTAGATTTTTAATCTTCTCCATCCCCCTAAAAAGGCTCCAGGCATAAACCTGGAGCCTTTTTAATGTTGATCTTGAGATAAATCCGAAAATTCTTTTCTCTACCCCATTGACAACCCCTCTTTCCCTTGATACATTAGTAAAGCGCTCGAGAGACGAAGTCACTCGAACCGCCCAGAACCTAGACAAATCAATAGTTTGAAAGATTCTTAAAGAATTTTTA
>JANPLU010000092.1:0-17221 GCA_031422435.1 Acaryochloridaceae cyanobacterium VAR_48_metabat_390
CGCAGGATAATTTTGGCTCTCATGGCTATTTGTTGAGCGGTGCTCGAACGCCTTAATAGTTTCTCTAAATCTGCTGTCTCGGACTCACTTAGATTGATGGGCAATGCTGACAGTCTCGGCATCGCTTTGAAACCTCTTTTCTTCTACCTCTCAATAGTAGTTCTACTTTAGCCAAGCTGTACTAGGATAAATAGCTTTTAGCTAATACCGAAAAATTTACACTCTTTAGTTGAATATAGCCGTCCATAAAGATAGCTCCATCCTCCAATAAATCTAAATCATTAGGTCTATAGCTTGGAATCCAAAAGCTACTACGAATGCTCGAATTACTAAATTGATTATTGGTTCTCTCTAATTTTTTTTGAAGCAAATGTTCATAGACAAATTGCTTGCGAACACTTCTATATTTAATGTCTTCCATTTTACTAGAATCAGTAAAATACTCAGAAGTTAGATACTTTATATCAATAATTTCAAAAAATTCTTTCCATTGAAGAAATACTCTCTCAATGAATAGATTAAATTTTTTAGCTACAGATTCTTGTGTAGAACCTCGAAAAAGGGAGTGCGTAAAAACATTTGCTCTTGAATCGTCGTGACTTAAGCCAAAAATTACACCTAAAGGTTGAAGGATTTCTTTGTAAAATTCATCCCAATGCATGATTCTTCTTTCCAATGCAAGATAGAACAAGTGATTAAAGTATCTCATTTTACAAATGTAATCAGAGTCAATTTGATCAGGAATATCCCAGAAAGAATAGAAAAGCCTAGGTAATCGAGAATTTATAACTATACTCCAACTTTCTTTTTTATAAAATTCTTTAATTTTCTCAAACGTGTGAATACTTGTTAATTGATTGACATAGCCTATCTTTGCTTCGTCAATACCAAGACCTGAAATAATAGTATGATATCCATAATCATTCCAATTAGAACGAACATATATTCTGTAAATTTTCTCGTCTTTAGTCTGACTGATGAGTGATGAAAATCTGACCGCGTCAGGAACTAATTGTGAGCCATTAACCTGGAATATGCTCGATAAATCCAAGGTTTTAGTTGATAAGTTATATTTTGCCAATATCTGAGTATTGATATAACAAAAATCTACGTGCAAAAGTTCGGAAGAATCGACATTTTTGACTAAGTAAGTTAGGCACATTGACTCCCAAACACTATGAAATTCTTTAATACCCCAAATTTCACCATTGTCTGCTTGATGCCAATCACCATACAAAAATAATTCAATTGATTCAAAATATTGCCAGTAATCAAAATCTTTAATTGGAGTATTATTATCAATCCTTTCTAATGCATCTTTAAGAGTACTCAAGATTTGCTCATGACTTTGCTCATCAAACAAGCTGTCTTGAGATCCAAGATAATGTTGTCGAAAACGTTCTGCCAATGCCGTGATTTCGCCACTTACATTTTCCTGAAGCTGTAGCTTAATTTCGCAGAACAAATAGCAGTACATCATAACAATATCTGCTGATTCAAACTGTACTACTGGACGTGGGAGTACTATTTGATCAACATAAGCAGCATGATTAGGCAAATATACTGCCTGATGCAAATATTTATGAATCTGACTAATATCAAACTTTTCACACTTTCCAAGTCTATAGGCAAGAGCCAAAATTTTTGGTTCATCATACGCATTTAATAATTGACCAATAATATCTAGTTTTGAGTAAAAAATATTTTCGGAGTTATCTTCACTATTTTGAATTTCAGAGCCACTACTATTTTTGATAACCCCATCACGATCCTGTACCCCAAACTTAGAGGTTTCATCTAAATAGCCTTTTTCTACAAGAACCTCTTTGAATGTGTTAAAGATTCTATATAACAAGAAAAATAAGTCTCGTTTACTTGCAAACGTATTAAGCTGAAGAATATTGTCAGCAAATCCTTTAGGCAAGCAAAAATAAAGTGCATTTCCCTGCTTCTCAATACCAACAAATGAGTAATTATTTTTAACCACTAATTCTAAAGAATTAAAATCAATCATAATCAGTAAATTCTAGAAATCTACATATTTAGATTTGCCAAGTCCATATACTTTTTCCATGAAGTCATTTGTCATAGCTATGAAATCTGAATAAAGAGCTAACTCCACAGGCTTATTTTTAGACAACAACTGTTCTAATGGACGTTTATCTCTTGCAAATACACTATCCCAAAGATAGAACATCAATTTATCTTTTACTTGGCGAAGCTCTACCATGTTATCTTCAGGCTTAATAAACCACCAGCCAATCTGCTTATCTTCAATTCGTCGAATTGTTTTGTAATTTGATTTAATGAATTCGTTTATTCCAACGATGTAATGTGACCATTCTCCCTTCACTTCATCCCCGCTCATTAGCTTTACATTTCGCAATTCTTCTGGAACGTCATCAGGCCAAAATTCTCCTATAGGAGCCTTAACATATTCCCAGTCCCAACGTCGTTTAAAAGCGCTATCGAGATAATAAATTGATTCATCTGAAGTATTAATTGTAGCAATGATAGATAAATTTTCTGGAATACTTATCCGACGTAGTTTCAAGAGGTTAAATACCCATGCTCCAGCAGGATTTTCTGTCTTGAGTTTATCTGCTTTTAGTTGACAAAAATCTCTGTAAGATCTTTTTGTCTTATCATCTTGGATCTCAATTCCTCCATCGTGGACAATTGGCTTTATGTGCATTTCCTCTAGTAGTCCTACCAATTCCATATCTGAAATATCTACTTCATAGCTTGATCGCCCATTAACTTCGCGATCAAGTAATTGAAATACTGTTCCAAAAATTGCAGCCGCATTACCTCGATTCAATTCATCAATCACAAGTAGATAATGCTCTTGATTCCCTTCAATCAAACTTTTATATGCCATTCCTAAAACACGAATAAAATGTCCTGGATAGAACTTATAAATGATTGAATTTCCCTGCGTTAAGGGTAATAATTTACCCATAAAGTCAGCATAGGTATATTCTGGATGAAAAACTGTCTTTACAACAGAATTAGTAAGCATTTGAATATCGTCATCGAAAGAAATTCCTAATTCTTTCGTGGCAATAGTCCGAATTTGGTAGCTTTTGCCAGTGCCTGGACTGCCAAAAATAATTCTCTGGATTGGTTTGATGTATTAAGACATATTTAAATTAAACAAATGTTTATTGATTGGAATTGGAACAAAGCTAAAGACCGGACGACCAGAAATTTGACTTGATTCAAAAATTTGCCAGCCATCTGGCGCTAGGAATTTATTGTAAGACTCCATCAACATCTGAGTTTCCACAATATCTGAGCGAACTACTGGATGAAGTGTTTCGCAAAGGAACTTTAGTAGAAATTGATCATCGTCCTCATTGCCGAGTTTGAAACGTTCATCAAAGAATATCCAGTCCTCTTCCCAGTCACTATTGATAACGCGATGTTGCCAAATGTCGCTTTCGGCATTATCAAATCTACCGTCGTTAGAAGATATTTCGTCAAGGTCGTATAGCCTCGAAAGAAATTCAGTCTCTTCTAGTCGTCCATACCAGGAAATATCTTTTGCAGAGAAAATTTCAGTGATGTCTCTCCTCGTTACTTCTGAGATTCTTTTCGTCCGTCCAATTATCGCCATTTCCTACACTTATAGTTTACTTTGATATCTGTATTGCTAGCATCGGTAAGCGGCTTATGTAAGACTATTGATAAAAAATAGCGCTGAATGTCTCTTCATTACATAAGCTTCAAAACACGACATCAATTCAAGGTTAAAGCGCAGCCATGAATATGATCGCCTATCTGTCTTCATCTGCCTCAGCATAAATTGGATCGTCTGCTGGTGGATGCCGACCAATTACTTTGTCAGCTTCGCGGATATTTATCACCCGCTCTCGATTTAAGGCTAACGTTGTGATCGTTGCACGTCCCACAGCCGTCAACCCAAGAATTAAAAGCCCATCTGTAGACCAGATAAAATGTTCATTCCAAACTTGAAATCGAGGATTGAACAATGGAATTTCCATATTAGATTGAGGATCAACCGCCGTCAGTCGATTTGTCTTTCTTCGATTACAGTGAAAGCAAGCCAAAGCCAGATTCTCTAAATCATCCATTCCGCCTAGAGATAGCGGCATAACATGATCCACCGTAAACCTTACGTACTGCCATTCTTCAGAAGCATGGCAATATTCACATAAATAGCTCGCCCGTTGACGAACCTGCACCAGAACCGATTCAGAAATCTTGCTACGAGACGACACAACTACGATGCTTGCTCAATTTGGGCAAGTGCCAGATTGCGGAGCGTTCGATTCACAAAACTCAAATAGTCATCAATTTCTTCATAGCAATCTAGCTCCTTCTCCTCTTCTGAATTCAATAGAGCAGTTTGTTGCTTTGCCAATAATTCTTCAATATGATTTTGAACCGTGCTGGATGCCCGAAATATTGGAATTCCTTCTACCAAATCAATTCGGACTGCACCTTCAATAGGCAGGCTCGTTGGCAGATGTTGGAGTTTCGTCGGTAGAGACGGCGGCATGATGATTCAGACAGTCGCTATCAGGGTGAGTTCATTATAACTAAAGGCTTAACTTGGAAAACGAAGGTTAAGTTCCTCGACTGCTTAACTAACGACTCAGCATACGACGAAGCAATGCAGCTCGGTTGGCAATACCGTGAATCCCTACATCCACAGGCAGAATCAACCTCTGCAACCTAAGATGTAATGCAAGCCTCAAACGCGCAAAATATCTCTAAGAAAGTTCAAGCCTCCACAAAGGCTGCTAAAGGTTCTGCCCAAGCCGAGCAGATTAGGGCGATCGCCTACAGCTTTTTCTGAATGACTGGTCGATTCTCCTAGCCCTTTCGCGGCAGCTTTGCCAGCGGAGACATAGGGTGATCGCAACAGTGACGTGCCTCCAAAATCATAGGCGAGAACAGTTTTGAGCGGGTGCGATCGCCAGATATCCAAACAGAAAACCATCCCTGTAACTAATGCGTCTCATTCCTCTGAGGAATCTGATCTGCACCTAGAATTACAACCTTCCCGTCCTTCCAAACCGCGATCGCCTCCCCCAGCTTACGATGGCGTTCAAGCGCTTCAGCAATAGCCACCTTTCCTCCCTCAGCAATCTTTTGATGCAGCGCCCTCATCTCATCTTCTGTCATAACATCACCCTAAAATACGATTCCAATCTTCTTGGTTATAGATAATAGGCTGTTGAGTGATAATGCGTTCAGCAATTATTTGGGAGAGTCTAGCTAAGTGGTCAAAAATCATCCATCGGTCAGATATCGGCAAATAAGGTTCGACTAAACAAGCCACCAGAATACTTAGCGATATCCTAGAGGGTGTGTACCGTCTTGGTTGAGTTGGAATGTTGAATGTTGCTCAGGTTTTAGCGCTAGAGCTGTCTCTCAAAATAGCTCAGGTGCAGAGTGCGCTGGAACTATTTGCAGAAGGAGCCACCGTGCCCTTTATTGCGCGCTACCGCAAAGAGCGCACGGGCGAAATGGACGAAACCCAACTGCGACGAGTCTCTGAGCGCTATGCCTACCTAACCGAACTCGAAGACCGAAAAGCCACCATTTTGGCTGAAATTGAGCAGCAGGGAAAACTCACGGACGCGCGTAGGCAAAAAATTGAAGCCTGTGTTCTGAAAACAGAACTAGAAGATCTCTATTTGCCCTACAAGCCCAAGCGCCGTACCAGAGCTGCGATCGCCCGTGAAAAAGGCTTAGAACCCCTGGCAATCTTCATCCAAACTCTCAACCAACCGAAAGCTCAGCCCCAATCTCTAGAAACCGAAGCAGCCAAATATATCAGCTTAGAGGTTGCAACCCCTGCCGATGCCCTCAAAGGTGCCGCCGATATTTTGGCAGAGGCGATCTCAGACAAGCCAGAACTGCGCGCCTATCTCCGCAAGCAGATTTTTGGGACGGGTTTATTTACCTCTCGCATCAAAGGCGACCACCCTGAAGGTTCTACAAAATACGAAATGTACCGTGGTTTTCAGGCCAAGATTTCTCAGATTGCCTCCCATAACCTGCTAGCGCTATATCGGGGTGAAGCAGAAGGGATTTTGCAGATGGATATTGAGTTTGAAGGCGATCGCCTCCTTTCTGATATGGCAGAGGGCGAAATTTACACGCGCGTTGCTGAAGTGCGCAGCTTTTATCTAGACGTGCTCAAAGATGCGTTTAATCGCCTGATTAAGCCCTCCCTGCTCAACGACATTCGCAGCGAGTGCAAACAGCGCGCCGATTTAGCCTCCATTGAAACCTTTGAAGAAAACCTTCGGCATCTGCTGCTCTCTAGCCCAGCCGGAATGAAGCCGACCTTAGGGGTAGATCCTGGCTTCCGCACGGGCTGTAAGGTTGCCGCCCTCGACCCCACAGGCAAGTTTTTAGAGTATCAGGCCGTTTTTCCGCACCAGTCTGCAGCTCAGCGCGAGACTGCTGGTCGCACCCTCAAACGCATGATTGAGCAGCACAACATCGAGCTAATCGCCATTGGCAATGGTACCGCCAGCCGCGAAACCGATGTATTTGTAGGGGAAGTGCTAAAAACCCTAGACCGTAAACCCATCAAGGTAATTGTGAGTGAGGCAGGGGCTTCGGTGTATTCTGCTAGCGAAGTGGCGATCGCCGAGTTCCCAGACCTAGACGTGACGGTGCGCGGAGCCATTAGCATTGCGCGACGGCTGCAAGACCCGCTGGCAGAACTGGTCAAAATTGACCCCAAATCCATTGGCGTGGGGCAATATCAGCATGATGTTGATCAAAAGCTGCTGAAGCGCAAGCTAGAAGATACTGTCGAAAGCTGCGTGAATTTTGTGGGAGTAGACCTGAACACCGCCTCTAAAGAACTGCTGACCTTTGTGTCTGGCATTACAGGGGCGATCGCCAACAATATTGTGGCCTACCGCAATGAAAACGGCGCATTCAAACAGCGCAAAGAGCTGCTGAAGGTGGCAAAGCTAGGGCCAAAAGCCTTTGAGCAAGCGGCAGGATTCTTACGCATCCGTGATAGCAAAAACCCGCTCGACAATACCGCTGTCCACCCAGAAAGCTACGCCATTGTCGAAAAAATGGCAAAGGATCTGAGCGTTCCTTTAGTGCAGATTGCCCAAATTCCTGACCAAATTAAAGGGAAACCGCTCCAGCTCTACACCACCGCAACCGTAGGGGAACCTACCCTCAGAGACATCCTTGCAGAACTCGAAAAACCAGGCCGCGACCCCAGAGAAGAGTTTAAGTACGCCACCTTTCAAGACGACATTACGGACATGAAGGATCTTCAGGTGGGCATGAGTCTAGAGGGGGTTGTCACTAATGTTGCTAACTTTGGCGCTTTTGTCGATGTTGGCGTCCATCAAGATGGATTGGTGCATATCTCTCAACTGGCAGACCAATTTGTCTCGGATCCGAAGCAATTTGTGAAGGTAGGTCAGGTGGTGAAGGTAACGGTGCTGGAAGTGAATGTGGCACTTAAGCGAGTGAGTTTATCAATGCGGACGGGGAAGTAGAAGGGGCGATCGCTCCATACCAAAAGTCCGTACTAATTCCCTCCCTTTTCTCGACGACGCTGGGCAAACCAGTCCTGAAGCTGCTGCCGACAGTCTGTTTCTAAAATACCGCCCAAGACTGTGAGCCGATGGAAAGATGCCGCACTGTCTGGGATATTTAAAACCGTCCGCACAGCACCCGCTTTGGGGTCATCAGCTCCGTAGATAAGAGTGCCCAGTCGTGCCTGTACAATTGCGCCTGCACACATGGGGCATGGCTCTAAAGTCACATAAAGGGTACAGTCCTGAAGCTGCCATCTTTGCAAATGTTGGGCGGCCTGCTGTAGCACCAAAATTTCGGCATGGGCGGTGGGGTCGTGGTGTCGTTCACGCTGGTTACCAGCGGCTGCAATGCAGTCGCCTTCTGGCCCTACGATGATTGCTCCGACTGGAACTTCCCCAGCGGTACCCGCCTCGGTGGCAAGGGCGATCGCCTGGGCCATCCACTCACGATGCTGTTCATACTCCATGATGAGACACTCAACGATCCACAGCTATTACTTTTGGAGATTAAGTTCTTGATAGGCTTCAGAGGTCTGATTGAATTCAATGATATTGGGCTGCGCTGGAGTTCCATTAATGCTGAGGGAGTACGCTCCGGCTTGGAGGCGTTCTAGATAATAAACACCTGCACCATTGGTGATAGAAAAAACCCGTTGTCCAGAGGATTGTGAAAGAGCTTCGACTTTGGCACCCCCAACAGGCTGGCCTTCTCGATTTTTTACAATCCCCGAAACAATGTACGAGCGACGGAGGGGAATCTTAACGACTGTGTAGCTGCCAGCACTCACCTCAACTGCATAGGCATCTTCTTCGGGCTGCCAATCTAACGGGAAACCCGCAGGGTCAAGGTCAAGACGATAGGTGCCTGGTAATAAACGGAGGGTAATTTGGCTTGGCTTGAGGTCTGCACTGTAAAACTGAAGTGTCTTGTTATTAATCATGACAAGGTTTGGATCTGTATAGGTCTTCTCATTTCCCTCTCGCTGGTGATTATGATTGTTGTCAAAAAAGGGCTGAATTACGATTCCTCCCTGAGTTCGGAAATAGTCAGCGCGGCGATCGCCTGGATGAACCCCGCCCTGAAACTCTAAACTAGAGACTAATTCGAGCCGAAAAGTTGCCTCCCGTGCCGTGGTAGACGCTCCGCTATAGCTTCCTCGAATCAGCACACCCGGAACAATCGACGTTTGGAGGGATGCAAGCACACCCGAACCTTGTGAACCGATGGCATAGCCGAAGGAAATGTCCCAACGATAGCCGCCATCCTGGGCTTGTTGGGGCGATCGATATCGCCAACCCACCTGAGCCAAGTTACCGTGAGGCTCCAGATTAACGGATTCATAGCCCAAAAATAACGAATGCCCCGTCGTGAGATCCTGTGCGGAAGAAAGGGCGTAGCTGAGGCTTGCATTCAAGCCCGTTTCGTTGCCAAATCCGCTGAGTTCCAATCGATTTAGGCGTTGATAAAGGTTCCAGCGTAGATTTTTGTTTAGGTCTATCGTTGCGCCTACCGCCGTAAAAGAATGGCTTCCGCCAAAGCTCAACTGCGCTCCAACTGCCGCTGGGGCGGTAGAGTCAAGATTGCCCATCAGGGCCATATTCTGCGTCACGCGCCAATTAAGGTCAACCCGACTGGAAAATTCATCTGTACTCAAAATGGCGGTCAAATTTGACCAGGGCTTTAGCTGTATATTGCCATTGATGGAAAAGGGAAGCCCCTTTTTTCCGGTTAACACCGAAAGGGCAGCGGTCATGGGAATGCCAGAGGGCTGATAGAAAAGTTCTGCCAACCCTCTGGGCGCTTCGTCGTATACAGCGCCTAAGCCTAGGGTCAAATCGTCTGATACACCCCAGCGTCTAGCCAGCCCACCCCGAATATCTGAAAACGTTCCTAGAAAACTAGGAGGGGTAGACCCTGAGAGCTGCCGATTAAGACCTACTGAAGCGATTAGTGCTGATGCACCAGCAGGCAGTTGACCAGTAATGGGGGTGAAGGTGACTTCGCGGATTTGGGGTGTGGCGGTGAGTCTTCCTAGGGGATAGAGAAATAGGCGATAGTTGCCATACTGAAATTGGGTGTCAATTTTGATGTGATCAAAGCGATAAATGCCAGAAGAATCGACCAGTTGCTCTGCAATGACGCGATCGCCAAACCCCTGTTTTAACTGCACGAGGGTTCCTGGCGCTGCTCGCCCTGAAATGGTTCGACCCAGTTGGGTGGCGGCTAGGCGCTGCCGGAGATCGGGCGGTCCATCATAGAATTGCTGAGGAGGGCTAAAGTTATAGCGCTGAATTGTTGTAAACCCCACATAGTCGCCGCTGCTATTCCCCAACCAAAAGGGTTGTTGAGACCCCAAAAGATAGTCTGCTGTATTCGTCTGCCGCAACAACTGGGCATTGGCAAGCGACCAACTGGCTGGGTTAGCTAAATCCTGCTGATTCATCTTCACAAACCAGCTCCCGCCAAACAGATGCCCCACCGCCGTTAGGTCGCCCTGATAGCTAGGCACCTCGCGCTGAGAACCGCTGATATTAACCTGTTGCTGAAGGGTGCTGAGGGTTGCCCTAGAAGGTTTAATCTGGGGTAAGCCTTCTAATTGTAGGGGGAGAGTCGTGAGTTCAAAGGATTGTCCGGGTTGATTCACCCAGGGAACCTGTAGCTCAATCGCATAGTTAATCAGGTCAAATTTAGCCTCAACTCCAAAGCGGCTTTTAAGATCCTGAATCGAAAAGACAAGTCCTAACTCCGGGTCTGTGAGGAGTGTTTTGAGATCGATCCGAGTGACAACTCCAGGAGAGCGCATCTCCACCTGACCCTCTGGCAAGGTCTTAACATCCAGGTTTAAAACCTGAATCACCGTGTCGTAGGGCACCAGCCAATGGTCAAAATCAAGTGCTTTCGTTCCATCTTCGCGTCCTCGCACCAAAACACTAGGAATCACATTCCGGTTATTAACGTTGATGCCCACCGGAAACGTGCTGGGCTGATTAGAACCGTTGGTTGTCGCAGAATTTGTTGTAGCGCTGGGCGAAGCCGTTGGCAGAGACGCTGGAGCGCTGGGGAGTGCCCAACAGGAAGGAGTTGCCATCCAGCAGCCCAGCATTGCAAACCCATAGATGGCTCCTTGTCTCAATCCGGTAGCATCCGTTCGCCTGACCGTTATGGAGGGCATGGTTTTCGTTAGTCTGGGCACCCCTCAGATAAGATGCTCATCTATTAAGGCAACCCACCGACGGGCTGGGTCGGCACTATAACGCTGAGGGTAAACGGCAACCGATTCTGATTGCTCTCTTCACCCCCCCAAGAGAGTTGTCCGGTGAGTTGATAGGTGCCAGGTGAAAGTCTTGGCTGGTTTGCAGCCGAATATTCTAGCCCCAAGAGTCGCTGACTGCCAGCAATGATGGTGGTAGCAGGAAGCGTCCCCTGGGTTACAACGGTCTCGCCCTGCTTTAAAGTCCAGGACATTTGAGGACGGGCAGAAGCTTGACCTGTATTTTTAATAAACAACTGAATTTGATTGTGCTGACCCTTAAAACGAGCATTCTCAACGACCAAATTTGCTGAGACAGCTCCCTTGCGGACATAAACCGCCGTACCAACACGAGTACCGACCTGAATTTTGACGCCCTCGGTGTTGATAAAAGGAGTTTCCGTCAAGTTTTCTGTAAAAATAGCCGTTCGATATTCCCCATCCGGGAGGCTGGGTGGAAACCGGACAAACACCCGAACGAGCCGACTGGTCTTGGGCGGTACCGCTAACTCTCGCGGCGAGAACTGCAAATAGGGTGCAAGATCGTTGGGGCTGGCGGTCAAGGTTTGAAAGCCTTGCTCTGGATGGTAGGTAAAGGGCTGGGGGTAAACCCGTGCTCGAAACGTCTGATCACTGACATTATCAATGGAGATAACGGCCTGAGCTTGACCCCGTTCCGCCTGGAGTTCGAGCACGAGAGGGGTCAGGCCAACCTGGGCTTGAGCTATGTTGCCGCAACATAAAATAGCCGGCAAAACAAAGCTACTGCAATAAATGGCTGCACGAATCATTGGAAAATAACTTAACACGATCACCCTGCTGGGCATCTCCTATTCTTGAGCTGTAAGAGATGCCAAAATATCCCGACGTTTCTATTACAGAGGAGTTGCAGTGAGTGTGGTCTTGAATCCATAGGCTCCAGCAGGTGCAGCATTAGGACCCGTGACGCTGATTCCAATGCTTAAAAAGCGTGTTTGAGAGGTAAACGACGAGGTCACGTTAGCAGTACAGCTACCGTTAAGTATCGTGGAAGTGAGACCTGTCACAGAAACTTGACAAACTGTAGCAGTTGATTTGAAGGTGGTCGCCGCTGTAGTTGTACCAATTGGAGGGGATACCGTTAACGTAAAGTTACTGTTGCAGGTGAGAGCAACACCACCGTTAATTCCATCGGACGTAGACAGCCTTTTGTTATCAGAAGTCCGGCCTAAAATCCCGTTAGCAGGGGTACCAAACACACATTGCGGTGCAATAAGAGTGCCAGCACCTACATCAGATGAGACGGGAGCAGCATGAACAGAAGGTGCAAATGCCACTACTCCAGCAGCGACTAGAATAGAACTCAAGCAATATAAACGAATTATCACAAAACCTCCTAGAACGATAAGAGAAATTTAGCCTAATGGCGATAGAGTTACAATAATTTTGTTCTGAGAGGAAAACACGTTAATGGAGCTTTAATATTTAGGATTGTCGATCAAACAACCGATAGAACTATTTAGAAGCGATGTCCTTTTAACTCCCTCATTACTTTGCACTCTCTTCTAACGTAGGAGCGGGTGATAGGTAGTGAGGTTATTTAACCTGATAATCTCTGGTATTTAAGCTCTCGAAATATCATACCTTGTTGATGCACCTATTGTTTCACCACAGAATTTAACGTCGATTTATTCAGCTTTAGAACACGAAAATTTGCATCGTGAAAATCTGTGGGAATAGTCTACCTTTGAAGCTGAGCGCCTGATTACGCTCAGCTTCCAGAGCCACAAGGCATAACAGGCGACGTCTCCGGTGCGGTGCGATCGCGGGCTGAAGGATGGCGAGTAAATTGAGATGGTTCTGGTGGGCGACAGATGGTATTTTTCAAAACGGGCATCAGATCTCTACAGGCGCTGGTGCCTATTTTTGCTTCAGTAGCTTAGCTTTTGCCTTTTGGAGAAAAGTTTGCGATCGCAGTTGCCAAACCCGCCAACCCGTGAGGGGTGCAATAATGCCCTGGCAGTTTTCCCGTTCATCAAAAAATGCGTTGAGGTCTTGGAGAATCACCTCTAGACGTTGAACAATATTAGAGCGGCGATACTCTTCTATAAAGTTGCCATCAATGGGTTTAGCCTCGTCATACACACAGCTTAAAATGCGCTTGAGATCGTAGCTAACGGCGTAGCCTGCAATTTTGTGACAGTTAAAACCTGGGTCAAGATAGTCTGAAAGCCCGCCATTAATGCTCGAAAAGACCTGACACCCAGAGGCGATCGCCTCCAGGGGCTGTAGCCCAAACCCTTCACTCACGCCCTGAAGCGCCCAATACTCTGCTGAGTCGTAGAGATAGACCTTGGCGCGGTTAAACAGCGCCGCAAAGTCGTCAATAAAACCGCGAATCACAAATACATTGCACTGCTGCTCTAAAGCCGGAATGAGTTCTTGTAGTAAATACTGTGATGACTTACGTGCATGAACCAACACATCAATATCGCGGGGCTGATGGTGATTGGTAAACGAGGTCGAAATTTCATTGGGCAGATAGTACAGCAGCGCGTGGGGTGAATGCTGCCCCCAATAGCCTAGGGTATTGCGGCTGACCGTAATAATGGGCACCTGAGCTGGCAAGCTAAACCCGTAGCCAGAGCTATGAGCGTGGTAAACCGTATGAAACGCCTTAAGCCGAGGCGCAAGCTTAGCCACATCAAACCCCCAGCTCATGATAAAAATCGCGTCTTGGAGCGTTTGAGGCGCTTTAAGGAGGTCGTCTAGAAAGAGCGTGTCTGGCTCTCGTTGACGATAGGTTACAACCTGAGCAGTGCAAACTTCTTGTGCTAACGCCAGGGTTTTTAGCTCTGCCCAGAGTCCCCCACAGGCAAATCTTGGGCTGGTGCCTGGTAACAGAAAATAAAGCTGCCGCATGGAAACATGAGATGGAGGGGCACTTCTTACCCTACTCGAAATGGGTGTGTACTGCGAGGCGTTTGTGCGGTGTCCCGCTTCGTGTGAGGATGGTTAAAGTTAAGGTTTCTAGTTACCAGCAGAACGGAGCATCATGGCAGAGATTCAATTTGTCCGAGGCGAAAATGAAACCGTTATTCCTGATGTGCGGCTAACGCGAGCCAAGGACGGCACCAACGGTCGAGCCTATTTTTACTTTGAAAACCCTAAAATCCTAGAAGGAAATTTGGAAATTTTGGGGATGTATATGGTGGATGAGGAAGGAGAACTCATCAGCCGTGATGTCAACGCCAAATTTATTAACGGTCAGGCACGGGCGATCGAAGTGGGCTACACCCTAAAAAGCGCAGATGAATGGGATCGCTTTATCCGGTTTATGGATCGGTATGCTCAGAGCCACGGATTGGTTCAAAATAAGTCTGAGGAAGAGTCTGAATCGTAGTCACACGGGCATTTTTTTGCTAGGCTGAGGCTTACAATGACTCATCGCCCCCATGCCGATCTGCATCCTGTCTCAGTCGCTTGCGCTGTCATCACGGTGAGCGATTCTCGTTGGCAAAGCCTTAGCCGTTCAGAAGTGCCTGATGCAGACAAAAGCGGGGACGTGATCCAGGCAGGGCTTCTGTCTGCTGGGCATGGGGTAAAGCACTATTACATTTTGCCCGATGAGCCAGAGGCGGTGCGCGCGGCAATTCAGCAGTTGGAAAAAGACGGCGCGGTACAGGCCATCATCCTCAATGGAGGGACTGGCATCGCGCCTCGAGACACCACCTACGATGCCGTAGTCGGGCTGCTCCAGAAGGAGCTATACGGCTTTGGAGAAATTTTTCGGGCGCTGAGCTACCAAGCGATTGGGTCACGGGCGATCGCCTCTCGGGCAACGGCAGGCATTTATGGTCAGGTTGTGATCTTTTCGCTACCAGGCTCAACGGCGGCGGTTGCGTTGGGCATGGAGAAATTGATCTTGCTAGAGCTGGTGCATCTAACGCGTTTGCTCAGAACCGTGCCTAACATTAAACCTAACAAAACAGAGGGACAGGTTTAGCTGAACCTGTCCCCCTAAAGTGATGAGATGGGTTACTTGATGGCCTGGGTCGGCGGCGTCTCTACTCCGTTGAGGGTGACAGAAGGGCGATCGCCAGGCCGATAAGCGCGTATAAGCCGAGTGGCACTGCGAACCGCCTGAACATACTGTGGGTCTGCCTTGGTTGCCATCAGATCGGGTTTGGCGTTAAGTTGGGCAACCTGCTCAGCAGACAAGTCTGTCTGAATATCTGGAATGATGCCCTTATGGCTAATATCAGTCCCGTTGGGGGTGTAGTAGTGGGCGATTGTAACTGCCATACCAGATCCATCAGAAAGCTGGTGGACAGACTGCACTAGCGCCTTACCAAAGGTTTTGCTACCCACAACCGTGGCGCGTCCATTATCTTTGAGTGCGCCCGTCAAAATTTCGCTAGAGCTGGCGGAATTGCCATCCACTAAAACCACCAAGGGCAGTGGAGAGAGTGCCGTTTGGTTTGCCAGGATGGACTCATCTTGACCAACGCGATCTACGGTTCGTACAATCATGCCTTGGTTGAGCCACATCCGCGCAATGTCAATGCTGGCGTTGAGTAATCCCCCTGGGTTGCCACGCAGGTCAAGGATATAGGCATTCACCTGCTGCTTGCTCAGATCTTTGATGGCCTTTTGGATTTGGCTAGCGGCGTGGGAGCTAAATTCACCCAATCGAATGTAGCCGATGGTGTTTTCACCCTCTTTTTTAACAGCCGAGGTCACGGTTGACAGCTCAATAAGCTGACGATTAATGGCAACATTAAAGTTTTGGGTGCCCTCACGGTTGACAAGTAGCCTTACCGTAGTGCCCACTTTGCCGCGAATGAGTGCAGAAGCAGCCTCTACGTCCATTGTGCGGGTGGTCTTACCGTCAATCGCCAAGATTTGATCGCCGGATTTAATGCCTGCTTTGAACGCGGGGGAGCCTGCCATTGGCTCTACGACGGTCAAAATTTTAGTGACCTTATTTTTTTCGAGCCGAATCCCTACGCCAGAGAGTTCTCCAGAGGTTTGGGTGGTGAGTGCTGTAAACTGCTCAGGATCCATAAAGCGGGTGTACGGATCTTGCAGTTTTTTGAGGGCATTACGCAGGGCGGCGTAGGCGTGGTCTTTTGAGCTATAGGAAGGCTTGAGGAGATCGCTGCGAATGGCCTGCCAGTCGTTTTTATTAAAGGTGTTGTCAACGTAGTACTGGTTTACGAGCTGCCATGCCTCGTCCAACACAACCTTGGGGCTGTCGGTGAGGGTAACGCCATCGGTGCGGCTATCGGCAGATCGAACAGGAAGAAACGCAGTAGCGCTAGCAAGAACTCCGCCAAAGACAAACGCGCGGAGTATTGAAGCGGAAAAAGAACCTTTTTTCATAGGTAGGGTGCCATCGCAGGTGAAGAATGAGGAGCGATCTTCGTTGAAAAACGAATGCGAAGCATGGATTGAGCCTGAATACGCCCTAGATCCTGATCTTGTATCAAGATGAGTTCGATTCAGCTTTGTCTATTTCTAAGATAAACCAAAGTATTTTAAGCGTGCCGCTAAAGATGTGACAGTTTATGCGTTTGGGTTGTGTCCGATGCCCACAACCCTCTCAATTTATGGCAATTCGGCGGTTTAAATCGAGAAGATAAAACTTATGCTTTCCTCTATGCTGCGATCTTTTAGGGCAGTGGAGAGGGTACAACGCAACAGACTTTTTGAATGCGTGATGGCAACTAACCCTATGCACTCAGCCGAAATGTCAGGATCTCCAAACATTTCAAGAGCATGGGCAAATCCCCAACTAGAGCCTTTCTAAGATCAGCAGTATCACTGATTACAAATTGAAATGGCGTTGAATACATTAGGTGACGTACAGCCAATCCAGAGCTTTCTACCAAAAAAATTGTTAGATGTCTGATTTATGGGCCTACTTGTCCACACTACGTTCAGTTACGCCATTCCCAGCAAAGAATCTCCGGAGTTTTAAGGGTTAAGGTTCCAATCGCCAAATTGATCCCTTTCCCTGCTCCTAAATCAATCTCGTGGCCTAGATTCTGCCGCTGACCCAAACCTATCGCACCCAATTCATCGCTCACAAGGGGAACTTTTAATTCATGTCTAGTCTCAAGAAGAAGCGAAGAGATCGCGCTCGTGTAGGGTACCGCCCCCTAGCGATCGCAGCCCTAGTGATGGGCGGCACCATCCAATTTATTGCTCCTGCACTCGCTGGCAGTCTTGATATTGTTAACAAAGCTACTGCCACCTATGGCGATGGCACGACAACCTTTAACGCTACTTCTAATACCGTTACCATTACAGTCGCAGAAAAAGCTGGCATTACAATCGTGCCTTCTGCACCCAGCAACACAGCTCCCAAGGCAGGCGATACCCTTTATGTTGACTTCACCATTACCAACGATGGTGGCGATCCCACACAAC
>JANPLU010000093.1:0-19023 GCA_031422435.1 Acaryochloridaceae cyanobacterium VAR_48_metabat_390
CAGGCGATCGCGCAGGCTTTCCATCTGCTGTTTATTGACCAGCACTCCATTCACCCGTGATCGGCTTCGCAGCACACCCTGAGTGCTGGAAACCTCGCGGCTACACACTAGAATGGATTCATCTAAGCCATCAATGTCGGCTTCTGTAAGCCAAGTTTGAAGGCGATCGCTCAGTTCAAAACTGGCTTCTAGAAACGCCTTGGCTGCGCCTGTACGAATCATGCGGCTGTGCGCTTTCCCACCCAAGGCAAGGTCAAGGGCATCTAGAATAATGGACTTCCCGGCCCCGGTCTCCCCCGTAAGGACATTCAGTCCGCGCCCAAAGGTCAGATCTAGATGATCGATGAGGGCAAAATTTTCAATTCGCAGAGAAACCAGCATAGGCAGTCAGCGATTGATGCGTCCAAAGCTCTAAACAGCGAAACTGTCTTTCAGGGTATCAAGGATTGAGAGAAAACAAATGGTGCATTGTGACAACCGACCCTAAGGCTACGTTCGGCTGAGCCTCCCCACTGTTGCGCCCAATACCCAGAAACCTCCCTTTTGTTGTTACAATCCTTTACATAAGACTTAAATTCAGTAATCTGCACAAGCGATAATTGCGACAGCGCCTCCTACAGTGCAGATCTTCATTCACCTCCTTGCTCTTTACCGTGCAGATCATGACGCTGGCAGAAAGCCCAAAACCACTGTTTTCAGAAGATGAAGGCGATTTGCGTGTGGCAGAGGTGGTAGATTGGGTGCCGCCATCTCCTTTATCGTCTGCTCAGGCACCCCCCCCACGGGACACAACCGTACAGCCTTACGATCCCGAACGGATTCGGCAGCAGTACCAAGGGCAGTGGCTTTTAGTGATGCAGCGCTGGCTCGCAATTTTGCTGCCTTTTGTGCGCTTTGTTTTTTTTCAGTGGTGGGATTCTAAGACGGATCAGGCACGTAAAAATGAGCGATCGCGGGCTGTTTCCCTGCGAGAAATGCTGACGAATTTAGGGCCTGCCTTTATCAAAATTGGTCAGGCGCTGTCTACTCGTCCCGATATTTTGTCAGCAGCCTTTCTTGAAGAATTATCAAAGCTTCAAGATCAGATTCCACCCTTTGATAATGCCGTTGCGTTTCGCTTTATTGAAGAAGAATTGGGCGCACCCTACTCCGATATCTACGACGAACTCAGCCCCGAACCGATCGCTGCCGCTTCTCTGGGGCAAGTCTACAAGGGACGGCTTAAAACGGGTGAAACCGTTGCTGTTAAAGTACAGCGACCCGACCTTGCGGAGCAAATCACGCTTGATATCTACATCATTCGAGGCCTAGCAAGCTGGGCGCAGAAAGCCTTTAAGAAGAAGATTCGTACTGATTTAGCGGGCATCTTAGATGAGTTTGCGGGTCGTCTTTTTGAAGAGATGGACTATATCCAAGAAGGTAAAAACTCCGAGCGCTTTATTGCCCTGTACGGCTATCTGCCCGATATTTATGTCCCTAGAATTTACTGGGAATATACCAATACCCGCGTTCTCACTATGGAGTGGATTGTGGGTATTAAGCTCAACCAACCTGAGAAAATCTTGGCCCAGGGTATAGATGCAAGCCACCTCATTGATGTCGGTATTCAATGTTCTTTACGGCAGCTCCTAGAACACGGCTTTTTCCATGCCGACCCTCACCCTGGCAACCTCTTGGCGATGCCCAACGGCAAACTAGCCTACCTCGACTTCGGCATGATGAGCGAAATTAATGTGGAGCAGCGGTATGGACTGCTGAATGCGATCGTTCACATCGTTAACCGCGAGTTTGATTCTCTAGCCTATGACTACGTGCGTCTTGGCTTTCTGACCCCTGATGTAGATGTTTCGCCCATTGTCCCTGCGTTGGCAAAAATCTTTAACGATGCCCTTGGCTCTAGCGTGGCGGATCTCAACATTAATCGGATCTTTGAAGGTCTATCGGACGTAATGTATGAGTTCCCCTTTCGGGTACCTGCGTACTACGCGCTGATTGTGCGATCGCTCATCACCATGGAAGGCATTGCCATGAGCGTTGACGCTAATTTTAAGGTGCTGAGCGCCGCCTATCCCTACGTGGCTAAGCGGCTGCTCACCGATACCGCCCCTGAACTGCGAGCCAGCCTCAAAGATCTGCTCTTCAAAGACGAAAGCTTCCGCTGGAATCGACTCGAAAATCTGCTCAATAATGCCCGTAACGTTGAGAACTACGACCTCAACCAGGCATTAAATCAGGCCGTTGAGTTTTTGTTTTCAGAACGGGGTGACTTTATCCGCGATCGCCTTGCTGATGAACTCGTCAAAAACCTAGACCAGTTTGCTCAAGATACCCTCCAAAACTGGAGCCACCAGCTCAAAGAACGTTTGGGTTTAGCGACGCCTGCTGCAGTCCCCAGCACTGCCCTCGATCCTCAGTCCCTACGCACCAACGCGGAGCATATCCAGCGAATTTGGGGTCTACTCCAAGACACCCCTGGGTTTGATGCAGGCGCACTCATCCCTGTCCTTGCAAATGTGGTGATGCGCACAGAAGTACAGGCATTGGGCGCACAGGTGGCAACGGGTTTAGTTCAGCGCACAACAGCCCGTTTACTGCGAGAATGGCTTTTGCCCAAGACCGCTGCTCCAGCGCTCAATCATTACGCACTTGCCTCAAAGCGATAGTTAATTTCAATCCCTTGGTAAAATAAGAGTCTGTCTTGCTCGACATCGGCACCACTGGCGATGTAACCCCACCCAGATAACCAAGGAGAGAACGTTGCTTACGGACGCCTTTAAAACAACCAAGTCAGAAGAAATTTTTGCAGCCGCGCAGCATCTTATGCCAGGGGGCGTGAGTTCCCCCGTGCGGGCTTTTAAGTCTGTCGGCGGTCAACCCATCGTGTTTGACCACGTGAAGGGAGCCTACATCTGGGACGTAGATGGCAACCAGTACATCGACTATGTGGGTACCTGGGGGCCTGCCATCTGCGGTCACTCCCACCCTGAAGTGCTAGAAGCCCTGCGACAGGCACTAGACAAGGGCACCAGCTTTGGCGCACCGTGCCTCCTTGAGAACGTGCTGGCGCAAATGGTGATTGATGCCGTGCCCAGTATTGAAATGGTGCGGTTTGTAAACTCCGGCACTGAAGCCTGTATGTCGGTATTGCGCCTCATGCGCGCCTTCACCGGACGAGAAAAAATCATCAAGTTTGAAGGGTGCTATCACGGCCACGCCGATATGTTTTTGGTGAAGGCTGGGTCTGGGGTGGCCACCCTAGGGTTACCCGATTCACCTGGGGTGCCCAAATCCACTGCCAGCAGTACGCTTACTGCTCCCTACAATGACCTCCAGGCTGTACGCGCCTTGTTTGAAGAAAACCCAGAGCAGATTGCTGGAGTCATTCTAGAACCCATGGTGGGCAATGCTGGCTTCATTGTGCCCGATGCCGGATTTTTGGCGGGGCTGCAAGAGCTAACCAAAGAATACGGCGCACTGCTGGTGTTTGACGAAGTGATGACGGGCTTTAGGATTTCCTACGGTGGCGCTCAGGAGAAGTTTGGCATTACCCCAGACCTGACCACATTGGGGAAGGTCATTGGTGGCGGTCTACCTGTGGGAGCCTATGGGGGACGCAAGGACATCATGAGCATGGTGGCTCCGGCGGGGCCGATGTACCAAGCAGGGACGCTTTCGGGCAATCCTTTAGCGATGACGGCGGGCATTAAGACGCTGGAACTGCTGAATCGTCCTGGCACCTACGAACAGCTTGACCGCATTACGGGCAAACTGATTAAAGGGCTGCTCAGCGTTGCTAAAGCGTGTGGTCATGAAGCCTGTGGCGGACACATTAGCGGTATGTTTGGCCTGTTTTTTACAGCGGGTCCGGTGCACAATTTTGAGGATGCAAAGGCTGCGGATGTGCAAAAGTTTGGGCGGTTCCATCGAGGCATGCTAGAGCGGGGCGTTTACCTGGCTCCGTCTCAGTTTGAGGCTGGGTTTATGTCGCTGGCTCATACGGATGAGGATATTGACCGTACTCTAGAAGCCGCAAAGGCAGTGTTGTCTTCAATTTAGCGTATTGCTTTCAGACTTGCGGTTCTGTGCTCGTAGGTCAGTCAGTCATGATCTACGAGCGCAGGATAGGCGTCAGAGTACACCTTCTGATGCATCCACAAACTGCTCACTGGATTGACTGAATGTGGCCTAACCTCGCTGAAAGGGCGTTTGAAGTTGAACTTGCAGCGGAAGTACGGTGGAAATCACGGTTCCTACGTGGTTTGGCGGTGGTAGAAAGTCTGTTGTGCCAGGCTCTGTTTCGGAGGTGATCCCAGGCCAAAAAATGTAGCGACTGCCTATCGGAAGGGTTTTTAGACTTTCGGGATTTGCCGTCAGCCAAATTACGGATTGCTCTGGCAACTTTTTAACGATGGGCAGCGGCTCGATCTGTGCCAACACTTCTAAAGCGGGATGCATCCCCTGCACCAGTCCCCATTGCGGTGTCCAAAGTTGGGCCATGCCGTGGTGCTGTGTGGCGTAACAAAACAAAGATGCTGCTGCGATGACGGCCTGCTCAAAACTATCCGAATGCCAGTTGCTTTGAGTATCAAGGGCGACGATAAAAGTATTTTCACCGCCTAGGACTTCCATTTCTCGTACGCGCATGGCGTTAAAACGAGCGCTAGATCGCCAGTGAACCATTCGCATTGGGTCGCCTGTGCGATAGGGTCGCAGCGATCGCGTTGAGCCTTCGCTGCCCTTGCGAGAAAGAGGCACCTGCTGAAACTGCTGCCGTGTCGATAGCCCTATTTCTTCTAGAAGGGGGCAGCGAATGAGGGGCAAAATTCTAGGATACACCAGCACTTCAGCCTGAATTTTCTGGACTCGACGGCTCCAAAATAGCCCAAGGGGCGCACCTGTTCGCAGGGTTATTGTCTTCCATTGATAAAGCCCACGGCGCTCTGGGTTCAAGAAATAGTGCCAGCGGTAGGTGGCATGAGGGGAAATCGCCTCGACGATCTCCTTAGGGATCTCTCCAAGTCCCTGAGGTACCTGATCTTGAACTAGGAACAGTCCTTTCGGTTGAGCCGTTGGGTTGTGCAGGCTGATTTCTACTGAAAGGGATTCACCAACATGGAGATGAGAAAGCGGCGATCGCCTAATTTCAATCCCCTTTAAAATCCGCATTGGCATTGTGGCAGACAGCAGCAGTAGTGCAGCGCCTACACCACTCAAAACGTAGAGCCAGCCAGCCATGGTGTTTGCCGCAGCCAGCCAAAAGCAGAAGGTCAGACCCATTAACACCCAGCCTGCATAAGCAGGCACCGCACTGTGCGTTTCTAGCCAGGTTAATAGAGTCTTAGCAAGTTTCATGGAGGGCAATTAGATTGAACAGGCTGTATTTACAATCATTCCCCAACGGATGACTGAAGCGGCATGAGTTAGTCAAAACAATACGGCGTTTTTAATATCCCAATTTTCTTGCTGACAGTCCCTGAGCTTAAATTTGCCATAAAAGCTAGTTCAAAACCAGCAGCGCTTTTACGAGAAAACCAGCCTAGAGTCTTAGAAGCCGTCTGTAAAGAAGTATTAAGAACTACCAGCCCATTGGCGTGTTGGTTGTGCATCAAAATTTTGTAGGTTGAGATAAAGTTAGGGTGTAGTGTTTTCACGTCTAGGCAATGGAATATCCTCTGTGTGGTCACACTAAAGCGCATAAACATGGGAAGATGCCTAACGGATATCAGCGGTATTGTTGCCCTGTCTGCAATCAAACGTTTACGGAACGCTTTGATACACTCTATTACTATCGTCACGTTTCACCAGAACAAATTCGTCAAGTCCTCCAAGCGCATAGTGAAGGCAGTAGTCTGAGAGGAATTAGCCGAATTACAGAACTTGCTTACAATACAGTCGTAAGTCTAGTTCGCTCAGCAAGTCATAAAGCTCAGATAGTTCACAATAGCGAGGTAAAACAGGTATAGACCGAAGACGTGAGTGCAGATGAAATGTGGTCATTTGTGCAAAAAAACAAAAGCAGTGTCTGCCCAGTGAAATAGAGGCAGGAGATTGCTGGATTGGCCTGAGTTTAGCTAATACTAATGGATTAATTTTGACAGCACGAGTGGGCAAACATACTGATGAAATGCTGGAAGAACTGATTGTCAGTACCGAGGGCAAAACCGATTGCAAAGACTGGAATAGCGATGATTGGGGAGGGCGTGAGAGGGTATTGCCCCCTGAAATTCTCCACTACATCGGCAAGGACAAGACGCAACAATTGGAGCGTACCAATGGCATTGTCAGGCAACAGACGGGCAGATGGCATCGAAGACAGAATAAGTTTGGCAAAGTATGGGAACAAACGAAAGTAACAACCCGATTAGTGGTGAGCTACTTTAACTGGATTTGGCAGCATAGCCGATTCAAGACGACGGCCGCTCAACGCGCAGGTTTAACAACGCATCCTTGGACTTGGAACGACCTGACAACTTTTTCTACAATAATTTGACGCACAACCAACACGCCAATAGGCTGGTAGTTCTTAATACTTCTTTACAGACGGCTTCTAAGACTCAAGAATCCCTGCTGCTTCGGCGCGAGGAGTGTCAAATTTTGTATCCATCGAGCTTTCTATGCAGCATGTTTTGATTATCCATGAGGTAGTAGACTACCCAGCTTGGAAACAAATTTTTGACGATGCCGCTGGCATCCGCAGAGATGCTGGAGAACGCTCTTATCAGGTTCTCAAGTATCAGAATGACCCGAACAAGATTGTTCACTTCTCTGAGTGGACTTCCATCGATGATGCTAAGCGCTTTTTTGAATCTCCTCGACTCATCCAAATCAGAAGCGAAGCAGGGGTTCAATCGCCTAGTTTCATCTACCTAGAACAGCTTGAATCCGGTACTCTCTAAACATCTCAAATTTTAGAAACAAAGCAGTCCGCAAGTTAATTAACATCAAACAGCAGAGCGCCACCCCAGAAAGTGCGACCTGTTTATCATTCCTGTGGTGCAGCTTTTCGTTTAAACTGCATACCGAAAAGCGGTTTAGTCTCCACTGCCTTTAACACAACCCTTTATGTACATTATTCAAATTGCCTCAGAATGCGCTCCGGTCATCAAAGCAGGCGGACTGGGTGATGTAGTCTATGGTCTTAGCCGTGAGCTAGCGCTACGGGGTCATACTGTCGAGCTAATTTTGCCAAAGTATGACTGTATGCGCTACGACGAGATTTGGGGACTGCACGAAGCCTACCTAAATCTATGGGTGCCCTGGTATGACGGGAGAGTTCACTGCACTGTCTACTGCGGTTGGGTACATGGACAACTGTGCTTTTTTATAGAGCCACACTCCGAAGACAACTTTTTTAATCGCGGCTACTACTACGGCGACTATACCGATGCTCTGCGCTTCACCTTCTTCAGTAAAGCTGCCTTAGAATTTCTGCTCCAAAGCAACAAACGCCCTGATGTCCTCCACTGCCATGATTGGCAGACCGGACTAGTTCCCGTCATGCTCTACGAAATGTATCAGTGGCATGGGATGCAGCATCAGCGGGTTTGCTACACCATCCATAACTTTAAGCATCAGGGTGCCTGCGGTGGCGAAATCCTTAAGGCGACAGGACTCAACCGCGAAGCCTACTATTATTCCTCTGATCGCCTTCAGGATAACTATCACCTGGGTGCCCTAAACCTTATGAAAGGCGGTATCGTCTACGCTAACAGCGTCAATACCGTCTCGCCCCATCACGCCTGGGAGGCTCGCTTTACAGACATCGGCTGTGGTCTTCAGCCTACTTTGGAGCGCCACCAAGCTAAATTTAACGGCATTCTCAACGGTATTGCCTATGATGTGTGGAACCCAGAGGCTGATTGCCATATCCCCTATGCCTACGCCGCCGACCACTTTGCCGACAAAAAGCTGAACCAAAAGGCACTGCGATCGCGGCTTTTGCTCCAAAACTCCGACCAGCCCATCGTTTGCTTTATTGGTCGCCTAGACGATCAAAAAGGCGTTCACCTAGTGCATCATGCTCTGTACTATGCCCTTGAGCGCGGCGCCCAGTTTATTTTGCTAGGGTCTGCGACCGACTCCGGTATCCACGCTTTGTTCTCCCACGAAAAGTCATTTCTGAATGAGAACCCTAACTGTCACCTAGAGCTTGGCTTTAACGAAGAACTCGCCCATCTCATCTATGCTGGCTCAGATATGATTGTGGTGCCCAGCAACTACGAACCCTGCGGACTAACCCAAATGATTGGGTTGCGCTATGGCACCGTCCCTGTCGTCCGTGGCGTAGGAGGGCTACTCAACACTATCTTTGACTGGGACTACGATGAACAGCACCCGCCCGAAGCGCGAAACGGGTTTGTGTTTTATCAACAGGACAATACGGCTTTAGAGTCCGCATTAGGGCGTGCCTTTGACCTTTGGAACCAAAACCCAGTCCTATTTCAGCAGCTTCCCCTTCAGGGGATGGCCTACGATAATTCTTGGACCAATCCGGCTCAGCAATATATTGAAATATACAAAGTCATTCGGCATGAATGGGTCTAGGATGAGCCTAATCACTCCTCCTTTGCGCTATGAAACTGTTATTCTCCGTTGCTAGCTTAACGCTGTTAAGTTGGCTTTCAGTTTTGACTCAGGTATCCGTGGCTAAACCGCTTATGGGTGGGGTCTTTCTCGGCCCTGGCAACCATAGGATGGTGATTGCTAGCGCCGGCGATCGCATTTGCTACCAAAGCGTGCATCGTGGTGTGATGGTTTCGTCTGTTACGCCAGACCCGGTTCATAAGGACATGTATCGTTTAGACGGCATTCCTAACTTTGCACTGTATCAGCCTTCCCCCAATACGCTGCTGTATGGAGAGCTAAATCAGCTCAGTAAGGCAAAAGCCACTGCCCAAGGTGCTGACATTGATGACACGCTACTGCAAAAGTGTCTCAGCTCAAGTGGGACATTCTTTAAAAAGTCCTCTAATAATCGCGGGGGCTAGCAGATTCGTTTCAAAAATCATTATGGTAGTAGAAAGACAGATAGGAGCAGTCCATGACCGCCGTAACATTATCCGCTCAAGATTTGTTTAGAGCAGCCTACGAAAATCGCTACACCTGGGATGCCCATTTCCCGGGTTACATGGCTAACGTGACCTATACTCAAGGTGAAAAAGTCATCACAGGGCAGGCCGTCGTCAGCGGAAATATGAAGGCAGAAGTGCTGAATGTTGCTGATGAAGACGCGCAAAAGGCAATTCACGGACAGCTTTGGGAAATTGCCATCCATCGGGTGCGCCGCAGTTTTGAAGACACCCACAGTAAAAACACCTTTAGCTATGGTGAAACGGACGAAACCGGAGCCGTTGAGCTAATTATGGGTGGAAAATCTGAGGGCGATCGCTATAAGGTACGCAATAATGAAGTTTGCTTGGTACATCGCAACATTCATGGGGTGTTTGTGACCATCAACACCTTTAGCTCTCACGACACGGGCGAAGGCTATTTGTCACATCGCTACGATTCTGTTTATCACGACCCAACGACTGGCGAACAGAAGGGTGGAAAAAGCCTGTTTGAGGACACCTACGAAAAAGTAGGTCTGTACTGGATCCTCAACCATCGCGTCATTGAAACTGAAACCGAAGATGGTGCTGTGATTCAGGATTTTGCGTTTTCCAATATTCAGCTTTCCTAGTTCATCTTCTTTTAGAGGCGCAAGGCTTTGCGCCTCTAAAGCCAACACTGGAGTACCCCAGGGGATGTTGGACATTTCATTGCAACTCACACCCAATCAAATTTTTGGCTGGCTACAGCCCTAGGGCGAAAGCATTAGGCTCCTGACCAACGCTAGGCGGGGTGGTAGTAAAACGAAACCCCCAGCAGCAGGTAGGTTGCCAGCAGTAGCGCACCATCTAGCCAATTGGAGCGACCGCCAAAGCTGACGAGGTTTGTGACCGTCACGGCGATCGCCAAGGCCACTACTTCAAACGGGTTAAAGTTTAGGTCAATCGGCTGCCCCCATAGCTCCCCTACAAAAACCAGCACGGGGGCAATAAAAAGCGTAATAAGTAGACTATCTCCGGTTACGGTCGAGACCGCCAAATCCATTTCGTCTTTGAGCGCAAGCCGAGTAATGGTAACATAGCCCGCCACGTCACTAATTAGCGGCAGCAAAATCACCCCTGTAAACAGCGGCGTTAAGCCTAACCCCTGCGTGGCGGATTCCACCACGCCCACAAATAAATCAGACTCAAAAGCAATGCCAATGGAAGCCGCCAGCAAAAGCGCAATCCATTTGCCTAGCGCTGCCTTACGAGAGGCAATTGTGGCCTCATCGGGCGCAATTTCGCCCTCCGCTAAACCCACGTCATAGAGATAGCTATGGGTTTTAAGTGAAAACAGCAGCGTTAGCCCATACAGCACAATCAAAACCGTCGCGGTTGCCATTGAAATATGCCGAATGGCTTCAGGATCTACGATGTTTGAGGTGTAGGTGACAAGCGTGGGCAGGGCGATCGCCACCACCGCCAACGTCATAAACGATCCATTCACCCGCGCAAAAATCGGCTTAAACGACTGCTCCTTATAACGCAGTCCTCCCGTCAGCATCCCTAGACCTAAAAGCAGCAGCAGCGCTCCCAAAATGCTGCCCGTAATACTGGCTTCTACAATATCGACAAGCCCTGCCTTAAGGGCAACTAGCGCTAAAATTAGCTCTGTTGCATTGCCAAAAACGGCATTCACCAAACCGCCCAGAGATGGCCCTGTGACCACCGCAATCTTCTCCGTCGCGGTACTTAGTGCAATAGAGAGAGGGATGATTGCTAATACCGACGTACTGAAGACGGCAAAATCTCCCCAGTGGATATACTCTGCTGTCCAAGAAAGTGGCGTAAAGCTCAAGCCAACCAGAATAATTAGCGTCTTGAATGAGATCAAGCTTTTAAAGTTAAGACTAGACCCGAGACCATCCATAGAAAACCGATAAGGGAAATGCAGATCTCTTATTGTTGCAGAGACTTCAGCAGTCTTGCCCTTGCTGAAGTCTA
Organism: Acaryochloridaceae cyanobacterium VAR_48_metabat_390; assembly: GCA_031422435.1. GTDB lineage: Bacteria > Cyanobacteriota > Cyanobacteriia > Thermosynechococcales > Thermosynechococcaceae > JAAURS01. The sequence goes on from JANPLU010000093.1 coordinate 11,037, forward strand.
TTGCTCCGCAACCGAACGCCATACATTTGTTTACAATCAGATAGGGATGGACAGAAAGATGTGTAGCCCCAGGCTAATCAAAAAGCTGAACATCAAAGTTTCTCGTCTATTCAAAGTGTGTTCTTGAGAGAAGCACTCCTTGATAGGATGAGGGCGATAGGTCTATGAGGCAAATGGCTTTTTCACTACCGCTAGATTCTGCGGCTGGTCTAAAGCCGGAATCTGGTCAAAGCGTAGTGTTTTGCCCGTTACCAGATTTTATTACCGTTATTTTTAAGAGAGAACCGAACGCCATGGCTTACGAACTTCCAACTTTGCCTTATCCTGAAACTGGCTTAGAGCCATATATTTCGGCCAACACGCTACAGTTTCACTACGGCAAGCATCATGCGGCCTACGTCACTAATTTCAACAACCTAGTCAAAGAAACGCCCCTGGATAATCTTCCGCTAGAAGAAATCATCAAAACCACCCATGGAGATTCTGCAAAGGCGGGAATATTCAATAATGCAGCGCAAGCCTGGAACCATACGTTCTACTGGCACTGCATGAAGCCCAGTGGTGGCGGCGCGCCCAGCGGTGCTTTGGCAGACAAAATCAATGCTGATTTCGGCAGCTTTGATGAATTTAAGACTGCGTTTAAGCAGGCAGGTGCGACTCAGTTTGGCAGCGGCTGGGCATGGCTTGTACTAGACAGCGGTGTGCTGAAAGTCACCAAAACGGGTAACGCAGATAACCCTCTTGCCCACGGTCAAGTGCCTCTGCTGACCATGGACGTGTGGGAACATGCTTACTACCTCGACTACCAAAATCGCCGCCCTGACTATATGGAAACGTTCCTCAATAGCTTGGTGAACTGGGATTTTGTGGCTGAGCAATTTGCAGCAGCCTAAGGAGCATTGATTTAGTAACTAACTACACTTTGCACGCCCTCACCCCAACCCTCTTCCTAGGCAGAGGGAGCAAAATCGGAATCCCCTTCTCTCGTATTGAGAGAAGGGGATTTAATTTGCGCCTTATCCAGTCAAGTCTCGTCGTCTACAAATGCCTGTAGCAATGTTTGCAATTTCAGCCTAACTTCTGCCCACTCTCGGTGAGGGTCTGAACCCGCGACAATGCCAGCCCCTGCGTACAGCCGTAAACAATCGCCTTGAACCAGCGCTGAGCGAATCCCCACGGTAAAGCTGCCGTTGCCGCGATAGTCTACCCAGCCTAAAGGTGCTGCATAAAGGTGACGGTCAAAAGGTTCGTAGCGGCAGAGGTAGGGTTCTACGCAATGCTGAGGGGTGCCTGCGACCGCTGGGGTGGGGTGGAGCGCCGCGAGTACGTTGAGTAGCCCTAAGTGACTGGGTAAGTTTGCGGTGACTAAGGTACGCAGATGCTGAATATTGGGGAGCTGTAATAGGTGAGCTGGTGTTGCCCTGTGGGGGCTAATGCCAAGATTTTGCAGCCGCTGCTGAATAAAAGACAGCACCAACTGATGCTCATGGATATCTTTGGTGCTGTTGAGGAGGCGATCGCCCAGCACAACATCCTCACTCACCGTGCGTCCGCGTGGAGCTGACCCAGCTAAGGCATCTGCCGTCAACTGTCGATCTTGAATTTGGAGTAGCCGTTCTGGGCTAGCGCCAATAAAGCCTTGGCCTTGCTCATCTCGTAACGAAAAAATCTGGCAGTCTGCATAGCGCGATCTCAGTTTATGCAGCGTGGGCGCGAGAGGCAGCGGTGTCGCGGTTTTGACCTCTAAAGTTTCTGCAAGCACCAGCTTTTCGAGTTCGCCACGGTGAATCTGTGCCAGCGTCGCCTCAGCCGCTTCTAGAAACCGCGTTTGATGGATTATGGATGGCGTAGGCACCTGAATCAGCGGCAGAGAGAAGGGCGCACGGTAGACGGTACTGTGGCGCTGGAGCCGTTGCCAAGTCTCTAAAACAGAATCGGTGAGCTGAGTAAGATTAGACGTGGGCGTAAGGGGCAAGTTTGCAATCAAAACGCCTTGACCTCGCACAGAAGCGACCTGCCACTGCGGCAAAAACGCGACTGCTGCCGGAAAACGCTGCGGTTCGTGATGGGGCTGATCAAAAAAGGTGAAGCTGCAAAAAAAGTGCGGCCCTGCCATGGGCAAATGAAGTTCACCTGCGGTAGCCGTGCGCTGCAATACTTCAGAAATAAACCGCTGCATTTGGATAAACCGATCGCTGCCGTTGATGTCTCGCCGCACAACGGGCTGCATTGCGGCGATCGCCACGGCTTCGGTAGGATGCTCCCAGTAAAAATGCGATCGCGTGGTGTGACCCAGCAGTTCCAGTGCATAGAGCGGATCAATCTTGGGGAGTGCTAGGGAAATACTGGCGATCGCCGCCTCACCGCTTGAGTTTGATGCCTGATTTGAGATCTGAAAAGCCGCCAAGCACTCATAAAGTGCCTTGGGGTCTTGCATCAATGGAACTCGAAACGGCGTAACGGTCATGGGGTTGAGGTTATCCAGTCGAGGAAAAACGTGCGGATACGCAAAGGGGGTGAGCAATCTGCGCTCACCCCTAAACGAGCGACAGCAGCGCAAACCAATTAAGCGTGGGCAGTCATCCCAGAGAGCCAATTCTGGGGCTTCAGGTACGTTTCATAAAGCTCGGCTTCGCGGGTGCCAGGTTTTGGCTGGTAGCCATATTCCCAGCGCACCAGAGGCGGTAGAGACATCAAAATGGATTCCGTGCGTCCATTGGTTTGCAGACCAAAAATGGTGCCTCGGTCATACACCAGATTGAACTCGACATAGCGACCCCGCCGATAGAGCTGGAAATTACGCTCCTGCTCACCGTACTCCTGGTGGCGGCGTTTCTCGGCAATGGGCACATAGGCTGGCAAAAAACTTTCCCCGCAAGACTGCACAAAGGCAAACAGCTCCTCCCAAGAGCGCTGGGGCGGAACCCCCACCTGAGCGCTGTGTAGCCCCGCTGGGCCTTGAGCATCGGAGCCTTGGTATAGGGCATTCATGCCATCTTGGTAGTCAAAAAAGATCCCGCCCACGCCGCGTGTTTCTTGGCGGTGTTTGAGGTAAAAATATTCGTCACACCACAGCTTAAAGGTGGGGTAGTAATCGGGGGAGTGGCGATCGCAGGCATCCTTAAGCGTGCTATGAAAATGCACCACGTCCTCTAAAAACGGATAGTAGGGCGTTAAGTCAATGCCGCCGCCAAACCACCAAACCGGCCCTGCCTCAAAGTAGCGATAGTTGAGGTGAACCGTAGGAATGTACGGACTGCGAGGGTGCAGCACCATTGAGGTTCCCGTGGCAAACCAGCGGTGGCCTGCAACCTCTGGACGCTGGTTCACAATAGAGGGCGGCAGATGATCGCCATACACTTCCGAGAAATTAACGCCGCCCTGCTCAAACAAATCGCCGCCCATCATCACCCGTGAGCGACCGCCGCCACCTTCGGGTCGCTCCCATTCATCTTCTTGAAACGACCCGCCACCGTCCACAACCGCCAGCTTTTGGCAGATAGAATCTTGGAGCGATCGCAAAAACTGGCTCACTCGCGCCTTAGAATCGGCAGGTGGGCCATTGAGGCTTGAGTTAACTTCAGCGGTTACAGAAACAGTCATGGCAATGATGGCGCTCAGACGGGAGAATATTCAGCGCCAGAGCAGCAATCGTCATTTAGGCCAGTGACCTGAACGGATCGATTTTGATTCTGGGCTATCCTCAATTGAGCCACAGGACGGCTGATTCTGCGGGAGTTCTGCCGGATTTTTAACAAAACTTTGGCATCTATGGCAGCAGCGGCTAGCGCTTGAGCTTTACCGTAAAGTCGTAGCGGGTACTCCAAGGGTTGTTAATTGCCGCCGTCATGCCAATCCCCTCGATAGCCTGGGTAAACGGGGTGGCAGAGGGCGCAAGCTTGGGCAGCAGAGGGCTATTTTGCATCATTGCCGCCATTCGCGGCAGGTCTACAAAAAACTGACCCATATTTGAGCCTAGGTTAGAAGACTGCGTTTTTTTGAACAGTGCCGCATCGGCTAGGGAATTATTTTGGGGGGTTAAAATGCGCTCGGAGATCGGGGCACCAAAGGTAAAAAAGGCCACATCTCCATCGAGCCAGCCGTGGGTTGCCAGAGGTAGACTGGGCGGAACTTTCCAGGTCGTTACGGTACGGTTGCCTACCTTCGATTCTGCTACGAGAAAGCTGTTGCGATCGCGCATGGCAGTATCCAGCTTCTTAAATGCCTGATCCGCCTTGGTGCGGTCATTGGCCTTTGCCAACATCATCATGCCAACGCCCTGTTTGGACTGGTTGGCAGTGGGCACCACCGCCATCACAAATTCGCCATCCATCCAGCTTACAAAATCTTTTTCAAAATCTACGCCTGTAGATTTCAGAAGACTCGCCTGAATTTTACTGGGGCTGATCGGCACAATGAGCTGCGTTTCGGTGCCCTGGGTATAGTCTTGCCAAGCCTGCCGAAAGTCGCCGCCAGAAGTGGTCATGAGGGTGTCTGCTGGCAATCGCCGAGCCAGGGTTTGAGACTTATTGCTGCCCTTGAGTTCCTGCTTGGAGTCTGGCTTAAGCCAAGAAATTGCCTTAAAGTTGAGTCCGCCATCTTCTATTTTGATGGAAGAGCCAAACCCCTGTACCGCCTGCACTCGCGCAATGGTAGACTGCGCCGTGCCCCGTGCCGGATTTTGCAGTAGCCCTGCCGTGGCGATCGGCAAATTGACATAAAGTTGGGCAAAGGCAGCGCCGTCATCGACTTCACTCATGGCCTCCTGTAGCCGAGGCGTTTGCGCGAGAGAAGGTGCCCCCCGATAGGTATCAATAACTTGGTTGAGCGTATTGTTGCCATTGCTCACAATTAGCAGACGATTCTCTAGCATCACTGCCGAGATTGCTTTGCCAGTTTGCCCTTTAAACGTCTGCACCTCTACGTCTTTATAGGTGCGTTTTTGAGGGGTGCCGCTTCCTGCTGCACGGCTTAAGACAGATTGCGCTTGTTGAGCGTCTTTGATGGGTAAAAACCATACCGTCGCATTCGCGCCCACTTGAGCAACATCTTCAGGTGCAGGGGATAGCATCACAAGGTTCATCTGTGGTCCCACCCAAGGCCGAATGTCTTGATCGTAGGTAAGGCTAAAGGGAGTCAAAAATTCTGTCTCAAACCCCTTGAGCTGATCTTGCCAACGCGTTTTAGTTTCTGGGGTGCCAAATTCCTTAAGCTGTCGCCACGGGCTTTCGTCGGTCGAAACCGTCAGGCTCAAGAGTGCAGTTTGAGGAGTCAGCAACGCGCCCAAGGGAATCACGCTCCCTGACGGTCGGCCTTTCAGTAAGAAGTAGGCTAAGGTGCCCCCCGCCACCAGTAGGGCTGCACCCCCTAAGGTTAGAGCCAGCGATCGCCCTCGTTTGGATGTTGCCTGCTTTTTGAGTGCTGCGCGTCGCTCCGTGTTCATTAAGCCGTTTTACCTTTACTAACCTTTGAACAAACTTATTAAGGCACCCCCAGTAAGAGAGTCTCTCAAAGACCTCAAATAACTGACTGCTCAGTATAACTTGTTCTGACTCATCCTTAAGCCTTCGCTGAATACAGGATTGAACCCTGATTTCAGGTGCTTTGGTCTGAACTAATTTCAACACCGAGTGCCTTGAGTTGTACCGCAAGCTGGTCTGCCCGCTGGCGCTCTTGATCTGTTCGCTGTTGCTCCTGCTGAAGGCGCTCAGTCCCCCAAAGTAAGCATTGACCGGACGCATCCCAAAAGCGGATCCATCGGTCTTCGACTTCTGCTTTTTTACCTTGCCATACGCCTAAAAAAAGATTTAAGGCATCTAACCAAAATCGCCCGTTGATGTCGGGGAATTGTTCTTTATATTTACCCTCCACTAGGGCATAAACCTCTAAAGCACCTGTTTCAGGATGGAAAATGACGTAGGTTGGAATTTTTAAGATCTGCTCGTAAAAGTACCACTTGCCGTAGGGATAATGCGGGTTAATGGAATATTCACCGCCCTCTGTCGCTGAAATAAACTCCATAACAATAGCAGGGAGTCCTCCTTCAGCGTGGGGGGTGTAGCTCCGGCGATTTGTGCCAGGGGGTACGGGAGTCACACTGGGGACGTAAACCCAATCCGGTGCTTTGACAACGGTCTTATCGCCGACGGTGGCACAGATGACAAAGTTGGTGGCGATAATCATGGAATCTAAAATAAGACCTGCGAGTTCTAAGGATTCACGCAGGGCAGCAGCGAGGAGGGGTTGGAGAAGATTATCCACGGGGTCGTCGGGGAGTGGGTAGTCATCGGGCAGTTTCTCCCAGGTGATGGTGGGGAGGGTTGGGCGCGTTGGGGTTTGAAGGGTGGTCATAGCGCTGGCACCTATAAGAGCGGAGCGGTTGCTTCTCATTCTAATGCGGACTTTTGGGGCGCAGCGGACTCTGGGTGCACAGCGATCGCCATTTAAGGAAGACGTTCGTAGAGTGTATTGCGCTGCTGCCAGGGGCGGTCTAGGGTGGTGATCGCCCCCTGTAGTTGCGCCACCGTCATACAAGTCCCCCCTTGGGCACCTGCCATCGCCGTAATGTGTTCCTCCATGAGTGTGCCACCGAGGTCGTTACAGCCCCAGCGCAATGCTTCTGCGGCTCCGGCTAAGCCCAGTTTGACCCAGCTCGGCTGATGGTTTTTAATCCAGCGTCCTAGAAAAAGACGGGCGACGGCAGTGAGATGCAGGGCATCTTGCAAAATGGGCTGGTCGTGCCCTACTTTTTTGCGAAGGGGCTTGGGGGCATCTTGCCCAATGTAGGGCAGCAAAATAAATTCGGTAATGCCGATGTTGTCGCGTTTGTGGGCGCGCTGCTGGAGCGATCGCAGGTGTGCTAAATGCTCAATCTGCTGCTCTGGCGTTTCGATATGGCCTGAAAGCATGGTGCTAGTGGTTGGCATCCCTAGTTGATGCGCCGTTTCTACAATTTCTAGCCATGTAGCAGTGTCTATTTTTTCGGGACACAGTACCCGCCGCACTTCGTCATTGAGCACTTCAGCGGCGGTTCCCGGCATGGACTGTACGCCAGCCCCCTTGAGCGCTGCAATCACGGCTGCGTAGCTCAGCCCATCCTCACGGGCAATAAACTGGATTTCTTGAGGCGAAAAGGCGTGGAGGTGCAGCGCGGGGAATGCCTCTTGGAGCGTTTCGGCGAGTTTGACGTAATAAGGAAGCGATCGCCCTTCTATCTTTGCCCCTGGGTGCAGTCCCCCCTGCATACAAATTTCTGTAATGCCTTGGGCGACGCCATCGGCTGCTTTTTCAACCATTTGCTGATGGGAGAGCCAATAGGCATCCTCATCGCTTTCATTGCGACGAAAGGCGCAAAAGCCACAGTGCTGTTCGCAGATATTGGTGAAGTTAATGTTGCGGTTGACCACGTAGGTGACGGTTTCGCCCACCAGCGATCGCCGTAATTCATCCGCCGCCTGCTGAATCTGTTGGATGACTCCTGGATCTCGTTGCTGAAGCAGTAACACCCCTTCGTGAGGCGTAAGGTCTTTTCGCGATAAGGTGCGGTCTAGGAGGGTAGAAATGGTTGAAGCAGGAGCAAGCACAGGTTTTACCCAATCATGGATATGGCATGGAGCCACTTCTAATATTGTGACGGTAATTTATCAGATTGGATAGCTTGATGCACCACCCAGGAGTCCAATGCAGATTAGCAAACGCTTTTAGTAAAGCTGATGAGAGCGGCGACACAGTGGTTAGTAGAAAAGTTCAAAATTGCATTTAGAAAAGCGCCCCTCATTGAGGGGCGCTTCTCTGTCTTACATTCAGTTCATCTAGAGACTAGCCATTGATAGCAGGAGCAGTCATTGCCACAGGCGCAGACTCACCAGCTGCCAAATCGAGCGGGAAGTTGTGCGCATTTCTTTCATGCATCACTTCAAAGCCCAAGTTCGCGCGGTTCAATACATCTGCCCAGGTATTGATGACGTTGCCTTGGCTATCAACAATA
>JANPLU010000094.1:0-12737 GCA_031422435.1 Acaryochloridaceae cyanobacterium VAR_48_metabat_390
CTGTAAGTTATTTAATTCACGATCCTTAGAAACACAGCGCCAACCATGTTCTAATTCCGGATCTAGTTGCTCGACACTATTTTTGATTAAAGCAAGCTTTTTCTGACGGGGAAGCTGCTTGATGGCATACTCTGCCTGTAGAGCCTCTGTTTTTGTCTCAAACAAACAGTAGGCCAACAGCGTGACTGGTCGATTTGCCCTTGTGTATCGTCCACCTTTGCCAGCATTATGTGCTTTAATGCGCTGCGCTACATTTTTGCTGTATCCCGTATAAAGCGAGCCGTTTGCACAATGGGCGATGTAGACGTAATGCTGTTCGGACAACTGTGGTTTTGACATCGCATGAATTGATTTGCAACCCTAGAACATCATCTTTTATACTCACACACAAGATTGACGCATTCCCTGCTTTTAGAGCGTACTGACAAAGTTAGTGGATGGGGTGGGTAAAGGCTATCGGTAACTACTGAATACGATTGTTAGGTTTAAAAAATGGCTCTAGTGCCTTGTAAAGAATGTGGAACATTAAATAGCGAATATGCAGACATTTGCTTGAGCTGCGAGTTTCCGACGACAGGTCGCTCAAAAAAAGCCCTGTGGCGATGGGTCGCATTTGGACTAGCAATAATGTTTGGGGCACCTTTAGCGCTATATGCCTTAGATCTGCTCAAAACGCCGCAAGCCGCTCCGAGCAAAAAGGCTTAAGCCACTGAATGCGATCGCCACTTGCGTTGTTAGCTTAAAAACGCTTGATCTGAAGATAGGGATTTGAGCGTTTGCACAGAAGGGTGTTCTAAATCCTGTGGTATATCAATGTCAGTTAAGTAAGGTAAGAGAAAGGGCGTTAGGTTGAGCCGCTGGGCGATCGCCACAGTCTTCTCCAACACTTCCCCCGTACTCCAAGCAATGTCTACAAACAGTTCAGGAACCAAGCGCCGTAGCCCAATCAGGTAGTAGCCGCCATCGATCGCAGGGCCAAGCACCAGCTCATGGTGCGCTAGGGCGCTAAAGCCTTGCGCCAGCAGCGCAGTGTTTAAGTCTGGGCAATCAGTCCCTACTACGAGCGCAGATGTATAGCCTTTGCTGAACACAGACTTGAAAGCGGAGACCATGCGATCGCCCAAATCGCCTTCAGGCTGCACACAATATTCCACATCGGTGCCGAGCCATTCCTGCATTTGAGCTAAGGTGCTGCTGCCCGTAAACCAAACTTCAATTGACAACCCCCTCGTCTGTCTTAGCGCCCTAGCCTGCGCCAGCGTATGCTCAGCCATCCGTTGATGAAGCGCTGCCGCACCCGCTGCACCTAACGCCGGAATGAGACGGGTTTTAACCTTCCCTGGCTGGGGGTAGCGGGTAAAAATAATGAGGTAGTCTTTAGACACTGACGTGTAAAAATCCTTACAAAAACTTGAAGTGGTTATGCTTACAGATGGGGCTTTTCACTCAATGCCACCTTCAGCACTTCAGGTTTACCATGAATAACTCCTCAAAATTGGCGATCGCCACCACCCTTATTCTGCTTCTCGTCCTGTTTTTTAACCCCATTGTGCTCATTGGCCCAGGAGAGCGCGGAGTAATTACTCATTTTGGCGCAGTAGAGCCTGCGCCGCTGTCTGAAGGGATTCATGTAGTAGTGCCCGTGCGTGATCGCGTCACCCTCCTCGATGTAAAAGTGCAAAAACATGAGGTGCCCGCCAAAGGATCTACAAAAGATCTTCAGGACTTAAAGGCGGTGTTTGCCGTTAACTTTGCCCTCAAACCAGATATTGTGGCTCGCACCTTTCAGCAGCAGGGCAACCTCAGCGAGATTGTCGAGCGTATTGTGGCACCCCAAACCCAAGAGGCTTTCAAAACCGCAGTCGCGCAGTTTACAGCAGAAGAATCCATCGTCAAGCGACCGGAACTCAAGGACAGCTTTGACAAAATCTTGGGCGATCGCCTCAACAAATACGGTATTGAGGTCTACGACACCAGCGTGGTAGACATCCAGTTTTCGGTTGAGTTTGCCCAGGCCGTTGAAAGCAAGCAGGTTGCCGAACAAGAATCTCAGCGTGCGGTCTACATTGCCCAAAAAGCAGAGCAAGAGGCACAGGGGCGTATTAACCAAGCCACCGGAGAAGCCGAAGCCCAGCGCTTGCTTCAGCAGTCTCTCGACCCCAATATTCTCCGCAAGCAAGAGCTAGATAATCAGCGATTGGCGATTGAAAAATGGAATGGTCAGTTGCCCAATGTTAATTCTGGCGCAGTCCCCTTCCTTAATCTTAAGCCTCAGGAAGAAAGAGCCAGTTCTAAAGTAGGCTAATGCAAAACTTCTTATCTTAGGACTGAAACGTACTTTTTCTCTAGGTTAATATGAGCATAAGTTACAAAACTTGATAAAATATAGCAACGCTACGTCATAACTTGAAACTACAGGGGTTCTTAGCGCCTGTAGTCAAAGCAACATTAGTGTTTCATTCTAAAAATTGAGAATTAAAGCCTATGCCATTCACTATTGATTCAGCACGCGGCATCTTTCCAGGAACCTTAGCCGCCGATGCCGTTCCGGCAACAATCGCTCGCTTTGTTCAACTCAGTGATGAAGACCAGCTTGCTTTAATTTGGTTTGCCTACACCGAAATGGGCACAACCATCACCATCGCAGCTCCAGGAGCCGCCAACATGGTCTTGGCTGAGCGAACCATGAATGAAATTAAGGCAATGTCGTTTGCTGAGCAAACAAAGGTCATGTGTGACCTTGCAAATCGGGCTGATACGCCCATTTGTCGTGCCTATGCATCTTGGAGCGTCAACATTAAGCTTGGATTTTGGTACCAGCTTGGAAAGTGGATGGAGGAGGGTACCGTTGCCCCCATTCCCGAAAGCTACAAGCTGTCTGCCAACGCAGCAGCAGTGCTACAGGCAATCCGAGGGCTAGAACCTGGTCAGCAGATTACCGTTCTACGCAATTCGGTTGTTGACATGGGCTACGACACCGCTAAGATGGGCACCTATACCCGAGTGTCTGAACCCATCGCCATTCCAGTGGCGCCTGCTACCCGTGCTTCAGTTTCGATTGAAGGCGTTACAAACGAGACTGTGCTTAGCTACATCAACAACATGAATGCCAATGACTTCGATGCGGTCATTGAACTGTTTGCCGCTGACGGTGCACTACAGCCTCCGTTCCAACGGCCTATTGTAGGGCGTGACAATGTTCTGAGATATCTCAGAGAAGATTGCCAAAACCTGAAGCTCTTACCTGAGCGTGGTGTTGTTGAACCCACAGATGATGGATTTAATCAGATTAAGGTCACGGGCAAAGTCCAAACGCCTTGGTTTGGTGCAGGGGTCGGCATGAATATGGCATGGCGATTTTTGCTCAATCCTGACGGCAAAATTTTCTTTGTTGCCATTGACCTCTTGGCTTCTCCTAAAGAGCTACTGAACTTCGCTCGTTAGTAGAACAAACGTTTGAAGTGAGAGTAGGGGCAAATTGAAATTTCCCATTTAATTTGCCTCTTCTCTCTAGATGACATAAAAGGGATTGGTAAGTTTTAAACACAAGAACCAAACTATAAAAAACCAAATTAAGAAACTAGGCTAGACAATGCAAGGAATTGAGACAGATTGGTCTGAAGTTGAAAAGCAAGTCGCTCAAAACGCCTTTAAACAGGCTTACAACCGAGAGACTGAGACCTTGGTAAGTGAGATTCGTGACAAAGCAGGCGCAGTGACAGAGATTCAGGATATCTGGATGCTTCACGACTTTTTGAGTGCAAGAAGACATGAAATTGACGGCAAGTACGAAGATAGCTATTCAGCTTTTATCTTTGTTTTTGCCAGGTTAGTGAGAGAAAAATGGCTGACCTTAGACGAGCTATCGGGACTACAGGCAGACAAACGTGCCAAAATCGCAGCCCTTTCGCGGATGTAAGCTGTAAAGGGGCATAAGCCTTTTGTCGATAAGTGCTGTAGCGCTAGTCATTGACGGATTCTTGGTGCGCAGTGATCGCCGCCAACCCCAATCGCCTCAAAACTTGTAGACCCGAATAAAGCTCATTATTCGGGTTTAGCAAGGAAAAAAGTCTAGAGGCAGCATATTCAGCAAGGGGTTGGCGAGTTGCTTTTAAAAATAAAAAACTCATTCCCATTCGTAATCATGCCAAACGTCGATTGAGCGGGGATTGAATTACTCAGCATATAAGCTAGTAGTAGCTTGGATTTCTCAACCCAAGTTCTAAATCGTGGAGTATTGTAGAGCAAAATATCAGACGGCACCTATTTTTTACGCTGGTGATGCATCGTCGGCGATTGCTTTTGTGTGAGTCTCAAAATGTTGAGTTGCTGAAGTGATTGCCCTGATATGTTATGCAGCGACCTCCGTTTGCGATCGCTGCGTCGGTCATTTTGCCTAAGCACCTGCACTGCATTTTCGGCTATGGCAACTGCGATCGCCACGTCTAGTAAAATAGCTGAGATTCTTTGTAGCACACCGCTTGAAAACAGACTCCATCTTCTACCGCATCTTTCAAACTGACCCTGGCATTCTCTTTGAATTGCTGGGTCAGTCTGCTGATTTGGCAGTGGGCTATGAGTTCCGCTCTGTGGAGATCAAACAGCTTGCCTTTCGCATTGATGGGGTATTGCTCCCTACCCCTGATGCTGTTGACCAAACCGTTTGGTTCATCGAAGTGCAGTTTCAAAAAGACCCGCATTTCTACCATCGCTTTTTCGCTGAAATCGCGTTGTTTTTAGATCAGCATCCCCATACGGTAGACTGGCAGGCCGTTGTACTGTTTCCTCGTCGCAGCATCGAACCTGACCAGACTCGTTTACACAGAGCGCAGTTAAACAGTGACCAAGTGCATCGGGTGTATCTCAACGAACTTAAGTCAAGCAATGCTTTAGGGGTAGGGTTAATGCAGTTGATTTTGGCAGATGCAGACAGTGCGGTCAGTCAAGCGCAGACCTTGATGACAAAGACGAGAAGCCAAGAGCAAACAAAGCCAAAGATTGCAGCGATAATAGGATTGATAGAAACGATACTGGTGTACAAATTTCCGCAGCTTAGTCGAGAGGAGATAGAGCGTATGTTTGGACTCAGTGAACTAAAAGAAACAAAGGTGTACCAGGAGGCTTTGCAAGAGGGTCGCCAGGAAGGTCGCCAAGAGGGTCGTCAAGAAGGTGAAGTATTGCTCATCTTGCGTTTGCTGACCCGCCGCTTTGGTGCAGTTTCTCCAGGGATGCAAGCACAGATTCAGGCACTGTCGCTATCTCAGCTCGAATTGTTGGGTGAAGCGTTACTTGATTTCTCGCAGCCTTCTGAGCTACAGGATTGGCTACGTTCTCATGCCTAGGCTAGACGCTCCTTCCTCAATAGGTAGCTTGGGTTGAGGTACGAAACCCACTCCCAAACTTATGGAGTACCGCAGAGCAAGGGTTACGGGCGGCAGCTATGGTTTTACGCGGGTGATGCATCGTCGGCGATCATTTTTGTGTGAGCTTCAGAATTTTTGGTTGCTGAGGCGATTGCCTTGGTATGTGATGCAGCGACCTCCGTTTGCGATCGCTGCGGTGGTCATTTTGCCTAAGCATCTGAACTGCATTTTCGGCTATGGCAACTGCGATCGTCGTATCCAAACCCAAAACGGCAGCAAAACTCCTGGGCTGAGCGAAGTCGATACTCACGTCGATTTAAGGTTGGGTTGAGCAAAACTCAGCAGCCAGACGTATTGCAAAATTGAATTAAACCCTTTGGCGAGAGAACAACGCTGGTACAATGATGATTCAAGCGGCTGTCTAAGCACACCGAGCGGCATTGTGTTGTCTACATCGGTTCACCAAGGCTTGCGGCAGTACGATTATCAATTGTGTTTGTAGACCCATCCTGGAAGGACGAACGATGTTAGTTGCCGGAATGTTTGATTTTCTGAATGTCTTTTCGACCATTAACTTTGAAGTTATTTTTCAGCTCACCATGCTGGCAATGATTGTAATTGCTGGGCCTGCTGTTGTGTTTCTATTAGCATTTCGCGGCGGCAACCTCTAAGGCAGCGTCGCCAGCCGCTCGGCTGGGCAATTGTACCAGTGCTGAAGTCGCTGAAGTTCCTGTTCTAGAGAGGCGGTTTCGCCAAAACTAGGGCAGGAATATTTTATGTCTCGAAGTGCCGCAATTAAGGTACTCGGTGCAACCCACCACTGCTGTCCTAGGCCGAGCAGATTGAGAGGGGCATCAGGGTTTTTGACAATTTCATAGGATAATTGCGATCGCAGTGTCCCCGCATCGAGCAGTTTGGGCAACCCATTGCGCACATAGACGTCTTCAGGTTTGGCTAAGGCCAGCAGCCAGCGGAGATGCGTCCAAGAAGGCGGCAAAGTCCATAGCAAAACCGTGGCACATTGACCACGCGGGCGATCGTAGGTGAGTTTTCCGGCTAGAGATTGAGCCGAAACGTAAGGGCGCTGGTAGCCATAAATTAAAACATTGCCCACAAGCTGAGGCATCACCGCCTCTAGCGTTTTTAACGGATGCCAGCTCATTGCTGAAATATTGACTTTAGGCGGCTCTGGACATTTTAGCTTCGGCTCAACTTCGGGTAGTAAGGGCGATCGCCCCACCACTGCCGCGTTTTCACTCACGGCTGCTTTAGGTTCTACTTTTTGGGGTAAGGGTGCCACTGTAGAAACATCGGCAGGGCGTACACCCATTAGCTCTAGCTCTAGCGCGGTTTGACCGTTCCAGGTGTTTTCGCGCAGGCGATAGGCTACATCAATGCGTTCAGGCAGCGGAAAATATTCTGCCCAGCGCCATGCGATCGCCGTAAAGGCAGTGCCCCCGCCATCTTGGGTTTCAATGTCTTGGCTCAAGGTCACTTTAAGATGACTCTGCCCCACAATACGCTGGTCTAAGACCTTCACATTTGCGCTCCAAAACACAGGTTCTGGGTTGCCAATGCCGCAGGGCTGGAGCCGATCCATCTGCTGATAAAGCTCTTGGGTAATATCCGTAAACCTAGCCTGCACATCTATGCTGACCAAAGGCTTGAGATGCTCTGGCTTAAGGTGCTGGTGAGCAAACTCGCTAAGGCGCGATCGCAGCGTCTTTAAATTATCTGCCGCCAGGGTAAAGCCCCCCGCCGCTCGATGCCCGCCAAACCGATCCAGCAGATCGCCACAGAAATGTAGCGCTTCAAACACATCAAACTCAGGAATACTGCGGGCAGAGCCGCGAATCAGGGTCTGAGCGTCGTCTTCGTAGGTGCCAATAAACACCGGAACGCCGAAGCGCTCCACGAGCCGAGAAGCCACAATGCCAATCACGCCATGATGCCAGCCTGGTTCAATAACGACCAACACCCGATGCACTAGCGGGTCGAGGGTGCCGTCAGTGTTTTGCTCGACGAGGGCGATCGCCGCCTGTTCAATCTCTCGGCACATTTGCTGGCGCTGCTGGTTTGCCAGCTCGCACTCAGCCGCGCGGGTCTGGGCAATGGTGGCGTCATCGGTCGTCAGTAGCTCAATCACCGTTTGCGGATCGCCAATGCGACCGACGGCATTGATGCGTGGTCCTAATCGAAAGCCGATGGTTTCAGGTTTAAAGGCCTGTTTAGAACTCGAAGAACTGCCAGAAACTTCAATGAGTGCCTTAACGCCAGCAAACTCAGAATAGGGTAAACGCTTAAGTCCACGCTGGAGCCAGCGGCGGTTTACGCCAATGAGGGGGGCAAGATCGGCGATCGTGCCAAGGGTAAAGAGTTCTAAAAGTGGGGTCACAAGGTGCTGGGTTTGACCCATCTGCTGCGCTAAGGCGACCGCTAAAATGTAGGCAACCCCCACGCCAGCCAATCCGCTATAAAGCGAACCTGCTGGCAAAAGTTTGGGATTTAAAATCGCGTTGGCGGGGGGCAACTGTGGAGGTAAATCGTGGTGATCGGTCACAATGACCGCCAAGCCCAGCTCACGGGCTTTTGCGATGGGTTCGTAGGCCGCAATGCCGTTATCTACCGTCAGCAGTAGCTTGCCACCCTCTGCCGCAAAGTCTTCCACAATGCGAGCATTAATGCCGTATCCCTCATGCATCCGGCTGGGGATGGCGTATTCCACTTGGGCACCCAAGGCTTTTAAGGCGCGCAGCAGCAGGGCAGTGCTAGTCATACCGTCAGCGTCGTAGTCACCACAGATGGCGATTTTGTCGCCTTGACGCACGGCAGTCTCAAGCAGTTCTAGGCTAGTTGCCAGGTCTGGGAATTCTTCGAGGGGGGCAGGCAATGCCTGAGACTCTGGTTCCAAAAAAAACTGAACGGCTTCTGCGGTGGTTAGCCCACGGTTCAGCAGCACCTGTGCTAGCAGTGGCGAAAATTGAGTCGTTTGGGCCACGCGCTCTGCCTGGACTGCATCTTGAGGATGAATCTGCCAGCGCTGATTGGGGAGATTAACGGAGGATTGAGCAGATTTTGATGCTGAAATCACGGATAGATAAAACGCCACTTTTGAAACGAATTGGGCTTTGACTAAACAAAGGCAGCAGCTCGGTCACAAGCTAAACCAACCTCTCACCTAGCTCACTTTAACGGATTGTTGATTGCTCTAGACGTGGAGATAAGGGCTATATTATGGGGTGGCAGCAGTTGCCTTGCAAGAATGTGCCAACGGTTTCAGAACGATGTTGGGATTTTTTATAAAGATCTGTGAGGAAAAAGATTGATGAGCTTAAGCGAAAAATTACGGGATGAGCAGATTACAGCCAGCATTGCCGCAGACTGTACCGAGTTGATGGATGGTCAAGTAGCTGCCAAAAGCGGTATTTCTGGTTTGGCGCTCAAGGCAACCTATGGTGTTGTCAAAGGTATGGATGCAAACTATATCACTGGTGCAATTCAGCGTCTGCTGCCTGAGGCGATCGCAGCCCTAGATCCGCTATGGGACGAAGGCGTACAGACGGGCGATCCCGTGTCGCATCTGACCCAAAACTGCGATCTCACTGCCGACACCCTTCTGGGCGTTACGGATGCCAAAATTCAGCGGGTCAAAAATGGGCTAATCTGCTCTTCTTATAGTAAGCTTCGCAAATCTGTTAAAGGCGATATCGTAGCGGCAGTTCCTGGCCTTGCCCAAATTATAGGCAAACACTTAAACGGGCACTGAATGGGTTGCCGTCATTTGAAGGGCATAAAGGTTTGCATAAACGCCGCCCTGCTCTATGAGTTCAGCGTGAGTCCCATGTTCTGCAATAGTGCCCTGCTGAATTACTAAAACCTGATCTGCTTGGGTTACTGTGCTGAGTCGGTGGGCAATGACAAAGCTGGTTCGGTTTTTGAGGAGACGGGCGATCGCCGTTTGCACCAGCGCCTCAGTACGGGTATCAATACTGCTAGTTGCCTCATCCAAAATCAGAATGCGGGGGTTAATTAAAACCGCACGGGCAATACTAATAAGCTGTCGCTGACCTTGACTGAGTGGCGCGCCCCGTTCTCCTAATTGAGTGGCGTACCCTTGGGGCAGCGACGTAATAAACTCATGGACATTCGCCAGTTGGGCAGCGGCTTCAATTTCAGCTTGGGTGGCATGGGGTATTCCGAACGCAATATTTTCAGCGACCGTACCGCTAAATAAAATATTATCCTGTAGCACAATCCCAATCTGACGACGTAAACTAGCCTGGGTTACAGCGCGGACATCAACTCCATCGATTTTGACCGCGCCGCCAGACACATCATAAAACCGCAGAATCAGGTTAATGATGGTACTTTTGCCCGCCCCTGTCGGCCCTACAAGGGCAATCATTTGACCAGGATGTGCTGCTAAATGAATACCCTTCAGCACCTGCTGATCAGGGGTATATCCAAAGGTGACAGCTTCAAACAATACTTCTCCTTTAATCGGCGGCATTTCTGAAGCATCGGCGGCATCTTTAAGTTCTGATGGCTCATCTAACAGTAAAAAAATTCGCTCTAGACCAGCAAACGCCGACTGAGCCTGGGTATAAAACTGACTCAAGATCTGAATCGGTCTAAAAAACTGCTGCACGTACAGCAAAAATGAAGTCACAACCCCCACCGTGGCGGCACCCGTGACAGCTAAATATCCGCCATAGGCCAGTACCCCTGCGGTTGCGAGAGTGTTGAGAAAATCAATCGACGGCAAAAACGCTGAGGTAATGGCAACCGCCTGCACATTCGCATCACGGTTGGCGGCGTTAAGCAAATCAAATTCTTCGATATTAAGCTGTACCCGATTAAATGCCTGAGCTTCGCGCACGCTGCTAATGTCTTCCTCTAGCTTGGCTGAGAGTTCGCCAATGGTTTGGCGCGTGACGCGAAATCTAGCCCTAGCCCAGCGGGAAAAAAGACCTGTCGTAAAAATCATGAGCGGCACCACCAGATTGCTCAGCAGCCCTAACTGGAGGTTAATGGCCAGCATCGCAATTACAATGCCCACCAAACTCAATAGGTTCCCCAACATTTGGGCGACGGTTTGACCAAAGGCTTGGTTGACGGTATTCACGTCATTCAGCAGCCGACTCATTAAGTCTCCGGCTTCACTGCGGTCAAAAAAGCTGAGGGGAAGGCTCTGAATTTTGATAAAAATATCCTGCCGAAGCTGTGCCAACAGCCGCTGCATAATGGAACCAACCCGCAGAATTTGCCCCCGAATCGCCCAGATGCCTGAAAAATAGATGATTGCCAGCAGGCTGAGCAGCAGCAGTAAACCCCGCAGGTCGCCTTTGGCAATGACATGGTCAATAGACCAGCCCAGCAGAAATGGTCCCACTGCCTGAGTTGCAGCGCCAATCGACACTAGCGTCAGCGCAATTGGAATTTCTTTACGAAAGGGTCGGAGGTACTGTAAAAAGCGCCGCAGAGTAGAGATCTGCTTTTGGGCTTTTTGCTCTGACACGATGCCTAGGCCAATACTTCTCATGGTCAATTTTTTACTTTCTTACACCACAGTTTTAGTTTTACGACACCCATTGTTAACGAGACGGCGGTAAGGCGGCGGGTGCTTGCTTCACCTGAGACTCTAAGATTGCGCCGTAGAGGGGGCTGGTATTCATGAGTTCTGTATGGGTACCCTGCCCTACTAATCGCCCTTTGTCCATCAGTAAAATGCGGTCTGCATTTTGGACGGTGCTGATGCGCTGAGCCACAACAAAGGTGGTACAGGCTTTTTGGCGCATCAAATCATCCAGAGCCGCCTGGATTTGGACGGCGGTTTGGGCATCGACAGCGGAGGTGCTGTCGTCCAAAATGAGGATGCTGTAGTTTGTGAGTAGGGTACGGGCGATCGCAACCCTCTGCTTTTGCCCTCCCGATAAGCCCACGCCCCGCTCCCCGACGATGGTTTCGTAGCCGTCAGGCAAACCCATAATAAAGTCGTGCATTTGAGCCGTTTTTGCCACTTCCATCACCTGTTCAAGGGATGCGTTGGTATTGGCATAGGCAATATTTTCTCGCAGGGTACCAGAGAACAATGTAGTTTCTTGAAACACAATGCCGATGTGCGATCGCAGACTTTTAAGCGAAAAATCACGCACGTCTCTGCCATCAATCCGTACCGATCCGGCGGTGACATCATAAAAACGCGGCAGTAAATTCATAATGGTGCTTTTGCCAGAGGCCGTCATGCCCAGTACAGCAATTAGCTCTTTGGGCTTGGTTTCAAAGGACACTTCCTTGAGGGCTTCGGTCGTTGCGCCAGGGTAGCGGAAAGACACGTGTTCAAAGGTGATACGACCTACGCAGCCAGAAAAGGGAATAGCGTTGGGGCGATCGCGAATGTCAATTTTGGCATCCACTACTTCATAGACCCGCTGGGCAGAAGAGGCAGCTTGGGCGATCGCAGGGGCAGCAAAGCCAATCAGCAAAAGGGGCTGAAGAATGAGCAGCAGATAGGCGTTAAACGCAACCAGTTCTCCAATCGAAAATTGACCGCCAATCACCTCTGACCCACCGTAGCCAAACACCGCCAGCGTCACTAAGTTACTGAGTAAAAAGATAAACGGAAACGTATTGCGGATGGCGCGAATGGTTTTCATGCTAGTTTCCACCAGGGCATCATTCATTGCCGTATAGCGCTCGGACTCAGCCTCTTCACGCACAAAGGCTTTGACCACCCGAATGCCAATGAGGTTTTCTTGCAAGACTGCATTAAGGTTGCCGAGCTGCTCCTGTACTTGACCAAAGAGTCGGCTATTTTTGGTAAAAAACTGCGCCAGCAGCCATCCAGTTATGGGCACTACAGTTAATGTAATGAGCGCTAAGCGCCAGTTCATGAATAAAATTACAACGGCAATGCTGAGCAGCGTCACGATGGAGCTAATAACCTGCACAAGGCTGGTACCCAAAAACGTGCGGATTTGCTCAATGTCATTGGTCACGCGGGTCAAAAGCTGGGACGTTTGAGCCTGATCATGGTAGCTAAAGCTCAGGTTTTGGATTTTGCTAAAGATGCGGTTACGGAGGTCGTAGGCAACGCCTTGGGAGGCAGATTCTGCCCAGAAGCTTTGCCCAAAGTTAAACAATCCCCGACTAATGGCGGCTAATACCAATGCACCTGCGCTATACAGCACAATTTCAAGATCTTTTTTTGTAATACCTTCATCAATCCCCCACCGAAACAACTGCGGGGTGACGGCATTGGCGGCGGTTAAACATAGCAGGCTCAGTAAGGATCCAATCAAGAGCCAGCGATAGACCACCAAGCTTTTAAGCACTCTCAGCAAAGACTGCATGGGGGAAGGATCTAGATGGTCA
>JANPLU010000095.1:0-5677 GCA_031422435.1 Acaryochloridaceae cyanobacterium VAR_48_metabat_390
AGCGGATGGACGGGACACACGGTCTGTGATGCTTATTTTACTAGCCACCGCTAAATTCGAGGCCGTTAGACTATCTTGCATTGTCAGGTTGAGCTACATCAGTTGAGATTAAACCTGAGTATGAAGAATTGGCTGTGGATTAGATTTTGGTGATGACTGTATATTTTTATTCTGAATTTATCTCAACTACTATCACTCGATAGATACTATAAATGGCTCTAGCTAGCCATCATTAACTCCACGGAGTAATGTTGTGAAACGCTTATAAACGTGGGTTGTGGCAGTCGGCACTCGTTTTCGTAGGGGGTAGTTGGTGGAGTGTAGTTTAGAAAATGCGATTGTCTTTCAATCTAGGCTGCGCTGTCTAACTACTCATTAAAGCGGATGGACGGGACACACGGGCTGTCTTGCTTACTTTACTAGCCACCGCTAAATTCAAGGCCGTTAGGCTGCTTGAGTCCCTGATTGGGGCATTAGAAAAATTCAAAATAATGTCTACTCGTCTTGTCTATCACACCCCTATAAGTGCAAATGGTGGCTTATCTCCCTTTGATGAAGCGATTCGCTCAATTGTTCTTAACGGTGATGTTGGCATTGTCTGCCCATATTTGGGATTAAATTACCTCAAGCGTATTTGTTTATTAAGCCGCTCTTGGCGAATTTTGACAGACGTAGAAGAGTGGCTCGCATCTTTCAGTTATGAGTCAAGACAACAGATATACAGTTTTATTAGCCAGCATTCTGAATCCATTCGACATTGCAAGGATTTACACGCTAAAGTCATTCTTGCAGGAGATAAAGCTTT
Organism: Acaryochloridaceae cyanobacterium VAR_48_metabat_390; assembly: GCA_031422435.1. GTDB lineage: Bacteria > Cyanobacteriota > Cyanobacteriia > Thermosynechococcales > Thermosynechococcaceae > JAAURS01. Next base: position 806 of record JANPLU010000095.1, read on the forward strand.
ATTAGGTTCAGCTAACTTTACAGAAAAGGGAATAACAGGACGTACCGAAGTATCTGTAATTTTTGAGGCAGAGCCACAAGTGGAAGAGCTGCAAAAATGGTTTGAATCTTTGTGGCTGCAATCGTCAGCAATGCAACTGAGTGAAATTGCTACTTATATTGATTCCTTGCCATCACAAGGAAATGCTGAAGGGTCTTCAGCTTTGATAGGATTATCTTCAAACGCACCGAAAGTTCGTTCTCGTCTTACAGCAGCTAAAGAACCTCGAAAGGCTGTTAACACACAACAGTATGATTCCTCACATGGGCGATTGGTTCAGATTATTAGGCAAGCTCCGAATCGAGAATGGATAGATGAATACTTTGACTTGCTGAGTGAGCTAATTAGCTTTACAGGACTTGAAGACGGAGATCCTAGATTTGTTTCATCTCTTCCTCAAGGTGGTGTACTTCCTGTCACTATCAATCGTAGATATGTTTTAGCTGCATTCCGACGTGGTAAACCGCTCACAGGTTTTATTTTTGGGGTTAACTACGAACAACTTCCTGAAATGATCTCCTCAACTGTTCATTCGTGGCGATTTAAACCTTTCTCAGGAGAAGTATTTGAGCAAACGCCCTATTTTCTTCGGCTAGAGGGATCACCAAAAGATGTCTTAACTTCAGAGCAGAAAGCAGCATGGCGAAAAGCTGTGCTATTTGAGGTTGATCATGGCCAGGTTTCACCGTATCAAAAGTATCATGCCTCTGTTGTGTATCAAGCTGCGGTTGATTTAGAATATAGGGCATTAGTTCTTGACGAAGCTTTTCAAGAATTGAACGCTGCCTAACTACTGCATGCAACGGAACGGAGCGATACGCTATCTTCATGCTTATTTTGCATCGCCGCCCGCTGATGCCCAAGCCGTTAGACTGCCAAATAAATCGAGCCTTCTAAAAATATTCTAGACTCCTATGGATGTTTTAGGTTTTCAGAAATGAACAGAATCAAAGCAAAATCCCTAAGATTTTTGCCAGAAGTTGGAATATTGATTTTATCTACCTCGTTTTTCCTGAATTGGTTTTCATGCACAATAGGTGTAGACGAGAAACTGCAAAAAAATCTAAGCTATTTTCTTAACTTGTATAAGTCTAATCATAATATTGGACTTGCATTTTATCCATCATGTCTTACATTTTACTTATTATCTCTTGTATTTGCAATGCATTTCTTAAAAAGGCTTGATCTCAGAATATTTTTTTATCGTTTTCATTATTTCTATTCCTAAACTTGATACTAATGGCCTGGGCCGAGAAAGAGTTTGGTTATCACAGAACAATTGATTTTCCTTGTTATCCTGATTTTGGATTTTGGTTGCATACATTGGGTCTTACTGTTATTACGATTGGAAGTTACTTCAGGCTTAAAAAATATGCTTAATAGTGAGAAAAATTAGAGAATTTTATGAGCTAAGATGGAATTGCTATTCTATTGAAAAGCTCTACTGAACTGGTCTAACTCTCATTCGAGCGGATGGATGCGATACACGGGTAAGCAGCTTATTTTTCTAGCCACCGCTCAACTCTAAGCCGTTAGGTTTACCAAGTTTACCTTTGTGTCTTGAGAGGAAAAAATGCCAATTTTATCTACGAAATTTGATGGGACAACAACAAGTGTTCCTCAAGCAACCGTTACTTTCGATACGGAAGAAAAGAGTTCCGGTGATGTATTTGTTACGGTAAAGCTTTATGCTGGGCCTTCTTCCAGTACCCTTATCACAGAACAGGAGTTTGACCTGACACAGGCTACACCTACAGAAAAAGTTGAAATAATTAAAGATAAAGGTAAGCTGACCCTCAAGGGTGAATTAAAGTTAGATGGAAAAGTTGTCACTTTTGGAGGACGCATGATTTTAGACGGTGTTGTCAACGTAGGATTACTGCCTGCTATAATCGCAATTCTATAGTGGTTCAGAGTCGCTGATCTAGTGCTTTAGCAAGACTAAAGCGCTAGATTGATGGCTAGTTAGTACTAATTGATCGCTATCAACTCTAGGATATAATCAAGTGAGAGCCAGAAAACAGTCTGAGTAAAATATGATAAAGTACCGAGTCATAATTGAGCCAGACGAAGATGGAATCTATGTTGTTGAGGTTCCGTCGTTACCTGGTTGTATTTCCCAAGGTCGAACTCGTGCGGAAGCAATTGATAATATTAAAGACGCAATAGCAGCGTATTTGGAAAGTCTGGATGCTCATGGAGATCCAGTTCCTCCACCAATTTCCGAAGAAATTGTTGAGGTTGTTGCGTGAGTTATTTGCCACGAATATCAGGTCGTGAGGTAGTGAAAGCGCTTGGCAAGATTGGATATGAGGTTGATCGACAACGGGGGAGTCATATTGTCTTGCGGAACAGAGAGCCACCGCATCGTCGGCTAACTGTTCCAGATCATGATGAGGTTGCAAAAGGAACTCTCCGTAGCATTATTCGGCAAGCTGGTCTAAGTGTAGAAGAGTTTAAAGCTCTGCTGTAAGACGGTTTAGCACATGACCTAACAAGCGCTTGCACTCGGAACGGCGGCATACGCTATTAGTTGTGTAGCAAAGTCTAATGCCGTCCGGTGAAGCGCAAGCCGTTGGGCTGCTTCATCTCTCGGTGGGGGCAGTACTTGGATATTGTTGGTTGGGCAACAAAGATTTAGAATCAAACAGGATTATTTTTGAAATTTCGCTGACCGAGAGGCAAAACTGTGAGTCGTATTGTTCTGACTACTATCGGCTCTTTCGGAGATTTACATCCCAAAATTGCGATCGCGTTTGAGTTGCGTCATCGGGGTCATGATGTGGTGTTTGCGACTCATCGGGAATATCAGGACAAAATCAAAGCTTTGGGATTCGAGTTTCATCGAATGCGACCGGACAACACCGCACTCAACGATCCTCAAGAGATGGCACGGATGATGGATTTGCAGACGGGTACAGAGTATGTAGTGAGAAATTGGGTTTGTGCAAGTTTGCGGGAAACCTACACTGACTTGATGAACGCTGCCAAAAATTCCGATCTCATCATCAACGGGGAAGGAGTACTAGCAGCCCGACTAGTGGCAGAAAAATTAGGCATTCCCTGGGTGCTAACGATGCTGTCACCCTTGGGATTTCTTTCTGCTAGTGATCCATCAATCACACCGGAATTACCAGCCATTTTTCAACTACCAGGCTTGAATTCCCTAGCCCAGCGGGGGATTCGGCAACTCGGCAAAGTTTTGACAAAATCTTGGGCAAACCCCGTTCATCAATTACGACAGGAGATGGGATTACCTCCCCTGAAAGGCAACCCATTGATTGATGATAAATATTCTCCTTATCTTGTATTAGCGATGTTTTCATCAGTACTGGCTAAGCCCCAGCCGGATTGGGCTGCAAATACGGTACTCACAGGGTTTGCCTTTTATGATGGGAGTGAGGGCGGCGCACAACTCTCACCCGAACTAGATCAATTTCTGGATGCAGGTGAGCCACCAATTGTATTCACTTTAGGGTCAGCCGCAGTCATGGCTCCAGGGCAATTCTATGAGGAAAGCATCAAAGCAGCAAAACGCTTAAATCGCCGCGCTGTGTTATTGATTGGCAAGAATGTGCCGCCAGCCAATCTTCCAGACAGCATTATTTCGGTGAACTACGCGCCGTACTCGCAACTTTTTTCGCGGGCTTGTGCGATCGTTCATCAAGGCGGCATTGGGACAACGGCTCAGGCATTACAGGCAGGTCGTCCAACGATTGTGATGCCTTACAGCATTGATCAACCAGACAATGCAGCTAGAGTTGAACGCCTGGGAACTTCGCGAACGGTTTCTCGCAAACAATATGTAGCAGAACGAGTTGCCAAGCAGTTGGGTGAATTACTAGAAAATCCTAATTATGCAGCTAGAGCCGCAGCAGTTGGAGCTATTATCCGCGCAGAAGATGGGGTGAAAGTAGCGTGTGATGCGATTGAAAAACAACTTAAAGCTGCCTAAATTTCACCGTGAGTGCCAGCAGCCCAACACGTCGCTGCACCGGAACGTATCAAGGTTATCGGTGAGAAGCAGAGGTTGTCTGCGTCCGGTGAGCTTTGCCGTTAGCCTATCTTGCGTCGTTCAGTTGAACTAGACAGGTTGCGATTAAATCTGGGTACGAAGAATGGGCTGTGGATTAGATTTTGGTGATGACTGTATATTTTTATTCTGAAAATAACTCAGAAACCATCACTCAACCGATACTATAAATGGCTCTAGCCAGCCATCATTAACTCCAAGTGAGATCGGTTGTGAAACGCTTACAGACATGGGTGGAGGCAGTCGTCACTCGTTGTTGTAGGGGGTAGTTGGTGGGGTGTGATTTAGAAAATGCGATCGTCTTTCAATCCAGGCTGCGCTGTCTAACTACTCATTCAAGCGGATGGACGGGACACACGGTCTATGTTGCTTGTTTTACTAGCCACCGCTAAATTCAAGGCCGTTAGACCCCGCCAGCGGTTTCTAGTGTTTTGTTCAGTTCATTTCTGGTTTAGTTGCTGAGTTTAAGTTTCAGAGTTTTTGGGCTTTTGCTGTCAGTTTTTGTTTTGGGAGTGGTGGGGCGATCGCCTTCATTAAGTAGATCAAAATTTCGGCGCTTGCGGTAGAATAAATGCAGAGTTTTAGTTTCTTCCACTGCACATGTCTAACTACTGTATGCAGCGGAACGGGGCAAAGTGCACTGACTTTGCTTATCCTGTAAGTCCGTCCGCTAATACATGGGCCGTTAGACTATCTTGCGTTGTTCGGTTTCACTAGACAGGTTGCGATTAAATCTGGGTACGAAGAATTGGCTGTGGTTCAGTTTTTGGTGATGACTGTATATTTTTATTTTGAAAATA
>JANPLU010000096.1:0-45109 GCA_031422435.1 Acaryochloridaceae cyanobacterium VAR_48_metabat_390
TCAGCTTCTAGCTCTGCACAAATGCCCAAGGAGTCGTGAATGATCACCTGCTTGAGGTAGTCAATACCGCCCTCTAGCTTATTTAGCCAAGTTGCCGTGCGCTCCAATCGGTTAGCGGTGCGGATATAAAACATCAAAAAGCGGTCAATATAGCGAATCAACGTTTCTTGATCGACATCTTCTGCAATGAGCTGGGCGTGCTGTGGTTTAATGCCGCCATTGCCGCAGACGTAAAGGTTCCAACCCTTTTCTGTGGCAATAATGCCAAAGTCTTTGCTCTGCGCTTCGGCACATTCGCGGGTACAGCCAGACACTGCTGATTTGAGCTTGTGGGGTGCGCGTAAGCCTCGATAGCGTAATTCAACGGCGATCGCCAACCCCGTTGAGTCCTGCACCCCAAACCGACACCAGGTGCTGCCCACGCAAGACTTAACGGTACGCAGCGCCTTTCCATAGGCATGACCCGATTCAAACCCAGCTTCCACCAAGCGCTCCCAAATTAACGGAAGCTGATCGACCCGTGCGCCCAGCAGATCAATGCGCTGTCCGCCCGTAATTTTGGTGTATAGCTCAAAATCTCGCGCCACTTCGCCAATTACAATCAGCATCTGGGGCGTAATCTCGCCCCCTGGAATACGCGGAATGACCGAGTACGTCCCGTCTTTTTGAATGTTGGCTAAAAATGCATCATTGGTATCTTGCAACCCCGTATGGGAGGGCATCAGCACATAATCATTCCAAGCCGAAGCCAAAATAGAGCCAACCGCAGGCTTACAAATTTCGCAGCCGCGCCCTTTGCCGTGGCGCACCAGCAGTTCATCAAAGGTTTTAATTTGATGAGTGCGAATCAGCGAATACAGCTCTTGGCGAGAATAGGCAAAATGCTCACACAGGTCGTTTTTAACCTCAATGCCTGCCTTCTTTAGCTCAGACTTGAGCAAATCTGTCACTAGGGGAACGCAGCCGCCGCAGCCCGTTCCGGCTTGGGTACATTTTTTGACGCTGCCAATGTCAAGCAGTCCCTGTTCCTGAATGGCAGTGCAGATCTGTCCTTTGGTGACGTTGTTGCAAGAGCAAAGCTGCGCGGTGTCTGGCAAACTTTCCACACCCATCGAGAAGCTTCCCCCCTCACGGGGTGGCATTAGTAGGTCTTCGGGGTGGGGCGGTAGGGCGATCGCATTTTGCACTAACTGCAATAAATTACCGTAGGCGGAAGCATCCCCAATCAAAATGCCGCCCAGCAGTAGTGAACCCGATTCATTCAGTACCAGCTTTTTGTAGGTGCCCTTGACAGCGTCTTTAATGGCAATTTCTTTAGCGCCTTCTGTGGTTCCAAAAGCATCCCCAAAGCTTGCCACGTCTACACCCAAAAGCTTGAGCTTCGTAGACATGTCTGCCCCCGTAAAGCGGTTGCTGTCGGGCGCACACAAATGATCTGCTGCCACGGTCGCCATTGTATAGCCCGGAGCAACGAGGCCGTAAATCCGGTTTTCGTAGAGGGCGCATTCGCCAATGGCATGGATATCTGCATCCGAGGTTTGGCAAACCTCGTTTACCACAATGCCACCTCGTTCACCCACTTGGAGTCCGCAGTCTTTTGCAATTTCATCACGAGGCCGAATCCCCGCTGAAAACACAATCATGTCTGTTTGCAGCTCTGTGCCATCACCAAACAGCATTTTATGAACCCTACCGTTTTGGTTCACAATTTCTGTGGTGGACTTATTGACGTGAACCTTCACGCCTAACGCTTCTATTTGGTTCTTTAAAATTTCACCGCCCACTTCATCAATCTGCACTGGCATTAGACGGGGCGCAAACTCTACCACATGGGTTTCTAGCCCCATGTTTTTAAGCGCATTGGCACATTCGAGTCCTAGCAGTCCACCGCCTATCACCACGCCTACTTTAGAATTTTGCGCGTGGGCTGACATCGCCTCTAAGTCTTCGATGGTGCGGTAGACAAACGTACCGTCTGCGTCTTTGCCCTTAATGGGCGGCACAAAGGGGTAAGAACCTGTTGCCAATACAACTTTGTCGTAGTTGACCGTTACGCCGTTTACTGAAGTGATCGTTTTGGTATCGCGATCGATGCTGTGGGCTTTATCGCCAATATGAATCTGAATGTTGTGGGTTTGATACAGGCCAGGCTTCACGAGCGACAGATCCCCAGCAGTTTTACCCGAAAAGAATCCGCTTAGGTTAACGCGATCGTAGGCCACACGCGGCTCTTCGCAAAAGGTGATGAGGTTCCAGTCCTTCGTTGCGCCTTTGGCAATCATGCACTCTAAAAACTTGTGACCAACCATGCCGTTGCCAATCACAATCAGATTTTTCTTCGTCATAAGATTTGGGGACGCCGTATTTTTGCTCTAAACCGAATGGCAGACGAAGAAAGATACTAAAGGTTTTTAGGCGATGTGATTGGCTCTATTGAGTCGGTTTATGCAAAAACCGCAAGCGCAGTATTCAGTTTTTGCAATTGTTTCTTTTGTTGAGGTATCTTTCTTTCAGTCTTCGTGAGCAACCATACAGTCTACAGCGCAATTTTTCCGTCACAATTGTCACCAGAATTTCAGTTTCTGGCATTTTACAGATTGATATTAACTGTGGTCTTGACTCGGTCAGGCTACCGAGAGATTAGGGCGCTGAACTTTGGGGGGATGGGCTACTAAAGGGATTGGCTGGAGTTGTGGCGGTACCTTGGGTACTGACAATAAGCTGCTGGATTTTATCTTTAACTTGGGCAGGTGCAAGTGCCTGGGCAGATTTGAAGAGGGTTAGAGCCTCTGTATTTTTGCCTTGGTTTTTTAAGACAATGCCTTTGGCAACGACAGGCCGGAAGTCGTTAGGGCTTTCCTTTTGAAGGCGGTCATAGAGGGCGATCGCCTCCGCTGTCTTCTGCTGCGCCAGGTACACATCTCCCATCAACAGCTCAATTGCAGGTAAGTCGGCGCTATTAGGCTGCTGCTGATTGGTTTGTTTGGCTGCTGCACTGGCCTTTTGCAGCACATCAAAGGCTGCTGCCGACTGATTTTGCTGGAGCAGCAGCGTAACGTAACGCTGAAGCGCTTCAGTATGGGTAGGCTGCTGATCTAATACGGTGCGGTAAGTTGCAGCCGCAGCGGGACTGTTGCCAGATTGTTCCTGTGCCTGCCCCAACAGAATTGAGTAGATAGGCTGTCCAGGGTCTAGCTTTGCAAGTTTTTCAAGGGGTTCAATCACGTCTTTGGGCTGGCGCACGCCCTGCTGAATTAGCTTAAGCCGAGTCTCTAGCAGCCCTTTTAGCACCGTAGGGTTATTGGGATCGCGCTTTAGAACAAGCTGATAGCCCTCTTCTTCTTTTTGCAATATTTCAGGAGAATCAGCGACAGCATTGGGCTTTGCGGTAGAAATGGCGGTGGTTTCTTTCTTTTGGCTCATAATGCCACCCACCAGCGGAAGAACAGAAAGACCAATAAAGATCAGGCTAGAAACCCCTAAAACAGCAATGGTGCCCCAGCGGCGCGGTTGTTTTTGCACTCAGATTATCTCAACTCTTAGAGTATTATCGGTGATTCGCGTCCGATTCCGCAGTTCGCTAATCCTAACAGGGCAGGGGACTGTAGCGGCAAATGCGCTGACTGCACATCACATTTTAAGATGAAAGTAGGGAACCCTATAAGGGTCACTGCTGCACCTGCTCAGATGAATGAGACTGATGTTATTGAAGCCCTGGATCAATCCTGTCAAGGTTTAGGTCTAATTTTTCAGGTGGTTCAAGATGCCGAAACGCTCTACGTTTACGTCAATCGGCCTAAGGCAGGACAGTCTTTTTCTTACGCATCGCTGACGCAGAGGGTTCAGAGGGCGATCGCAGCGTACCAAAACTCCGCCGCCCTCCAGATTCCGCAGGTTCACACGCTGCATCTGTATAGTCGTGAGCTGGGTACCGTGGAGCCAGATTGGGAAACCTCCATTGCGATCGCCTGCGCCGAAATAGAGACGTTGGAGACTCTTCCTGAAGCGGTTGTAGCTGTGCCGGAGCCTGACGCTCTAGCACCCGAAAATCTTAAGGTTGATGAGCCAGAAACCCTAGAAATTGACTCTGAGATCGGAGCTGCCGATCTCAGTCACTACTGTTTCACGCGCAATCACGCGCTGCTAACCGCCGAAATCCTCCCCCCCACTGAAAAAATTGCGTATCTGGTGCAAAGCTTTCATCTTTTACCGTTTTTAGACAAATTGAGCGCCCTGACCCATGTAGAAGGGTTTTTCCGAGGCATTAGTCCGCCAGCATTAGAGGATTCAACGGTTGAGGCTCAGGCATGGCTCCAGCAGCTTCAGCAAATAGAGCCAGCCGATCTGCGCAAAACTGCTATTTGGATGAGTCGCTACTGTCTTAACCCAGAAGCGGCTATGAGCCAAGTTGCAGTCGTGGTGCCGCAGCCTGAGGCAACAGCCAGCACCGTCAATCCTCAGCCTGCTACGCCGCAATCTTTAGTCCAGATGATGTTGGCAACGCCCGCAAAGCCTTCGTTAGAAATGTATTCTGCGGCTGCCCCTGCTCGACCCAGAGCGGTGAGTCCTCCCCAGCCGTCTCTTCAGTCTGCCCCGCCGCCGCCACTTGCGACAGTTAAGAAAACCCGACCTCGTTTTTTTGGCATGAGCATCTAGACAGTTTTCTGCACCCTTAACCCTTCAGCCTACTAACAGATTATTTTCGGTAGCTTAATGATAAAGCTTGTCCCCTTTCCCGCCTCACTTTCCACCGTAATCGTCCCTCGATGAGCCTCAACAATGTTCTTTGCTAAAAATAAGCCTAAACCCCAGCCCGTTTGATCTTCTGCACTGTTGGTACGACGAAATTGCTGAAAAAGGATAGATTGAGCTTCTTCATCAATGGGGTTGCCTTCATTATGGAGCGTGAGAAGAATTTGTTTGTTTGTTTGCTCAAGAGTGAGCGTAATGGGTGTTTTAGGAGAGCCATACTTCACGGCATTAATCGCTAAGTTTTCAATCACCCGACTCAATTCTTTAATATTACAGTTCCCTCTGACCGTGGACTCAGCAATTACTATAAATCTCTCTCCATGAGCAACGGTTAAGTTCTCTACGACGTCATAAACTAACTTATTTAGGTCTACTTCTTCTAAAGTAAGCTTCAAACGATATCCTGCCCTTAGCCGACTTGCATCGAGTAAATTCTGAATCATTGTATTGAGACGAGCAATCGAACCCATCACCTTCTTCAGTACATCCTGACTCGAATCTTCTTCTTCCATTCGATGCAGGATCATTTGGGTGCCCATTGTAATGACATGGAGAGGATTTCTCAGGTCATGGGTGAGCGTCACCATAAACATGTCTTGAATATCTTGAAGCGTTTGTGAAAATTGTGTAGCAGCATCATTTACCGCTTGCTCAACTGAGGTGATAATGATGTCTCGCTCTTGCGTATTTAAAGGCTCTTCCTCCTCTAAGACTTCAAAGATAACCTGACGGAGAAGGTGATATTCAAATATAACTTGACTCAACGTATAGTCTGCATATGCTGCTCGTTCTTCCCCATGCTTCTTCCCAAGCCGCGTATTTTCTGAAGCGCTTGCTGTCACCTGAGCATGGGTCTTAAGAATGTGAGTCGAGAGTTCATCAATTAGCTGATCAAGATAGGCAGGTAAAGAATCATGCAAAACGATGGAATCTTGATGTACTGAAGCAGTGACTTCGGCTCTTACCCTTTGCTCCCATAACTGCATAATTTTAGGCACATTCTGCTGAAGCCTTTCAAATACTGGGGTAGGCACCGTTCTTGGTCCTTGCTTGAATAACCGGAGTTCAGATAAAGTAGGGGCTAACGAGTAAGCTGAAGATTATTATACAAGACGTAAGTTCGACGGAAACCAATCACCCCTCATCCTCCCAGCCTCCTTCTCCCGCTTGAGAAGGAGGAGCAGCCAAAGATCAGGACTTTTAAGCCTCTGTTCTACGGGAGAGGGGTTGGGGGTGAGGGGCTTCAAGTGCATTATCGAACTCACGTTAAATAGGATTGCTATATATCTTTATCTGGAACTTCATATAAAAATTTGAAGTTCAATAAGTCATGGACAAAATCAAATTCTTTCTGCCATTCTTCTTGAAAAGTCTCGAAGTATTGATTAATATACTGTTCTTGAGTAGCATCAGTTTGCGTAGGATTTTCTTTTTGAATTTGAAGCAGTCTCCGTAGCGTTTCTGTAGCCTGTTTGATATTGAGTAAAGGATTGAGTAGCTCCTCTGAGACAGAACTCCTGAAGTCGTTTCTTAGGCGCGTTAACCGCTCTGTAGCATTTGCAACGTCTTGCTCAGAATAGTCGGGCTGACGAAAGAGCTGGACTCCATAGCTCACAATGCGAGAGATTAATTTAACTTGGGCTACCGTCCAAAGGGGCTTTCCTGTGGTTATAATTCCTACCTCTCCCACGACTTGCGCCTCTGTAAGGGAAGACTTTTTGGGCACTACCTCAATGGGGCAAATCAGGCGCTGCTGCGCTGCACTACAGGGGAAGCGATAGGGTGTGGGAATCACGTCGGTGTCGGGATTAATCCAGCTCTCTTTCTTAAAAAGGTAGCCATAAAAATTAGGGTAAAGCTCTAAATCTACTTCAGTACCTAGGGCAGAAGAATAAACATTTTGTCGGTCAAGGTTAATATACTCACTTACAATTTCTGAGGCTGCAAATTTTTCATTATGCAGTGCAGCCCAACAGTAGTCTGCGTCTAAGATTGTGCCGAGTTCACCTAGGGTGATGTTCAAGATCTCACCTTCGCTGGTGGCGGTGCGGGACTGAGCAATAATTCGGTTCAAGACTTCGATACAGGCGATCGCCTGTTCATGTACAGCCGTTTTGACCTGAAGCTTAGATACAAAAGACCACTGAAACGACGTAAGGTCTTGGATTTGCCGGAGTAACTGCGGTTGGACATTTTGGCAGTCGGTTTTATCCTGGAAAATCATGATGCTGCCCACAATCTCCCCATCTCGATTTTTAATGGGGGCAGCCGAGTCACTAATGACCCGCTCTGTGCCATCTTTGGTTCGCAGCAAACACCCATCAGGCAGATTAAGGGCATAGCCGAGTCGCATCACCTGTAGACCGGGATTTTCGACGGGTTCTCGGTTTAACGCGTAAATTAAGGGAATAACTTGGTTAATGTCTTGCCCCAAGGCATCTTTCTTTCGCCATCCCGTCATACGCTCCGCCATCGGATTCATGAAGGTCACAACGCCTCTGCGGTCGGTGGCAATGGCGGCATCTCCCATGCTGGTCAACATATCCGAAAGCCCAGCTTGCTGCTGTTTCAGAGCTTGCTCTCTCTGATGCCGCTGAAGGGCAATTTGAATAGTGGTGTGGAGCTGCTGAATGTGAAAGGGCTTAACAACGTATCCAAAAGGGTAGGTTCGCGTGGCTTGCGCCAGGGTTTGTTCATCGGCATAGGCCGTTAGATAAACAACCGGAATGTCATGGAGACGATAGATTTCTTCTGCCGCTTCGATTCCATTGACCTCGCCCTCGATCTGGATATCCATTAAAACCAAATCGGGTCTGATGATAGAAGCCGTTAGAGTTGCCTCTGATGCAGTTGTGACCTCATCAAAAACCCGATGCCCTAACTCTTTTAGAGCTTCTTTAGTAATCCAAGCAACGTCTTTTTCATCTTCAACAATTAAAATATAGGCCATTTAGCTAACCTCACGTTCCAGGGTATCGTAAGTTTATTTTTTGATTTATATTCAAACAATCGAATTAATATATGAAGATAAGCTTATTGGATTGAAAACTTAATCTTTTTTATTCATTAATCTCGTTTTCTACTTTTGGTAATCGCCTCAGCAACTCAACATTTTGAGGCTCACATAAAATTGACCGCCGATGATGCATCACCAGCGTAAAGAAATAGATGCCGCCTAATATTTTTTGCTCTACGATACTCCACGGCTTAGGACTTGGGTTAAGAAACCCAAGCTACCACTCCCTAAAAAAACTGACCTACTCCCACTCAATGGTGCCAGGGGGTTTTGAAGTAATGTCGTACACCACGCGGTTAACTCCTTCTACCTCATTAACAATGCGATTAGAAATTTTTTCCAGCAGTTCGTAGGGCGCGCGGGACCAGTCTGCGGTCATGCCATCCTCGCTAGAAACCAGGCGCAGCACAATGGGGTAGGCATAGGTGCGTTTGTCACCCATTACGCCAACGCTGCGAACTGGAAGTAATACTGCAAATGCCTGCCAGTAGTCGTGGTAGACCCCAGCGCGGTTAATTTCTTGGCGCACAATCAAATCGGCATCCCGCAAGATATTAAGGCGTTCTGCCGTGACTTCGCCAATGATGCGAATGGCTAGCCCAGGCCCAGGAAACGGATGCCGCTTCACAATTTCATCCGGCAAGCCCAGCGCGCGGCCTAATTTACGAACTTCATCTTTGAACAGCTTGCGGAGTGGCTCCACTAGCTTAAATCGTAGGTCTTTGGGCAGCCCACCTACGTTGTGATGGCTCTTAATTTTGACGGCAACGCGTTCTCCTGTGGCAGGATCCACGTTGGTGTCAGCAGACTCAATTACGTCTGGGTAAAGGGTACCTTGGGCGAGGTAGTCAAATGGCCCTAACCGCCGCGATTCTTCTTCAAAGACCTGAATAAACTCGTGTCCAATCCGCTTGCGCTTTTCTTCTGGATCGGTAATGCCTTCAATGCGCGCTAAAAAGCGATCGCGGGCATGGACGTACTCCACCGCGATATGAAATTCGTCCTTAAACAATTTGACCAGGCGCTCTGGCTCTAGCTTGCGCATAAAGCCTTGGTCAATAAACATGCACGTCAGCTGATCGCCGATGGCGCGGTGCAGCAAAAAAGCCAGCGTTGAGGAGTCAACCCCGCCAGAGAGCGCTAGCAACACACGCTTAGTACCTACTCTGGCGCGAATTTCGCGGATGGATTCTTCTACAAAGGCATCAGTTGTCCAGGTAGGTTCGCACTCGCAGATGTGGTAAACAAAGTTGCGGATGAGAGCCTGTCCCCCAACGGAATGCACTACCTCTGGATGGAACTGCACCCCGTAAAAGTTGCGCTCATGGTGGGCGATCGCCGCGCAGGACGTATTGGTTGTGTGAGCCAAGATCTTAAAACCATCGGGAAGCTGCGTAACAGAATCGCCGTGGCTCATCCACATGATGGCTTCATCCTCTACATTGGTGAAGAGATCTGTGGGGTCATCAATGTGTAGTGAAGCTTTACCATACTCAGCTAAGTCAGACCGCTCGACCTGTCCGCCGAGCTGCTGCACCATAAGCTGCATACCGTAGCAAACGCCTAAGACGGGTACACCAAGCTGCCAAATTTCTGGATCGCAAAGGGGAGCGCCATCATCGTACACAGAGCTAGGTCCCCCCGACAAAATGATGCCCTTGGGGTTGAGCTGCTTGAGCTGCGCCGCCGTGGTGCGGTAAGACAGTACCTCAGAATAAACCTGGGTTTCTCGAATGCGACGGGCAATGAGTTCAGAATATTGGGAGCCAAAGTCTAAAATCGCAATAATCTGACGATTGAGCGCTTGGGTGCTGTGTTCTGGGGATTGTGGTGAGGCAGTAGTGGACTGCTGGGCTTGAGAAGGCACTGGAATCATCCCCGCTCCTGAGTCAGACATATTTCTTCAAGTTTAGGTTCTGGAGGGCGGTTTTGCAATTCGGGATAGATTGGGAGGGTATTTAGCATTGACCTAACCCTTGACGCCGCTGCCCACATCAGAGGGCACAATGTAGCGCTGCATGGCGAGAAAGAAGAGCAAAATAGGCGCAATGGAAATGACTGACCCTGCCGCCACCAGTCGCCAGTCTAATGAAAAGGTGCCAGCCAGCTTTGAGACACCCAAGGGCAAAGTGTAGTACTGCGGGTCGTCCAGTACAATCAGGGGCCACAAAAAGTCACTCCACGCCCCAATAAATACAAAAATGGTGAGCGTGACCAGTGCGGGACGCACAGAAGGCAGCATGACGTTCCACCAAATGCCCAGCTCTGAGCAGCCATCCATGCGAGCGGCTTCTTCTAGGTCTTTGGGAACTGTCATAAAGGCTTGGCGCAGCAGAAAAATGCCGAAGGCCGAGGCGATCGCCGGAAAAATAACGCCCAGATAAGAATTCTTAAGCCCCATCTGCACAGTCAGAATGTACAGCGGAATCATTACAATCTGAAACGGAATCATGATAGTGGAAATCACCGCCGCAAAAATCCAGTCTTTGCCTGCAAAATCGAGTCGCGCTAAAGGATAAGCCGCGAGAGAGCAAAAGACCAGGTTAAAGCCCACCGTCAAGACCGACACCAAAAGGCTGTTAACGAAGTAGCGACCAAAGGGCTGACTCTCCCACACCCGTACAAAATTCTGGAGCGTGGGCTGCAATGGCAAAAACTGCGGCGGAAACTGAAAAATGTTTTCGGTGGGTGACTTGAGGGCGGTGCTGGTCAGCCACAGCAGGGGCAGCAGCATGATGAGGGCGATCGCCACCAGTAAAGCATAGGTGAAGAACTGCTGTACCCGCTCCATAGGCTGGAATGATCGCTTAGGAGAAAGTTTCATAGTGTTACCTTTATCTATAGCATCATGTGCCCTGAAGTCGAATCTGTAAAACAAAACATTAAAAGCGAAAAGGCGAACTCATAAAGTTCGCCCTGCATGGGGTCAGACTAGCATAAACCACAAAGCATTTATGAACTAAGCTGACAGACAAACGCTTGTGCGCCTGTAAAATGTCTTTTGTTTGGAAAATGACAAAGCCTAAAACTATGAAGCCTCTTGCAGTTCAGCTTCGGCAGAAATCTGCTTTAGATGAATATGACGGCGACCCAGAGCAATCTCAAATTCATCTCCAGGATTCAGCTCCATCTTTTTGGTGTAGGCAGCGCCAATTAGCAAATTGCCGTTGGCCTGAACGCTAATCTTAAAGCTGGCGCTTCGCCCTCCTCGGCTCCCGCCATTACTAGCGCGCCCATCTAACTCAATTCCTTCTGCGTCAATCAGAGCGTTGAGAAACTTCATCATATTTAGGCGCTCACTACCGTCGGGCATAACGGTGTAGTAGCCACACTCTTTGGCCTTATCTTCCTTTGTCAAATTGTCTAGTTCTTTAACGCGATTTAGCAAAGCTTCTCCTTTGAGCGGAGAGACCTCTGCCTTCTTTTTAGTAGTGGTTGCCATTCGTATTCAATCTCAAGTAAAGTATTGCACTAGCCAAGCACTTTATCTGTTCTCACAGATTATTAAGTATAGCCTATAAATATCATGCCTAATCTGTTTATTTTACATTACTGCCCAACAAGTAGAGGTAGATTCTAAGGTATCTGATATGAGCAATGAAAGATTTAAAATATTGCTTAAAAATGAGTGTGCTGTGGCAAAAGAAAGCAGAAGCTCTCATTGCTAAGCGAGAAAAGCTGTTAGAGGTTGAGGTTCGGTCTTAAAGGGCAATGAAACACTAAGGTGGGCAATTACAACCCACTGCGTCTTATTCCAGGGTCTTTACACCTTCTAGGTTTGCCTTGGAATCTCATAGCTCAGAAAATCATGCGCCAACTCTGTTTTAGGAAAAATAGCTCTGGCCTCTTTGAGCAAATCATTGAGCTGTACGGGACTTCCTGGCGCATAGCGAGGGCTAAAGTGCGTTAAAAATAGATGCTTGACCGATGCGGTTAGTGCCACTTGAGCCGCCATCGTAGAGGTAGAGTGTAGCCGTTCGTAAGCCATGGTTGCGTCTTGATGAGCGTAGGTAGACTCATGGATTAAAACATCTGCCCCATGGGAGAGGTGAACTGCTCCTTCGCAATAGACGGTGTCGGTACAGTACACCAAAGTGCGGCCTCGCTGAATGTCTCCGCACAGCGCTGTGCCGTCGAAACTGCGACCGTCTTCAAGGGTGACGGTTTCTCCGCGCTTTAATTTGCCATAAAGAGGACCAAAGGGAATGCCGTAAGCGGCGGCTTTATCTGCATCAAATCGACCCGGCCGATCTTTTTCTTGGATGCGATAGCCATAGGCAGTGACGCGATGTTCTAATCGGTTGCAGTAAACATCGTATTCTTCATCTGAAAAAACCAGTCCTGGTTGAACTGTATGGACACGAATAGAATAAGAAAAATGCGTTTGAGAATAGCGACGGCTGGCTTGTAAATAATCTTCTAGTCCGGCTGGGCCATAGATATCAATTTGGCTGTTATTTCCCGCTAGGCCGCAGCTTGCCAGTAGGCCCATTAGGCCAAAGATGTGGTCGCCATGCATATGAGTGACAAAGATGCGGCGAATTTGGCTGATTTTGAGTTCGCTTCGTAAAACCTGGTGCTGGGTTCCTTCGCCGCAGTCGAGGAGCCAAATCTCAGCGCGCTGCGCTAATCGAACAGCAACGCTAGAGACATTTCGCGATCGCGTTGGGACACCGGAACTTGTGCCAAGGAATGTTATTTGCAAAATTCCTAATCCTGTTAAAACCTGAAGAAATCACTTAGCTTGAATCACTTGACGTTAATCATAAGATGGGTAGTTCTCATCTGTATGAACCGCCTCAATAAACCTAATTATAGAGCCGACCCAAAGCCGTCTGAAGTCACTTTTAATTTGTGAGGCTGAAAGTTTTGGAAAGGTGCTATGCTCACTGTCGTTGAACATAAGCCTCTCGCTAGCTTCGCATAGGCACAGTAAGCTCACATAAAAAACTCAGTCAAAGCTGACCCATTGAAACAAAACTTTCTCCGTATCTGTCAATGGCATTCATCAGATTAGGGCACTCTAATCATAGATTTTAGACAAGTTTCTTTTCAAGTCCTCAAGCTGCATATCGTCTTGCCACCCATCATCTTAATTGTAATGGAGTATTACTCTATGACTTGGCTCCCACTGCGCCGATCTCAATGCGATCGCAGCAATCAAAATGATAGCCTAGCCCCAAGCATTCAGCGCTTGCCCCGCACGTTATGGGTTAGTTGCTGGCTGCTGCTGGCTGCTGCTAGCCCTGCTGCTGCAATAGACATCCGCGTGGGTCTGAGTCAGGGTGCTTCGGTCGTTACTGTGGGCAGCTCCAGTGCCGCAGATCTAGTCGATGGAAAAGGGAAGATTCTAGGCCAGATTCCGGCCTTGCAGGGATTTACCGCTGCTGACGTTACAGGCGGAGTGAGCCTTAACGGGAAAAAAGCGTGGCAGATTACCGTTAAGCCGAAAGAAAAAGGGTTTGTTTATGTGGGCGATCGCGCCGCCGCTGGGGGACGCTGGTATCGTGGCGAGGTAAAGCTCGTGAGCGGCAGTAGCGGTCTTACGGTGATCAACGATCTAAAGTTAGAAGATTACGTTGCCAGCGTGGTGGGGAAAGAAATGTACCCTATTTGGCCTCAAGAGGCACTCAAGGCACAGGCCGTTGCCGCTCGCTCCTACGCCATCTTTCAGAAGCAGCATCCCAAATATAAGCTCTTTGATGTTTTAAGCACCACCACCTCCCAGGTCTATGCAGGGCTAGATGGCGAGGCCAATACCACCCAGACGGCAGCGCAGGCGACTGCTGGGCAGGTGCTGACCTACCAAGGCAAGGTTATAGAGTCTGTATTTCACTCCGCCTCTGGCGGTCATACTGAAAACTCAGAAGATGTGTGGGTGAAGGCAGTACCCTACCTACGCGGGGTGCCAGATTTTGACCAGGCGGCACCCGTGTTTCAGTGGAACCTGGCCTTGACTGCCACTCAGATTCGCCAGCGCATTCCAGGCGTTGGCGATATTATTTCTATTACCCCTGTCAAAACCACCCCCGTAGGACGAGTCAGAATCCTCAAAGTTCAGGGGAGCACAGGATCACGCCTGCTCAAAGGGAGCGATGCGCGGCGGGCGTTGGGACTCAAAAGTACGTACTTTTCAGCAAAGCCTGAATTTGGGACGGTAGCAGGCACCAAAGGGGCTAGACCCATTAGGTTTCAGATTGTGGGGCAGGGTTCAGGCCACGGCCTTGGCATGAGTCAGTGGGGAGCCTATAGCCTTGCGATGCAGGGTAAGACCTATCAGACCATTTTGACCCATTATTTTCAGGGTGTTTTACTCAAAACCCTGTATTAGCTACCGTGTACGCACAAGGCTGAGCAAAATCAAACATGCCAAACCCTCTCCTCGCAGGGTTCTCGAAGAGCGGGGTGAGTTAGTCATGGCGCAACTGACTGACCCACTCTTGCCCCTTCCAAGAGGGAAGTTATGAATGGTTTATGGTAAGACCTTTACGGAAGGGAAACTTTAAGACATGTGGGTAGGCCGTAGCCTGCATTAAAAACGAATCAGAACCTAAATTTAGCCAAAGCGCCCTGAAACATAGTCTCGCGTAATATCTTCCTTTGGGTCGGTGAAAATGTTGACGGTTTCGTCGTATTCGACAAGGTAGCCGACCTTCCCACCCTTTGGCGTTGCTTCAGCGTTAAAGAAAGCGGTTTTATCAGACACCCGTGATGCCTGCTGCATATTATGGGTAACGATGATGATGGTGTACTGCTCTTTGAGGTCGTTCATTAACTCCTCAACGCGCAAGGTTGAAATGGGATCGAGCGCTGAGCAGGGTTCATCCATCAGAATG
This sequence comes from Acaryochloridaceae cyanobacterium VAR_48_metabat_390, assembly GCA_031422435.1. GTDB lineage: Bacteria > Cyanobacteriota > Cyanobacteriia > Thermosynechococcales > Thermosynechococcaceae > JAAURS01. Next base: position 14,605 of record JANPLU010000096.1, read on the forward strand.
ACTTCAGGGTTAACGGCGATCGCCCGTGCAATACACAACCGCTGCTGTTGCCCACCCGATAATGACAGCCCACTGGCCTTGAGCTTATCTTTCACTTCATCCCAAAGGGCGGCTCTCTTAAGAGACTTCTCTACTAGTTCATCTAGGTTGTCTTTGTATCCGTTAATTCGAGCGCCAAAGGCAATATTTTCGTAGATTGATTTGGGGAATGGGTTTGGCTTTTGAAACACCATCCCAATTTGTCGCCGCACCACCACCGGATCTACTCGTTTGTCATAAAGATTGGTGCCGTGGAACAGGACATTTCCCTCGATACGGGCGCTTGCTACTAGGTCGTTCATACGGTTGAAGCATCGCAGTACCGTACTTTTGCCACAGCCCGAAGGTCCAATAAGTGCCGTAATCTTGTTCTTTGGAATGTCTAAAAACACGTTTTTAACGGCTAAGGTGCCACCGTAGGAAACCGATAGATTTTCGGTTTGAAGCGTATACTGCGTGGCGGAACTGGTAGCAGAGGCGAGTGTAGGGTTCATATCTTTAGACTGATGAAGATCAGAGCGAACCGAGAAGCACACCAGAGCTGATCTTAGACTAATCGGCAGTCTTAAAAATACACCTCTAACGTAAAGAGCAGGTTAACAGCAGACATTCCTTCAGCTATGTAACTGCCCCACTGACACACCGTTGAGGGACTTCGGAAAAGATAAAAAGCCTTAACCCATTCTTTACTTACGGTCTGTATGCTATTTTACCAGCGGCCTGTAGTATTACAGTGCAATCCCTTGAGTAGAAATTAGAAAAACCTGATGCTTCTTCGTTCTAGAGCAATTCGCTGGACTATCACGACTTCTGCTGCGGCTTTAACCCTCGGGTTGGTCTCTTGCGGCGGATCGACCGATGCTCCTTCAGCATCATCGAGTGGCGCTGCTAGCACCTCTGTCGTAACAGAAAATGTAACGTTGAGTGGTGCTGGTGCAACTTTCCCCGCCCCTCTCTATCAACGCTGGTTTTCAGATTTTAACAAAGCCAATCCTTCTGTCACTGCAAGCTATCAGTCAGTGGGAAGTGGTGCTGGTGTTAAGCAATTTGTCGCAGGCACCGTAGACTTCGGAGCCAGTGATGTTGCAATGAAAGATGAGGAAATCAAACAGGTCGCTAAGGGCGCTCTGATGATTCCTATGACGGCAGGTTCTATCGTATTTGCCTACAACCTGCCCGAACTCAAAACGCCCCTGAAGCTTTCACGAGAAGCTTACACAGGGATTGTTCTTGGCAAGATCAAAAAGTGGAACGATCCGGCGATCGCCAAAGCTAATCCCGATGCAAAGCTTCCAGATCTGCCTATTTCCTACGTGTATCGCTCTGATGGAAGCGGCACAACAGGATTCTTTACAATGTTTCTGAGTGCTGCCAGTAGCGAATTTAAGACCAAGGTAGGCGAAGGCAAAACGGTCAATTGGCCGACAGGTACCGGAGCTAAAGGGAATGAGGGTATTACAGCCCAGATTCAGCAGAACAAAGGTTCACTTGGCTATGTCGAATATGGCTACGCTAAGCAAAATGGCCTGCAATTTGCTGCCTTAGAAAATAAATCCGGCACCTTTGTTGAACCCTCCGATGCATCGGCAGCGAAAACGTTAGCGTCCGTGAAGCTGCCGGAGAACTTACGAGCGTTTATTGCCGACCCTGAAGGTAAAGAAGACTACCCCATCGTTACGTTTTCTTGGCTTCTCGTCTATAAAACCTATGACGATCCTGTTAAGGTTAAAGCCCTAAAAGCCGTCATTGACTATAGCCTTACCGAAGGTCAAAAAGTGAGCGCCGAATTAGGCTACGTCCCCTTACCAGAAGCTGTTGTGGCTAAATCTAAAGCTGCTGCGGCTTCTATCGTCAGTAAGTAAGAAACCAAATGCCAGGGGTCAGGAGGAGATTTCTTGCCTTCTTGACCCCTAAAACATTGCAATAATTCCGCGCACAGATCTCCTATAGGCCACTCCATCCTTACCATTTCTTGAGCGCATCATGACTTTACAGTTGGCAAACTCAAAGCAACTCATTCAAGAAAAACCAAGTTTTGGACAAACGCTAGATAAAATTTTTATCTGGATTACTCGCCTTTGCGCCTTCTCTATTGCGGGTGTGTTGGTCATAATTGCGATTCAGGTTGGGATTGAAGCGATACCCGCCATGAAAGAATTTGGCCTGGGTTTTATTGTGAAGCAGGACTGGGATCCGGTCAAAGGTGTCTACGGCGTTTTGCCGATGATCTATGGCACGCTCATGACTTCTCTTGTTGCGCTATTACTGGCGATCCCGATTGGAGTTGGTTCTGCCATATTTCTGAGTGAAGATTTTTTACCCATTTCGTTTCGCACCGTGCTGGTGTTTTTGGTTGAGCTACTGGCGGCTATTCCAAGCGTCGTATACGGGCTATGGGGCATTTTTGTATTGGTGCCTCTGTTAAGACCCATTGGGGAATGGCTTCACCAAAGCTTAGGCTGGTTTCCGCTATTTAGCACTAGCCCTTCTGGCCCGGGGCTTTTGCCTGCGGCTGTTGTGGTGACAATTATGATTTTGCCTACCATTACGGCTATTTCGAGAGATGCCCTTACCTCTCTTCCGTCAGAATTGCGTCAGGCTTCGATTGGCCTGGGTGGAACCCGTTGGGAAACTATTTTTCGTGTACTTCTACCTGCGGCATTTTCAGGCATTATGGGGGCAATTATGCTTGCCCTAGGCCGTGCGATGGGTGAAACGATGGCAGTGACAATGCTTATAGGTAACTCGAATAATGTGAGCCTATCTCTATTTGCGCCTGGAAACACCATTGCTTCTCTACTCGCAAACCAATTTGCTGAGGCTAGTGGGCTTCAGATTTCTGCCTTGATGTACGCTGGGTTAATTTTGTTTGCGCTGACGCTGCTGGTTAATATGGCGGCGCAATGGATTGTCGGAAAGGTTCAAAGGTTTTAATTATTTGGGCTGCCGTTTCCTGTAAAGAAATCTCCATTGGCTTTGTTTTATGTATTTGACCCATCAGTCTGGTAAAGCGCGATCAATCTTTAATAAAGCCATGACGTTTCTGGCGGGGTCGCTGGTGGTTGTGGCACTCATTCCCCTATTGGCGGTTCTATCCTACGTTCTGATTAAGGGGTTCAGCCGCTTAAACCTAGACCTGCTGACCAAACTTCCGCCGCCGCCGATGGCTCCAGGTGGCGGTATTGCGAATGCCATTGTGGGCACTTTAATTATGGTGGGGTTAGCGTCTGTCATCAGCGTTCCCATTGGGATTGGTTCTGCAATTTTCTTGTCAGAGTTTAGTCACCCTACGACCGCTCGCTGGATTCGGTTTGCAACCAATGTCCTGAATGGGGTGCCCTCTATTATTTTGGGCGTGTTTGCCTACGCGGCCTTTGTGGTTACGACCAAAACGTTTTCGGCCTATGCAGGTGCAGCGGCACTGTCAATTTTGATGCTGCCCACTATCATCCGCACTACGGATGAAGCCCTTAAAATTGTGCCCCAAGAAATTCGATGGGCAGCGCTAGGGGTTGGTGCGGCGAAGTATCAGACGGTTTTGCAGATTGTAGTGCCAGCGGCATTGCCAACCATCATTACGGGGGTGACTTTGGCGATCGCCAGAGCTGCCGGAGAGACAGCGCCCCTCATCTTCACTGCGCTGTTTACCCAATTCTGGCCCAATAGCCTATCGCAACCGACTCCTTCATTAGCGGTACTCGTCTTCAACTTTGCCACGGTACCCTTTAAAAACCAGCAGGAGTTGGCTTGGGCTGCTTCTTTGATTTTGGTGCTTTTAGTCTTAACCACAAGCATTGTCTCTCGCTTCGCCCTTCGCCGCAAAACCTACTAGCTGGTTCCCTTATGACTCACTACTCGCCCCAAATGGCTACTCAAACCCAAGATAAACTTGAGGATACTGCCTTAGAAGCTGTTAATCTTCATATTCACTACGGCTCTTTTTTGGCTGTCAGAGATGTCTGTCTTAAAATTGCGCGTAACCAAATCACCTCATTTATTGGCCCATCGGGCTGTGGCAAAAGCACTCTTTTGCGCTGCTTTAATCGTCTTAATGACCTCATCGAAAGCTTTTACATTAAAGGTCAGGTTTACCACGATAACCAAGATCTTTACAGTCGCCATGTCGATCCAGTGTTAGTACGCCGTCGCATTGGAATGGTGTTTCAAAAACCAAATCCGTTTCCTAAATCAATTTACGATAATGTTGCCTACGGCCCTAGAATCAATGGGTTTAAGGGCAGCCTAGATGAGCTTGTCGAGCAATCTTTGCGACAGGCTGCTTTATGGGATGAGGTGAAAGACAAGCTAAAGCAGAGCGGTACGGCGCTCTCAGGTGGTCAGCAGCAGCGCCTCTGCATTGCGCGCACTATTGCAGTGCAGCCAGAGGTTATTTTGATGGACGAACCTTGTGCAGCGCTTGACCCCATTTCTACTCTCAAAGTAGAACAACTCATGAATGAGCTAAAGAAGCAGTACACCATCGTAATTGTGACCCACAATATGCAGCAGGCATCACGGGTTTCTGATAAAACTGCCTTCTTTAACGTAGAGGCAACCGACAAAGGAAAAGTGGGCTATTTAGTTGAATATGACGATACGGTTAACATCTTTACTAACCCCCGCGAAACCTATACCAGAGACTATATTGCAGGACGATTTGGATAGGCAATACATGTCTAAATAAGCGCAATTATGGACGATGATGTTACCTTAGGTCACAACTAGGGAATGATAGTTACATCGTCCGATAGGGGTACGTATGACAGAACGCAAACGGAATCCAGAAGAAATTCTGGAGGACATGCTGAGCAAGCATGTTTTATTTGAGAAACTTGAGGTAGCAACCGGAGTGCTAGCAGGGGCGGGCACAATTGCACTTGGCGTGATGCGAGATGCCGCCATCGTTGCCGCTGCACCGCTCACCATTGCCATCGCTTTAAACTACTTCAATCGATTACGGATGGGGCAAATTAGCCGATATCAAACCCATGTCGAAGTTGCTGAAGTTCAGCGCCGACTGTCCAGTGAAATTCAGGGTATGAAGCCCTTGGGTTCTGGCGAAGTGGGTGTGGTCAGCACAGGTCAAATGGAAAATGCCGTTGCAGATCTTGCCGAAAAAATTGCGGTACTAGAAGCACAGCAGCAGCTTGGTTCCAATGCTTCGGGGTCAGAGCAAATGACCGAAGAATTGGTGCAGTTACGCAATCATCAGTTGGACTTGTCTCAGTCTCTAGAAGCAATTAATCAACAGATTAAGAGCATTCCTACCGTGGCGCCTAGTGCATCTGTTGACTTGGATGTCCTCCGTCAGGAGTTTCAGGGTCTGCTTCACCCTGTTCAGCAAAATTTAGTGGATCTTGAGTCTCGAGTTTTGTCTAGCCCAGCGGCTGCCGCTGGCGCAGAATCTTTCGACGCAGAGCCTTTACGCGCAGAACTATCTGCACTTATTGCACCTGTTCAGCAGCAGGTACATTCCCTCGAAGAACGTCTTTCTACCGTTCAAGGTAATGCTGCGTCCTCTGGTGACGCTGAGGCACTGCAAATGGTCAATGGTCAAGTTTATTCTCTCAATGAGCGGCTCGATAACGTTGTCGCTCAGCTTTCTGCTGAAATTGCTGGCTTTCAGCAGTCGGTACAGCACACTCAAGAGCGGATGCAGATTGTGCATCAACAGGTTGAGGCCGTGCATCAAAATGTATCCGCTGCGCCTGCGCCAGGGCTTGCTCCAGAAGCCATTCAGCAAGAAGTACAGTCTATCGTTGGCCCTCTGCGAGAGCAGCTTACTGTTTTAGAGCAGCGTCTTGGCGGTCTGGCTGTGGCGGATCCCCAAGCGGCTCAGATCCAGGCAGAGCAGATGGTGAGTCTTCAAAACCAGCTCAATAGCACCAATGGTGCGATTGAGGATATGGCAACCCATTTAACCGAGCATCTCACTACTGAACTCTCAAAAATTCCGCAGATGGTTGAAAGCCATGTGGAACGAAAGGTGGGTCAGCTTCAGCCAGCAGCACCTGTCGATAAAAAGCAGGATGCCCTTTCTGAACTAGACGCAATTTTGGCAGATATTAATTTGTAATTTTTAACAAAACTATATTGACAAAATAGGGAGCCGAAATATATCTCGGCTCCCTATTTTGTGGCTGAAGCCTTTAGCTACAAAGAGATTGGAGCGTGGCGGCAAAGGTGGGGTAGGAAATGGCTGCGGCTTCGGCGCGATGAATGGTTGTTGTGCCTGTGGCAACAAGGGCGGCGATCGCCAAGCTCATGGCAATGCGATGGTCGGTAAAGCTGTCTACTTCGGCACCTTTGAGGGGTTGCCCTCCTGTGATTTCTAGACCATCGGGTCGTTCTGTAACCTGTGCGCCCATGCGGTTAAGCTGGGATGCAATGGCAGAGAGGCGATCGCTCTCTTTCACCCGTAGTTCTTGGGCATCTCGAATAACGGTTGTGCCCTGTGCCATTGTCGCTGCCACCGTTAACACCGGAATTTCATCAATCAGACGCGGCAGAATTGCCCCCTCAATTACACAGGCTTTGAGTTGACTAGAGCGCACCCGCAGATCCGCCACTGGTTCTCCGGCGGCTTCACGGCGATTTTCCAGGGTGATATCTGCACCCATTTCGAGCAGAATATCAAGGATGCCTGTACGAGTGGGGTTGATGCCCACATTCTCAATGAGCAGGTTAGAGTCGGGCACAATGGCACCTGCCACCAACCAGAAAGCCGCTGAGCTGATATCCCCTGGCACGATCACAGACTGCCCCTGAAGCTTCGCCGGCCCCACCACTGTGGCGCTGCAACGCTCTGGATCGACGATAATTTCTGCACCAAAGGCTCTAAACATTCGCTCGGAGTGGTCGCGCGAAAGGGCAGGTTCGGTGACAGTGGTTTGGCCTTCGGTCATGAGTCCTGCGAGTAATACGGCAGATTTGACCTGCGCGGAGGCGATGGGGGATTGGTAATGAATGGGCTTAAGCTGTTGTCCTTTAATGGCAAGGGGTGCGAGGGTATCGCCTTTACGCCCCCAGATTTGGGCACCCATTTGGCATAGGGGTGTGACTACTCGACCCATAGGCCGCGATCGCAGTGAATCATCGCCCGTAACCGTAAAAAAGCGACCTGCATGGGAGGCCAAGATGCCCATCATGAGCCGCAGCGTCGTACCCGAATTGCCGGCATCTAACACTTGGTTTGGTTCTTGCAGTAGCCCTAATCCCAGCCCTTGAACTGTGACCAGCTCTGTATTTAGTGCTGAAATCTGGGCACCCATCGCCCGAAAGCAGGCCGCTGTACTGCGTGGATCTTCGCCCAGCAGCAGCCCCCGAATGGTCGTTTCGCCTGTGGCGAGTGCGCCCAGCATAAGGGCACGATGGGAAATGGATTTATCGCCAGGGATTTGGAGGGTGCCCTGGAGCGCAATGGGAGTATGGGCAGCAGACTGAATATGCCAAGTGGCGGCGGCAGATTCTGGGGAAGTGGCAATGGTGAGAACGGGGGCTGACATGAATGACTTGGGGGTGAGGGGCGATCGCAATCCTACCGCGTTTTTTGAGGGTCATGGCTGATGCTTCCTGCATGGCGATAGAGCGAGGGCTGGTGTTATGACAGCCTGTAAAATGAAATCTTCAACGTTTGTAGAGTAAAGCCAATCCATGCAGGCCATTAAAGATCGCATTGTTTTGATCACGGGTGCCAGCAGCGGCATTGGTGAAGCTTGCGCCTATGCGTTTGCAGAGGTAGGGGGGCGGTTAATTTTGACCGCACGGCGATCGCCCCGTCTAGAAACCCTCAAAACCCAGCTCGAGCAGCAGTTCAAAGCTGAAGTGTTGTTGCTCACCTTCGACGTGCGCAATCGCCCTTCCGTCACCATCGCCCTCGAAAGTTTGCCCCCGCAATGGCAGAGCATCGACATTTTGATCAACAACGCAGGGCTAAGCCGAGGTTTAGACAAACTCTACGAAGGCAACATCCAAGACTGGGAAGAAATGATCGACACCAATATTAAGGGTCTGCTGTATGTGACCAGGGCGATCGCCCCTGGGATGGTGGCGCGTGGGCAAGGTCATGTGATCAACCTAGGATCTATCGCTGGGCATGAAACCTACCCAAAGGGCAACGTTTATTGCGCTACCAAGGCAGCAGTTCGAGCCATTTCTGAAGGGTTAAAGCAAGATTTGTTGGGCACTCCTGTTAGAGTTTCCTCCGTAGATCCAGGATTGGTAGAAACAGAGTTTAGCCAGGTGCGGTTTCATGGCGATACGGATCGCGCCAAAACCGTCTACGCTGGCATGAAGCCGTTGACGGCTCAAGATGTAGCGGAAGTGATTTTATTTTGTGCGACTCGTCCTGCCCATGTGAACATCAGCGAAGTGTTGGTAGTGCCGACGGCTCAATCTGGGGCAACTTTGGTTGATCGCACTCTCGGTCAAGCTTAAAATAGCCCTGCGATCGCACAGCTAAACCCTGGCAAGAGCGGGCTAGTGAGAATGTCTGACGAAAAGAGCGTCAATGTCTGCTTGAGAACGCCTTCTTCTCGGCGGTAAATGGCGATCACCTGTGCTTCACGGTCTACAATCCAATACTCCAAAACGCCCTGAGCCGAATAAAGCTTGAGCTTCGTTTCGCGATCGCGTTTTTTGTCTTTTTCCGTTTTCGACAAAACCTCCACAACCAGCTCTGGAGAACCCGTTAAATGTCCCGCATTATCCATTAGCCTTGATTTTCGCTCATGGCTAATCCAGATCAAGTCCGGTATCACCGCATTTTCTGGGGAGAAGCAGACACCAGGCGCTAAAAAGGGTTTACCTTTATGACTATGTAAAGACCAGCTTAGTAACGCAGCATAGAGATTTCCAACAGAATCTTGATGATCGAGGTGGAGCGCACCCGTTGTAAAAAGTTCTCCGTCAATAATTTCATAACGGCTGCCATTATCAGGAAAGCCTTCTAAGTCGGAAACTGTCCAACGAAGCTGCTTAGACACAGCAGTTGTCATCAGCGTTCCTCCACTCGATACTTACTGCTTTATTCTGGCATTTTGCCTTGGGCCATTGCTTCACGCATTAATTTAGGCCACAGCAGCACAAAGAACCCCATCCATACGCCGATGGGTACGGTGACCAAGCCCGTCACCCATACCCTATGAAACAGTAGCCAGCTCCCGCCAATGATGCTGAACCCCGTAAGCAAAATAGTCCAGGGTTGGCACCAGCGCGGTTTGTCACTCCAAGGGTTGTAGTTAGTGTTCATGAGCTACTGCTGCACAACCTGTGGTAAGCCCATGCTGTAGTTCGTCACGCGGCTGTTGAGGTTGTAGCCGATTAAGCCCTTCTGGAGCAGCGATCGCACAAAATGCTCTAGGTCTGAGCCAATGCGGCGTAGATTGTAGTCCGTTAAATCTTCACCATCGGACGCTTCAACCAGCTCATCAAATTTTTGATAAATTCGCTGAAGCGCGTCTTCGTTCCACTCCAGCTCATTGTCTGGATCAACATCAAGGGTCAATACCTTATCGTTGGGCACAAGCTGATTATCCGTAACCTCAGCCGTAAAAATATGAATGTGGCGCGTGGTGGATTTGAGTAACATCGCTGGCTTCCGCTTTGTGCAATTCCAACTGCTATTGTAAACCGTTGCTTGGTGAATCGAGCAGGTAAGAACACCAGTCACTCCAACTGCCCACATAAAGCTTACCCGTCTGGATGCCAGCAGCTTCTAGGGCAAACAGGTTGACACATGCCGTCACACCCGAACCGCAATAGACAATAACTTCATCGGCAGTTGCAACCTCTAACCAGTATTGCTGAAGGTCTTGAGGCGACAGCAGCCGTCCCGCCTCATCTGTCACCTGCTGCCACGGATAGTTCACCGCTCCAGGGATATGCCCTGCCACAGGGTCAATCGGCTCCCGCTCCCCCCGATAGCGATCGCCCTCCCGTGAATCTATCAGCTTGATATGGGGCTGATACTGCCGCTGCTGTACACCTTCTCGATCCACCGCCATCGTAAGCCGTAGCTTAGGCATAAAGGCTTCACTGCGCTGTGCCGGAACTTCTTGAGTAATCGGCAAGCCAGCCGCTTGATAGGCAGAGAACCCGCCGTCTAAGATTGCGATGCGATCATGCCCCATATATTTCAGCAGCCACCAGAGCCGCGAGGCAAACGCAAAACGACTGTCATCATAGGCCACCACTAACGTTTCAGCGGTCACACCCATCCGCGATAGCTTTGCCGCGATAGCAGAAATTTCTGGCAGCGGATGACGACCGCCGTGGGGCTGTACTGGGCTGGCAAGATCTTGGTTAAGATCGAGGTAATGCGCGCTAGGGATATGGCCTTCAAGGTATTGCCGATAGCCTAACTGTGGCTCAGCAAGCGCAAACCGACAGTCTACAATGACTAAGCCTTCTGAGGCGCGATGGGTAGCTAACCAATCGGGTGAAACCAGCATAGGGCAGAACAACTCACAAAAAAGCCGAGGAAACCCTCGGTTTTTGATCTCAACATTAAAAACGCTACTTTCAGCTAAATCTGTTAAGACTGCCGAGAAACATACTTCTCAAAGGTAGCCTGAGTTTGATGTAGCAGCGCTTCACGGCTGTCGCCGCCGCCGCTGAGGGAAGGCACTAAATTTCGAGCCTGTAAAGTCATGTGGAGCTGTAGATTGGCTACATAGTCGCTCAGGTCTTCGCGAAAGGCCGAGGGGGTAGCTTGCGGTGTATCGAATTGCAAGGGGATCTCCTTTCTGAATACTGCGTCATGGTTTGACATTACAAAACCTATCACTTGCGAGGGCACAACTTTTTCTTTTGCAATGAAGGGTTACACTTCACGGAAAGATTGTTGAGAATCGTAAACTTGAAGACTGGGCTTTTGCCATCCAGTCATTTACGGTAACGCATTTAAAGGGGGTGATGCATCGGCGCTGTGTACCTTCAATTCTGCGGTAGTGTAGCAATGATGGCGCTAACGCCCTGCTTTTTACTCTAGGCTAAGCAGCTTAGAACTCAGGTTTCATCTATGGATCATCGACAGGTTCGATTTTGTGAAGGGCTAACGCCGCACCCATCCGCAGCCACAACCGCAGCAGATTTGGCGCAGCTTCAGGCGCTGTTTCAGGTGGCGGCCTTTTGGGCACAAGATCGGACTGCCGAAGATTTGGGAATTGCGATCGCCCACAGCAACCCCGTCATTAGCGTTTGGGCAGGCGATGCCCTCATCGGGTTTGCCCGTGCCACCTCAGACGGCATCTATCGCGCCACCATTTGGGATGTGGTGATCCACCCCGAGTACCGCAGTTCTGGTCTAGGGCGACAGTTGGTGCAGACGCTCTTAGCGCATCCTCACCTCAATCGAGTCGAGCGCGTTTATCTTATGACTACCCACCAACAGCGGTTCTATGAGCGGATTGGCTTTGAAGCGAGTCCTAGTTCTACATTGGTGCTGTGTCAACAAAACGGAACTCCTGTAGCATCCTGGGTGACAGAAATCAGTCAGGCCACCTCATAGATTGTGTATGAACCATTCTGGTTTTTAGAACTTTTGTAGGATTTGGCGCAAAAAGTAATGAGTCAGACGTAAATGGATCATTATTCCGTTTTACCGTAGTGACTTAACGTGAGTTCGACAGAATCGAAGTCCCCTCATCCTCCCAGCCTCCTTCTCCCGCAGGATAAGGAGGAGCTAATCAAAAATCAAGGCTTCTAAGCCCCTCTCCTGCGGGAGAGGGGTTGGGGGTGAGGGTCTTAATGCATCATCGAACTCGCGTTGACTTAGTCTCAATTGCCAAAGCAGCAACCCAAAGCAGCAACCTATAGGGAAATCCATGACTCATAAAATTGTTTATACATTTACAGATGAAGCGCCTGCTTTGGCAACCTATTCTTTGCTCCCCATTATCAAAGTCTTTACAGATGCGGCGGATGTGGCTGTAGAAACCAGCGATATCTCCCTAGCGGGTCGCATTATTGCTACCTTTCCAGAAAATCTAACCGAGTCCCAGCGTCAGCCCGATGCGCTGACGCAACTGGGTGAACTGGCTAAAACGCCGGAAGCCAACATCATTAAGCTGCCCAATATCAGCGCCTCCCTGCCGCAGCTCACGGCAGCGATTAAAGAACTTCAGGGTCAAGGATACGACATCCCTAACTACCCTGCTGAACCCAAAACGGAGGCTGAAGCAGCAACCAAAGCACGCTATGCCAAAGTGCTGGGCAGTGCCGTTAACCCTGTGCTGCGCGAAGGCAACTCAGATCGACGGGTCGCAGCAGCAGTAAAGCAGTATGCACAAAAGAACCCGCACTCGGTTGGGGCATGGATACCGGACTCGCGATCGCATGTTGCCCACATGGATGGCGGCGATTTTTATGGCACTGAGCAATCGGTGGTGATGGAAAAAGCAGGCAATGTCAAAGTGGAGCTGGTTGCAAAAGAGGGTTCGATTACCGTCCTCAAAGAAAAAACAGCCTTGCTCGAAGGGGAAGTGATTGACGCAGCCGTCATGAGCGTCAGCGCACTGCGAGCCTTCTATGAAAAAGAGATGAGCGCTGCAAAAGCAGAAGACATCCTGCTTTCGCTCCACGTTAAAGCGACGATGATGAAAGTCTCTGACCCCATCCTTTTTGGACATGCCGTTACCGTTTATTACAAAGACGTTTTTACGAAGTACGCCGATACCTTTGCGAAATTAAGCATTACCCCCAACAACGGACTGGGAGATCTGTACGCAAAAATCCAGGCTCTCCCTGAGGATGAGCGTGAGGCGATCGCCGCAGACCTAAAAGCCACCTACGAAACCCGTCCTAAACTGGCAATGGTCAACTCTGACAAAGGGATTACTAATCTCCATGTCCCGAGCGATGTGATTATTGATGCTTCGATGGCGGCTGCCATTCGCACCTCTGGCAAAATGTGGGGGCCAGACGGCAAAGCGGCGGATACTAAGGCGATGATTCCCGACCGTTGCTATGCCACGATTTACCAAGAAATTATTAAATTCTGCCAAGAACAGGGGGCATTTGATGTCACCACCATGGGGAATGTTGCCAACGTGGGCTTAATGGCCCAAAAAGCAGAAGAGTATGGTTCCCACGATAAAACCTTTGAAATTCCTTTGGATGGAACGGTGCGGGTTGTGGATGCTGCGGGACAGGTTTTGATGAAGCATCCCGTCGAAAAAGGGGATATCTGGCGCATGTGCCAAACCAAAGATTTACCTATCCAAGATTGGGTAAAATTGGCGGTTAGTCGTGCGAAAGCCACTGGCTCACCCACCATTTTTTGGCTCGATCCAAACCGTGCCCACGATGCCAATCTGATTAGGAAGGTCAATCAATATTTGTCTGGTTACGACATTGCCGAACTTGAAATCAAAATCATGTCTCCTGTGGAGGCCATGCGCTTCACCTGCGAACAGATCAAGGTAGGCAAAAACGTGATTTCGGTCACTGGCAACGTTTTAAGGGACTATTTAACCGACCTTTTCCCGATTCTTGAGCTGGGCACCAGTGCAAAAATGCTGTCTATTGTGCCGCTGCTGGCGGGTGGGGGTTTGTTTGAAACGGGAGCTGGCGGCTCTGCGCCCAAGCATGTGCAGCAATTTGTGAACGAAGGGCATCTACGTTGGGATTCTTTGGGCGAATTTTTGGCACTTGCCGTAGCGCTAGAAGATTTAGCAACAAAAACGAACAATGAAAATGCCTTGATTTTGGCAGAAGCCCTCAACAAAGCCAACGGTCAATACCTAGACAACTCCAAGTCTCCTTCCTCTCGGGTCAATGAGTTAGACAATCGCGGGGGGCATTTCTATTTGGCAATGTATTGGGCACAGGCACTCGCCGAACAGGATAAAAATGCGGAACTTAAGACCAAATTTGCGAAGCTTGCCCAACAGCTCGTTGAAAACGAAGCCACCATCTTAGATGAACTCAAGGCGGCTCAAGGCAGTGCGGTAGATATAGGAGGTTATTATCATGCTGATGCAGAGAAAACCAGCCATGCCATGCGTCCGAGCGCCACGCTAAATGCGGCGATCGCATCTGCGGCCTAACAACTGGTCATCGGTTTGCCTATAGCTTGGCAACCAAAATCGGTTTGCCAACGTGATTTTGGGGCGACTGCGCGTCTTCGATGGTCACGGCTACTGTTGTAACCTGTTCTTGAGTGCGGAAGGCCGCAGGCAAGACGATGGGCTGTGTGAGCTGCCCTTGGATATCGACCTGAAATGCCTGGACTAGCACAGCGTCTTTTGTATCCTTTGTAAAGGGAGCCTTCGACTGCAAGACAGTCCACAGCACGTACACTTTACCAGAAGGCACGGGCGGGAGATTTTGAACCGATAGCTTCCCTTCTAAGGTTTTAGGATTGACCACGACCCTGGCAGAAGCCTGCTGATTGGCAATGGTGGATTGCAGCTCGTAGGTCAACGTGGCAAACTGCTGGGTTTGCGCCTGGCTGATTTGCAGCGCTTGAGAAAGACGATAGTTATGAATACCAAGAGCCGCAATGATAGCCACCGCAACACCCTCCAATAAACCTCGCAGAGGAAACCGACGGCGGCGCGGCGGCAAGCTGACGGCAGCAGCGCTGATGGGCGGGGATGGACTTATTTCGGCACTTTCTAAAATGCGCGATCGCAATTTGACAGAAGGCGCAACCTCAAATGGGGCATAGGCCGCTTCTAGCGTTGCCTGTAGCTGCATCACTTCGGTGGCGATCGCAGGGTCGTTTGTCAAAAGCTGCTCAAATGCGATCGCTTCCTCGACACTAAGATCCCCCAAGACATAGCCTGCGACTAATAGCTGTAACTCATCTGAGGGCATCGACATAGCCATAGGGAGGGCGCTTATTCCGTAAAAGGGGCAAGAAACTGACGCAGATTTAGCAGACCTCGTCTGGCTCTGGTTTTTACCGTTCCTAGCGGTAACGCCAACTGCTGAGCAATTTCAGATTGGCTAAACCCATCGTAATAAGCCAATCGCAAAACCTGCTGCTCTGCTTGTGGCAGTTGTGCTAATGCTTCTTTTACGGCTTGGGACTGTTCTTGTTGAAAGACCTGCTCGAGGGGAGTTTTGGGCGTTGGCTCCGATGTTTTACTCTGCTGCCAGCGAGAAATTCGCTGACGTGCAGAACTGCGCGACCGGAGCCGATCTAGCGCCCGAGACTTTGTCAAAATGGCAAGAAAAGTACGGAGCGACCCTCGCTGCGGGTTGTAGGCAGTCCCTTTAATGAGGGTGATAAAGACTTCTTGGGTTAGGTCTTCTGCTTCTTGGACATTATCTAAGACGTTGAGGGCAAGCCCGTACACCAATCCTGAATGGCGATCGTACAGTACGCTCAGGGCAGAGGTTTGACCACTTCTGAGGGCAAAGATCAGTTCTGCATCCGTTTGATTTTGCAATGAGGACGCTAAGTTAGAAGACGGCTCAGAAAGCATACCGTATTGGTGAGGGGTAGAGCAGATTTCCTGACCGGAAATCAACCCAATCAGAGGAGACAACACAGAATCGGGCAGACTTTTGGTGCGCGGCGATCTCCGTTGGCAAACGGTGTCTCTATTGTGACTGAATTGTGGCTGATCGGATGAATCAGCCTTTAACTCCATCGGATCAGCCATCGGTCAACCGTTAAATCTACCCAATCCTGTGTCGCTACTTGAGAACCTGTGCAGGCATACTCAGCCTATTTGAGCGCACTGACCTAACGCATTCAGCACTTACGAGATGGCCTGAAACGCGCCGCGCAACTCTCCGGCTCGGTTTTGTTGGGTATGTAGGTCAATATAGAGTTTGCCTTCGGAGAGCGCCTGAAGCTGTTCTGGGGAGAGGGTGTACTTGCCGCTAAATTTACCACCCATGGTTTGACGATTTGTTTTTACCGTTAAGGCAAATTGGAATGGGCCATTTTCGGTATCGGCACCCCGATGGATATGCACCGCAGAGGTAATTTTAGGATTGGGCGGATTGACTGGATCAACGGCGTAGTCCCGCAGGGCGCTGGACAATTGGCTAAAGCTGCCGCGTACCGTCAGGCGATCGCCTTTGAGGGTGGCTTCTGCACTGCCCATTGCCATCGTTGAGGGCGCATTGGGCACCACGGTTTGGCTACTCAACGTAATCTGATACTGCTTCATGGATTCACCCATCATCCCTTGTGCCAAAAGATTGGATTCTGGCTGTAGGTCGCTTGACCACTGCATTGGAGCCGTGTTGCTAAAGGATGGATATGCTGATAAACCGACAATCAAAAGACAGGTCAATACCCCCATCATCAGATTCAGCCACGATTGCACTGCTTTCTTCATTGGTATGCTCCGAGTTTCATGAGACTTCATGAGTGGTACGAAGCATCTATTGATTTGGATTCAATGCTCTGATACCTTAATGCTCTTATACAAAGAGTTGCAGGAATCACAAATACTGCCACTGCGCTCAAAACTTCATCTCAGAGCGCACGACTTTCAACGTTATGAAAAGATAGCATGCTATCTTTTCATAATGCGCTTTCTTATGCAAAGATCCTTTCATAACGCACTTAGACTTATGGAAAGAGGGCTTCAAGGCCATTACGTTCGGTGTTCAACCAGCCCAGAACCTTTTCAGGCACTTATTCCCAGCCCATTGCCTCCTAACCCAGAACTCGTTCTAGACATCGACCTATGCGATTGGTTAGAACGTGCCAATCGAGCATTAGGTCGTCTAGACGGTATTGCAACTCTACTGCCTGAAACATCTCTATTTTTGTACCTATACGTCCGAAAAGAAGCCGTTCTTTCTTCTCAGATTGAAGGGACGCAATCTTCTTTTTCTGACCTACTGCTCTACGAAACCGATGAAGCCCCTGGTGTGCCTTTAGATGACGTTCGAGAAGTTTCTCACTATGTAGCGGCATTAGATTGTGGCCTCACACGACTAAGAGAAGGATTTCCGCTGTCTTTAAGGCTAATTCGAGAAATACATGGAGTGCTTTTATCTCAGGGACGCGGTAGTGAGAAATCTCCTGGGGAGTTTAGAACTTCTTAAAACTGGATTAACGGAACCCGTCCTGGCAATGCTCAGTACGTCCCACCTCCCCAAGAGAATTTGATGGACTGTTTAGGGGCGCTAGAAAAATTTATACACGATCAGCCAGTGCGAACGCCGACACTCATCAAAGCAGCCCTTGCCCATGTGCAATTTGAAACCATTCACCCCTTTTTAGATGGAAATGGTCGCTTGGGCAGGTTATTAATCACCTTTTTGCTCTGTTCTGAAGGCGCATTATCAGAACCATTGCTGTATCTCAGTCTGTATTTCAAGACTCATCGCCAGCAGTACTACGACTTGCTACAACAGGTGCGGCTCAAAGGTAGCTGGGAACAATGGCTGCAATTTTTCCTGGAAGGGGTCGTCACTACAGCAGAACAGGCTAGCAGCAGCGCCAAGAACATTCTTGACCTTTTTGAGCGCGATCGCCGTCGAATTGAAAGCATAGGACGAGGGGCTGGGTCAGCCCTTCAGGTTCATTACATCATGCGTAAAAAGCCGATTTTTTCAATTCATCACCTTTCCAGTCAATTAGAACTGACGCGCCCTACTATTGCCGCTGCCATTAGTGGATTAGTAGCCCTTGGCATTGTCGAAGAATTGACAGGGCGACAGCGCGATCGCATATTTGTATACCGAGACTATCTGAATCTTCTAAATGAGGGCACTGAGCCATAGGCTTAACCGTGGAGCCGTAGATACGTACAACGCTGGAATCTCCTGTTACATCTTTAAGACCCCCAAATAGAGTGGTGTAGGCTGGGTTTCGCTTCGCTTAACCAAGTCCCTTCAACATAAATCGCTGGCGACGCATCATCGGCGATCGCAGTTGTACAACCCTCAAAATGTTGCTTTACTGAGGCGATCGCTTTGGTACATGATGCAGCCATCCACTGAATCCCCTCCGGCGGTCTTTGCCGGAGGGGATTCAGATAATTCGATTACAATCCGGTGCGGCAGGGGTTGGTGAGGGCACCGAAGGATTGGGAATATTCCAGTTTTCATAAGTTTGTGCGCGAAGGGAAGTATGACGTGATGTGGGGGGCGGATACTTCGCTTGAGTTTGAGGATGATTTTGAGTGATTCGTTATGGGGTATGGGTTTCGTGCCTCAACCCACCCTACCATTGCTAATTTACAATCCCGTGATTCAGCTTTTTCAGTCAATTACGGTTCGAGTATCTACAATACTGCCATCACGCAAAATAGTACTATCGAAGATGGCACCTTCCAATCCGGGACGTCCCTTAAATCCTCTCATGTTGGCGTTGCTCAGGTCAACCCCCAACATATCAGCACCGCTCAAATTGGCACCGCTCAAGTTGGCACCGCTCAAGTTAGCTCCACTCAAAGCAGCCCATTGGGTCAAGTTGGCACCGCTTAAGTTGGCTCCACTCAGGTTAGCTTCTCGCCAATCAACACCGCTTAAGTTGGCATCACTTAAGTCAATCTCCCTCAAATCAGCCCTTCTCAGATTAGTTTGACTCAAATCAACCCCACTGAAATTTCTTTCGCCAGCAGTATATTGTTCGAGCAATTCTTCAGCAGTCATAACATCTCTCCTGCATCAATTTACGAAATCAACAATACTGCACTCACCTTCTGGGACACGCCTATCCATTTTAGATTCTCAACAAAATAGACAGGATTGAAGCGCTGGATAAATTTATGGCTTAGTTATTTTGGGTTAGCAGATGAGCATTCAGTGGCGTAGCGCCTAACGTCAAGTAGGCAGCTTGGGCGGCAGCTTTTTCGGCAGCTTTACGAGAAGACCCCGTACCCACGCCACAGCATTTATCCTGAATCCAAACTTCGGCACTAAAACGCAGAAGTGGCGAAGCGGGGGTCGCTTCTTCTGTCACGCGATACTCTGGCAACAGATGGAAGTGGCCTTGAGTCCATTGCTGAAGGGCAGCTTTATAGTTTTGATAGGTGGGGTCTAAGCGTACCTGCACTGCCCGCTGCTCTAGCTCTGGCTTTAGCCACGGCTCAATCAGCGTAAAGTTGTGGGTGCTAAGGTAAAGCGCACCAATCACGGCCTCTAAAGTATTGGCAAGCCGTGAGGTTTCGCCCTTAATATCGCGGGCGGCACTGGGGGCAACCAGCAAAAACCGCTCTAGCCCAAAGGCGTAGGCAATATCTGAAAGAATGCGATCGCTCACCAGTACAGAGCGCACCGCCGTCCATTGCCCGACGGTATCGCTAGGGTCATGTACCCACAAATGCTGTGCCACAAATAGGCGCAATACCGCATCACCTAAAAACTCAAGCTGCTCATAGTTATCTGTGGCGCAGAAGCTAACGTGGGTGAGGGCCAAGTCTAGAAGCGACCACTGCACGGCAGCAGTACTCGGCAGCCCTAGGCGGTCTACCAACTTTTCTAGCTGTTTTTTTCGCCCTGGTAAAAGTGCTGCCATAGAAAAAGTTTATTTTGTAAGGAAAGAGCCGGACATAAGCCGGGTTCTGTTCTCTTTACGCCGAGGCACAAAGAGGGCAGTTATCTATCTGGGACATTTGTTACCAAACGCCTCAAGCGGCTCATCAACAGGACAGGGAAAAGACCAACCTTTGCCCCACTGCCTTGCTTCCAACCGGGGTTTACCGAGCCAGCACCTCTCGATGCTGCTGGTGCGCTCTTACCGCACCTTTGCACCCTTACCAGCTTTGAGAACTGCACGCAGTGCCCAAAACTTCGGCGGTATGTTTCTGTGGCACTCTCCTCACGGTCGCCCGCACTGGGCGTTACCCAGCAAGTCTGGTCTTTGGGAAGCCCGGACTTTCCTCAGCATAATGACATGCTGTCACTATGCCGCAACCGCCTCGCCTGCTCTTTCCCTTTCCTAGTGTAAAGGTTGATGCAAGAATTACTGGCTGAGTTCTACCAAGACACTTTGCTCTCCGCTACGCTAAAAGGCGGGATTTTAGATCCACGTTTTTGATAAGTTTGAGCCATCGGCTCGTCCAATACCAGCCCTCGATGCAGTAGGCGATCGCCGATAACTTGAGAATGGTCAGCACGATGCATCGTGCAACGATTATCCCAGATTGCAATGTCGCCTAGTTGCCATCTGTGACGGTACAGCCTGTAGTGGCGAATTGAATGCTGATAAAGCAACCGTATAATCCGCTGGGCTTTGTCACTCGCCATGCCCGAAATGGCTTGACAGCGTTTCGGTGTCGATAAAAATAAAGCCAATCGGCCTGAAAGAGGATGCTGTAAAAACAGGGGATGCCAACTTTGGCTTTCTTGGTGCTCATCTGGCGCTACGCCAGTAATAATGTGAAGCACCCGCGCATCCACAAGCTGATTTTTTACAATGCTGGGCAAAGTCTCATAGGCACGATACTGATTTGAAAATAATGTATCTCCACCCGAGGCAGGAATAGTGAGTGCGCGCAATGCCGTGAAGGCGGGTGGTCTAGCAATATAGCTAGTATCTGTATGAAAAACGCTCTTTGGTGGACGAGATCGTCCAATATTGCTAACCACATTGAGATCAGGTTGAAGTAATACGGGTGTCTCACCTTTGGTAAAAGTCATCGGCCCCAATCGACTCAGAAAAGCGACAAAGTCTGCATCACTCACTGCTTGCTCCCGGAAGACGACCAGTCCGTTACGTGCGATCGCATACTTCAAAGAAACTAAGTCTTCATCATCGATCTCAGTAATCTTAATCTCATTGACCTCGATCCCAAAGGGTGATAGCGCGCGAGAATAAATACTTTCCCTATTCATGATTTCTGTCTACACAGCTTACCTAATATTTTGAGCTAAGTTACCTGTAACAAACTTTATTATTTCGTCAGAATCTAATCGATTCACTAAACAAGTGGCTCCTTCAAAGTCGTGATGAGCAGTATTTTGATTTGGAAAAGCAATGCAACTTAAACCTGCTGATCTTGCTGCTTTGAATCCGTCTAGATTATCCTCAATTGCAATACAATCAACCGCTCTTTCATTTAATTGCTCTAGAGTAAAAGTGTAGGCGGCTTTGTCTGGCTTTGGACGAACTACGCGATCTGCACTCAAGATGAGATCAAAATCAGTTGCTTGGATACTTGGAGCTAAAGCTTCCAGCAGCAAAGAAATATTTTCCTGAGTTGTTGTTGTCACAAATGCAATCTTAAAGCCTTGACTTTTTGCACTCTGGATTGTTTCGACCACACCTAAGCGAGGCTCAATCTGAGATGTGGCTAAGCTGCTTTGAAAAATTTTGGACTTTGATCGGTGAATTGCATCAACATCAACCGTTTGTTTCATGAAATCTGCATAGTTAACAATTCGATTTTGACCGCCGCTTTTTTCTAACATTGCTAGATAGTCTTCTCGATGCCAATGCCAGTCAAGTCCATGAGCCTTAAAGGCCTGATTGAAAGCCTGTCTCTGTATCTCGGAGGTATCTGCAACTGTACCAATGGAGCCAAACAAAATAGCTGGCATAAAGTTCCTCTTTTATATTTATAGTTATCTATACTAAAATTATTGTACCTAGATATTTTTACGAGACAGGCCTAAAATCCTATCAGTTTTATTACCATTTTAGATGGCACGTCTGTTATCACTTTTGGTCTTAGAGAACATTAAAATTATTTCAAGCTTATTGCCTCTGTCAATAGAATTATTTTTAATAAAATCTGAGAGCTATACTAAAAGGACGCTAAACGCTTTGGTCAATCAATTGTGTTGAAATTGTGCCATAGAAAGTTGGGTGTAGATGAAGGTGTGAAGATTCTAAAACGAAAATGAAGCCTGAACCGCGCCCTGGATGTCGGGATTGCTAGGATTTGTGGGGTTGCTGATAATCACAACGCTGGGCGAAAGCATGAGGCGATCGCCAATGGGAAACTGATAAAACGCGCCGTAGTTGTTTGAGTCAAGCGACCCAAGCGGATTGGCAAAGGTTCGTCCTGCCGATAAGGTCAACACCGACTTCGGAATAATAAAGCCACGAATGCCAATGCCAGCACTCCAATTTTGAAAGCTGCGATCTTCAACGGCAGAGGTAAGGTCTAAGTCGCTTTGCATTAGTGTAGTGCCACTTTTAGAAAGGTTGAGAGGGGTTCCTACTGCAACAGAGTATCGACCAAATACACCAACGTTGCCAAGGTTTGCTTCTGCCTTGATCCCTAGGCTTCCGTTTTGCATAACATTTTCTTGACGCTTGATGGGAGCGTCTTGATCTAACCCTCTAACCCACCGGATAGAAGGACTGCTAGAGGCTGGTGTGCCTGAACTGGGATCAATAAATTGCCGCAGACGAATGAGATCAGACTGACTATCTTGAAGTGCCGCTAGCTCTAGCTTAAATTCTGAGCGAAGAGTCTTAATGGCAGACTGCTCTTGAGCAGTGAGTGTGCGATCGCCTAAGGAATCTAGACAAGAGGCCAGCAGCGCCGCCATTTCGTAGCGGTTGGTGGACTGTGTA
Source organism: Acaryochloridaceae cyanobacterium VAR_48_metabat_390 (assembly GCA_031422435.1). Taxonomy (GTDB): domain Bacteria; phylum Cyanobacteriota; class Cyanobacteriia; order Thermosynechococcales; family Thermosynechococcaceae; genus JAAURS01. The sequence goes on from JANPLU010000096.1 coordinate 37,091, forward strand.
CTAGATTGCAGTCCGGCAGCAGGCACTGCACAGCGATGGTGTTCAACCAATTGAGTTAAAGACCGTGCTGCTGACGCTGGAGCTTTCTGGGTTGGTGCGGCGACCGCTTGTGCCAGCAAAACTTGGGGTGTTGCAATCGGAGGATTGTTCAAAGACGGGTCTGCTAGAGCAGGTAGGGTTTGACTAAACCCTACGACTAACAAACAAACCCATAGAGAATTGAGGTTGTTCACTAAATTGACTCCTGACACCACAGGGAGTTTTAACAGAAAAATTTAGTCGTGTTGATTGTGCTTGAATTTAAGGCAATTGCGCTAGGCAGTTCTAACCTAGAATGCCCAAATCCTTCCTCAAGTTTAAACAGGGGTTTAATATTTCGCTGTATTTAAACGGTCATAGTGAGATCATTTTGTTGAGTGGATGTAAGCACAGCCAAGGATGCTGCACTGCGACAACAATGTTGGCAATGAGCGGATCGGTGCGATCTCCGTTATTCCCCTCCACTAATGTCAGCACCTTCTCAATCTGCTCAAAATTGGGCTGAATCTTAAGGTGAGAATGTAGCCAAAGCCGCAAAACTCGCCGCTGCAAGGCAAGGTGGGTCTGCTGTAAAATCTGACGATCTAGGGCTGCCAAAAGCGGTATTGGCACAGATAAAATAGCAGCCTGCGCCAGTACCTGCTGAGCCGCCTGATCTAAATAATCTGTCTCTGCCTGCAAGATTTCAGCGGTTCTGGCAAGAGTTGTTTCAATTTTAGGATTAAAGTTCTGACGCAGTTGAGGCAGCAGCGTTAATCGAATTTGATTACGACGATAGGTTAGATCTGCGTTCATACTGTCTTCCCAGGTGGGGAGCTGATGCTGGGTACAGAACGCCCCCGTTTGCTGGCGCGTAATGCCCAACAACGGGCGAATCAACTGCACCTGCTCTGCGAGAGGACGTTGCCAAGCCAGTGCCTGAAGCCCATCCATGCCGCTGCCGCGCATGAGATTGTACAGCAGTGTTTCAGCGCGATCGCTCGCCGTATGAGCCGTCAAAACGGCGCTAAATCCTTGTGTCTCTGCCAGTTCTTTTAAGACTTCATAGCGCCAGTATCGACCTTCCGCTTCGCCTTTAAGAATGTGTGGTGCAGTGAAACTATAGTGTTCTAGATTCCAAGTTTGAGCCAGTTGCGCAACGTGGGCAGCATTGGCATCAGAATCTAGAGGCCAGCGATGATTACAGTGGGCGATCGCCAATCTCCAGCCCCACTTCGGCTGTAAATCTCGCAAAATTTGCAGCAGGCACATCGAGTCTTGCCCTGCGGAGAAGGCTAGGGCGATCGATTGTCCCTTGACTAAGAGCGATCGCTGACGCAGAGTTTGGTGAATAGTTGCGTGAAGCGCAGTCCAGACCATCGGCTTAAACTAGAGGGGTAGGTACCCACTGATTCAGTAGGGTTTGACCCAGTTCGCCAATAGCAAAAATCTGGCGATCTCGGTCAAACAAAGCACACCCGACCTGTACCTGTTGCTCACTGTGGGTGTAGATATAGTGCTGCGATCGCCCCTCAACCGCCGCCACGATCGACTGATATATCAGAGCCACCCAAGGCGGCTGCCCCATCTGCTGCTCAAGCTGCCGTAGATAGGTCAACCCATCCTCAGCAGACGCACTCTGAAGCAACTGCTGAAGTGCTGGTGTGGGCAAACCTGCTACAACCCCATGAGCCGTCAAAATTTCTTGGCGACCATCTGCAACATGATGATGGGTATGAAAAATACCCCCTGCCAACTTCATCAGCTTACCGTGATAGCCCAGTAATAAAATAGACTTGATTTTTTGCACCCCTGCTTCTGCTAGCAAAGGGCCAAGCCAGTTCGCCGTTTTAACTAAACATGCCTCTGGGATGCCCAGCCGACGAGATAAATCCAGACCATTTTCGCCAATGCAAAAGACAAGGCGATCGCTTTGGCTAGCTTTCTCTTTCAGCTCTAAGCGAAAAATCTCAAGCTGCCGGGGTGCGCTCAGCGGTTGGGAAATACCTGATGTGCCCAACAGCGAAAGCCCTTCCACAACGCCAAAGGCTTCGTTAGAGGTACGTTTGGCTAAGGCACGACCCTCAGGGAGAAGGAGCGTGATTTGAATGCGATCGCCCCCCTTCAATCGCTGGCTCAAGTTTGCCTCAATGAGTTCCTTAGCATAGGCATAGATGGCAAACGCACCAGCTCCTTGCCGTTGGCGACCAATGCCTTCACCCCCCCAAATCACGACAGAATCCGTTTGTGTGGATGGTGCCCATTCGACCAGTGCCCAGATCGGCGTGTTGCGAGTTAAATCTAAATTGTCGCCAGGATCGCTGCGGGTGACAGCAAGAGCGACGCCTGACTTAAGGCCACATACGCTCTCGATTTCAATCTCGGCAGATTCGGCAGGGTGAATTAAATCGAGGGTGACGGTTTCTAGGGCAATGCTGTTATAAAGCCAATGGAGGGCGGCGATCGCAGCGCCACAGGCAAAAACAGGGAGCGTATAGCCAGCACGAGGCAGTAAGTCAGACATCTTAAGGGTAAGTTAAATGGGGATTGCGTCTGCCCTGAAATCAGAAAAGTACTGGATGAATAGTTTATTCTGTAGAAACTACGTCAAGCATTCAAGATATGGCATCAATCCGCCATTTAGCTTGTTGACCCACGCCATGTTTTTGAGAGAATCTGAAGCTTATGAAGCGTTTTTTTGCTTTTTTTCTGAGTATTGCCCTATCAGCCTCTTTATTGCTGACCAGTTGCTCTAGCGCCACACCCACGGGTTTAAGCGGTAACTATGGTCAAGATACCTTAGCACTCATTACCAGCCTGCGCACGGCCATTGAGCTACCGGAAGGCACCGCAGAAAAGTCTGCGGCACAATCTGACGCAAGGTCTAAGATTAGCGATTTTATTTCGCAGTATCGTCGTAAGTCGTCGGTGGCTAGTCTTAGCTCGTTTATGACGATGACGACCGCCCTTAATGGGTTGGCGGGGCACTACAGCTCGTACCCCAACCGTCCTCTTCCAGAAAAGCTCAAAAAGCGTCTGGAGCAAGAATTCAAGATGGTGGAAGGTTCGTTAGATCGCGAAACTCCCGCTGTTTAAAAGTTTTAGTTTACAGATCTCCGTCTTCAGCCCATCGCGGCATGGGGACGGAGTTTCGTTTATGAAGCGACGAACCCTCAGTTTGTAGGAAACCTGTCTATGTTCGGTTTAGGTTGGCCTGAAGTTGTCATTATTCTTGGCGTGGCGGTGCTGATTTTTGGCCCAAAGCGACTGCCCGAGATTGGGGGGGCGATCGCCAAAGCCCTACGCGGCGCAAAGGAAGAAATGCAGGATAAAGGCGAGGATGACAATCCTTCTGCCTAAGCCAGTTGACCTAGAGCGAAAATATAGAGACATCATACTGAGTTAGCATTGCGTCCGCGCTCACAATCGTCATGTCATCAACCTGAGCTTGGGCAACCAACATTCGGTCAAAGGGATCTCGATGGTGCATCGGTAGTGCCGCTGCTCGCATTGCATGGGCAGCACAAATCTCTAGTGATTTTGCTCCCAACTGCGCCATTCGACTGGGGATATAGCGCTCAGCAGATTCCGGCAACGGGAGTTTGCCCAAGGCAACCTTGATGCCAACTTCCCAGATGCTGGCGACTGAAAACCATAGCTCATTACGTTCATCGGTAATATGGGCGATCGCCTTCTCAGACAGTCGTTCGGGTTCAGCGAACCACCATAAAAAACATTGAGTATCGAGTAAAAGCTTCACGCCTCACCACCTTCAAAGCCTGCCAAAATATCGTCTGGCAAAGGATCATTAAAGTTCTCAGGCACTACAAAACGTCCTCGGTCTTGCCCTAAACTAGCCCGTCGATGAGAAGCATCATGAAACGGAATCAGCTTAGCGACCGGAACCCCTCGATTTGCAATAATAATCTCTTCGCCCATCTCCACATCAGATAGCAGCTTCGAGAGATTCGTTTTAGCTTGATGAACATTGATTGTTCGCATGGGCTTAAAGACTTAGGTTACAGACTAAGTCTAGTTTATGGAGCAAAAGCTTGCAAAGATGAAGCAGGTAGGCAAAATTTATCTGTGCAAAGGGCTGCGGCTCCAAACTCAGAAAAAAGCCTGAATCGGAAAATCCGATTCAGGCTTTTTCAGAAATTGATTAAAACAGACGATCGCCTAACGTGCCGCTAACTCCGTCAATCGAGTCAACACCTGATTAGATCGCTCCGTAAAGGACTTCATCCCTTCCGCGTCAAAGCCCTTTTGAGCCATCAGCGCGAGATCGTAGACATACTCACAGATTTGGTTTGCCAACTCTGCCGATGGGGAAGTTCCAGATCCACTAATGACGCTGCCCTGGCTGATATTGACCAGATTTTGAATTAGGGGGTGAGACGTATTCACTAGCAGCGTATGTTCTTCAGGGAACTGCATCTGCTGCTGCTGCATCATCGCCATTAGCTCCTGCATTCGTCGGGCAGATTCTGGCAGCAGAATCATGGCAGGGGGTGCGCCTTGTCCACTATCGGCCTTTAATGCCTCGGTACGGATGGTAATTTTAGGCTTGTTGAGCGCCTGTTCAAAAAGCTGCTTGATGCCTTCGCTGCGGGTTTGGTTGGTTTTTGGGTCAACAATCTCTGCTGCCTGATCTTTATCAATCAGGGTTTCATCTAGGTCAGAATCAACGCGAGAGAACTTCACGTCCGAGTATTCACGCTCTAGAAATGGGACAAAGTGCGTGTCAATAAAAGCATCCATAAACAGCACTTCTAAGCCCTGTTTTTTGTGCAGCTCAACGTAGGTAGACTGATTGACCTCGTCGTTGCAGTAGTAAATTTTGTTCTCGTGGGTGGCTTTGTTGCGCTCTAAGTAATCTTTGATGGTGGTGTAAGAACCCAGAGTAGCGGCAGACTTATCTGCACTCCAAGCGTCATCGCCTTCGGGGGCTTCGGTCTGAGCTGTGCTTAAATCAGCGGTGCTGCGGAAGATCAGAATATCTTCAACCTGCTTTTTGAATTTGTCGTCGTTAAGAGAGCCGAACTTAACGAAGGTGCCGAGGTCTTGCCAGCAGCGGATGTACTCTTCACGGTCGTCGCGGTAGAGTTCCTTGAGGCGATCGCCCACCTTCTTCGCAATATGATTCGCAATCTGACGGACGGTGCGGTCAGCCTGCAAAAAGCTGCGAGACACGTTGAGGGGGATATCGGAGCTGTCAATCACCCCGCGCAGCGGCATCAAAAACTGAGGAATCACTTCTTCGCAGTTGTCGCTGACAAATACCTGATTGCAGAAGAGCTTGATTTGGCCTTTCGTGACGTCAATATCAGGCTTGATTTTGGGGAAGTAAAGAATGCCATTGACTACAAAGGGGTAGTCAGTATTGACATGAACCCACAACAGCGGCTCTTCTTGAAACGGGTAAAGGTACTGGTAAAACTCTAAATAGTCTTCTTTGGTGAGGTTACTGGGCGATTCTTTCCAGGGGGCTTTCTGCTTATTGATTTGCTCATCGCCAAGCTTAATGCAGACCGGAAGAAAGTCGCAATAGGTTTTAACCAATTGCTTAATGCGTTCTTCTTCGAGGTACTCAAGCTCTTCATCTTGGAAGGTTAGCGTAATGGTGGTACCACGCTCGGCTTTGTCAGAAGACTCTAGAGAAAAGGACGTACTGCCGTCGCAAGACCAGTGAACGGCTTCTGCACCTTCTTGGTAAGACAGAGTTTCAATCTCGACCTGTTTTGCCACCATGAAGGAGGAGTAAAAGCCCAGACCAAAGTGACCGATGATGTTTTGGTCGTTGTTAGACGTATATTTCTGGACAAATTCTTCGGCGCTGGAAAAAGCGACCTGGTTAATATATTTTTTAACTTCATCAGCGGTCATGCCAATGCCGTTGTCTGTAATAGAAAGCTGCTTTTTCTCTTTGTCAAGCGCTAACGTAATTTGTGGCTCCCCCACGTCCCCGGAGTATTCGCCAGAGAAGGAAACCATTTTCATTTTTTGAATGGCATCCACCCCGTTGGAAATCAGTTCCCGCAGGAAAATGTCGTGATCGGAGTAGAGCCACTTCTTGATGATGGGGAAGATGTTCTCGGTATGAATCGAGATGGTGCCCTGTTCTGCGATCGCCATAGTGATGTCCAGACTCTAAATAATAGTTATGGTTTACTTGCCATTCTCATAGAGGGAGGGTACGGTTGCCAAGATGGGACGGTGGTGCGATCTCCGTCACTTCACCATTCGGATTTCCGAACCTACACCATTTGGGGTTTGCCGAAAAATAAAAGGCAGTTCAGGAAAGCTTGGCTAAATACGAATGCCTTCTAGCTGCTCATCTGCCACATCGTACAAGGCACGTAGCTCCCGCAATTTTTCTTCATCGGGCTGCCAGAACCCGCGACCATTGGCTTCTAGCATACGCCCCACAATATTGCGAAACGCTTCAGGGTTGGCCTTGCGAAGTTTTTCTGCCATCTCACTATTTAAAGCATAGGTATCGGCGGCCTGGTCATAGACCCAATCTTCTTGGAAATCTGCCGTCCCGCCCCAGCCAATCAGTGCCGTCATTCGCTGAGAAATTTCATAGGCACCGCCAGATCCTTGCGCTGCCATTGCATTTGCCCATTTGGGATTGAGCAATTTGGTACGGTACTCCATCCGCAGTAGTTCTTCTAACTTTCGTGGCGCTGTATCTTTAGAAAAACTTTCTACAAAGCTGGCGGTAACGCTTTGGTTTTGCTGCTGCTCCGCTGCTTTTTTGAGCGCTCCGGTATTGGCGTAGTATTCCTGAATATCAGTCAGGCCATACTCCACAGAATCAATCTGTTGCACAATGCGACCCGTGCTTTTGAGCAGCGTGTCTAAAATTTCAGGACGGGCTTTTCCTTTTTCGTTGCGTCCATAACTAAAAGCGTTGCGGCTTTTCCAGGTGTCTCCCAGCTCCTCGCCTGTTTCCCAACTAGAATCCGTGACCCGATCGTTCACTAAAGAGCCAAATTCGCCCGATGGATTTGAGAATAGTCTGGCTGAAGAGTTTTCAACGCCTTGAGCTTTAAGAGATAGCGCATGTTTGCGGATGAAATTTTGATCTTCCGGCTCATCGGCATCGGCGGCACGCTGAAAAAGGTCGTCTAGTAGCTCAATAATGTTCACGAAACTATCGCGGAAAATGCCCGATAGGTTTGCTAATACGTCAATGCGAGGGCGACCCAGCTCTGCTAGGGGCTTTAGCTCATACCGGACGATGCGACCTGTCCCTTCTTTAAGGGGTTGGGCACCTACTAGCTCTAGTAAAATGCCTAAAGATTCGCCTTTGGTTTTAATGGCATCTAAGCCCCACAGCATCACGGCGATCGTTTCGGGGTAGGTGCCGTGATGCTCTTGCAGATGCTGGGCAATGAGCTGCTGGGCAATTTGGCGACCGCGCTCGTAAGCCGCAGGGGAGGGCATTCGATAGGGGTCTAGCGCGTGGATATTGCGACCTGTGGGGAGTACGCCAGGGCCATCGCGCAGTAGGTCGCCCCCAGGTGCGGGCGGAATGTATTCGCCATTGAGTCCGCGCAGGAGGTTAGTGAGTTCGTCGGTGGTTTGGGTGAGGAGATCTCGAATGGCGATCGCCTCTTCCAATCTCTCTGACAACTGTGGGTCAATCCGCAACTTTAAGCCTGGGTGTTCGTGACGAAATTGGGTGTGGAATGCGGCTAAGGCATCGGTGTGGCTTTGACCTTGGGTGATCGCCTCCAGCGGAGCGAGTGCGCGATAGACCAAGGGAAAATCGAGATCAACGCCTGCTTCGACGCACTGGGTGGAAATCAAGCGGCATGTTTCCCCATACTTGAGACGTTTCCGTACTCGATTCAAGACAGCTCGCCGGTGTTCGGCGCACAAGTTGGTGGAGAGATAGACCACGCTTTCCGTCCCGGTCAGTTCATTCAGGAGAATGAGGGCGTGGCGTTTAAGGTTAACCACTACCAGTGCCTGATCCACGTCTCGCAATTC
>JANPLU010000097.1:0-27737 GCA_031422435.1 Acaryochloridaceae cyanobacterium VAR_48_metabat_390
TGTCGATCGGGATTTCTTGCTGGTATAAAAAATACTGGGTTTGGTTGCACTTGTCCAGTAATCTTCCACATAAATTTGCGTCTTAAAACCGCCAGAAGTGTTAGTATACCTAGGAATATCTAGGAGAGTTGCCCCAGATGCTGAATTTTTTGAAACAGGTCGTAGACTACGGCAAAGAAGCTGTGCAGTCTGCCAAATACATTGGCCAAGGCATGTCTGTCACCTTCGATCACATGCAGCGACGTCCAATTACCGTTCAATATCCCTACGAAAAGCTGATTCCCTCAGAGCGCTTTCGAGGCCGGATTCACTTTGAATTTGACAAGTGTATTTCTTGCGAAGTGTGCGTGCGGGTTTGCCCCATCAACCTGCCCGTGGTGGATTGGGAATTTAATAAAGAGCTAAAAAAGAAGCAGCTTAAGCACTACAGCATTGATTTTGGGGTCTGCATCTTCTGTGCCAACTGCGTCGAATACTGCCCCACCAACTGCCTTTCGGTGACAGAAGAGTATGAGCTTGCTACTTTTGATCGTCACGAGCTGAACTTTGACAGCGTGGCAATGGGTCGCTTGCCCTACAAGGTTACGGACGACCCAATGGTGACACCCATCCGAGAATTTGCGTACCTACCTGTTGGCGTAATGGACGGGCACGACTTGCCCAAAAATCAGAAGAGAGCAGGTCAGCGCCCTGAAGAAATTGCCCAGGCTTCTGAGCCGAAGAAAGAGGAGAGTGCCCCGTGAATTTGGCTGAAGGTGTTCAGTTTGTCTCGTTTATTATTTTAGCGGTCATGATGCTTGGCGCAGCGCTTGGCGTGGTGCTGTTTGACAAGATTGTCTACTCTGCCTTTTTGCTGGGCGGCGTGTTTATCAGCATCGCGGGGATTTACCTGCTTCAAAATGCGGACTTTGTAGCCGCCGCTCAGGTGCTGGTTTATGTGGGTGCCATTAACGTCCTCATTTTGTTTGCCATTATGTTGGTGAATAAAAAAGAAGAGTTTGCCCCTGTCCCCAGACGCTGGATTCGCAAAGGGGCGGCAGCGTTTGTCTCGGCGGGGTTATTTTCGCTGTTGACGATTATGCTGCTTAAAACAAACTGGAAGGTTGATCTGTCGGTCACGCCTCTCGCTTCGCCCATCCAGACGATGGGTGAGCATTTCTTTAGTGATTTTCTGCTGCCTTTTGAGCTGGCCTCTGTTTTGCTATTGATGGCGCTGATTGGGGCGGTGGTTCTCGCCCGTAGAGAGACGGTGATGGGCGAAGAAACAGCCATTATTGGCGAAAATCCTGCCCCTGCGCTAGAGCTGCCGGAACGCCCCCGTGAGCCTGTTGCTTAAGCTATTTTTAGCCTGGTGATTTTAGCTTGATATTTTTTGTTTGATATTGGGAATGCCCCTATGCCTTTACAATTTTTCCTGATTATTGCGGCGGCTCTGTTCTGCATTGGCATTTATGGTCTTGTAACCAGTCGAAATGCGGTGCGGGTGTTGATGTCGATTGAGCTGCTGCTGAATGCGGTCAACATGAATTTGATTGCGTTCTCTAACTATTTAGATCGCCAAGCCATTAATGGTCAGGTCTTTTCAGTGTTTGTGATTACGGTGGCAGCGGCAGAAGCAGCCGTAGGTCTTGCGATTATTCTGTCAATTTATCGCAACCGCGACACGGTAGATATGGAGCAGTTTAATTTGCTCAAGTGGTAGTTGAAGGTTTTCTTTTTTGCAAAAGTGCCCAGAAGCTTGAGCCTCTGGGCACTTTTATTTAAGTCTTTAAGGGAACTAATCACCCAGAACTATCTTGGCTGGCGTTGGTTTTTGGGCGATCGCATAATTCAACAGCGCCAGCCAAGGCTGCATATCGATGGTCAAAAGCTGTCCTAGCTTTAGAAAAGGACGAATACTGAGGCTTTCTTCTGGAGCAGACATATCATTGCTGACCGATAAGTGCAGCATGGGCGAACCATCCACTGGCAGTGAAATCGTTGCCACCTCAAGCTGAAGGACATGAGTGACCCAGCGCTTTTGAAGAAACTGAATATATAGCTCTTGGAGCCGATCTTCTTGAGCCTTTAAGCCTAGACGACGTGACAGCTTAAGCAGGTCGATAAAGTCACGCAGCAGCGCTGGGTTGCTGTGGTAGAGTGATCGCCACAGCCAAGTATTCAACAGCTTATTGATGGGCGAAACCATCCCCTCTAAACTCAGGTGACAGCCGAGGTGCTGTGCTTCGGCAGCGATCGCCGTCAGTTCTGCCATCTGGACGCGATAGTTTGGATCAGTCCCTGCGCTGTCTAGAGTTAAAAGCAAAGATTGAATGGTTTGAGTGGCACGATGGCCTAGCGCTACCTGAGCCGCTACTAAAAGCTCTTGGGGAGCCTCTAGTTCATCGCGGCAATAGGCGGTCAGTAGGCCATAGTTATCGCGGTAGACCTGGGTGTACATCTGGGCAAGGCGCATACGCGTGGCCTGAGACAGCATGTCTAAGAGCTGATGACGGTCCTCTGCAAACAGGTTGTGTATGCCGTAATAGCGATCGCCAAAGTATTGATTCATGACCAGCACCAGTCGCGGAACGCTGGCCTGCTGTAGCTGCTCAAACAGCGCCTGTTTGAGTGCTGTATGGTAAGGGCGACCCGTAAAGGGCTGAATCACGCAGTGAAAATCCCAGCCGCCCATGTGCAGCACTGCAAAAATGACCTGAACAGACTCACCCGTGACATCTGCGGTGAGCTGAAGATGACCCACAGCTAAAGCTAAATTGCCCATCCGGTGCGTTTCACAGTCCCACTGGTGCGTTTGGTAGCCGTAGGTTGAATAGTCTTCTGGGTAAGCCCGAAACAGCGAACTCATAGCGTAGTTTGCTACCACCTGATGGAACGTAACTTGAGACGGCAGCACCAACTGACGATATACGCCTGCCCCATTCTCAAACTGCTCTACGTTACTGGGTGCCAGCGCTAAGCGCCCCATAAATTCTGGCTCTAGATTTGTACCAGAGACTTGCTGTGCCAGGGCGATCGCCCGCGCCGCGTAGCGCAAAATCTGAACCCCTTCTGGACGCGACAGCTCCTCAAAAAACCAGCCGCAGCTCGTGTACATCAGGAGTGCGTAGCGCTGAATTTCAAGAAGGCGTAACGCATCGACCTGCTCAATGGCAGACAGAGGATGGTGCTGGTGATGTGCCAAAAACCGATCTCGTGTCTCTAAACTAGTGGGCTGAGTTTGAGCCAATAGAACAGCAATATAGTCATTGCGTGCCGCCCACGGATCTCGAAACAGCATCTCGCCCAGTTCGGCATGGATTTGAGCGAGGTGATCTCGTAGCCAGTCTAGGGAATCCCGTAAAGGCCGCCGCCATTTCTGGTGCCACACGCCGCCTTCCCCACCGCAGCCGCAGTCTTCTTGCCAGCGATCAACGCCGTGGGCGCAGCTCCAGGCCGTAACGCGCTTAATTTCAACTTCCCAAGTGGAGGGGTGCAGGCTCAGGAAGTGGGCAAAGTTTGTAATCGTCCAGCCGCGTTGGGGCAGCACATGGCGGAACCCATAGGCGAGGGATTTTTCGGTGTCGCGCTTATGGTGCCCAAAGGTTTCCCCATCGGTGGCAATGGAAATAAGCTGGGCTGTATTACGGTCGTGCCGCACGGCCTGACCGACTCGACTAGCAAACTGCTCGGAGCTATTGAGCACATCTTCAAACCCCATGCCCCTTGAAATAGGGCCATCGTAGACAAAGATGTCTATGTAGTCACGGTTGCGATCGCCCCCTGCCAAAAAACAGCGATAGGGTCGAGTAGGATCAATCTGTCCGCCCCCTACGTCCTGCCAGGGGTAGTCCATTCCTTGAGGATGGGCCTCTGGGGCAATGGGTCGGCACCGCTGCACTTGGGAAGGTGCTAAAACAATAAACTTGATGCCTTCTGCAATGAGCACCTCTAGAGTGGCATAGTCTACAGCAGCTTCTGCCAGCCACATGCCTTCGGTTTCGCGGTTAAAGCGAGCCTGAAAGTCAGCCTTGCCCCAGCGGATCTGGGTAACTTTATCCTGGTGGTTAGCAAGGGGCAAAATAATGTGGTTGTAAACCTGAGCGATCGCATTGCCGTGACCATTCAGCCTCAGGCAGCTATTGCGATCGGCTTCTAGAATGCGCTGATAAACCTCTCCGTCGTGCTGCTCGAGCCAGCTCATTAGGGTGGGGCCAATATTGAAGCTCAAGTATTCAAAATTATTGACGATTTCTACAACTTCGCCCGTTTCGTTAAGGATGCGAGCAAAAGCATTGGGGCGGTAGCATTCGTGGCAGATGCGCTCATTCCAGTTGTGAAACGGGGCTGCACTAGACTGCCGCTCGATGGTGCCAATGTAAGGATTTTCGCGAGGGGGCTGATAAAAATGACCGTGCAGCGTGACGTACACGCCTTGGGAGGCTTCGGTCGATAGGGGTTGCGCAGAAAACTTTGGTGATCGGAGAGGGTCTGTGGGGCGCCGATCTGCCTGGGTATTCAGGTTTTTTAAGAGCTGTAATGTATTGAACTGTGCTTCCATAGATACGCAATAATAGGGTCTTATGAAGCTCAGCGCTAGAGCTAAAGCCGTCCTTAGGGCACCGTAGACGATCCCCACTCAAGCGGGGCAGTTTCTCAACAGAAATTCATTATTTTTTTAGAACCTGGCAAAGTTTTTCATTTTGTGCGTCGGTACCAATGGTGATGCGTAACTTATCCGAAACGCCAGGGAGGTTAAAGTGTCTAACCAAAATGCCTTGGGCTTTTAAGTGCTGCTGGAGCGCAATTGCTGATATCTTTTGCAGCGGCTGCACCAGCAAAAAATTGCCCTCCGAAGGCCAGACCCGAAACCCCAATTCAACTAGGTTTTGATGCAGGGCTGCACGCGATCGCAGGATCTTTTGCACATTCGTGTTTTTATGAGCTTGGTCGCGGATGGCTGCCGCTCCGGCAATTGCGGCGATCGCATCTACGGCGTAGCTATCTTTGATTTTGTTGAGATTTTGGATCAGGCTGGGGTGAGCAATGGCAAACCCCAGCCGCAGTCCTGCTAAGGAATAGCCCTTTGACAGAGTTCTTAGAACAATCACGTTGTGATGGTGCCGAACCAGAGGCAGCGCGGTCGCATCGGTAAAATCTACATAGGCTTCATCAATGACCAGCAGCCCCTGAAGGTTGGCGGCAAGCGTTTCTAACGCCTCTACTGAGACCACATTTCCAATGGGGCTATTGGGGGATGCAATAAAAGTAACGGCACCCTGAGCGTCTAAGATTTCTGTAAGCGGAAAAGTAAAGGCTTCATCGTAGGCAATTTCAATGGGCTGGGCTTCTTGGATTTGCGCCACGGTGCGGTACAGCACATAGCTGGGCATAGGGTAAACAATCGCTGCCCCTGGCTCCACGACCGCTCGCATAATCAGGCTAATCAGCTCATCACTGCCGTTACCGACGGTAATCCAGTCTAAGGGGATGTTGAGAACTTCGCTAGCGGATTGACGAAAGGCGATCGCCGTGGGGTCTGGGTAGCGTCTGAGCCATTCTGGGTCAAGGGTTTGCAGCGCTCGAAACACTTCGGACGAGGGTGGATACGGATTTTCGTTGGTATTGAGCTTAATGATGGGGCTACCAGGCGGCGGCTGTTCGCCGGGGGTATAGCCCGCAACAGATTGGAGGTGCTTACGAAGAAAGGTCATTGATTTAGCACATGCTGTCTGTACTGTAGCGAAACCGTAAAGCTGCACACCTTTAGGCAGAGCATAATAATAGCCTGCTTACTGGCAGCCCTTGACGTCGTCCGTTAGACTGCAAGGTATTCTAAGTTATTGATTAGCGTTGTCTTTGTGCTGCACTTTAGAAAAACCAGTTTAGTCAATGCTTCGCCTGAAATTGTGTGGCGATTCCATGAGCGCCCCGATATTTTGCAGATTCTCACCCCGCCCTGGCAGCCTGTGCAGATTATCCGGCGAGAGGGCGGATTAGACGTTGGTGCCATCTCTGAATTTCGGTTGTGGATTGGTATTGTGCCTGTGCAGTGGGTGGCGGTGCATACTGCCTGTGAGTCAAACCACTACTTTGTAGATGAACAGCAAACGGGGCCAATGGCCTTCTGGAAGCACCGACATCAGTTTGAGGCTCAACGTGATGGCACCCAAACCCTACTCACTGATGCCATCGACTACGCACTACCTGGCGGTGAGCCAATCGAGCAACTGCTGGAGTGGTGGGTGAATAAACGCCTGTCGGATATGTTTGACTACCGCCACCAAGTCACGCGGCAGAATTGCGAAACGCTTTGAGAAAATGGGCACCCTTAACAAAAGATTTAGGGAGGATTCACCAGAAAATCAGCTTGGCTCACTAATGCGCTGCATCTCACAAACGGTGGATGACCGTAAGCCTGTACCTGAGAGGGCAAACCGCTGGGCGACCGAGGCGATGTTTCATAGCCTTTATTTGAGCAGCCTTATGCTCAGGGTTTGAGTCAATACTTTTGCCAAAGTAGATGCTCCCTGTGTCTATCCATGTAAAACTTCTAGCAGCGCTTCAGGACCTACTCGCATTAAAACAAGCTTGGTCAATCAATACATTAAACGCGTTCAAAGAGATCAAGTCGATATTTTAGATTTTGTTGACACTGCAAATGTCGAATTTGTTTTGGCACACATGCGAGAAACAAATCATGGACTTCATGTCCCGTCAGAGGATAATCGGGCGATCGCGGTAGCCAATGAACTAAAAGTAAGTGTCCACCTGGCTTTAGCAGATCGAACATTCGCTGCTGGGCAATGCGCAGATCTGCATGACACCAGTAGTACCCCACTTCAGAAACCAAGATAAGGTCAAACGTTTCGTGGGGATACTCATGGGGAAAATTCATCAGCGCAAAGCGAACGTGGGGGATCTGCTGACATCGTTGAATAGCCTGCGCTTGGGCGGCTTCAGACACATCAATGGATAATACTGAATCACAAACTGTTGCTACTTTTTGAGTTAGAACGCCAATAGAGCCGCCAATTTCTAACGCCGAACGATAGTTAGGCTTCGGTAAGGCTGCAATGGTTGCTGCATACTTCTCGGCTTCATAGTCGCTTGTGGCGAACTTCCACGGATCTGGGTCAGTTTGATAGAGGGCATCAAAGTAGCTGGGCGGTAAAGATTGAGAGGAATTCATGGCTTAAAGATTCTCTTCTAGATAAATTTCCCAAGGGTGAGCAAAGTTACTCAGCATTTGCGGCGTAAGGCGAAAGCCATTTGGATCATCATCAATGAGATTAGTTGTTTGAGAACGATAGGCGGCGATCGCCTGGCGCTTTAGCGCTACGACTTCAGAAATATCTAAGCGCCATGGACGGTAAAAATTTTGATTGCGTAACTGTCGCTGTCGTGGATCCCAATCCCAAATGGGATACTCAATGACTCTAGGGGAAAGCATAGTCTGCTTCACCGCAGTAGCAACCAATTGCCACGTTGCGCGATGGTCAGGATGTGGGTCAGTTCGCCACGGCGCAAAGACAATTTTAGGGTTTACTGACCTGAGATAGAGGTAGCATTCATTAACGACAGCTAGAAAGTCTGGGGATTTAGCGTTAGGGATTGCGCCATCAGGCAACTGCAAGAAAGAAATGTGAGAAGGTTTAACCCCTAGCATTGCCATAGCACAACGAGTTTCTGCTTCCCGTAGCTCTTTAAGAATAGGGGCAGGATATTTAAGAGAGTGGGGATGAGACTGGGTGCCGTCGCTCACGACTAATATCTGCACGGTGTGACCTCGCGATCTCAATAGCGCGATCGCCCCCGCACATCCGAGGGTTTCATCATCCGGATGAGGCGCTACAACCAAGACAGGCTCAGCAGCAATGTCCTCAATGGAGTACAAAGACAAGTCTAGCGGTCGCGCTAGGGGCGAGCAGTCAGTGGGGTTCATGCCAAGTTAAGGAACGCAGGTGAGGATGAGAGAATGCATACTTGCCAACAGACTGAAGGGTGATATCAAAACAAGGCTGTCGCAGGTAAAGGCTTAGATCTCGAATGATGCGCTCCATTGGGTGGGGCGGCAAAAGACCGCGAGTGCCAACGCAACGCTCACAAAGCTGAATGACATCCATGCATATTTCTTCGATGGCGGTTCTTGCCATATTGACGTAGGTGGTGAGGTGATGACCGTTTGGAGATTGCTGATGGCAATCTCCCCCAAAGGTCGGCGCGTAATTTGCAATTAAATCAGCCGCGCCTTTGAGCCAAAGGTTGCCGCTCTCAATGGCGATCGCCATTTGTCCCATTCGAGCTTCTTGGTAAGGGTCGTTGGTGCGGTTTAGATCGTGGAGATACTGACGGGTTGCGTCAAAGAGTGCTTCTGCACCCCCTAGCTGAACCGCTACAAAGCGAATGGCACCCGCTGAAAGCCACGGCTGTCGATTGTAATCTTCTGGCCCTGCAATGATTGAGCCAGCATCTAGCTCCACATTGCTAAAGTCCACCTTATAGCTGGCGGTTGCTTTCATCCCAGAAGGCTGCCACCAGTCTGGATCATGCTTCGTCTCAACTTCTTCCATCGAAACGAGACACATTTGCCAACGACCATCCGGCAAAGTGCCGTTCACAAAGGGTCGCTCTACATAACCCGCACCAGAACAAAAGGTTTTACTTCCCTGAAGTTGATAGCGTTCATTTACCAGGGGAATGATTTTAACGCCATCATTAGCCTCAGCATTCCAAACCCCAAAGATTTTGTGCAGATCACGAGCGTCACGGGCATAGCGCTCAATCTGCGATCGCGTGCCAAAGGTTTGAATGAGCTGAAGCGCATTGACATGCCCTTCAAAAATTCGTCCCACGGCTAAGTTGCCCCAGCCAATTTTTTTGAGCAGCAGCAGCATCTCATGAGTAAGACTTGCATCCATTCCCAAGCCAAGGCCACCCCATTCAGGCATCAGAGGGGCAGTAAGCAGCCCTGCTTGAGCAAGTCGCCCAAATTCCTGGATAGGAAAAGCCCCATGATGGTCAATTGCCGCCGCATTTGCCGCACAATAGCCTGCAATTTCATCTCCACAGGCCAAACATTCCGTCAGAGATTGCTGCTTTGAAACGGCTTTGGATGAGGGATGTCCAGAAAACCTGCCCATCGGCTCTACCCTTAGATTCTGAATATTTTCAGTTACAGCGGTCATACACAAAGATCTCCCTGTTCGACAGACTTCAAAAACCGTAGCGAAGGACTTCACGTTCAGTGAACTACCGTGGGCGAAGCCTTTGCAGACGAATGCTTAAATCTGCGATCGCCTCTTCCAAATTGACCAAAGGCCAGCGTTTCTGCCAGAGACCATCCTGCTGTTGACGGGTTTCAACGCGTTCAAACATTAGATCAAAAGACTGGGGCTGAATCAGTTCTGCCCATAGCCACTGTGTGCTAACACCTAACGTGTTTGCATAGGTGGCAACATCTTTGGCGCTGTGTCGGTAGCCATTCAGAATACGTCGCCACAGGTCACGCAGATGCTGCCGCGTTGTAAACCGTGTTTCAATGGCGTGAGCAGACTCTACTAGAAATGCCTTCTGCTGTCCCATGGTTTCCCACGCGTTAAGCTGAGCCGCAAACCCACCTTCGACTCGCACGGTTTGGCGCGCTGAAGTAGTGACTTGCACCAATGGACTATGGCGAAACCGAGCGCCCACGCTGAGCAATGCCTGATAGAAGGCAACATCTTCCGGTGTTTTGACAGCGGGCATTCCACCCGCTTTTTTGTACATCTGTGCCGTCACTGCTAAACTTGCGCCATAGTGCTGAGCATGACGAGGCCAATCATCGTGAGGCGTTGCGTCTAAGTAGGCTTCTAGCTCAACCATAAGCTGGTGATAGTAATCTCCGCGCAGGTAGCGCATTTTGACCTGCGGGTCTAAGGCTTCACAGCTGGTGCTATCCGCAATAATTCTGCCCCCTACTGCATCTACACCCCGTGATAACTCTAATTGTGTGGCAGCAATCCAAGTGGGTGATACTTGGGTGTCTCCATCGGTGGATGCAATAACGCCATGTTTTTTACTTAGCCCCGCTAAACCCAGATGAGCTAAACGATAGTAGGCTTCATCCATCAGCATTTGCCGAACTCGACCAATGTAGGCTTCGGATGATGGAAGCGTTTTTTCGATCACGTGGAGCCTAAAATCTGGATTCTGCTGCGCGAAACGACGGGCGATCGCAGCAGAGTCATCAGTACAGTTATTGGCGAGCAGAATTACTTCATACTGCCTATAGTCTAAAGGCTTACCTTGGAAATCTATCTGACAGGCTAAGGCTTTTAGACAACGTTCTAATAGATCGGCTTCATTCCGCACAGGAACGATAACACACACTTCACATTGATCTAACGGCTCGACGCGAACTAAATATTGTTCGCCTATTTGCTTTGATAAGTGAAAGCCCAGATCAATATTATATAAACAACTATTGTTCATAGAAATTTTTTAAATTAAAAATTCTTTATTTAATTTGTGTAAAGCTTATCAATCTAAAAAAATAAATAAATCTGCCTTCTGGAAGATTAGTCAATTTACAATTATTAAGATATTTTTAACTGTATCTATTAGATAAATTCTTAAATAGCATTTCTGGATAAATTTTAGTATTGCTTATGGTCTAGCTTAAGCTCATCCGGCATTACTTCATTACATTAGCCGCCATCACCCTGCTAAAGACAACGTGATAGGTCAAGATTTATTTAAGTTTGGGAATATTCCTGAGTGATATATCTGCAGCGCCTTCTGGAAGCTTAGCAAATACATCATCCCTAGGCGCAAAGACTGTGAACGGACTCGTACCTTTGAGCGTACTAACTAAACCAGCAGCCTTAACCAAAGGTGCCGCTTTGAGTGAATGCCTAGAAAAGTTTAGTGGCCTCAGCCCTAAAAGTAATGTCGTTTTATGGTCAATAGAATTTATTTATGCTTGCCTATGTATTAAATTTTTGATGCAATTAGGACAAAAAATACAAGAAGGCCTAATGCTCGACGAAAATAATTAACGCCCTGAAATAATTCTTGCCAAGCCCAAGTAAATAAAGAACCGAAGGCTAGTAAATCTAGTCCAGTATAAATTTTACCAGTTGTAAAAATCAACTTTAATAAACTAGCTGCAATCCAGATGATAATTGGCAGGTTTGGCATCTGAGCGAGAACAACTTTACCTTTGCTGTCTCGAAACACTTGATCAAATAATGTATTTGCCATTAATCACTCTCTTTTTAACGTTTTCTCTCACTCGCTAATTCACAAGTTGACCTGTTAAGCAGGTTGGTTAGACTGTAGAGAAAAACTTCTCTACAGTCCTTACGCGAACTGCCTTGCTAAGTTGTCACCCTTGGCGATCGCAAAGCCTGGCCTTAAGCAGATCGCATCCAGTAACGGTGGGCTTTAATAGCCTCAATAAAGGCTTGAGAAAATGCCTTCATTCCCGATGGATCTCGACTGACCACAACACCCAAGTCAGAACTCGTTTTGTCATTTTCCTTGCTCAGGTCAATTCCCTTCAGATCTGACTGTATTAAAAGATCGACGCCCTCACCAGAGGCAGAGATCGGTTTATAGTGCCGGAAAGCCTCAGTAATAAAATTCAGCGCTTCTCCATGTGTCTTTAAAGCCTTAATACTTTGAGCACCACCTGGTATATAAATTGCATCAAAGAGTACCGAAGCCGTGGTCAAAAAGGTCTGATGCACCTCAACCTCTTGGATATCCTTACTCTTGATAGTGCCGCCAGATTTTGACACGACTTCTACCGCGACACCCACTGCGCTTAAAGCCTGCTGAAGTGACGTAAGCTGAGAAGCATCCACTCCATCCATCGCTAAAATTGCTACCTTACGACCTTTTGCCGTTTTTGTCGTGTGCTCTTGACTCAGTGCTGCCGACTTTTGACCATGATTTGGCGTTTTAGATTCAGCGGGTGCTGCCATCCCCAAACCTTGAGCCACTCGTTTTGCTAACTCATGATCGACCTGATTAAATCGATCAACCATGCTTTGCTGCACATTTTTATCCTTGGCTTTACCCAATTCAAAATGAGCAGCCTCAACAAGGTGATTTTTCTCACTCACTGAAAGGCTGTTCCAGAACAGCGTTGCTTGACTAAAGTGATCGGAAAAACTAGGGCTGCGCTCTCGAACTTTATGCCCTTCCACCCGCTCTGGATAATGCACAAAGCCCCCTTCTTCTTCAGCTACAGGAGCAGGGAGATTGTCACCTAAAGAATTAGGTGAATAGTTAACGCGACTGGTTTTTACCTCCATCTGCATCCGTCCGTCTTGATTATTATTGCTGAATGGACAGACAGGACGGTTGATGGGCAAATGGACAAAGTTTGGACTGCCGAGCCGATGTACTTGGGTGTCGTGGTAAGAGAACAAACGGCCTTGTAACAGTGGATCGTCGCTAAAATCAATACCGGCGACAATATTAGAGGGTCGAAAGGCAACCTGCTCTGTTTCCGCAAAGAAATTATCGGGGTTGCGGTTGAGCACCATTTTGCCAATCGGCTGCACCGGAACCAGCTCTTCTGGAATCAGTTTAGTGGAGTCCAAAATATCGAAGTCAAACTTGTGTTCGTCTTCTGCCTCAATAATTTGTACCCCTAGCTCATACTCTGGGTAGTTGCCTTTTTCAATCGACTCCCATAAATCTCGACGATGAAAGTCAGGGTCTTTGCCTGCAATCTTTTGAGCTTCGTCAAAGACGTTAGAGTGTACCCCAGCGATGGGTTTCCAGTGGTATTTGATGAAGCGAGACTTACCTTCAGCATTTATCCAGCGGAACGTGTGTATGCCAAAACCCTGCATCGTACGGAAGTTGCGGGGTAGTGTGCGGTCAGACAGAAGCCACATCACCATATGCATAGATTCGGGTATTAGCGAAATAAAGTCCCAGAAGCTTGGATGTGCGGTTGAAGCCTGAGGCATCTCATGGTCTGGTTCAGGCTTAACTGCATGAACAATGTCAGGGAACTTAATAGCATCCTGAATAAAGAAAACAGGAATATTGTTACCGACAATATCGTAGTTACCTTCTTCGGTATAAAACTTAACCGAGAAACCACGGACATCCCGTACCGCATCGGCTGAGCCACGCGAACCACCGACCGTTGAAAACCGAACAAAAACGGGCGTTTTTACGGAAGGATTTTGCAGAAACTTGGCTTTCGTAAACTCTGACATTGATTCATAGGGCTGAAAGTATCCATGAGCGCCAGAACCTCTCGCATGAACAACACGTTCTGGAATGCGCTCGCGGTCAAAACTAGCCAGCTTTTCTTGAAAATGGAAGTCTTCAACTAGTGTGGGACCGCGTGAGGCAGCCTTAAGCGAGTCATTCGTGCTGTTAACTGAATGCCCATCGTCTGTGGTTAAGTTTTGACCTGCACCTGTACGATAATCATCCAGGCTTTGATCTTTGCTTTGCTCGTTGACCGAATTTTGTTCGTTCATGCTTTTCCCTTGGGGTAATGTTTTCAGCCTTCTAATGCAATCACGTGGCGAATTGACCTTCGTGGAGGTAAGTCAATGTCTAAGAAAGATAATTTTTATTCATGTTTACTCTAGAGAATAAATTACGACTTATGCTCCAACTTTAGGCAGAGATAAAAAGTGCCAAAGATCTCCTAATAGCGACTTGCAAGGTAAGTATCGGCAAGTAAAAAGCTATGATTTTAAACACAAAGTCACTCGGCTTGCTAGAAATATATTTATCAATATTTAGGGTCTATGTTTACATTTTGAAGCAAGCTTTATTCTTTCTTCGGAGAGATGAAGCATAAGGCAGGATTAACTATGATCAGCAGTGATTTAATGTAAAAAACCTTAAATACATAAAGGAAAATTTATGAGTATTCAGGTTGAAAAAAGTATTTCAATTCGGCGATCGCCTGAGGAACTGTATAACTTTTGGCACCACTTTGAAAACTTGCCGCGCTTTATGAACCATTTAGAAGCGGTTCATCCCATTGATGAACGCCGTTCTCACTGGATCACAAAAGCACCCTTAGGCAATTATGTCGAATGGGATGCCGAAATTACGGAAGATGAGGAAAACAAGCTCATCTGTTGGCGGTCGCTCCCTGGCGCAACTGTGCCAAATCAAGGCTGTGTTAGCTTCCATAGTTCAGAATATACGGATGGTACAGAAGTTACGGTAACGATGAGCTACGAGCCTCCTGGGGGGATGGCTGGGGCCGTTATTGCAACACTATTTGGCGAAGCGCCCAATCAGCAACTTACAGAGGATTTGTGGCGACTCAAAAAAGAAATTGAGGGTGGAAATACATCTCTCCAAGAATCTGAACACAAATTACACCCCTCGAAAACTCGGAGGGGTGTGGCTCTAAAAGAGCCGCAGCCCCAGCATTGAAGACAGCAGCGCTATCTAGGTATTTGGGCTAGTCTACAGAGTCCTCTAAAAATTGATGAATTTGCTGAATGAGTTCTGTCTGATCGAAGAATAGCCAATCTTCTACAAAACCCTGATATTTAGTCTCTGCCAGCAGTACTTTTTCATTTCAAGAGTTGAGCGGGAATCCAGAGCGACTGAGCAATTTATTCGTTGAGTTTGCCCTAGACCAACTCTCCATCGCTCCAACCATGATGATTTTGGACATGGATGTCACAGATGACGAAGTTCATGGACATCAATTCGTTTTGCAACTCCTATTACGACAGCACCTGCTATGTCCCTGTGTTGATTTTTTTTGGTTATCACCTATGGGCTGTAAAATTACGCCCCTCAAATGTAGACCCTGCCAAAGGAGCACTCGACGAGATAGCGTGAATTCTCCCACTGATCCGCAAGCGCTGGCCTGAGACCCTGATTATGATTCGCGGCGATCGCAGCCTCCGCCTTGCCGAAAAATTTCCCTGATCGATTAAATCTCAGAGGCGATCGCCTTTTCTGACAATACTTCGGGAGAGCGATCGCCCTTACTCCGCAAACAGACCAAGACCGCTGCGAAGATGTATAGGATGTCAATATACCTCAGCAACCTGCAATCGTATGAAAATCAAAGCGGTCATCTGGCAAGAAGATGGAGTCTGGTGCGGATCGGTTCCTGCACTACCGGGTTGTCATACTTGGGGAGATACCCACGAGCAGTTAATCGCAATGCTCTCAGATGCAGTTCAAGCTTTGCTGGAAGTTGCCAGCTAACAGAAAGAACTCGAATCTGAACAGCAGTTGGTTGAACTGACGTTATGAAATCTGTATCTGGCAAAAACCTTTGTAAGATTGTTGAAAAAAGGGGATGGAGACTTAGGCGGATTACGGGGAGTCACCATATCTACACATTAGAAAGTCAGCTTGGCGACCTGTGGGAAGAATTGACTGAGTATGAAGCCCTGACAATTCATGGAGATGACGAGCCACTGGTGTTTGAGTTGAATTCACTTGAGGCTTTACCTCTAGCGCTCATTAAAGCCCGAATTGCCACTAAACTGAGTCAAAAAGATTTAGCAGAACGATTAGGACTCAAGGAACAACAAATTCAGCGATATGAGGCGACGGAATATGCTTCTGCAAATCTTGCACGGGTGATTAGAGTCAGTCAGGCACTGGGGATGAAACTACAATCCAGCGCAGGAATTGAAGTAAGGTTGGAGGCAACTCGGCAATCATAAGAACTGGCTCATGGAACAAGGGCGATCGCCCGTCAACACCCATACCGATCTAGAAGTCCCAGAATCATAGGTGCATAAGCCTTCAGGTCAAGTTTTGGCTTGTAGTCGTTCATTTGAACAGAATACAATAGAGGGTAGTGAACGTTGAATTGGAATCTAAACCCAGTCCATACCTTTATTTATGTGTATTTGCTTATGCCCACACTGCATGTCGATGAAGCACAACAGACTCTGCCAAATTTGATTGATTCCGTCAGTCAATCTCATCAGCCAGTTGTGATCGCAGGTAAAAGCGGCAATGCTGTTTTGCTGTCGGAATCTGATTGGTCAGCCATTCAAGAAACGCTCTATCTACTGTCGGTACCTGGAATGAGAGAATCCATTAAGGAAGGGTTGGCGACTCCGATTGATGACTGTGATCGGGATTTGGTTTGGTGAGTTGGCAGCTCGTTTTCACGAAGCAAGCTCAGAAAGACGCGAAGAAGCTAGCCTCTAGTAATCTGCAAGCAAAGACACAAGCATTACTCAATATTCTCCAGATCGCTCCATTTCAAACCCCGCCACCTTTTGAGAAATTGGTGGGCGATCTGGCAGGCGCTTATTTGCGACGAATCAACATTCAGCATCGTCTTGTGTATGAGGTTATTGAGGCAAAGCAGATTGTCAAAATTTTGAGGATGTGGACTCATTATGAGTGATGCCTCAAACCCAAGATCGCCCAGTGCACCCTCAAGGAATGGTGTAGATGGTGATGCTATGTTGGCTGTTTGGGGGAGGGCAATTATGGTTATATTTGAGAACACTATTTGAAGATCTTAAGCTTGCTTTTATTTTTGTTGGTTTATCGCAAATTTAAAGAACACTAAACAAAAGATAAATGATGTAATTAAAATATTTTATAACTCTATCAAATCCTATAAAACTCAAGAAACCAATAATAGTCGCAGCAAAAGTAAGAGTATTAATTGCTTCTGTATTTTTGTGACTTAAATATTCAGAGTAGTATTCTTTCATGAACCTTGAATATTTTAGCAAGTAATTCTGTTTGTATTTAATTTGACTAAAAATAAATTTTGACAAAGACTCTTTCTCCTCATCAGACTGCTCGGAAATACTCAATTTATTCAACCCAACCATTTTAATAAAAATTCTTTCTAATGGAATTTTGTTCATTCTTGAATTTAGCATTCGTCTGTTTTGATGCATTTCCATAATTAATCTTTCAATAATAAGTAGATTTTTATTAAGCAAGATAAATGCTTTTTCTGACTCGAAAAATCTACCAATAAAATTCTGATTTATTTTTTTAAAAATAATTGATCTCTCCCTAGATAAATGATTCTCTAGAGTTGAAATTAGCTCGACAATTGCAAGGGAAGAGGAAATACTTGCAATCAGCTCTAGGGATCTACAGTATGACATATTTTCTGGAGTAATATATGCAGAAATATTTTCATCATTTATGAAAGTATTTAAATCTAAAAAAATGCAGGATGACTTTTTGTTGATACTTGGAATAAAAGTAATTCCATTTTTATAGAATATTCTCGAAGATATAATAGAATTGTAAATATGATTCCCATAGATATTGACATCGGAGGTTGATTGAATAAGCCAATTATTAAAACTTATATCTAAATTATTTGATCTGTTGACTGTAAATGCTCTAACAGAAAGAAACTTTAATTTTTCTCCACGAGAATTTTTATAAAAATGACCTCTAACGTAAGGACATAAACAATCCTCAATTCTAGACTGTAAATCCTCGAAATATTTATTGTAGATTTCAATAAATGGTTCTAAATTTGAATTCTCGCAATATGGACTTTTTAGAATCATCCAAGGAAAGATATTTGAAAATTCAACGACTGAAAGTGGTTTTTTACTTTTTATTAAAGAAAATTTATTTGTTGCTGCAATATCTAACTCTATATCAAATAAGATCATTATTGATGAAGGTAAAATTTTTGAAGCCCTTACTTCAATATATTTCACTTCTTCTGGCAAGTCATCAAAATAACGAGTGTTTTCATGATAGATAATTTGTTCTGAGTATAGATGTTTTGGTATAATTTTTCCAACTTGATTTTCCCAATCTATTGATAAATCTGACTTTGAGAAATCACATAAGAAGTTATTGTCTCTAATTGTATTATTATTTAAAGTAGGGAAAAGCTTTATTATTTGAATCCTGAGATCATCAAAATCTTCAATATTAAATATCAGGGTCATTTCATTCTAGATTTAGGCGACGAGTTTCGGTGGTTTCAGCCATCGAAGACGAAAATCTCTGATGCCTGGAACGGTGCATTCTCGTAGATGCACAAAATGTCGAAATTTAGAATGAAACAGCCCTGTATTAAATACATCAACTAGATATATTCTTGAAAGACTAATTTCTCTGTCCTGAAATGAATTAATTTCATTGAAAAAGTGTTGAGCATTTTCTCTTTGCAATTTACGTATTTCTTGAAGCTTTGCTATTAAACTATTATTAAAGCTAGGTAGAGGTTCAGCAAAATCAAGATACTGCTTAGAAAGAAGATATCTAAGGTTTTTTTGGAATTTTTTAAAGATCATAATATTTCAAGAAGTCGAATCAAACATAATGATCGTTAATTATCTAATCTAGTCTTAGGTTGATCATAGTTGGTTTGTCGTTTACCACGAATAGAGATAGAGCTTGTCTGAGCTGCAAGGGTGGGTTGAGATTGCTGAGTTCCTCTAAATTCTAAGCTACGTAAAGATTGCCTACGCTATGCATAGCCTTTTTCTTTAGCGAATCTATTGATGTTCAGCGTAAACGAGTATGGGTTATGGCGCGATCAAATCCCAAACAGGCACTAAGAGATTGATGGCGATCGCCCCAGTATTTGCTTAAAGTCTGCGATCGCCTTGGTTTAGCATTTGATTCAAAATCTGAACGACCGTTTGGGATTGCGCGAGCGGCTATATCTGGAGTCATCCTTCTACGATCATATGTTTTGGTTGTGGAGGGCGATAGCTACGCAACAAGAGTCCGCATTTCAGCGAGGTGGTTTTTGCTGGGGCGATCGCCAAACCTGCCAGACCTAGAGATTAATGGTGATCGGTTAGGATCGTGGATTCAATAAGATTCAGAGTACCAATTTGCAACACCGAAGTCTCTGCCTTGCGAGGTCGGCCTCCACGCTTCCCATTTTCCTGAGAAGCTTTTGCTTTCGCCGTAGATTTTGCCATTCCCCCAAGACGACCTAGCTCCTTCATCCAAGTCTTCGTCCCAAAAAAGCCTGCAATCATTTGCGGCACACCCAAATCCACATCCAAACTTTCCCAGTGCAGACCATACCCAGAAGGTGTCACTTCAACCTCTACAAGCTGCTCAGGCGTCGCCAATTCCAGCCCTTCCAAAAGCTGATGTGGGAAGCCTATCACAATGCCAGTCTTAATCTCAATGAAAACCCGTGCAGACGTCAGTTCATACCAAGCTTTTACCGCACGAGGTTCCGTTTCATCCAGAACCTCGCCGGCTTGACGGGCCTGATTGATTTGCGCTTGTAACGCCGCGTTAGTTATAAAATCATCTTTGCTCATGGATTTCTCTCCATTTTCCTAGCAATTTAGCCTGGTTTTCTTTAACGAGATACAGCGCTTTAGCAACATCTTTATCGCTGATTTGCCCAGTAATTGTCATCAAGCTAGGATCTGACTCTTCATCGCCCAACTCAATTCGCACTTCACCGCTGCCCTTCAAAACATGTACATGAGACGGTAAATGATCGTTTGAATAAATGACAACCCGAAAACCTTGTTCCCTGAGAATTGTCGGCATAATTATTCCTGCACATTCTCAGGATAACCTAACGCTTAGGTTATTTTACTCTTGTGATGCAGATTTCTAGCGATCGCCTTCACCTAGTGTTTGTTGCAAAAGCTGAACGACCGTTTGGGATTGTGTGTGGGGCGATCGCCCTAGCCATCCAACTCTAACTATCCTCAATCTCCGCCCTCTGCATTCCAGGCGATCGCCCGACTCGGTTCTGGATCCGGTAGCTTCCGCGTCACCATTGCTGCCGCTAACACCAACGCTGAAGAAACCCACAGACAGCCTACCAGCCCATAAAACTGATAGATCAAGCCTGATAACACCGTCCCTGCTAAGCGTCCGCCAGAATTTGCCATGTAGTAAAAGCCCACGTTTAGCGCTACCTTGTCGTCATCGGTAAAGGCCAGCACTAAGTAAGAATGAACGGCAGAATTGAAAGCAAACACCACGCCAAACAGCATCAGCCCCCCTACGATCGCAATATTGGCAGGGATGTTGAGCTGAAGGGCAAGGGCGATCGCCGCCGGAACCGCCACGAGCGAAAATGTCCAAAACTGAACGGTCTTAGACTGAGGTGGACGACCTGAACCAAACTGCCGAATGAGCGTCGGAGCCAAAGACTGAATAATGCCATAGCCAATCACCCAACAGGCCAAAAAACCACCCACTTGAGAAAACGACCAGCCCAACACGCTGCGTAAAAAGACGGGTAGCCCTACCACAAACCAAACGTCTCTAGAACCAAACAAAAAGAACCGTGCCGCAGACAAAATATTAATCTCGCGGCTTTTAGAAAAGAGCTGATTAAACTTCACCTTCGCCTTAATTTTGCCCATCCCCTTCGGCAAAAATAAGCCCGTAAACAGCAGCAAAACTAAGCAACCCGCCATAATCCAGAGGGAATGAATAAAGCCAAAGGCTCCAAGCAGCGCACTCCCGACAAAAAAGCCGACTCCTTTGAGGGCATTCTTAGATCCTGTGAAGATTGCCACCCACTTAAACAAGGCAGATTGGGCATCCTGCGGTACCACCAGCCGAATGGCGCTTTTGGTACTCATCTTGGTTAAGTCTTTGGCAACCCCAGAGAATGCCTGAGCCACCATTACATAAAGTACGGCAATCCACTGCGCCCAATTTGGGTTAAGAAACGACAGCAGCACCAAAGAAAAAATTTGGAGTCCAATGCCTGTGTAGAGCGTCACCTTTAGCCCCAACTGAGAGCCAATCCAGCCCCCCAGAAAGTTTGTGACCACCCCAAACACTTCATAAAACAAAAACAGAGAGGCAATCTGGATGGGGGTATAGCCGATGTTATTGAAGTACAGCAGCACCAACAGCCGTAAGGCACCATCGGTAATGGTAAAACCCCAGTAGGTCAGCGTGACCAGAGCGTAGTTTTTGAAATTAGCGCTAGAAGCTGTAGAAGTCGTCATAAAAACCCTAACTCCTTAAACTTCAGGACGTTTTCAGGCTGAGGGCAACCTTTCTGGCTAGTTCCACCATGCGGTTGGCGTAGCCCCACTCGTTGTCGTACCAAGCCAAAATTTTGACCTGCGTTTCGTTGACGACCATCGTTGACAGCGCATCAATAATGGATGAGCGCGGATCGTCCTTGTAGTCAATCGACACCAAAGGCCGTTCTTCATAACCCAAAATGCCTTGGAGCGATCCCTCGGCCGCCGCCTTCAGCAATCCGTTCACTGCGTCAACAGTCGTGGGCTGTGAAACTTCAAAGACGCAGTCCGTTAAAGACGCATTGAGTAAAGGCACTCTGACCGCCAAACCATTGAGTTTTCCATTCAGTTCGGGATAGATCAGCCCGATCGCCGTGGCAGATCCGGTAGTTGTGGGAATCAGCGATAAACTTGTGGCTCTGGCACGACGCAGATCTTTGTGGGGAGCATCCACAATGGTCTGAGTATTGGTATTGTCATGGATAGTCGTGATGACCCCATGCCTAATACCCAACCCTTCATGAATCACCTTCACCACAGGCGCTAGGCAGTTGGTAGTGCAAGAAGCCGCCGTGAGAATACGGTGCTGATCCACTTCATACAGATGATCGTTAATGCCCATCACGATGTTGAGGGCTTCTGCGGCCTTAACGGGCGCTGCCACAATTACCTTTTTTACACCCCGATCAAAATAGGGGTTGAGGGTGTCTGGCGTTCTAAACTTGCCGGAGCATTCCAGCACAATATCAACTCCCACCGCGTCCCAGGGCACTTCCCCTGGTTTAGCTACATCGCTAAAGCTCAGGGACGTTTTATCAATGGAGACGGTACTACCTGTCCCACTTACCTCCGGTGCCCAGCGTCCATGCACTGAGTCAAACTTCAGTAGGTGAGCAGCGGTTTCTGCACCGCCCTTCACTTCGTTGATGTGAACAAACTCTAGCTCCGGCCATTCCCACGCAGCACGAAGTGCCAGCCGACCGATGCGGCCAAACCCATTAATACCTACTCGCATATTTATCCTTGATTTATTGCAAAAATTGTGACCTGAACCCTCGATTAAAAAGCAGCTTGCTTTCTCAGAAGCTGACTAATGGTGAGGTTAGGTTGAGGCGTGCCGCCAAAGACGGTGCCAACCTTCCCCCGTTCAAAGTGGAGCAAAGAAAGTCGATAGCCTTCTTCGGGGAGCGGAATATAGCCGACGGTGTTGACCAGTTCCTTACTGTTGGTGATGTAAAACTCCACAAACGACCGCAGTTCTGGCTTATCTTGAGCCGCTTTGGAGTTTACATAGATGAAAAGGGGACGGGACAGAGGCTGATATTGCGCCTTTTCAACCGTTTCACGAGAGGGAACAACGATGCCCTGACCGTTATCAACCCCTAACACTTTGAGCTTGCTTTGATTGGCTTCGGCGTAGGCCAGCCCAAAGTAGCCCAAGGCAGCAGGCGCTTGACTCACCCCTTTGACCAACGCACCATCGTCTTCACTGGCGGTATAGTCGCTGCGACTGGCACCATCTTTGCCCATGACGACCTCTGTGAAGTAATCATAGGTACCTGAATCTTTGCCAGGGCCAAAAAGCTTGATGGGTGTTGCAGGCCAGGACGATCGCACCTGCTTCCAGGTTTTAACTTTGCCCTGGGCGGCTGGCTCCCAAAGTCGCTTTAGCTCTGCCACCGTGATGTCTTTTGCCCAAGTATTTTGCGAGTTAACCACAACCGTGAGTGCATCGAAGCCAATCGGTAGCTCAATGTAGGCGGTACCTGCCTGCCGACAAGCTTCCATTTCTTTCTCTGAAATAGGGCGAGAGGCGCTGCTGATCTGGGTTTCACCTTGACAAAACTTTTTGAAGCCACCCCCTGTCCCAGAGAACTTGCTATCAATCTCTACCTTTTGACTGTGGGTTTTGAATTCCTTAACAATGGCTTCTGTAATAGGGAAAACGGTACTTGACCCATCAATTTTTAGGGTTCCCACCAAGCTAGGATCAGGCAGTTTTGGCGACAGATTTACCGGAATTTGAGCGGAATCAGCCGTTCGTTCTGGCCCACCACAGGCGGTCAGCAGAAGAACCATCACACCGAAAGTCATTACCGAAAATTTAATATTCATAAATGTGACCTGAAATTAGATTTGCGTATGCTAAGAACTTGTAAATTTTTACGAAAAAATCAGACTTACTTGATCCCTCAATGCCCCTCGTTTGGGCGCTGTTCGCGTTAAAGCAATCTGGGTTCACCCCCTCTGAAATAGCGTTTCTGAAGCCAGAACGCGACATTCACCAAGCTAATCAAAACCGGAACTTCTACCAGCGGCCCAATCACCGACGCAAACGCCACGCCGGAATTGATGCCAAAGACCGCAATAGCAACGGCGATCGCCAGTTCAAAGTTATTCCCCGCTGCGGTAAAGGCCACACTCGCGGCCTTCGAGTAGTCTGCTTTAACCTTCCAAGCCATGTAAAAGCTTGTGAAAAACATGATGACGAAGTAGATCACCAAGGGAATCGCAATCCGCACCACGTCTAAGGGAATCTGCATAATCAGACTTCCCTTAAGGCTAAACATCACCACAATCGTAAACAGCAGGGCAATCAGCGTAATTGGGCTGATTTTAGGGATAAACGTGCGGTGATACCAGCGTTCTCCCTTAACCTTGACTAAGATATAGCGGCTTAAAAAGCCAGCCAGAAACGGTATGCCTAGGTAAAAGAACACGCTCTGAGCAATCTCGGCAATGCTGATATTGACCGTGCTGCCTTTTAAGCCAAATAGAGTCGGCAGAAATGAGACAAAAAACCAGGCGTAGATGCTGTAAAAGAAAACCTGAAAAATACTGTTAAAGGCAACGAGTCCGGCAGTAAATTCGGTATCTCCCCTTGCTAGTTCGCTCCAGACGATGACCATTGCAATGCAGGGCGCTATCCCTACCAAAATTAAGCCCGTCATATACTCTGGGTAATCTCGCAGAAATAGAAGCGCAAGGGTAAACATCACGCAGGGGGCAATCACCCAGGTCTGAACCAGAGAGAGCGCCAGAATTTTGCCGTTGTTAAAAATATCGCCTAACGCTTCGTATCGCACCTTTGCAAAGGGTGGATACATCATCAAAATCAAGCCGATCGCAATGGGGATATTGGTGGTGCCCACTTGCAACTGGTTAATAAACGCTTCCAATCCAGGAAAAAAGAATCCTAGCCCCACGCCGATTGCCATTGCCAGAAAAATCCACACCGTCAGAAATCGGTCTAAAAACGACAGCTTTTTGAGGGATCTTGGCAGAGAAAGAGGAGTCATGATGAAGCCTTGCGAGAGTGATCTTCAAGGGCACAACTTGCAACTTCAACGTTGGGTTGAGCCGTAACTGCGTTCCATTCGCTAAAGCGATCGCCTGACTCAGACACTTGACCCCGCAGAATCATCGTGAACGAAACCCATTCTGGCAAGGCCTCTGAAGGATTAAGTCAGGAATGATGCGGGGCAAATTAACAGCATTGAGTCCCGCAGGCGGCTTTCTGATTCAGGCGTGGACTGGGTTGATGAATAGCTGAATCTTCTAAAACCGTATAAATTTCCCACGGTGCGCCATCGGGGTCTGCAAGCCAGCCTTTATCTTGAAGTGCGTAGCAACAATCAACATTCTTCTCAAGGGCTGTGGCTAAGCCAGACTGATTCAGCCGATCTAGTTCAGCCTCAACCGCTTCAGAAGTTTCTATTTCTACGCCAAGATGATTTAGCATTCCTGCTTTTTCGGCATTTTCAATTAAAACAAGCTTGAGGGCAGGCTCTGCGATCGCAAAGTTGGCGTAGCCAGGACGAATTTTTGCAGGCTCGACGCCAAACAGTTTGCTGTAAAAGACGATGGCAGCATCCATATTGCTAACGTTCAAGGCGAGTTGGACTCGTGACATCTGAATCTACTCCTTAAATCGATACTCATCAATATTGAGGACTGTCAATATATTGCAGCTTATATCGAGAGCTGTCAATATGTGAGTTATGAGCAATACACTGACAGCCTGCTGCCCACCCCTGATTCTTCAGCACCTCAGCCCCACTGATGCAGCTCAGCTTGCGGCTCTGTTTAGAGTGCTGGGCGATCCGTCTCGGCTACAGTTATTGAGCCTCATTGCAGCGCAGCCCTCAGGTGCCGCCTGCGTTTGTGAACTGATTGAGCCGCTGGGTCTATCTCAGCCGACGGTGAGTCATCACCTCAAAGTGCTGTTTGATGCAGGTTTTCTCACGAAAGAGCGGCGAGGAACCTGGATGTATTACCGCGTGGTACCGCAGACGCTACAGGCTTTATATTCGACACTACAGTCTCCCGCTACAGTGCCTGTATCTGCTGTTGCGAAGGTTGCCAGCTAAATGAACATCGTCGAAGCGCTCAAAACAGATTACGCAAGGTTTCCGGAAGACCAAACCTATAGCCTGTACGCAGAAGACGTCTTTTTCAAAGATCCGCTGACGTCTTTTAGTGGCGTGGCACGCTATCGCTCTATGATTCACTTCATTGCGCAATGGTTTAAGGCGGTACAGATGGATCTGCATAGCATTCAACAGACAGACCAGCGCATTGACACCACTTGGACGCTCCGATGGGTTGCGCCTGTGCCTTGGCAGCCCAGTATGGTAATTTCGGGTCGCAGTGAGCTAACGCTTAACGACAAGGGCTTAATTGAGTCCCATGTTGACTACTGGGATTGTTCACGCCTGGATGTCCTGAGACAACTTTTTTCAACACGGCGGTGATCTACCATAGAATCGCGTTGATACTGCGAACTAGGTAAACATGACCCACATTGGCGTTCCTAAAGAAATTAAAGATCAAGAATTTCGGGTGGGTCTAACCCCCAGCACGGTTCAACTGCTTTGTACGCAGGGTCATCAAGTGGTGGTTGAGTCTGCTGCGGGTGTAGGCGCTGGCTTTACGGATGCTGACTATACCCAAGCAGGCGCACAGATTGTGCCGGATGCCGCAACCGCATGGCAGCAGGATCTTGTGATTAAGGTCAAGGAGCCATTAGCCGCAGAGTACGGCTTTTTGAGAAGCGATCTGCTGCTGTTTACCTACCTCCATTTGGCAGCGAATCGTGAGCTAACGGAACGGCTGCTGGAATCTGGGGTGACGGCGATCGCCTATGAATGTGTCGAAGTCTCTGCGGGCGGACGGGTACAGTTTCCGCTGCTAGCACCCATGAGCGTGATTGCGGGTCGGCTTGCCACGCAGTTTGGGGCGCGGTTTTTAGAGCGACAGCAGGGCGGACGCGGCGTTTTGCTTAGCGGCATCCCTGGGGTAAAGCCTGGAAAGGTCGTGATTTTGGGTGGTGGGGTCGTTGGGACTGAAGCCGCGCGGATGGCGGTGGGCATGGGTGCCCAAGTGACGCTGTTAGATCTCAATGTCAATCGCCTCACGGAACTAGAGGCGCTCTTTGGGTCACGGGTAGAGCTGCTGTATAGCCAGCCCAGTGCGATCGCCCAAGCAGTCCCCACAGCAGATTTGCTGGTGGGGGCGGTGCTGGTGCCCGGTCAGCGTCCACCTACTTTGGTAAAGCGAGAGCTAGTGAAGCAAATGCAAAATGGCTCGGTTATTGTGGATGTGGCGGTTGACCAGGGGGGCTGTATTGAAACATTACGCCCAACCTCTCACACCAACCCTGTCTATGTAGAAGAGGGCGTACTGCACTACGGAGTCCCCAATATGCCAGGGGCGGTGCCTTGGACTGCGACGCTGGCGCTCAATAACAGCACGCTGCCCTTTGTGCTTAAGTTGGCAAATCAGGGCATTGAAGCGCTTTCTACGGATGCGGCTCTGGCAAAGGGGCTAAACGTTAAGCAGCATCACCTTGTGCATCCTGCTGTACAAGAGGTCTTTCCAGATTTATAAACCAATCCACGACTAAAATCTATTCAGTAGACCTCTTGCGTGAATAGAGAGAAGTCGGTAGAAGTGTGTCAAGGTTCAAGGAGGGAACAGCCATGACCTACGAGCAACTGAAACATCTCAGCCCCAGTGCCTTCAAACGTCGTTGCGGCGTGCGACGAGGCACCTTCGAGCAGATGCTTGAGGTCGTGCGACCGCAGCTTGAGCGGACGGGCAAACGGGGTGGACAGTGCAAACTGAGCGTGGAAGACCAGTTACTTGTGGCGCTGGAATACTGGCGGGAATACCGGACACAATTTCACATCGGTACAAGTTGGGGGCTGAGTGAGTCAGCAGTGTGCCGATTGATTCAAAAGATTGAGGGTCTGTTAATGGCGTCGGGCAAGTTCCGACTTCCCGGCAAAAAACAACTTTCTCAGACTGCCTATACCGGCGACGTGTGGGTGGTCGATGTCACTGAGAGTCCGATTGAGCGCCCAAAAAAAACCAGAAACGCTACTACAGTGGCAAGAAAAAGCGACACACCCTAAAAGCTCAAGTGCTTGTCAATCAAGGGAGCGGACAAATTATCTGTACGGCGTTTGGCAAAGGACGGGTACATGATTTTCGCCTCTTTAAGTTACATCGCTTGCCGATGCCCGCTGAGCAGTTGTGTTTAGCAGACCGAGGATATCAGGGTATGGCTAAACTCCATCCCAATAGTTGTACGCCCACTAAGAAGCCGCGCAAGGGCAAGTTGGATAAAGCTGAGCGTCAACACAATCGGAGTTTAGCCCAATTGCGAGTCGTGGCTGAGCATATCAATCGCAAGCTTAAGATTTTTCGGATTCTGGCTGAACGCTATCGTAATCGGCGTAAGCGTTTCGGATTACGATTCAACTTGATTGCCGCGATTATCAATTTTGAACTTGCACTCTCTCCATGATTCACGCAAGAGGTCTA
>JANPLU010000098.1:0-18288 GCA_031422435.1 Acaryochloridaceae cyanobacterium VAR_48_metabat_390
GTTCTTTGGCGACCCATGCACGAGTTAATTCCTACGGCTTTATTGAAACCCCGTCTTACCGTGTAGAAAATGGACGAGTTCTGAAAGAATTTGCCCCTCTCTACATGACTGCCGACCAAGAGGATGACAAACGGGTTGCACCAGGCGACATCCCGATGGATGAACACGGCTACATTCTTGGGGATGTAGTGCCCGTTCGCTATCGTCAAGATTTCACTACAACATCCCCTACTGAGGTGGATTTTGTAGCGGTGTCTCCGGTGCAGATCATCTCGGTTGCGACCTCTTTGATTCCGTTCTTGGAACATGATGATGCCAACCGCGCCCTCATGGGGTCTAACATGCAGCGGCAGGCAGTGCCCTTGCTACGTCCTGAGCGCCCGCTTGTGGGCACAGGTCTAGAAGGTCAGGCCGCGCGTGACTCTGGGATGGTGATTATTAGCCGCACCGATGGAGAAGTGACCTATGTTGCTGCTGATAAAATTCGCGTGCGGGATGATGACGGCAACGAAATTACCTATCCCGTCCAGAAATACCAGCGCTCTAACCAAGACACGTGTCTAAATCAGCGACCTATTGTATTTGTGGGCGATCGCGTTCTATCAGGTCAAATCATTGCGGATGGTTCTGCCACCGAAGGCGGCGAACTGGCGCTGGGTCAAAACATCTTGGCAGTCTACATGCCTTGGGAAGGCTACAACTACGAAGATGCCATCCTGATTAGTGAGCGGCTGGTAAAAGACGAGGTTTATACTTCGATTCACATTGAGAAGTATGAAATTGAAGCCCGTCAAACCAAGCTAGGCCCCGAAGAAATTACGCGAGAAATCCCCAACGTGGGCGAAGACGCACTGCGTCAGCTCGATGAGAACGGCGTGATTCGTGCCGGAGCCTGGGTTTCATCCGGTGACATCTTGGTTGGCAAGGTAACGCCTAAAGGTGAATCCGATCAGCCCCCTGAAGAGAAGCTGCTGCGGGCTATTTTTGGCGAAAAAGCCAGAGACGTGCGCGATAACTCGCTGCGTGTCCCCAATGGGGAAAAAGGCCGCGTCGTAGACGTGCGAATCTTTACCCGTGAACAGGGTGACGAGCTTCCCCCTGGAGCCAACATGGTGGTGCGGGTATACGTTGCCCAAAAGCGCAAAATCCAGGTGGGTGACAAAATGGCGGGTCGCCACGGCAACAAGGGCATTATTTCCAGAATTTTGCCCATTGAGGACATGCCCTACCTCGAAGACGGTACCCCCGTTGATATTGTCCTAAACCCCCTTGGCGTTCCCTCTCGGATGAACGTGGGTCAGGTGTTTGAGTGTCTTCTCGGCTGGGCGGCTGAAAACCTCGACCAGCGCTTTAAGCTCACCCCCTTTGACGAAATGCACGGCGAAGAGGCTTCGCGGCTTACCGTCCACGGCAAACTTGAAGAAGCCAGTGAGCAGCGTGGCAAGCACTGGATCTTTGATCCAGGCGAACCTGGCAAGCTGAAGCTTTACGACGGTAGAACGGGTGAACTGTTTGACCAGCCCGTTACCGTCGGTAAAGCCTACATGCTGAAGCTGGTTCACTTGGTTGATGATAAGATTCACGCTCGGTCTACGGGTCCCTACTCTTTGGTGACGCAGCAGCCCCTCGGCGGTAAAGCACAGCAGGGTGGTCAGCGCTTTGGAGAAATGGAGGTGTGGGCGCTAGAGGCGTTTGGCGCAGCCTATATCCTTCAGGAACTGCTGACGGTGAAGTCTGATGACATGCAGGGACGAAACGAGGCATTGAATGCGATCGTGAAGGGTCAGGCCATTCCTCGGCCTGGTACGCCGGAGTCCTTTAAGGTGCTGATGCGTGAGCTTCAGTCCCTCTGTTTAGACATTGCGGTTCATAAGGTTGAACCCGATGAAGACGGAGGTAGCCGCGACGTTGAAGTGGATCTGATGGCAGATGTAAGCCAGCGACGAACCCCTTCCCGACCGACCTACGAGTCTCTGTCTCGGATGGATCTAGACGAGCCTGAGTAAAGGGGCACAAGCCCCAGCAAAATTGACTGCTGCTTGAAATGGATGCGAGAACTGTTATGTTTTCCGTTCTCTCAAGCGGCAGTTGCCCCAGTTTTTACGACTACTTCAGTTTGAGATACACAAAAGGAAACGCGAAGCGATGCAGAAGCTAGAACAGCGATTTGACTACGTCAAGATTGGTCTGGCCTCTCCAGAACGAATCCGTCAGTGGGGGGAACGTACCCTGCCGAACGG
The DNA here is from genome assembly GCA_031422435.1 of Acaryochloridaceae cyanobacterium VAR_48_metabat_390. Lineage (GTDB taxonomy): Bacteria > Cyanobacteriota > Cyanobacteriia > Thermosynechococcales > Thermosynechococcaceae > JAAURS01. The sequence continues at coordinate 2,241 of JANPLU010000098.1, forward strand.
TCAAGTAGTGGGTGAAGTTACCAAGCCTGAAACCATCAACTACCGGACTCTGAAGCCGGAGATGGACGGTCTGTTCTGTGAGCGCATTTTTGGCCCTGCAAAAGACTGGGAATGCCACTGCGGTAAGTACAAGCGGGTACGGCATCGCGGTATCGTTTGCGAACGTTGTGGCGTTGAGGTCACAGAGTCTCGCGTGCGTCGGCATCGCATGGGCTACATCAAATTGGCAGCGCCTGTGACCCACGTTTGGTATCTCAAGGGGATTCCGAGCTACATGGCAACGCTGCTTGATATGCCCCTGCGGGATGTGGAGCAGATTGTTTACTTCAATGCCTATGTCGTCCTCGACGCAGGTAATGCTGACAACTTGGTCTATAAGCAGCTCTTGAGCGAAGACCAGTGGATGGAAATTGAAGATCAAATCTACAGCGAAGATTCTCAGCTTTCCGGCATTGAAGTGGGCATTGGGGCTGAAGCCGTCCAGCGGCTGCTTCAGGATCTTAATCTTGAAACAGAGGCAGAGAGTCTGCGCGAAGAAATTGCGACCTCTAAGGGTCAAAAACGCGCAAAGCTGATTAAGCGGCTGCGAGTGGTGGATAATTTTGTAGGCACGGGTTCTAGCCCAGACTGGATGGTGCTGTCCTATATCCCTGTGATTCCCCCAGATTTACGCCCGATGGTGCAGTTAGACGGGGGACGTTTTGCGACCTCTGACCTGAACGATCTTTATCGCCGCGTCATTAACCGCAATAACCGACTGGCTCGGCTTCAGGAAATTCTTGCGCCCGAGATTATTGTCCGTAATGAAAAGCGGATGCTGCAAGAAGCGGTCGATGCCCTGATTGATAACGGTCGACGAGGCCGAACGGTGGTGGGAGCCAACAATCGCCCCCTCAAGTCCCTGTCCGACATTATTGAGGGGAAGCAGGGTCGTTTCCGGCAAAACTTGCTCGGTAAACGGGTGGACTACTCCGGTCGTTCTGTGATTGTGGTGGGACCTAAGCTGAAAATTCATCAGTGTGGGTTGCCGAGAGAAATGGCGATCGAGCTATTTCAGCCCTTTGTGATTCATCGCCTGATTCGTCAGGGCTTGGTGAACAATATTAAGGCCGCGAAACGCCTGATTCAGCGCAATGATCCGCTTATTTGGGATGTGCTAGAGGAGGTCATTAAAGGCCACCCTGTCATGCTCAACCGAGCGCCGACCCTTCACCGTCTGGGGATTCAGGCATTTGAGCCTTTACTGGTAGAAGGCCGCGCCATTCAACTTCATCCTTTGGTCTGCCCTGCGTTTAACGCTGACTTTGACGGTGACCAAATGGCAGTTCACGTCCCGCTGTCAATTGAGGCACAGGCTGAAGCAAGGTTGTTAATGTTGGCATCTAACAACATTTTGTCGCCAGCAACGGGTCGCCCCATTGTGACACCGAGCCAAGATATGGTGTTGGGCTGCTACTATCTGACCGCAGAAAACCCCAAGGTGCAGACGGGGGCAGGTCGATATTTTTCTGGTCTGGATGACGTCATTCTGGCCTATGAGCAGCATGAAGTTGCACTCCATGCCTATGTCTGGGTTCGATTTGATGGCTTAGTCGATGATACCGATGGAGATGCACAGCCGACGGTTGAAACCTCCGCAGATGGTAGCGTGACGCAAACGTATCCTTCTAAGCGAATTCGCACAGACGCAGCGGGCAACTTGATCTCTCAATACATCCGCACAACTCCAGGTCGCTCGATCTATAACAAGACCATTCAAGATTCTTTGGCAAGCTAGACCACAGCAGCAGCGGAAGGAACACTATGACGAAAGGTGATATGACTCAGGAACAGCAACGCGAACTGCCCGTTTTTTCAAATCGAGTGGTGAATAAAGGCGAACTTAAAACCCTAATGGGCTGGGCGTTTACCCACTACGGCACGGCTCGCAGTGCCGAAATGGCGGATAACCTCAAGGATATGGGGTTTCGCTACGCCACTAAGGCCGGGGTGTCAATCAGTATCGAAGATCTTCAGGTTCCACCAGGAAAGAAAGATCTTCTCGAAATCGCTGAAGAAGAAATTCGAGTCACAGAAGATCGCTACACTCGCGGTGAAATCACTGAGGTGGAGCGGTTCCAGAAGGTGATTGACACCTGGAACGGAGCCAGCGAAGAGTTAAAAGATGAGGTGGTGCGGAACTTCCGTGCCAATGACCCCCTGAACTCGGTTTATATGATGGCCTTCTCTGGTGCGCGGGGGAATCTATCCCAGGTGCGTCAGTTGGTGGGAATGCGGGGTCTGATGGCAAACCCTCAAGGGGAAATCATTGACTTACCTATCAAAACCAATTTCCGTGAAGGGTTGACCGTTACTGAGTACATTATTTCTTCCTACGGAGCCCGTAAAGGGTTGGTGGATACGGCGCTACGAACGGCGGATTCGGGCTATCTGACCCGTCGTTTGGTGGATGTGTCTCAAGACGTGATTATTCGTGAAAATGACTGCGGCACCCAGCGTGGGGTTGCAGTGCGCAGCATGACGGATGGCGATAAGGTGCTCATTAAGCTCAGAGATCGCCTTTTGGGTCGCGTGCTTTTACATGATGTGGTTCATCCTGAAACGGGTGAGGTAATTCTCGCCAAAAATGAGGCGATCTCTGAAGTTTTGGCTCAGGCGATCTGTGATGCAGGAGTGGATGAAGTGGTGGTGCGATCGCCCCTCACTTGCGAAGCCGCACGCTCCGTCTGCCAACACTGCTATGGCTGGAGCTTGGCTCATGCCTACCTCGTAGACATTGGTGAGGCCGTGGGCATTATTGCGGCGCAGTCCATTGGCGAACCTGGGACACAGCTCACCATGCGAACTTTCCACACGGGTGGGGTGTTTACCGCAGAAATGGCGCAGCAGGTGCGCGCACCCTTCCCTGGCAAAGTGAAGTATCCCAAAAACGTGCGGATGCGGGCATTCCGTACCCGTCACGGTGAAGATGCCTATACGGCTGAAACCAACACGCAGCTTACCCTAGAAGGCGGCGGTAAAAAAGAGGTTTTTGAAATTACCCAGGGTTCTACGCTGCTGTTTGCCGATGGGCAGCAGGTCAAGCAAGGGCAGCAGTTGGGTGAGGTGGTTAACAACAGCCGCAACATGCGTAAAAGCACAGAGAAAGTCACTAAAGACGTGGCCTCTGATATGGCGGGTGAAGTGCAGTTTTCTAACCTGGTGCCAGAAGAAAAACGCGATCGCCAAGGCAACACCACTCGCATTGCGCCTAGAGGTGGCCTGATCTGGATTCTGTCTGGAGAAGTGTACAACCTTCCGCCTGGGGCAGAGCCGACGGTGAGTAACGGCGATCGCATTGAACCCCAATCGGTCTTAGCTGAAACCAAGCTCATGACCGAGCATGGTGGCGTGGTGCGTCTGCCAGACTTCGTAGACGGCAAAGGCAGTCGTGAAGTCGAAATTATCACGGCCTCCGTGATGCTCGACACTGCGAAAGTTCACCTTGAGAGCCATCAAGGGCGTGAGCAGTACATTATTGAAGCGCAAAACAACCAGCAGTTCTTACTCAAAGCTGCTCCAGGTACCAAGGTGCTTAACGGACAGGTTGTGGCTGAACTGGTAGACGATAGCTATCGCACTTCCTCCGGCGGCATTATCAAATACTCTGGCGTGGATGTTGCGAAGCGCGGTAAGGCCAAGCAGGGATACGAAGTGATCCAGGGCGGTACGCTGCTGTGGATTCCAGAGGAAGCCCATGAGGTTAATAAAGATATCTCACTGCTCATGGTCGAAGACGGTCAATACGTCGAAGCCGGAACGGAAGTTGTCAAAGACATCTTTTGTCAGAGCAGCGGCGTGGTTGAAGTCACGCAGAAAAACGACATTCTGCGGGAGATTGTGATTAAGCCCGGCGATCTTCACCTTGTGGACGATCCCGAAGCAGTTTTGGCGAAAAACGAAACCTTAGGCAATCCAGGTGACGAAGTAATTCCAGGACTGACGCTAAAGGAACTTCGCTACTTGGAATGTGTAGAAACCCCTGAGGGTTATGCGCTCCTCCTACGGCCTGTGATGGAGTATGCCGTCCCAGACCAGCCCTCTGTTCCCTCTCAAGAGTCGATTAATGAGGCAGGTCGAGCCATTCAGCTTCGCGCTGTTCAACGCCTGCCCTATAAAGACGGAGAGCGGGTTAAGGCTATAGACGGACTGGACTTGCTGAGAACTCAGCTTGTGTTAGAAATTGATACCGATGCGCCCCAAATTGCGGCGGACATTGAAGTCATTCCTGACGAGAAAGAAGCGGGTGTATCTCGCCTACAGCTTGTGATTCTAGAATCCCTTGTGCTGCGTCGAGATGTGTCTGCCGACCAAACTCAAGGCAGTACCCATACTCGCTTATTGGTGGAGGATGGGCAGCAGATTGATCCAGGTGCAGTGGTTGCGAGGACTGAAATCCGATCCAAGCAGGGCGGCATAATACGCGGCATTCGCAAAGATGGGGAGATTATTCGTCGGCTTTTGGTTGTAACCGAGAACGATCTCACCAAGATTGAGCTCAAGGGTGCATCTCCAACGGCAACAGTGGGAGACCTCGTTCGAGCCGGAGACGAGCTTGCGGCAGGAATCACGGCACCGGAATCATCTCAAGTATCGAGCATTGACGGCGATCAGTTGACGCTCCGAGTCGCTCGCCCCTACCTCGTCTCACCTGGTGCAATGCTTCAGATTGATGATGGTGATTTGGTTCAGCGAGGAGATAATCTAGCGCTGCTCGTTTTTGAGCGAGCCAAAACGGGGGACATCATTCAGGGTCTACCTCGGATTGAAGAACTGCTTGAAGCCCGCAAACCGAAGGAAATGTGTACATTGGCACATCGCCCTGGCACTGTGCAGCTTCAGTATGGTGATGATGACTCTATCGACATCAAAGTGGTCGAGTATGACGGCACCGTCACCGACTACCCCATTGGCCCTGGACAAAATCCGATGGCCTCGGATGCACAGAAAGTTGAGGCCGGTGAACCGCTGACGGATGGCCCCATTAACCCCCACGATATCCTAGAGATCCATTTTCGACTGAATCGTGAGTCTAGCGGTCTCTACGAGGCGGCGCTCATCAGCCTTCAGAAGGTTCAGAGCTTCTTGGTTAACGAAGTGCAGTCGGTGTATCAATCTCAAGGGATTGATATTTCAGATAAGCATATTGAAGTGGTCGTGCGGCAAATGACCTCTAAGGTACGGATTGACGATGGCGGCGACACGACGCTTCTGCCCGGAGAGTTAATTGACCTGTATCAGGCAGAGCAGGTGAACGAGGCCATGTCTATTACCGGTGGTGCGCCAGCGGAATACACTCCCGTACTGCTGGGGATTACGAAAGCTTCGCTCAATACCGACAGCTTTATCTCGGCCGCAAGTTTCCAAGAAACAACGCGGGTCTTGACGGAAGCGGCGATCGAAGGGAAGTCTGACTGGCTGCGGGGTCTTAAAGAAAACGTCATCATTGGTCGTCTGATTCCGGCAGGGACAGGCTTTAATACCTATGAGGAGTCTCCTGGTGGTCTCTCTGATTTAGAATCTGCCTATGACAGTGGCGGCTATCGGGATGATGATGATGTCATTGACGATCACAGTGCCCGTACCTATGGTCTAGAACATGCTGTTGATGATGCCTTGACCATCATTAGTGCTGACGATGAGCTGTTAGGAGGAGATTCGACCTCCAAGCGAGCAGGGGGGCGCGGCGTTTATGGCGCAGAGCCTGTAGATGACTATGCGCTGATCGATGATTCGGTGGCGGAACAGTTTGACCCTGAAGGCGATGATTTTTAGAAATAGCGCTTTGCTATCTCTGTAAAAGCAACAAAAAGGGCAGTCTTATAAGACTGCCCTTTTTATTGGCTTTGGTTTGTACGGATGAAGCGTTTTAACTCAGAATCAGCCGGAAGGTAAAATGACCTTATCAATTAGGTGAATAACACCATTAGATGCCGGAACATCTGCCTTTGTGACAGTGGCTTCGTTAACCATGATCTTTTCACCCTCTACTTTAACCGTAATGGGCTTGCCCAATAGGCTTGGGACATCACCTGACTTTAGGGTTGTAGACTCAACCTTACCGCTCACAACATGATAGGTCAGCAGTTGAGCCAGTTTCTCCTTATTTTCTGGCTTCAGTAATGCATCTAAGGTCCCAGGGGGTAAGGCGGCAAATGCTTCATCAGTAGGGGCAAAGACCGTAAATGGTCCTTCGCCCGAAAGCGTTTCTTCAAGTCCAGCCGCTTTAATAGCAGCCGTTAGCGTTTTAAGCTTTTTGTTGCTGCTGGCGATGCTCACAATGGTTTTACCCGTTGCGGCTGCGGATGGAACAGAAGGCGTTTCGGAAGTGGGCATGGTACCACCACCCTCTGAAGCAGAAGGAATTTTCATGTCGCCGCCGTCAACTGACGGTGGAGGAGTGGTAGATTCTACAGGTGCAGAGGGGGTTGATGGTGCAGCAGGTGCTTGCGTCAGAATTTTTTTCTGCAAAGGTGCTGCTATTGGCATAGAGGATGCCAATACAGCAGCAGGTTTACCCCAAATCTGATAGCTAATGACAAACAGCATAGAGCCTGCCGCGACTAAATTGAAGATCGTCTTGGAAGTTGTCTTTGAAGTCGTCTTCATGAAAAAATACCAAACTCTTTATTTAAGATCTCGCGTATGATCGCTCATTTCATCCTGAAAGATGATCGATTAATCAAGTCGTGAGACATTCAAGCAATCCAGAAAATCTGGGACTTGAACCATGTTGACCTCTGACCCACTGATCAATTAAAGGTTCCTCAGAAGGTCAGGAGAATTGGTTATTTAGGAAGAAAAAAGCGCTTCAGTCTTACATATTAAGGATGAGATAAAGGCAGAAGTGCAGGCCAAGTTAGGCTTTGATGCCTTTGACTGTAACTTTATTTAGGGAAATCTCTGATTCAATTTTTTCTTTTGCTAGTGGGGAACTTTTTTGCTTTTGAAAGATAAGCTGATTTTCTTGCCAGTCCACCTGGATTGTGTCCCCTTCGGTAAAGGCTTGCTCTAGGAGCTTGGTGGCGATCGCATTTTCTAACTCCCGCTGAATCGCCCGTTTAATCGGTCGTGCGCCATACACAGGGTCATAGCCTGCTTCGACTAGGTGATCGAGGGCGGCTTCAGAGAGATGCAGCTTAACTTTTTGCTCAGAGAGCAATCGCTCTACTCGCTTGAGCTGGATGCCGACAATCTGGCGCAGGTCTTCACGTTTCAGGGAATGGAACAGGATGACGTCATCGACGCGGTTGAGGAATTCGGGACGGAAGTGCGATCGCAGTACGCCCATGACCCGCTTCTCCATTTCGTCGTAGCGGCTGTCATCTCCGCCAAACTCGAGGATGTGGTCGCTGCCGATGTTGCTGGTCATAATAATGACGGTATTGCAGAAATCGACGGTACGACCTTGAGAATCGGTGATGCGCCCATCGTCTAAGACCTGGAGCAGAACATTGAAAATATCGGGGTGGGCTTTTTCGACCTCATCAAACAAAATGACGGAGTAGGGGCGGCGGCGGATGGCCTCAGAAAGCTGACCGCCTTCGTCGTAGCCCACGTAGCCAGGGGGTGCGCCGATAAGCCGAGAGATGGCGTGTTTTTCCATGTACTCAGACATGTCAATCCGTACGATCGCATCTTCTGCGTCAAACAACAGCTCGGCAAGGGCGCGAGCGAGTTCCGTTTTGCCCACTCCAGTGGGGCCAAGGAAGAGGAAGGAGCCAATGGGTCGTCCCAAATCTTTCATGCCCGCTCTAGCGCGTCGGATGGCGGCAGACACTGAGGCGACGGCCTCTTCTTGACCAATCACCCGCTGGTGCAGATAAGACTCTAGGGCAAGGAGCTTGTGGCGTTCGGTTTCGAGCAGGCGTGTTACGGGGATGCCCACCCATTTAGCGACGACTTCAGCAATGTCAGCTTCTGTGACCTGCTCCCGCAGAAGGGTAGAGCCTTTTTCTTGCAGCTCTTGGAGCTGGATTTCCTGTTCTTCGAGTTCCCGCTGGAGTGCCTCCATGCGACCGTACTTGAGCTGAGCTGCTTTGTTGAGGTTGTACTCGCGCTCGGCTTGGTCAATCTGGACACGGAGCTGAGACTCTTCTTCCTTGAGGTGATTAATGCAGTCTAAAACCTGTTTTTCGCCCTGCCACTGCGCTTCAAGGGACTGCTTTTTAGGGTTTAGCTCGTCAATTTCTTGTACGACCCGCTCTAAGCGCTCTAAAGAAGACTGAAACGGTGCGCCAGTTCTTGCGCGGGGTGCCTCTTGTTCTAGAGACAGCTTTTCCATCTCTAGCTGCATGAGGCGACGCTCAATCACCTCCAACTCCCCAGGTTTTGAGGTCATTTCCATCTTGAGCTTTGCAGCAGCTTCGTCTACAAGATCGATCGCCTTATCGGGCAGAAAGCGATCGGTAATGTAGCGATTGGAGAGTACCGCAGCGGCAACCAACGCCGAGTCAGTGATTTTGACATTGTGGTGAATCTCGTAGCGATCTTTTAGCCCCCGCAAAATGGAGATGGTGTCTTCTACATTGGGCTGGGCAATGAGCACCTGCTGGAAGCGACGCTCTAGGGCGGCATCTTTTTCAATGTATTTGCGGAATTCATCTAGGGTGGTGGCTCCAATACAGCGCAGTTCTCCCCGTGCCAGCATGGGCTTAAGCAGGTTGCCTGCATCCATATTGCCCTGGGTGGCTCCGGTACCCACGACGGTGTGCAGCTCATCAATGAACAATACAATCTGCCCGTCGGAGTCCATCACTTCTTTAAGTACGGACTTGAGACGGTCTTCAAATTCGCCCCTGTACTTAGCTCCGGCAATGAGGCTACCCAAGTCAAGGGAAATGAGCTGACGGTTTTTGAGTGATTCCGGCACGTCGCCTTTGACGATGCGCTGGGCGAGTCCTTCGGCGATCGCCGTTTTACCCACCCCTGGCTCTCCAATTAGCACCGGATTGTTTTTGGTTCGTCGAGACAGCACCTGAATGACGCGACGCACTTCTTCATCGCGCCCAATCACAGGGTCAAGTTTGCCTTCTTCGGCTTGGGCGGTCAAATCGCGCCCGTACTTTTCGAGGGCGTTATAGCGAGACTCAGAATCTTGATCGACGACCTTTTGAGTGCCGCGCATTTTTTGGATGGTTTCTTCGAGCAGGCCACCGTCTAAGCCTACGCTTCGCAGCAGGTTTTTGCCGACGCGCTTGTCTTCTGCAAAGGCCAGCAAGAAATGATCGACGGAAATAAAGCGATCACCCCGTTCTTCGCGTTCTGCATCGGCGCGGTCTAGGAGCTGGTCGAGTCCACGGCCTAGGTAAATATTGGTGCCGTCAGTGGTGACGCTGGGCTGGCGCCGCACAAAGTCGATGAGGCGCTTGAGGAGGGCGGCAGGATCTGCGCCTGCTCGCTCTAGCAATAGGGTGGTGGTTTCATCTTCTTCGAGGAGGGCGATCGCCAGATGTTCTGACTCTAGCTGCTGGTTGCGGTACTTACGGGCTACGTCTTGTGATTTAACAATGGCTTCCCAAGCCTTATCGGTAAACTTGCCTGGGTCGGTCGGCTGCATGGGGCGTTAGGCTCTGGATAGACCATAGATTGTAGGGTCTAGTATAACAATCTATGCTTAACCATTTGAGGGGCATGACGATTTATCGCACTGTATCAACAAAGCCTGTACGAATGGGTTTCTTGCTAAGATTTAGGCAGATGCTGCTACACGAATTCTTGCCATGACAACGACGCTTAGGCATGTTTCTGATGCTCTCACGCTTGACCTTAGCGGAGTCCCTATTCGTCTGACTCCTTTAGAATTTGAACAGGTCTGTCAGGGCAATCCAGATTGTCGTTTAGAGCTGACCCGCACAGGAGAACTTATCGCAATGCCCCCGACGGGTTGGATTACTTCTGCGCGGAATTCTGATTTGACAACCCAAGTCAGTATTTGGAATCGGGAAACACAGCTCGGTGTTGTGTTTGATTCTTCTGGTGGGTTTATTTTACCGAATGGGGCAATTTACTCTCCAGATGTTTCTTGGGTTGAAAAATCTAGGCTGGAGGGCGTGACAACGACAGGCTTTTTACCCCTCGCCCCTGATTTTGTGATTGAGCTACGGTCTGCTTCGGACAGTTTGCCTCAGCTTCAAAATAAAATGCTGGAATACCTTGAGAATGGGGTTCGGCTTGGTTTTCTGATTAACCCATAGGCTAAACAGGTGGGGATTTATCGACTAGGGCAACCCGTAGAGTGGCTGGAAGCGATTGCACATGTAAATGGAGAAGAAGTATTGCCAGGGCTAACGCTTGATTTGAAAACGTTTTGGTAGACGTTGATCGCTAATACTATGACTCAGATAATCGTTAATCAAATTCTTAGGCAGCTTAAAACGCTTGGGACAGACGAGTTACAGCAGCTCCAACAGTCATTCAATCCAGACTGGCTCAGTACCAAACGGCTCAACAAGCTGACTTTCTTCAGACGCTTTTGGCTTCTGGCCTGACTCAGCAGATTAAGCATCCTACGTCTCACCAGTCTATAGAGCGACGATTGGTTGAAATTCAAGGTAAGCCTCTCTCTGAGACCATCCTTGAGGAACGTCGCTAAATGGCAGTCTATTTTGTCGATAGTAGTGCTCTTGTTAAGCGATACATCAACGAAACAGGCTCTCAGTGAATATTGAATTTATGTAATCCTGCCTCGAATCACGACATTGTTATTGCCGCGATCGCAGGGGTTGAAATTACTGCTGCCATAACGCGACGTGCAAAAGGCGGCAGTATTGCCTTAGAAGATGCTGTTGCCCTATGTCATCAATTCAGGATTGATCTAGAAACTGACTACCAAGTCATTAAAATTTAGTGATCGCATTATTACTGCTGTCATGAACCTAGCTCAAGCCCAAGGATTGCGAGGCTACGATGTAGTTCAACTTGCGGCGGCATGTGCTGTCAATAGTCTGTGTATTGAGAACAGCTTACCCCTCGTAACGTTTGTTTCCGCAGATAATGAGCTAAACGAAGCAGCGATGAGAGAAAGATTGAAGGTTGAAAATCCTAATCATTATTTGTGATTGAAGGCGATCGCCGAAATGCAAAGGTATTCACATTAATTGCAAGAGAAGTCGTCGAAAACGCCAGCCGAAAAACACTGAAACCATCTGCATACATAACCTAGGCAGCAATAAATATATGCGGAAGCGTATCTGTCTACATGCTAAGAATGAGGATATGAGCGGATATATCTGCCTATATGACCAAATAAGCTATACGGGTGGATACAATCTACCTATATAGTTAAAACAGAGATCATAGATAGACAACTACCCGTCCATATGCCAAATTGGATGATACAAGTGAGCTGTTATCTATACTAAACAGCATAAAGAGTGATATGAACGGATACTGTCCCCCTAATTCCTAATGAAGAGTTAGGCTTTACAATTTAACCCACACCAAAGCTGCACATTTCTAATCACTCTATGACCAAGCCCATAGTCTTCGTAAGCCACGCTGCAATTGACTCGGAAATCGCATCGGCCTTTAAAGACGATGCTGAAGGAAGCTTCCTTGGATTGTGTGATCTATTTGTTTCTTCAAATCTCGACAGCATTGCGGGCGGCACCGAGTGGATCAAAGAAATCAAGAGCAATCTTGAGCGTGCTACAATATTTGTTGGTCTTCTTTCCCCAATAGCTATCCAAAGACCTTGGATCTACGTTGAGTTTGGTGCTGGCTGGATTCGATCAATACCAACAATCGCGGTATGCCACTCAGGCCTTGCTCGCGATCAACTGCCAGTACCCTTATCCAATTTTCAAGCGCTGAATCTTCTTGACGAGTTGCACCTTCGACATCTGTATGAGCAGATCAGTACAGCCATAGGTTGCAAACTCCCTCTTTCGGACTTCACTGGGTTCGTTGGTAAATACCGATTAATTACCGAGGAGCATCGCATTTCCAGGGTCGTTCGCGAGTGGTGGGCGCGCCTGCTTTCATGGAATCCTGAGCTTCCTCGGCTCACCACCGAAGAACAGCTTGAAATACTCATACCTGCCGATGCCGATGTAGCATTCCGGCAAATACAAAATTTGTTTTCAAGTGAAAAACTCTTGGATTTTGAATCAAGAGGAATAGCAATGGGAACCCCTGTAGGTATGCAAGCGTCAGTCTGGATTGTTCGTAAAGGACAGGAGTATTCGAGACTTCTAATCCCTCCTGCCCCTGGCAAGGCATAGCCTGTGCAGCAAGGTGCGGTACGGTCTAACACCTCGTTGCAGCCAACTGCCTTCGGCGGCGGCTGAACTCAAACATTAGACAGAACAAAATTTTGAGTAAACTAACTCAATGAAAAAATTGTTTCAAAACCAGCGATCGCATTTGTTTTTGCGACAGCAAGCGATCAATCTACGGTGCCCTAGGGGGAAGGTGATCGTTTTTACATGAATTGGTAGAAATGCGCTGAGGGTAATCGTATCTGTTTGTGCTGGAGTAGGCGATCGCTTTGGCGCTTATGCCGATGAATGCGATTAGGCGATGGTGTTATCTTGCGATCTCAACCAATCATTCAAATCGGATAATGTAGAGAAATCTAGTAGTGCCTCGCCCAAAGAATCAAGCTCAGTAAATGATAGTGCCAGAACCTGCGATCGCGCTTTTTGGGAAACTTTGCCAACCTGACGTTCAAGCATTCGGAGGATCAGCAATCGCTCGTGATCTAAACCCTCCTGTTTGCCCTCCTGTAGTGCCTCCTGATAGACCTTTGTTTTTTTAAGTTCACTTAAGCCAAACATACGCTCAATCTCCTCTCGACTTAGTGCTGGAAACTTATAAACAACAATCGTCTCTATCAACTTTATTATCGCTGTAGTCTTAGGATTTGTCTGGCCCTGGGCATCTGTCCTACATAAAAGCAATTGAACTTGAGCGACCGCTTTCTTGGGGCTTGCCAGAATCAACTGGACTAAGCCAATCCCCAAAGCCCCACTATCCTTAAGCTCATTCAGATAAACGCGATGAACTTGGTCACTGTTCAACTGCGCCCGATGTAGATGTTGTTCATCTGTTTCAACCTTACGATTCGGAAATATTACAGCAGCCTTCCAATCCACGGTTTTAGGATGCTGAGCCAAATACAGTCCAATTTCGGCAAAAAAACGATGATAAAAATGTTCATCCTTTTGAAACTGAACCTCTACAAACCAAACCGTTTGATCAGGTGCATCCGGCTTAGGTAGCAATACGCCATCAATCCGAAAAGCCAATTGCTTAATCTCAACCGAACGAAACTCATACCCTTGTGCCCGGTCGGAAGATTGCTCCAATAACTCAAAAAGGATGCCAGGGTCGGTTTGAAATATGCGATAGAAAATGGAATCTGTTTTCAAACGGTGCAAAGATCCAGAAAAGCTTCTGCTATTTTACTGGGCAACGGTCGACCAATCCATGGCTTGGAGACATTGTCAATACGACATTCAATCATTCAGATGATCGATGATTGTTGGAATATTTATGGTCGAAAAGGCGATTGTTTTGTCTTAGATTGGGCCTATCCGTCACCTTTACATGATTTGGTAGAGATATGAACGCCCTGTGGTTTATTGCGGTGAGAGTAATCGTATCTGCTTTTGCTGAAGAAGGCGATCGCTCTTTAACCTCTGAAGAACAGCCCAATCACCTGTTGCATCCCATTCATCAGTTAAGAAGCCACAGCTTGCTTTTGTAAAGCACCATCAGACGTTCCCTACAAACTATCGGGAAGTTTTGCCATGAGTTTTGCTGTGTCTGGATTCAGAGTTAGGTAAAGAACCGAATATATAGCAGTTGCCAACTTCGTTAGGACATTTTCCTGTTGTGAGAGCTGTAGTCTTATTCCATCTGAATGTCTTAAGCGCTCTGTCTACTGCTATATCGGCTTTGGCGATCGTGTCTTACCCAGTTCGCTCAGTACCATTAACCTTAATACTCGCATCTCAATCAACCAATTTTTAATCGGACTATTGACCAAGCTGAAGTCCCAGAATCCTGATGACAAGATAGAAAAAGCCGTCGATGGCATCCCCCATTGACGGCTTTGCTCGGGAGATAAACCCTAATTTGTGTGGATTGCCCTGACGTTTCGCTTGTTACTTACTTAAATCATTCATAAGCTGCTGCTTTGCTTGAGCGAATGCCTCTGGCAGCTTGTCAGGGTCACGTCCCCCCGCTTGGGCTAAATTGGGTCGCCCGCCGCCGCCACCGCCACAGATTTTGGCAATACCGCCAATAAACTTTCCTGCCTGTAATCCTTTTTTAATCACGCTAGGGCTAAACGCCGCCACTAAGCTAACCTTCTGCGCTTCAGGAGCCGACCCTAGCACCACTGCACCTTCACCGAGTTTTTGCAGCAGTCGTTCAGCCGCTGCTTGTAGAGAAACCGGATCGACTCCCTCCAGTTCCGCCACCACCAGCTTAAAGTCGCCAATGGTTTCAGCCTGGTCTAAAAGCTGGGTAGATTTTACTAAAGCCAGTTCTGACTTAAGCGCTTCAAGCTGTTTCTGCGTGGTTTTGAGTTCGGTTTGAAGGTTGGTGACACGCTCTGTGAGTTCTTCGGGCTTGGCCTTAAAGCGATCGCCCAGTTCTCGCACCACGGCATCCCGTACATTCAGGTACTCCAGTACCGCTGGCCCTGCCACCGCCTCAATCCGACGCACACCAGAGGCAACACCTGTCTCAGACACAATCTTAAAGAGGCCTATTTCGGCGGTATTGCGGACGTGGGTACCGCCACATAGCTCCATTGACACCCCAGGTACATCAATCACACGCACCTCGGCACCATATTTTTCGCCAAACATAGCGACAGCGCCTTTTGCTTTGGCTTCCGCAATGGGCATTTCATCTGTGTGGGTGTCGTGGGCTTCAGCAATCCAGGTGTTGATTTGGTCTTCGATGCGCTGAAGTTCTTCGGCGGTTAAACCACGGGTGAAGTTATAGTCGAACCGCAGTTTGTCAAAACCAACTAAAGAACCTGCCTGACCGATGGATTCATCAATCAGCTTTTTGAGCGCCGCCTGCAATAGATGGGTTGCGGTGTGGTTGGCCTGAGCACGACGACGACAGGCACGGTCAATCTGAGCCGTGACGGTATCCCCAACATTGATGGTAGCGCGCTCAATCCGACCGGAGTGAATGAATAACCCCGACTCTTTTTTAACGTCTTCAATACGAACCAGCATGTCACCGCCAGACAGATAGCCGCGATCGCCCACCTGTCCGCCAGACTCCGCATAAAACGGCGTTTGGTCTAAGGCAATCTGCACGAGGTTTCCGGCTTCAGCTACCGCGACAGATTTTCCATCCACTAAAATTGCAGTTACTTTTGCCACAGTGGAAGGTTCTGTGTAACCTAAAAATTCCGTTGGGGTAAGCTGTTCTGCCAGTTGACTGAGGGCACCCTGTGCGGTTAGGTCAATGATTGCATGGGCACCACGAGCGCGAATCCGCTGCTGCTCCATCTCGTACTCAAACCCTTCTACGTCAACGCTCAGGCCCTCCTCTTCGGCAATTTCTTGAGTCAGCTCTAGGGGAAAGCCGTGGGTATCGTATAAAAGAAATGCATCATAACCAGAGACCTGTAGGGTTGGTAATAACTCATCAGCCAAAAGTCTGCGAGGCTCATTTAGTAAACTACTTTGTGCTAGCCCTTCTTTCTCAAGATCAGTGGTTGGAAGAGGAGGATTTATGCCTTCTTTTTGAAGAAAAGCTTTTTGTCGCTCTTTTAGTCCTAGTAATTTATCTTTCAAAGCTTGTGAAGATAATGTCTTTGAAGAACTCTCAGAGATGATCTTTTGAAGAGTTTTCAAGCGCTCATCTTCATTAGGAGCATCTTCCCATTTCTGAAAAAGACTGAGAATCATTCTCCTTTTCATGTCTCTTTCATTATCTTCCTTCAGCGTTTCAAAAATGTCATAAAGGAGCTGTTCCCCTCTATCAAGAGTTTTCAAGAACTGTGCTTCTTCTCGCTCCAGTTCGGCCTTGATCG
>JANPLU010000099.1:0-51872 GCA_031422435.1 Acaryochloridaceae cyanobacterium VAR_48_metabat_390
GGGAGAAGGGGGACAAGATTCTTACTCCCCTCTCCCGCTCTGGGAGAGGGGTTGGGGGTGAGGGTCAATATTGGAAGTTATTTAATCCAAGACTCTGAATGCGCACCTCTTAATGTGCGCCTTTGAGGTAAGCCAGCATAGTGTCTGCATCAGACACTTCAAAAGGATCGGTTT
Source organism: Acaryochloridaceae cyanobacterium VAR_48_metabat_390 (assembly GCA_031422435.1). GTDB lineage: Bacteria > Cyanobacteriota > Cyanobacteriia > Thermosynechococcales > Thermosynechococcaceae > JAAURS01. The sequence goes on from JANPLU010000099.1 coordinate 175, forward strand.
CGCAATTATCAGAGTAACCAGCCTCAGCAAAGACTTTCTCAACAGAGCCGTCTTTGACCACCATTGAGTAGCGCCAAGAGCGCATACCAAAGCCTAGGTTAGACTTCTCAACCAACATTCCCATTTTTCGGGTAAACTCACCATTGCCATCGGGCAAAAGCTTGACGTTCTGTGCGTCCATGTTTTTGCCCCACTGGAACATCACAAAAGCATCATTGACAGAGAGACAATAGATTTCGTCAACACCTTGACCTTTGATCTCTTCATATAGCTCTTCATAGCGAGGCAGGTGTGTTGAAGAACAGGTTGGCGTAAAAGCTCCGGGCAAAGAAAAGATCACCACGCGTTTGCCGCTAAAAATTTCTTCGGAGCTTACATCCTGCCAGCGGAAAGGGTTAGAGCCACCCACAGACTCATCACGGACGCGAGTTTTAAATACGACATGGGGCACTTTTTCGATAACAGCCATCGGTTTTATCCTTTACTTACGACTACAAATCAGAATAATTCTGATTTAAGAATAAATCAATAGTCAGAATTACTCTTTTATAATAACTTACCTAAAGACAGAGCAGCTCTAAGCTAAGACTGATTATAATTAAGTTAATCCCAGTGTAGCGTTTTTGCTTTAGGCAGCGTTTACTGGGCTGTAAGAGCGCACTCTTTGCCGTCCTGTATTGCTTTTATGGGTGCAGTCGCCCCCTGATACGCTATGTCTAATAACGCCTCAATTAATACTGTTGTCGAAACGCTGAAGGTCAAGGGACTGCGCGTTACGCCACAGCGCTGCGCGGTCTATGCCAATTTGCTAGGCCGTACCGATCACCCCACGGTAGAACAGCTTTTGCGCGACCTAAATCAATCCTTTCCGATTTCCTCTCAGGCGACGGTCTATAGCTCTTTACAGGCACTGCAAAATGCTGGACTGGTGCGAGAGGTTTTATTAGAAGAGGGGGTGTCTCGCTACGATGCCAACACGACACCCCACCATCACTTTCGCTGCCGCTGCTGTGGCTCTATTGAAGATATTGGCTGGACAGCTTTGCCAGCGCTTAGCTTAGAAGGGCTACGGCCTGGGCTGAGGGCTGAAGGGTATGAAGTGACGGTGCATGGGGTGTGCGATCGCTGCCCTTAGTCCACATCCTAGTCCACGCCATTGCCCTACAAACTCTAGGTTACGTTCCATACAGTAGGCATAAATGACCGTTAAGAGGCAGTGAATGATAGCTTTAGAGTGAAGCAGGCTACTGCTTCATGTTCGGTTTTGCTGAATGTCCAAGACTTATGCTTATTAATGGTCGCTATCAGATTCTGCACCCGCTCCAAGAGGGCGGCTTTGGGCATACCTTTTTAGCCGAAGATACCCAGCTCCCGTCACGGCGACGATGCGTCATTAAGCAGCTAAAGCCCATTCAGCATAATCCTGAGTTTTATAAGCTGATTCAAGATCGCTTTCAGCGCGAGGCAGCGATTCAAGAGACATTGGGGGAAGTGTGTCAGCAAATTCCGAGCCTGTACGCCTATTTCTCAGAAAACGACGAGTTTTATTTGGTCGAAGAATGGGTGGATGGCGATACTCTTCGTCAAAGAATAATGGCATCAGGGTCACTGCCAGAGGCTTCTGTACGCGAGCTTTTGACCCAGCTTCTATCTACGATTGATACGGTTCATCAGCACCAGATTATCCACCGAGATATAAAGCCCGACAATATTATTTTGCGTAAGCGAGACGGTAAACCTGTCTTAATTGATTTTGGGGCGGTCAAAGAGTCGATAGCGACGGTAATTAATTCTCAAGGCCAAACGGCGCGATCGATTGTGATTGGGACGGCTGGATACATGGCTCCAGAGCAGTCTGCGGGTCGTCCTGTGTATTCTAGCGATCTCTACAGCCTTGGCTTAACGGCAATTTATATGCTGACGGGTAAAACCCCAGCCGAGTTAGAGTCTGACCCCGTTACAGGCCGAATTGCTTGGCGATCGCAGGCACCCCAAGTCAGTGAGTCTTTGGCAAGGGTGATTGATACCGCTATCCACATGCACCCGAATGAGCGATTTATGAGTGCTGCTGAGATGCAGCAGGCGCTTGAATCTCCGATGCCTGCTGCTCCAGGGTATGAAGACACCGTTATTTCTAACCGACCTCAACCAGAAGTTAAGGCCGCAGGTCAACTTCCAATTCGAGTTTCATTCCGAAACCCAGCCCAGAATCTACCCCAGAATTTACCCCAAAACGTAGCTCAGAACCCAGCTCAAAACGTAGCCCATAGTCCGGCTCAGAATCTACCTCAAAACGTAGCTCACAATCCAGTCCACAACTCACCTCAGACGCTCGTTGGAGTACCCACCCAAGTTGTGTCTCCATCGCTTCATACAGGGCTTGCTCAAATCCCTAGCTCAGGTTCCGCAGCGCGAGCGGAATGGCTAAAGCCGCTGTTAATTGGTGGCGGCATTGGAAGTGTGCTGCTGTTGGGCTTTATTGTTCTGGGGCGTCAGCCTACGCCTGTGGCAACAGAACCCTCTCCCATTGCCAGTGCTTCTGTTAGCCCCGCTGCTTCCGCTTCACCCGCTGCTTCCCCAAGCGGTGCCACGGAGAATGATCCCAAGCCTAGCCCTAGTTCATCTCCCTCCACTGACACCCCTGCTGTAACCGCAGAGCCAACCTGCGGCGATGCCAACGCTAGCGGTCAAGATTGGTATCCTGTGTTTATGAACAATGCAGATCTCGGAGAAGTGCAGCGAAAATACTGCCAAGATGCGATCGCCAAAACCCGTGATGATGGCACCCCAACCGTTCAGGTTGCCAGCTTTACAGAGCGCAGTCGAGCGGTTGCCTTTGCCCAAAAGGTGGGCGGTGACGTGGGGCTACCATACAAAACGGGAACTTCTACGCCATCTCCATCTCCTTCTCCAGCGCCATCCTCTTCTGCAACCGCCACCAGCGACAGCACCAACGCCGTCATCGTGGGTAGTAAGGGTGAAACCAATATCCGGAGTGGTCCCGGCACTAATTTTGGCGTGCAGCACATTGCTTATCCTGGCGATCGCGTTAAAATTCTCGCCAGCGATCAGGACGGCGGTGGCTACATCTGGTACAAAATCTACTTTCCAAAATCCGGCGCCTCGGGCTGGATCGCAGGTCAACTCCTTCAGCCAGATTAAGGAAGAATCTCTATCATGAAACCGCTCATGAAACTGCTTCGTGCCTTAGGCGATCGCTGGCCTTTTTTTGCCCTGGCCCTAATCACCATGCTGATGGTGCTATGGGTAGGGCTAACGCTACAGTCTGTCTTTTCGCCTCAGCCAGCCGTGCGATCGCCCTCAGTATCCTCTTTGCCCCTCAGCCCCTCCTCACCTTTGCTCCCCAACTGGGCGAAGACTGCTCCCTCACCGCTCGTTGCGCCTACACTCCCAGCCGCACCCATTGCGTCACTGCCTAACGCTGGGGTGCAGCCATCCCCACCGACCGCGCAGAAATCGCCTCCGCTTCAGGGCGGAGTTGCAGCTCGAAGTAATCCGCTGCCTCAAAGTCGCTATGGTCATTTACCGTACACAGAAAATGACGCAAACTTGGTGAGCGTGGGCACCTACGGCAGCGGTGCCAATCAGCGAACCGAGTATTTAGATAAAGCAGCCGCTGAAACCTTTGCCCAAATGAAAGCTGATGCCAGTGCCGCAGGGGTCAGCCTGGTGGCAATTTCTGGCTTTCGCTCTGTGGCAGATCAAGAAAAGCTATTTGAGCGTCAAATTCAGCGCCAAGGGAGTGCAGCAGCAGCAGCTCAGTTGAGCGCCCCTCCAGGCTACAGCGAACACCATACTGGTCTTACCCTTGATATTGGCGACGGCGCTCAGCCTGACACTGACGTAAAGTTTGAGTTTGAAAATACCAAAGCCTACCAGTGGCTCCAGGCAAATGGTCGTCGCTATGGAGTTGAGCTATCTTTTCCGCCCAATAATATTCAGGGCGTAAGCTTTGAGCCTTGGCACTGGCGGTTTACAAGCTCACCCTATGCTGCCGCCGTATTTTCAGTGGCTCGAACTTTAGTCGGAATGCCCTAGGCTATAGCTATAGCAATCAAGCTTAATTAAAGTCTTTTATAAAAGCTGGGGTTCTTATGATTGGCAAAACAGAACTGCTTGAAAAGATTGCTGGCGTTAATCGGGGTCTGTTGACCAACGAGACAGAGCGGCTTGCCATTGGTGCGGCGATCGCCCAGCTTGAAGACCGCAACCCAACGCCTCTCCCCCTCGAAGCCACCGCGCTGCTAGAAGGAAACTGGCGATTGCTGTATACCACCAGTAAAGACCTGCTGGGCTTAGGGCGTATTCCGCTGCTGCAATTGGGGCAAATCTATCAGTGCATCCGCCTTCGAGAGGCTAAACTCTACAACATTGCTGAAATTTACGGCATTCCATTTTGTGAAGGCGTTGTGACGGTAGCGGCTCAGTTTACACCCGTCTCTGAACAGCGTGTAGCAGTCCAGTTCCAGCGATCTATTTTGGGGCTACAGCGGGTTGTAGGCTATCAGTCACCCTCTCAATGGATTGAGCAGCTTAGCATTCAGCCTAAACTAAAGGCAATTGACTTTGAAATTGACCCTCAGCGCACTCCGGGCTGGCTCGATATTACCTATCTCGACTCAGATCTGCGCATTGGACGCGGCAATGAAGGCAGTTTATTTGTACTCACTAAAACATTGGGGTAGTTAGAATGAGTCGTCCAAGCCTGTATGTTGCCATTACCAATCACGGCTTTGGGCACGTCACGCGGACTGCTTCGGTGTTGGCAGAACTTCAGCAGCGCTTTCCAGAGCTACGCCTAATTGTGGTCACTACGGCACCGCGCTGGCTGCTAGAGGCTTATCTCACCGCAGACTTTATCCATCGCCCCCGCCAACTCGATATTGGCGTAATTCAGAGCGATAGTTTAACTCTAGATCCTGCGGCGACGCTCACCGCACTAGAGCAGCTTAGGGCATCGGCGGCGGAACTGATTGACGCAGAGTCTCGCTTTATCAAAGACCAGGGCATACAGCTTGTCTTCGCGGATATTCCGCCCCTGGCAACTCAGATTGCCAAAGCGGCAGGCGTACCCTGCTGGATGATGAGCAATTTTGGCTGGGATTTAATCTACCAGCAGTGGGGCGAAAAGTTTAATGGCATGGTGAGCTGGATTCAGGACTGCTTTGCAGACTGCGATCGCCTCTTTCGTCTGCCGTTTCATGCGCCCATGTCAGGGTTCCCCGTCATTGAAGATATTGGGCTAACCGGCGGACAGCCCCGACATACGCCAGTAGAAATCTGTGACAAGTTAAAGCTCAGTGCGCCAAAAGAGCGCGTGGTGCTGCTGACCTTTGGCGGATTAGGGCTGCATGATATTCCATACCATCGCCTTGAGTATTTCCCTGACTGGCAGTTTATTACCTTTGATACCAAGGCACCTGACCACTGGCCTAACCTCGTAAAGGTGAATGGTCAAGCCTATCGACCAGTTGACATCATGCCTGCCTGTGGCCTAATGGTGAGTAAACCAGGCTATGGAACCTTTGCAGAAGGGTGTCGAGTTGGCATACCCATTGTGTCTTTACCCCGTGCCAACTTTGCCGAAGCTCAGTATCTACTGGCTGGACTTCAGCAATATAGCTTTCACCAAATTTTAGAGACCGGAGAATTTACCGCATCAAGCTGGGAGTTTTTAGAGCGCCCCATGAACCCACCCCTGACGACCGAAAGGCTGGCAGTAGATGGCAACGAGGTGATTGCCCAGGCCATTTTGACTTTTTATGGCCTTTGAAATCGGTCCTCTGGGTTAAGACGCATCCCATTAGCGAGACAAAATTAGCGGAACAGCCACCCAAACAGCCGCGAAAATAAGCTTTTCTTTTGCTTGGCCTGGAGCTGCCGCAGTTCCTCCTGAAGCGCCTCGTATTCTGACCATTCCACCTTTGATTCTGCGACGGTCTGCCACTCACTGAGATCGCGCTGGAGCTGCTGAATAGTACGCCGGAAACTTTCCGATTGAGCCGTGATGTCCGTCACGCTTTGCTCTAAATTCTGATATTTGGCTGGCTCTATTTTCTTGGCGGCGATCGCCACGGCATCCTGGAGCTGTTGTTCTAGATGCTGAACCCGCTGCTGTAGCTCTTGAATTTGGGTCACTTTAGCATTGAGCTGCTGCTGTAGCTGAACGTAAGCGTGGGGATCAATTCCCTGTTCGGTTTTGCTTTGCCATTCTTTGACTCGGTTTTCGGCCTGCGCGAGCTGTTCCTCAATCTGCTGAATATATTGAGTTTGTTGAGCAAGTTGAGCCTGTACATTGGCGTGCAGTTGGGGATCGATCTTAGCGGTCACAGCGCTCTGCAAATACGCAATCTGATCTTCAAAGACCGTTACCTGACGCTCTAACTCGTGGATGTATGCTGCTTGCTGAGTAACTTGAGATTGAAGTGACACAGCCTCCAATGCCAAGGGTTCTTGAGTAGCAGCCGTCGTCTGTAGCGTCTCAATTTCTGAGGTAAGGCTGCTTACTCGAGCTTGAAGTGCCGCTATTTTTTCATCAGCGCTAGAAACAGGCAAATTTTCCGGCTCATGGATTTCAGCGGGGATCGGGGACTCGACGGACGGTAAAACTGACTCTGATTCAGGAAGCGTCGTGATCAGCAGCGATCGTTCAACGATCGCCTGGAGATTAGGATCAATGCCCTGGAGTCGGTAAGCGTCTAGAGGAATAGAAGGGGTGAGTTCTAGCCTATTGTCGCTCTCGCTGTCGGCGGGTGTGAGCAACTGATAAAGATTACCCTCCGCGTCTGAATAGTAAGTATGAGTTGGGGTTGCATAGTAGCCTGACTCTAAGTTGCGTTCTTCTTGTACAAAAAGTGAAAATTGGGATAGCGCTGATTTAACAGCATCACACTCTGGTTTTGTGCCCCAAAAAATTCGTCCCTGACCAAATTCATCCCATCGATCTGATTCGATGGCAGGCAGCCCAGCACTCTGAATTGCAGCGCTAACCGATTCAAGCTGCGCTGTAATTTCTATACTTTCCGAGGAATCTCCTACTTGATCAAGATTCGACTCAAAATCAAAGCCGATGGCAAAAGCGTACTGTTTTAAAGTTGTGTTTTGATTCATTGGATATTAAATAATGCCCGATAGAAGGCGAATAGGCTTGTCTAGCTTGGTTTATAGCTTAATTACAATTTTTTTGCATCGCAGTATTAACGATTACGATGGGTAAAACAGGCATTAATGCCTGTAGTATCTTCCCTTCCAGAAGACTCCTACAACAATACCAATCGTGTGTGTATAGTGTACTTCACCCAAGCTGAGTCCCTCGATATTAAGCTGTACCACCAGCCAAAGGCTGATGAGTATACACAGCACCAAAGCCCATAGACTTGAGCTATCAATGGCTCGGTGCACCTCAAATTTTTCTAGACATAGAACGCCAAGACTACCGATTGCTAATCCCACGCAGAAAAATAACAGCGTAGCTCCTGTCGGCGTTAACAGAAATTTCATGAGCAAAGAAGTGTTGCCTAACCGCCCTAAGATTCGCTCTATCCATAGGTCAGTCGCTTTGACAACAATCACGCTTAAAATTGCGGCTAAGGTGAGCGATCGCCAGGGCAGATATTTCAGCGCATTCACAGGCATTGCTCCCAGGCAAACGGCGATAAACTCAGGCATCTCTGCCCAATCAGCGGTAGGATCAGCTTCAGCATATCCATTTGTGCGCATCTCCTTTAGGACTTTTCAGTGAGTATGAGCGATTCTGCAGCGATCTCCACTCCGCCTACCCAGTGGGGAACGCCCTATCAATCTAAAGCAAAGCGCCTTTTACTGTTGGGTTCTGGGGAACTAGGACGCGAGGTTGCCCTAGAAGCAATGCGTTTAGGTATCGAGGTGATTGCAGTCGATGCCTACGCCCATGCTCCCGCAATGCAAATCGCCCATCGCTCCCAAGTCATTCCGATGACGGATGGCGACAAACTTAGAGACGTTGTTCTGGCAGAAAAGCCAGATTTGATTGTGCCAGAGATAGAGGCGATCGCCACCGCCACGCTGCTAGAGCTTGAATCTGAAGGCTGGCGCGTGATCCCCACCGCGCGAGCAACCCACCTCACCATGAACCGCGAAGGCATTCGCTGCTTAGCTGCTCAAGAACTGGGGCTGCTTACCTCTCCCTATCGTTTTGCCAGCACAGAGGCAGAGTATCGAGGGGCGATCGCAGACCTTGGCCTGCCCGCCGTGGTCAAGCCCATCATGAGTTCTTCTGGTAAAGGACAAAGCACGCTACGCACCGCAGAACAGGTTGAACCAGCCTGGAACTATGCTCAAGCAGGTGGGCGTACCCAAGGCCAGCGCGTGATTGTAGAAGGGTTTGTGCCCTTTGACACGGAAATCACGTTGCTGACGGTACGCGCCGTAGATGGCACTCACTTTTGCCCCCCCATTGGTCACGTCCAGGTGGATGGCGATTACCGCGAGTCTTGGCAGCCCTGTGAGCTGTCGCCGCAGACTTTAGAGAAATGTGAGGCGATCGCCGAAGCCATCACGTCAGCTTTAGGGGGATGGGGGCTTTTTGGCGTTGAGCTGTTTATTCAGGGCGACCCGAGTGGTGAACAGACCGTTTACTTCAGTGAAGTTAGCCCTCGACCCCACGATACGGGCATGGTCACAATGGTGAGCCAAACCATGTCTGAATTTGAGCTGCACGTCAGAGCAATTTTAGGGCTACCCATCGGCAGCATTGAGATGATTCAGCCCGGTGCCTCGGCGGTTATTTTGGCCTCAGCGGCTGGCAATAACCCCACGTTTACGGGTATGGAAACCGCCCTACAGGTCCCCACCAGCAAACTACGCCTTTTTGGAAAGCCCACCTGCCGTAAAAATCGACGGATGGGCGTTGCCCTAGCGCTAGGCGATACGACTGACCAAGCCAGAGAACGCGCAAAAGACTGTGCCTCAAAGGTTAGCGTTACGACTGAACCTTAAAGCGGTATCGCTGCCGCTCCTTTAAGCATTCCATATTCAAAAGCTCCGACTTTAAATGTGACGACCCAATATTTCCATGGGCCCATCTATACTTCCGCTCAGAAACTGTTGGAGATGAGCATTGTCTGCGCTATCTAATTCGTCTACAGCACCTTGCCACTGTACCTTACCCTGGTACAGCAAAATGAGTCGCTGCCCCGTGCGGCGAATGGTGCTGTGTTGGTGGCTAACGATCACATAGGTTTCACAGCCGGAGGTTTTCTGAAGCCGCACAATTAAATCTTCGACTATTGTTGATGCAATGGGGTCAAGCCCTGCGGTGGGTTCGTCATAGAGCAAAATTTGAGGATCGTCTGCCTCATCGTCAGGATCATCTAAGATAGCCCTCGCAAAGCTGACGCGCTTTCGCATCCCGCCAGACAACTCCGAAGGGTAAAGCTTTGCAATCCCTGGCAGCCCTACCAGCTCTAACTTCTCCTCCACGAGCTGCCGAATCCGACGGCGCGGCAGCTTTGAATGCTGATAAAGATAAAACCCAACGTTCTCCGCTACGTTGAGAGAGTCAAATAGGGCAGCCTGCTGAAATACCATACTCATTCGCAAAGGCCGCATTGGGTCATCAATCGCTGTGAGGCTGCGCTGCCCATTGAGATAAATTTCCCCTGCATCCGGCGCTAGCAACCCTGCAATAATTCTCAGAAGCGAGGACTTACCCGTGCCAGAAGGTCCCAAAATCGTCAAAGATTCGCCTGGATAAATCGCCAGATCCACTCCATCTAGAATGATGCTGTCTCCAAAGCGTTTAGAGATTCCTTTGAGTTCAACTAAGGGCGTTGTCATAGGGCAGATTAGCAGGCGACATCAAAATAGAAAATCTTTCATTTGGTTCGATTAAATCATGTTTCAGAGGGGATGCAATTCCAAATTTAACCGACTAATATTGAAGTAGGTTGATTAGAAATCACAATCAAAGCAAGCAGTACAAATTAAATATTTATATCTTTCTGTGATCTAGATCACTACTTTTAGAGATCCAGTGCACGCTCGTTTCAAGAAAGGTATGGAATGCTAAGTCAGTTTGCTAAGAGGGTTTCGTTTTAAGCAGCCGTTCAGTGAGGTAGAGCCATGATGAATCAAATATTCAAAACGTTAGCAAGCACAGTTATTCTGAGTGGCGCTCTAATTCTGTTGGGTGATCAGAGTGCAGTTCAGGCCACACCAGCGGGAGTTAAGATTGCCAGCATTAACACCCAAGACTACACCGAGATTTTACGGGTTGCGCCCAAGACCGCAGAAGATTATTACAGCCAAGGGCTAGCACTTCACGGTCAAGGACAGTTTACCGAAGCCATTGAGAAGATAAGCCGAGCGGTAGATTTGGAGCCAGACAACGCAGATTACTACTTTAGTCGAGGGCTAGCCTACGCTGATTTGGGCAATCAGGCTCTCGCCATTCAAGATTATGGTCAGGCGATCGCCCTAGATGGTCAAATTGCGTCCGCCTATTACAACAGAGGCAGAGCTAGGTTTGCGCTGCGGCAGACAGAGGGGGCGATCGCAGATTTCTCTGAGGCGCTTGCCATTGATTCTGGCTTTATTGCGGCCTATTACGGACGGGGCATGGCCTACTACGACAAAGGGGATGTGCAGATGGCGCAAAAAGACTACGGGCAAGCCAAACGCCTAAACCCTCAACTCGCTGAAGCCTTTTACGATAAAGGGTTTGCGCGTCCTCTGGTTGGGGGCGACACCAACCCGCGCTAAGTAGCGATGCCAGGGCGTTGGCCTGTCAAGCGATAGTGGTGGTAGTCTTCTAAAATCTGCTGATGATCAAAGCAAAGGGGAGTGGGCAATGCCGAAATGTCAAATAGCCCCACCGCCTTTGCGTCATCGGCGGCGATGGGCGCGCCGCTGGCTTCGGCAATAAAGACCACGCTAAGGGTGTGCTTTCGCGCATCTCGAGTGGGATCTGAGTACACGTAAAACTGCTCTAGCAGGCGAATATTGAGAGAGGTTTCCTCTGCCGCTTCCCGAATGGCGGCAGACTCGACAGTTTCGCCGTAGTCGACAAAGCCCCCAGGTAGCGCCCAGCCGAAAGGCTCGTTAAGGCGCTCGATCAGAACAATGCGATCATTCAGCTCAATAATGATATCGACTGTCGGGACTGGGTTGCGATAGGCCATCACGGGTTAGGAATCCGCAAAAATGTAGCGGTATAGCTCACTGGGGTCTGGCTCAGGGCTTTGTTCGGCAAACTCCACGGCCTCGTCAACCAGCGCCTGAATTTTCTGATCAATAGCCTTTAAGTCCTCAGCGCTGGCAAGTTCGTTCGCCAGCAAATAGCGCTCAAGCTGCTTAATCGGGTCGCGGGCTAACCACTCATCCTTTTCATCCTTAGATCGCAGCTCATCGGGGTCAGCCAACGAGTGACCTCGAAAACGATAGGTGAGGCACTCAATCAGTGTGGGGCCTTCTCCGGCACGGGCGCGCGCCACAGCTTCTTGGGCGATCGCCCTCACCGCCAACACATCCATTCCGTCTACTTCATACCCTGGCATCCCAAACACGCTCGCCTTTTGGTAAATCTCAGTCTGAGACGAAGCGCGTTCGTGAGCCATCCCAATCGCCCACTTGTTGTTTTCGACCACGTAAAGAATCGGCAGTTTCCATAGCGCCGCCATGTTAAGGCACTCAAAAAACTGACCATTATTGGTTGTGCCGTCCCCAAAGAAAGCCGCCGTTACCTGGTCTGCCGACTGATCGCCCAGGGCATTACGGCGATAGTGGGTCTGGAACGCGGCTCCCGTCGCAATGGGGATGCCTTCGCCAATAAAGGCAAACCCGCCCAGTAAATTATGCTCCGCCGAGAACATGTGCATCGAGCCGCCTCGTCCTCGGCTGCACCCCGTTTCCTTGCCAAATAGCTCCGCCATGACCTGACGGGCAGGCACCCCTGCGCTCAGAGCATGGACATGATCTCGATAGGTACTGCACGTATAGTCATCAGGGCGCATCGCCTTCAGCACACCCGTCGAAACCGCTTCTTGACCGTTGTACAGGTGAACAAACCCAAACATCTTGCCGCGATAGTACATCTCTGCGCACTTATCTTCAAAGCCACGCCCTAGCACCATGTCTTCATAGAGCACAAGACCCTCCTCCCGCGTGATTTGGGCGGTTGGGGCAGGCATTTTGGGGAGAACGCGATCTTGAACCATGAATTATCCTTCGTCGGGTGCCTTACGAGACATAACGTGAAAACATGAGAAGAGCGAATAAAACCTAGGCTTAAACGGTAAATCGTTTAGACACGTATTTTACTGCTCCATAAAGGCTACAGCCTTAAAAAGCGCAGATTTTCAACCAACTTCTTATAGAGTATACGGTTGGTTAGGGCTTGCAGGTTATGATATTCCCAAATTGTTTTTTAAACCGTCTCTGGCTTTACGTTAGATCTAGGTTTACAGTTTGAACGTTTAAAATTTGAACGATTACCGTTCAACCCTGTATCATTTGCTGCCAAGGACTTCAGTTGTGCAAATTTCCTTAGACTTCTACAGAATTCTAGGTGTGCCGAATCGAGCAACGCCCGAACAGCTTCAGCAGGCGTTTGAAGATCGACTACAGCAATTGCCTCGGCAAGAATATTCTAGTGCAGCGATCGCCGCCCGTAAGCAGCTCCTTGAGGAAGCGTTTGTAGCGCTTGCAGATCCACAGAAGCGAGAAGCTTATGATCAGCAGTGGGCTGAGCTAGAAACCCCTGCTGACCCCTCCGATGGACTGGGGCTAATGCTCGATATTTCTGATGCAAAACTATCCGGCGCACTGCTGTTGCTTCAGGAGATTGGAGCCTATCAGCAAATTTTAGAGGTTGGAGTGGCCTATCTACAGCGCCCTATTGACCTAACACAGGTTCCGACCCATGCGGGCGCACTCGAAGATGATGTGATCTTAGCGCTGGCATTGGCAAACTTAGAATTAGGTCGTGAGCAATGGCAGCAGAGCCAGTTTGAGATGGCTGGAGACTCTTTACAAAAGGGGCTGAGCCTCCTTGAGCAAGAACAGCGGTTTTCGGACGTGCAGGCTGAAATCAAGGGAGATCTTTATAAGCTTAGACCCTATCGAATTTTAGAACTGCTCAATAATCCAGATGCGTCCCCAGTTTCTCGTGCGGAAGGACTAAAGCTTTTACAAGCGATGCTGGATGACCGCGACGGCATTGATGGTAATCAAGATGACCAGTCCGGGCTAAGCGTCAAAGACTTTTTACGGTTTATTCAGCAGCTTCGTGAATACCTGACCGTAGAGGAGCAGCAGGTACTCTTTGAGCGCGAAGCCGCTCGCCCTTCCGCAGTAGCGTCTTATTTGGCGGTCTATGCCTTCATTGCCAGAGGCGTTTCAGCAGGGAAGCCTAATTTTATTGCGCAGGCTAAGACTCTGCTTGGGCAACTGGGCGATCGCCAAGATATTGCCATTGAGCAGGGCATGTGTTGGCTGTTGCTAGGCCAACCAGACGCAGCCCATAAAAGCGTACTGCTGAGTCAAGATGAAGAGTCTTTAGACTTCATGCGCCAATATTCTGAAGGTTCGTCAGATCTAATTCCTGGACTGTACCTATATACCGAAAACTGGCTACAGCAAGAGGTTTACCCCTACTTTCGAGACTTAGCCGGACAGTTGGTGTCTCTACAGCACTACTTTAACGACCCTGCCATCCAGACCGTACTCAGCAGCTTAGATAGCGGCAGCAGCAACCCGAGTATCTCAAAGGCAGAGGAAAGCAGCTTGAGTGTAGATACTGCCCAAAAAACTTTGCCGAGCGTTATTCCTTTCCCTTCAGCCGTCTCTCACGAACAGTCAACAGAGACCTTCTCCGATTCAGGTTTATCCTCAAGCCTGTTATTTGAGGATGAACTGAGCGCCACCGCCGCCACCTCCTCAGCCCCAAAGCCTTTCTCTGAAAACCAGAAAAGGCAGCATCGCCGAGACCCGAAGCCGAAAAAGCCGTCAGCCAAGGGTAGAGGTTCTCGTCGCGCTGGAGCCGCTCGAACTGAAGCCCCGCGTAACGAAAGCTCACAAGAGCGAACGTCGAAGGCTTCTAAGTCTAAAAAGTGGTCTACCTGGCTGGTTTCACTTTTACTCGGCGCTGGTTTTGTTACTGGAGCGCTGGCGCTAGCCAGACTCTTAGCGCCTCAACCCAATTCGGCTGAAGCGCCACTTACCATTGGAGCCACCAGTCCAACGCCCGCAACTCCCGCGACTGCAACGTCACTCCCGACCCCATCCAGTGGGACAGCTTCTCCCTTAGGATTGTCCTCAGCTAGTCCTAGCCCCTCTGCCTCTCCTTCGCCCGTCACAAACCCTGGTGCGCTTTCAAAACTAGAGGCCGAGAAACTGGTTAAGTCTTGGCAGACTGCGAAGGCAGAGGCCATGGGTGAGCAATACAGTACGGCAACCCTTCAGGCTGTATTGTCAGAGCCTGCACTGTCAGAGTGGAAAAATCGTGTTGCTCAAAACAAAGCCGCTCAAGGGTACTGGAAATACACCCTCGACCAGCTTGAGATCCAGTCTGTAGACACGCTGGCAAAAGGGCGCACGGCTATTAAGGCCAGAGTAAAGGAAACCGCGCAGTACTATGAGCGCGGCAAGTTGGTGTCAGCTCAGTCCTACACCGATACCTATCCGGTAAAGTATACGGCGGTGCAAAAGGGTCAGCAGTGGCAGATTCAAGAGATGCAGGTGCTGTGACCAGCGGCGCTATAGATTTCAAAACATTGGTGCGTCAGTTGGGCATTGCTGATGCCCAAACGAGTTTGGTTCAAAGTCCGCTGCTTAATCCGGTTGTGCAGGGTGTGGCGGCAATTGCTCAAGCCAAAACAGGCACCGTTTCTTTCATTGAAAGTGCAGCCTTAGCCCACACATTAGCAACTACCCAGGCCAGCGTAGTCATTTTGCCGCAGCAGTGCAGTGCGCTGCACAAAACCGCCACGCAATTAGGGCTGGCTTGGATTGCTGCTGCACAGCCTCGCTTACTTTTTGCTCAAATTCTGGGGCTATTTTACCAACCTTGGCAGCCAGAGGCAGTCATTCATTCTACGGCGGTTATTCATCCCACCGTGACGCTAGGGACTGGGGTAGCTGTGGGTGCCCACGCTGTTATTGAGGCCGGATGTACAATCGCAGATCATGTCTGCATTTACCCCAATGTCGTCATTTATCCCGATGTTGCAGTTGGCGATCGCACTGTTCTTCACGCCAACTGCGTTATTCATGAGCGGACTGTCATTGGTCAAAATTGCGTGATCCACAGTGGCGCGGTCATTGGTGCGGAAGGGTTTGGCTTTGTGCCCACGGCAGCAGCCTGGGTTAAGATGCAGCAGTCTGGCTCCGTCGTCTTAGAAGATGGTATTGAAGTAGGATGCAGTAGCGCCATTGATCGGCCTGCTATCGGCGAAACGCGCATTGGTAAAGGCACTAAAATTGATAACCTAGTGCAGGTTGCCCACGGCTGTCAGATTGGGCAGCACTGCGTTTTAGTGAGTCAAGTGGGGCTGGCTGGGGCGGTAGAGTTGGGCGATCGCGTGGTCATTGCCGGACAGTCTGGTGTGGTTGAAAAGGTAAAGGTAGGGTCTGGCGCGATTGTGACGGCTAAAAGCGCTGTGTTTCAAGATGTTGAAGCAGGCCAAATCGTATCAGGCACGCCAGCCATGCCCAATAAGCTATGGTTACGCACTACGGTATTAATCCGTCGGCTCCCCGAGCTGTTCCGCAAGCCGCCGTCACGTTAGCCGCAAATTTTTAGATTGCCATGAATGCTGAAACTACGCTAAAAGAATTAACGGCGATCGCCCGTCAATTTTCGCCCAACCCATCGCCCCTAAAGGTTGAGTCTTTCGGCAATGGCAACATCAACGATACCTTTTTGGTAAATGCCGCCGTTGATTCAGAATCTGCTTCTAAAGACAATTCTGAACCTCGGTTTGTGCTTCAGCGCATCAATACCCAGGTTTTTCGCCAGCCCAAACTGGTCATGCAAAACATGCGCGTCTTCACAGCGCATGTCCAAAATCGCCTTGCCTGCGACCCTCTGCGCCCAGACTGCAACTGGCAGGTGCCACAGGTGCTGTTAACTCAGACGGGTGAAGACCACTGGGTTGACGAGTTAGGCCAGTTTTGGCGCGCCATTAGCTTTATTGAAGCGTCCCAAACCTTTGATACCATTCAGGACTTAGATCACGCCCAAGAAATAGGGATAGCGCTTGGAACCTTTCATCATCTGGTCAATGACCTCCCCCCGGAAAGCTTGGTGGATACCCTTGAAGGATTTCACATTACGCCAAGCTACCTTCAGGTCTATGATGGGATACTTGCGGCAGCACGCAGTGACCTACTTCAGTCTGCTGAAGTGCGCCACTGTTTGCAGTTTGTGGGCGATCGCCGCACGCTAACCGCCATCCTAGAAGATGCTAAAGCCTTGGGCAAACTGCCCATCCGCACCATGCATGGCGACCCCAAGGTCAATAACATCATGTTTGATACTACAAGCCGTAGTGCCGTCAGCATGATTGATCTTGATACCGTTAAACCAGGGCTAATTCACTATGACGTAGGCGACTGCCTCCGCTCGGCCTGTAACCCCCTGGGGGAAGAAACCGATCAGTGGGAACAGGTGCGATTTGAAACCGATTTAGGGGAAGCGATTTTGCAAGGCTACCTATCGGCATCCGGCAGTTTTTTGACCCATAACGACCACGACTACCTGTATGATGCAATCCGCCTGATTGCGTTTGAGCTAGGATTGCGGTTTTTTACCGACTATCTCGCAGGCAACGCTTACTTTAAGGTCAAACATCCCACCCACAACTTAGAGAGGGCACTCGTCCAATTCAAGCTGACCGAAAGCATTGAACTTCAGGCATTATCCCTTCGCACCCTTCTTCAGAACCTCAGATGAACGACCAGATCTTTTCCCTTGTGCCCTTTGGCAAAGACAGTACGCTCCCCAACCTAGAGGTGATCGGCACCATCGCCCGCCGCGATCCGTTTCTTTTAATTCAGTACACGCTGCTCGGCGCGATGGATCAGGTCGTTTTGCCTGCCTCTAGCGAGGCTCCTACTCGCAAAAACAACCTCTGGGAAGCGACGTGTCTTGAGTTTTTCTTGAGCGTTAGAAACTCCTCCAGCTACTGGGAATTCAACCTTTCCCCTGGCGGCGATTGGAATATTTATCAGTTTGATAGCTACCGACAAGGGATGCAGGAAGAGACAGCTTATGAGGCGCTTCCCTTCACCACTGAATCTGAACCGGATGCGTTTTCGCTTTCTCTTAAGCTAGACCTAGACGACATTATTCCCGTGGGGCGGGTTTTAGACGTGGGCATTAGCGCCGTCACTCAGCTCCAGGATGGCAAAATTACCCACTGGGCTTTAACTCATCCCAGCACCCAGGCAGACTTTCACAAGCGCGAGAGCTTTACCATCAAGCTTTAGCGCTTGCGCTTTGCGGCAGGGGCAGCGGCTCTAGACTCTAGCCTAAATTCTGGAATCTCCTCTAGCTCGTGGTCTTCGAGACTATACTGCTCGCACACCAGGCTGAGGCGATCGCCCCCCTTCACCACGGCAGTCACAGAATGGGTTAAGTCTCCCTGAAAAAACAGGAGCAGACCAGCTTGGGGTCGGGTTTGCCCGACCTGGTGCCGCCGTGATCGCAGCACCAGTTCTCCCCCTTCTAAATCTTCAGGAACCGACACATACAGCACGCTAACCACTGCAGGTGGCTCAATGGTTTTGCAGTAAGAGCGTAAAGATCGGTCAATGTGCGGATCCACCCGAGAACCTGCCTTGAGCAGCAGCGGATTTAGGTAAAACGCATTGCAGTCTGGCTGTAGTGCCTGCTCTAGGTAGCGCCCAAAGTAGGGGAATTGCTCAGTAACGGTGGAAAGGTGAGATCGCCGAAACACCACTGAAAAACCTTTGGTATTGACAAAATCACGGTTGAGATTATTGACCGCAAAGTAAGGGCAGTCTAAGATGCGGCGCTGGAGCTTGCTGAGGTAGCTCCCAGAAAATGCCTGAACAGATTGACGATAGTAGCTCAAGGAAACCCTGCCCAAACAGATCTAATGCAATCAGCATCCTAGCATTTGGCCTAGCGAAGAGTGACAGGCGGCAGGCATTCAAACGTCATGGGCTGCTGCGTGCGAGGATGCAGAAAGGCTAGGCGATAGGCATGAAGCGCGTAGCCGCAATCTCCTGGCACAGGCTGCTTAGCATCGCAATCTTCTGAGAAAGGCTGTGGAATACCCCCCACCCCATACAGCGGATCGCCCAGTAATGGAAACCCAGCGGATGCCATGTGGATACGGATCTGGTGCGGTCTGCCCGTAAAAATCGTCACCTCGACAAGGGTGCTTTCTAAGTCGCGTCGCACAACCTGCACATCACTTCGCGCAAACTGTCCGTCGGTCGCCGCGCCATAAATGTAGCCCAGATGCTCATGAGAAATTTTGCCGATGGGCTGGTTAATAGTCAAGAGATCTGGAATGTTGCCCGCGCCAATCAGAGCGCGATAGGTTTTGTAGATGGAGCGATGGCTATGCACTAAGCCACCCGCCGCCGTGCTTTTGCGCAGTTGCTGGCTGAGGTTGGATTTGGCTAGGGGCGATCGCGCCAAAAGAATAAGCCCAGACGTTCCCCGCCCCAGACGATGAATAGGCACTGGCGTATCTTGCGGGTAGCGGCACCGGAGCTGATGCAGTAGCGTATGCTCCAAAAAGCCGCCCCCCGGCAACACAGGTAAACCCGAAGGCTTCGCAACCACTAACAAATCAGCATCTTCATACAAAACCTCAAAAGACAGCGGCACCTCCGGCTCTTGCCAAGGCGGACGATGATAGCTGAGCAGTTGCCCCGCCTGAATCAACGATTCCGTAAAACCCTGAATCCCGTCTAGTAAGATCTGTCCCGCCTCAATTCGGTGCTGCCAATCCGCCTGAGTGGAATGACGATACCGACGGGTATAAAACTCAAGTACCGTTAACCCTGCCTCCGGCACCCTTACCCGATCTTGATAGATCCACCCCTGATTCATCTGCCCTCAACCTTAAAGGTAAGCTCCCATTTTCAGGGATGGGCACCCCATTGATGGGGAGGAACTACTGAATCTTTAGAGTCTCACCGCCATTTTTTGCCCATTGGCTCTGACCTGGAACCGTAACAGACGCAGAAAGCGGAACCAAGCTCGAGCAGGCGAATCAAAAAACGTAAAAATATCCCCAAACCCCACCGTCGTTTTTTGATGGTGAAGCCAGTGCTGCTCAGGCGTTGTGATAAACAAAATGTGGCACAAACCAGCCACAACCTTAGGCGTCTGCCAATTCATCACACACGCATGTCTCCACCAAACGTGGAGCTGCCCGAGCAAAAGCCCCAAGACAGTGCCGATAGGGGAGTATGACCAAAGGGGCACTGCAACCAAAAGATAGGGGAGTGCGCCCAAAATGCCATCCAAAAGCACCTGGGCATTCACTGTCAAAATTGCATAATGCCTAAAAGTTTGTTTAGAAGAATGGTGCGTTTTGAGATGGAGACTGCCAAAAACGTGTTCAGGAACGTGGTAGCAGAACGTCGATAGAAAGTCTCCTAAAAGCAGCAGTAGACAAGCAGCAATGCTAGCCTCAATCATGTTTTATCTTTCCATGCTGAAGGGAGCCGACTACAGCCCATCCCTACTAGAGATGAGTCCGCCCCGTGGTTGAACCGGAACGTAACAGATTTAAGGTCTATTTGCGTGTAGTCTGGCTTACTAGCCCATGCTTCATGTCGTTAAATGGCGTTTATGGCTTACCTCCCATACTGCCAACCCCGCTAAACAGCATCAGCAGCCCCCCAATCAAAATAAAGAGCGCCGCGCCCCCAAGTACCCAATCTGGCAGTGCATTTTCCATTTCAGTTATTCCTGTTTAGGTTTATCTATTTTTACAATCGGTCAGCTAATGAGGCTTGAGTCAGAGGGTTTGAGCCAGAAGGCTGGAACCTAGACAGTCGAACCAACCCTTCGTTTAGGCCACACCTTAAAGATCTCATGGGCAAACGTTGCCACGTTAACGCTGAGCTGGGGCTGAAGCAGTTCAGCATCAAAGGTTTGCATCCGCTGCTCTTGCGTCAATAGGCAGAGGCTTAGAAACGTTTCTGGGCTAAATCTCACCATCCAGCGCATTGCGTCAGGGCGCTCGTCTACATCTTTTGTTCCAAAGGCTGCCATCAGCCTTACAAACATACCGCTACGATTCCACAGCACAGGTGCTGCGCGCCATTCCCCCCAGCGTTTCTTTAGCTTCACTTTTTGATAGGCCATCCAGTTCACTAAAAAAACGGTGTGACGGGTCTGCTCAGCAAAAAGCAAACTCAGATGCTCATTTAACTCGTCAGGAATAAACTTGGCCTGATGAGCGGCTGCTCTGAGTCCATCCATCCAAAAGAAATCTAGAGCGTTTCGATATCCCACTTCAATAAAAGCTGCTTCCAGGTTTTTCGGAATCGTTACGACTGGAAGGGTGGGGGATGGGATGCTGTAAGTTTCTAAAAAAGATTGAATGGCAGCAACCACCCGCTTTTGTTCCTCCCCTTGAAGCGTTACAGCCTCTTTGACCATAGGGTCTTTCAGGGTTTGGGCAAAGGCACAAACAATTTGGACGTTATAGTGCTGCGTCAATAAACATTCTTTCCAAAAGGGGAGGCTCTGGATTCGTTCCCTCAACAAAGGCTCTAAAGTGGGCCACTTGCCTAGACTGTCTGGGATATGACTTTCTATCAGACATTGACAGAATCGTTTTTTAGACTCGTAGCTCCCAATATTCATAGTCTTCTCGGTGCAGTCTTCATCAGTGTAGTATTAAGCCTTGGACACACCTTTAGGGCAGCGTGCCCTCCTTCTTAAGAATACAGGGGACGGTGAAGCATGATGTTGTCCTTGGATTGTTCATTAATTACTTTGAGTCTGGCTGTACGATTTAACAACGATTTCATGGTTCTAAAACATTGCCGAACGGTCAAAGCAACGAGCCTGATCTCCATTAGTTCTACGCATTAAAAAGGATGAGTCCACTGCGAGTGAATCATTTATCACGAGAGTCAATTCAAGAGCCGATTGTGTCCGCTCAGCAGATGCGAGAGATTGAGTCTTGTATTTTTGCGGGTGGAATGCCAGTTGCCGCACTGATGGAAAAGATTGGGGGTCTGCTTGCAAGTCGCATTCAGACTCTTTTTTCGTTGGAAAGTTTTCCCTCTATTGGCGTTTTGGTCGGGCCTGGTCATAACGGGGGCGATGCTTTAGTGGTGGCAAGGGAACTATTTCTTCGGGGTTATCAGGTACAGATTTATCAACCCTGTGAAAGCCGCAAGGAATTGACCCTAGCCCATGCTCAGGTTGCACGATCGCTCTTTTCTATCCCCTTCTGCACGACCATCGAAGATCTGCACTCTTGTGATGTGCTGGTAGATGGGCTGTTTGGGTTTGGGTTAAAGCGGAGATTAGAAGGGGCGATCGCCGCAACCATCCACACGCTCAACCAATGGGCAAAACCTACAGTCAGCATTGATTTACCTTCAGGTATTCATACCGACACAGGTGAAGTTTTAGGGATAGCGGTACGGGCGACCTACACCTTGTGTCTAGGACTTTGGAAGTTGGGCTTAGTCCAAGATTCTGCCCTGGAATGGATGGGACAGGCTGAACTGCTTGATTTTGATATTCCATGGACTTGCGTGGAAACTGCGCTGGGAAATCCCATTCCGATTCAGCGACTCGTTGCCCAACAGATGATGCAAAAGCTGCCGCTGGTGCGATCGCCCCTCACCCACAAGTATCAACAAGGTCATCTGCTGCTGATTGGTGGCTCTCAAACCTATCCAGGTAGCGTGATTTTGGCAGGGTTAGGCGCACGAGCTTCAGGCGTCGGGATGCTGACTATTGTGGTTCCGGCAAGCATTAAGTCTTTAGTGGTGGCACGGTTGCCTGATGCGGTGGTGATTGGCTGTGATGAGACGGGACGCGGGGCGATCGCGTATCTCCCTCAAGATTTAGATTTGGGAAGGTTTGATGCGATCGCCTACGGTCCTGGCGTGACGACAGAATCAGCGGCGGTGTTAGAGCAGGTGCTCAAGTGCGATCGCCCTTTAATTCTTGATGCAGATGGACTCAATCTCTTGGCGAACCTTAACGCTGATTGCCTGCAAACCCGAAAGAACATGACCGTTTTAACCCCGCATAGGGGAGAATTTCAGCGGCTATTTTCGCAGTTGACTGACGCTGCCTTGCCAATGATGGCAGCACAGCAAGCCGCCCAAAATTTTAAGGCAGTCATTGTGATGAAAGGAGCCTGTACCTCCATTGCTACCCCCAATGGACAAATATGGGTCAATACAGAAAGTACACCTGCGCTAGCGCGGGGCGGAAGTGGAGATGTTTTGACGGGGCTGATGGGTGGGCTAATGGCGCAGGCGCAAAAACAAAACCAATCTAAGGAATCAGCGGTACAGGCGGCTGTGTGGTGGCATTCTCAGGCGGGTCGCTGGACGGCTCAGCAACACACGATGATGGGAGTAAATGCAGAGATACTTGCAAAATCGTTGATCTCAGCCTTAAAACTAGATTTTTTGTAAACACCAAAAAAATTAGGAGCGTGGGATGGCTGGCGGCTGAGGTCGCAACGCGTCAAGGCATCAAAATTGCCACTGCCGTCCTCTTTAACAGCTAATTTTGCAATGAATAAGCCGTCAAGGGATCATGATTCAGCCCTTCATCCGTTAAAGGTAGTAACGGCGGCAGTCCATCCTGGTCGAGCATCGCCTGCATAAACCCTCTAAAAAGGGGATGAGGGGTATTAGGCCGAGACAAAAACTCCGGATGGAACTGAGTGGCAATAAAGAAGGGATGATCGGGTCGCTCAACCATTTCGACCAGTCGCCCGTCTGGAGAAGTGCCGCTAATGAGGTAGCCCGATTCTAAAAACGGACTGCGATACGCATTATTAAACTCATAGCGGTGACGATGGCGTTCATAAATCACGGGTTCTCCGTAAAGGCGATCGGCAAGAGAACCCGGCAGAATTTTACAGGGGTATAGCCCCAAACGCATAGTGCCGCCTAAGTCCACCACATCCTGTTGTTCTGGAAGTAGGTTGATTACGGGCGTTGAGGTGTTAGGGTCAAACTCAGCGCTGTGGGCATCGGGGAACCCACCCAAGTTGCGCGCCCACTCAATCACAGAACACTGCATTCCCAAGCACAGCCCCAAGAACGGAATGCGATGCTCCCGAGCATAGCGGATGGCCTCAATTTTGCCATCTACCCCTCGCACGCCGAAGCCGCCCGGCACAATAATGCCGTGCATTTGATCTAAAAACGGCTCAGCCCCTTTTTCTTCAATCTCTTCTGAGTTAACCCAGTGCAGCGTGACCGAAACGCCTGCTGCCAAGGATGCATGGCGCAGTGACTCCACCACAGAAAGATAGGCATCTGAGAGCCGCACATATTTGCCAACAATCGCAACATTGGCCTGTTTCGTCGGCTGATAAAGCTGATCGACTAAGGTTTGCCACTGGCTCAGATCGGGGGTGCGATCTTCCATGTTGAGCTGCGTTAAAACCTGTTGGGCTAAGCCTTCCTGCTCTAGAATCAGCGGCACTTCATAAATGCTGCTGGCATCTTGACAGGTGATCACAGACTTGACGGGGACGTCGCAAAATTCTGAAAGCTTGTCTTTAAGGCCAGGGTAGAGGGGGCGATCGCAGCGACACACCAGCACATCGGGCTGAATCCCGATGGAGCGCAGTTCTTTGACCGAGTGCTGCGTGGGCTTCGTTTTCATTTCCCCTGCTGCTGGTATCCAGGGGATCAGCGTCACGTGAAGATACAGAATATTCTGCCGTCCCACATCTTTACGGAATTGACGAATGGCCTCCAAAAAGGGGAGAGATTCAATATCCCCCACCGTGCCGCCAATTTCGGTGATGAGCACATCGGGGGTTGTATCTTGGGCAACCCGAAAAATCCGCTCTTTAATTTCGTTGGTAATGTGGGGGATTACCTGCACCGTGCCGCCGTTATAGTCGCCGCGCCGCTCTTTATTAAGGACGGACTGATAGATAGAGCCTGTGGTCACGCTGTTGAGGCGAGACATGGCGGTATCGGTAAAGCGCTCGTAGTGACCCAAGTCGAGATCGGTTTCGGCACCGTCATCGGTCACAAAAACCTCCCCATGCTGAAAGGGACTCATGGTGCCAGGGTCAACATTGATGTAGGGGTCTAACTTCAGTACCGAAACGGAAAAGTTTCGAGACTTTAGCAGCCGCCCTAAGCTAGAGGCAACGATCCCCTTACCAATGCTGGAAACCACGCCTCCGGTCACAAATACAAACTTTGTCATAACAGCCTCTGCGGTTTCCCCATCTCACTCAAATCATACCGCCATAGCCATAGCAGCTCATGTCTGTAAGGGCGGGTTTAGCGGATACTGCATTAGAGAATCCTAGATTTATCGGCAAACCCCGCCCCTACAAAACCCAGATGATCGTTTATTCTCATTCCTTGGTTTGCTACACCAGTAAATCTGACACTTTTTGATAATTATCAAAGCTGCCAGAATACACCAGCCCTCTCGGGATGTCTAAGGTCAAAATGGTGCCATCCCGAATCAGCTCCATTGCACTTTCTACACCCACAATGACGGGAATGCCCAAGCGTAATCCCAGTACGGCAGCATGACCATGGCGATCGCCATCTTCGGTAATAATCGCTGCCGCCTTACGGATTGCATCTACATGCATGGCCTCAGTATGAGCAGCAACTAAGATTTCTCCGACATGGAAATCCTTGAGGCTGTTGGGGCCATTGGCGATACGCGCGCGACCGCTGACCGCACCCTGACCGATCCCCACGCCCTGACCCATCACCGCTGTGACCAGCTCCACCTTAATAAGGTCTGTTGAGCCAGACACATTTTGGAGCGTCCCTGCCGTCATTACCACCAGGTCGCCTTCTTTGACATGGCCTTTCTCTAGCGCCGCCGTAATCGAGGCTTGAAAAGTTTGACGCACGGAGGGCAGATTGAGAACCAATAAAGGCTGTACTCCCCATACCATCTGAAGCTGACGGGCAATTTCAACGTGGGGTGTAACTGCCAAAATCGGGATGTTGGGTCGAAATTTAGAGACGTTCCGCGCCGTTGCGCCCGTCTTGGTTAGGCTCAAAATCGCCTTTGCGCCCAACTGCACTGCAATTTGCCCAACTGCCGCGCTAATGGCGTTGGGAATTGAGCGCTCCGAGGCCGTTTCCGTCATCCAGTTAGGCCATAGGTGACGCTCTTGGTCAATGCGTTCTGCAATCCGCGCCATGGTTGCTACGGCCTCAACGGGGTAGTTCCCTACGGCGGCTTCGTTAGAGAGCATGACGGCATCGGTGCCGTCCAAAATGGCGTTGGCAACGTCCGAAATTTCTGCGCGGGTAGGGCGGGGGCTATTGACCATGCTGTCTAGCATTTGGGTCGCCGTAATGACCGGAATCCCCAAGCGATTGGCGGTGGCAATCAATCGCTTTTGTAGCATGGGCACGTCTTCGGCGGGTAGCTCCACGCCTAGGTCGCCCCGTGCCACCATAACCCCATCACACAGGCGCAGAATTTCTTCCATCTGCTCGATCGCCTCGTGTTTCTCAATCTTGGCGATCACAGGGGTAGATTTACCCGCAGCGGCAATCAGCTCTTTAATTTCAACCACGTCTTCTGGGTTGCGTACAAAGCTGAGGGCAATCCAATCCACGCCTTGATCCAGACCAAAGACCAAATCGCGGCGGTCTTTGTCCGTCAGCGCCTTGATCGACAAATACACGCCTGGGAAATTAACGCCCTTGGCATTGGATAACGGCCCGCCCACCACCACGCGGCAGTGCAGCTCACCTTCGGCAACCTTCACTTCCTCAACCTTCATCTCAACGCGCCCATCATCTAGCATGATGATTGCGCCGTTGGGAACTTCTTCTGCGAGAGGAGTATAGGTGACGGAGCTAATGGTTTGGGTGCCTGGCACATCTCGACTGGTCAAGATAAAGCGATCGCCCTTTTTGAGGGTGATTGGCCCATCGGCAAACTTACCCAGCCGAATTTTAGGACCCTGCAAATCTTGCAAAATTGCAACGGGACGGTTCAGCTCATAGGAAAGTTGGCGGATCAGGCGAATCGAAGATCGATGATCTTCATGAGTACCGTGGGAAAAATTAAGGCGTAGGGTCGTAGCGCCTGCTTCAATAACCGCTCTCAGCATTTCAGGCGTTGAAATCGCTGGACCAACGGTAGCAACAATTTTAGTGCGGCGAAAAGAGTCTGGCATGGACAAAGGAATATAGCTCAAGGTTAAAGCTTTAAAATAAAAAGTGCGGAAACTTATTGATGCCTGACTTTAGCTGATTTTGGGTTCAATCTGCTACCCACCTATCACCTTTTTTTGATATTTCCGGCACAACCCGCATGAAGCTAACTACCCGTGGGCACTATAGCCTCAAGGCGCTCTTAGACCTTAGCCTTCAGCCCCGCTATGGCCCTGCCTCAGTGACCGTGATTGCTCAGCGTCAATCGCTTCCGGCACCCTACCTAGAAAAGCTGTTGATTGAGTTACGCAAGGCTGAGATTGTGCGCTCGGTGCGGGGTTCTCAAGGAGGGTATCGGTTAGCGCGATCGCCCGCTCAGATCTCGCTCGGTCAAATTTTAGAGGCCATTGGTGAATGGGATGAGCCATTCCCTGTAGTGGTGCAAGACGACTGCGCTAATGCGGAAGATTGGGTAGCAACAGCCGTCTGGAAACGTCTAGGGCAGCGCCTTAAGTCCCTTCTTCACGACATAACGCTAGAAGATCTGTACTATGACGCTCGAAGTTGGCAGGCAGCCCAAAGCGCAGACACCAATTTTACGGTTTAGCCCATTACAGCTAATCTACAAACTCATCAACGCTAGAAATAGACTGTAGGCGGTCTAGCGATTGCAGCGAGTTAAAAACTGAAGGCCTTCATCATACAAAAGCTTTCCGCCGTGAATTATGGCTCGCCACCAAGGTGCTTCAAGCACAAAAGGCTGCTACACTGGCTGCTCTAACGCTTGGAAATAAATAGAGAATTCGGTTAAATGGTCTTGATTTACCAAAGTATTAAACCCGTGAATAATGGTGGAGCACCGAGTAATATAAAGTTTAATCCACCTTCTGAAATCTTCTGCTTCTGAATCTTGTAAAGTATCCGTCATCGAGCGACTGACCTGAAGAAGATAATCTTCATTGAACTCAAAGCCCTTGAGCCGAAGTGATTCAGGGCAGGAAATCATAAAATAATCTCTTGCAATTTTAGAGCCTAAATACATTTCCCCACACTTGAGCAGCACCTCTAAGATTTCTACGGTTTTAGCAATGGTTAATGCATGATGGATTGCTGCTTCTAAAGGTATAGCGGCAGCTACTTCAGATTTTTGCGGGGTGCCTGAAATTGCTGCATCAGAAAACCCAAGCAATAGGAAAATCTGTTGCTCAACCTGTTTGAGCTGTTCTGGATGCCGTCCATCGGTTGTCAAATTTTGATAAGCACGAGCCAGAATTTCTAAGTTATTAATTCGCTGAAGACGCTCTGAAGGATTCATCACTAACCGATGGAGAATTTCTTCGGGTTCTCGTAATGTTAAATCTGGCGCCGCAGAATCTGTAAGCGTGTGCAGCAAGTCTTTACGCGACTGGATTAATCGACGTACATAGTAGCTTGCCATGGGAGAAAGCTTATTAGACAAACTCATAGTGAACCGAAACCCAAGGGGAAGTCTTTTAGCTGTGAAGCAACGCTATTAGTCGTCACGCTATGAATGGTGATGTCCATAGTAGAGAGATTTTTTGGTGAGACTGATATAGAAGCAATACATATGTATGTTGACAGCCCCTTATGTATATTGAGGACTTGATGTCAGTTGACTGCTCTCATCACTCATTAATCCCAAACTGAACTCATATTTCGCATTTTTAGAAAGCCATTTAAAAATCCGTAGAATTACGGATTTATTCGATGATTCATTTGCCCGACGAGAGGGGCATATTGAAGATAACGCAGATATAAATGCCAACTATTGAATCCACCGTTAATCAGGCTGAATTTATGGCACGGAACTACACCTCGGGGGGATATTCACTGTGATTTTAGCGACCTCTGAACAATCTAGCCCCCTACTTGACTACTCTTATAAGGTGGATCATCTTCTTAAGAAGAAGTATCCACAACGCCATCATCACTATCGCTTCAGCGACTTCTTCTCCTTTAATTCTGAGGCGGGAAGTGTCGTTGACTGGAACGACTCTCGCAATATTTTTGCAGGCGAGGACTTCATTGTGGCTCTGATTGAAGGGCTTGAAGAAGAGGTTGGCAATGCTTCTTCTGTCGTGATGTACAGCATGGGTCGCCAATGGGGACAACGAGATGCGGAAGCGTTTAAGATTTGGTTTTTTAAGGAGTTTGGCTTTGACGTAAAGCAGTCTAGCCTTTCTTTTATCTTGGAAACTTGGTGGTGGCCGTTTGCCAGCCAGGGCTGGGGCAACTGGGAGGTTGATCTCAACGAGCAAAAAAATGGCTTTATGTTTATCAACGTATTTGACTCTGCCGTCGCTCGGACGCTGGGTGATGTGGGTAAACCTGTCTGCCATATTTATGCAGGTCTGTTTTCTGGTTTCTTTAGTGGACTCATTCAGAAGCAGCTCAACTGTATTGAAATTCAGTGTTATGCCATGGGCGAAACTTACTGCAAGTTTTTGCTCGGTAAGCAAGATCGGATTGATTCTGCAACCTTTTGGCAGACTGAAGGCGCTACAGCTCGCGACATTGAAAAACGGCTCCAGCATGGAGAGTATCTAGGATGATTGCATCTGTTGCCCACTGGTCAACACAAACCGTTGGAGCGTTTTGGGAAACAGTTTCTTGGCAGGGTGCTAGAGGTAATAAGGCTCTCTCGGCTGGCTCCAACGTAGCGGCTCAACCGTTAAATTGGCGCTCTCTCAGTGTTCGAGGGTTTTTCTCTAACATTGCTTGGGACGGAAACGGTCTGTTTCAGCCGCTTCAGTCTGGTGCTGAAACATTCCAGACACTTTCTTATTTACGACCCATCCAGGCATTTTTTAGTAGTTTTTCCTGGGAAGGATGCCCCAACATTGGCGCAGTACCGCAATTTACTGCAAGCCCAAGTAAAGTTACCGAAATTAGCCTTGATGACCTTTCAGATTTGTTTTAGGACGAAGCAACGGTAATGGATACTGCACTGCAATCATTAATTTATGCGGCGGACGATCACTATCTCAGTGATGCTGACCTGGATCGGTTTGGGAAAGATGTACAGGCTTTGGGCGATCGCATTGAAGCCTACGAATACATCCGTGAACGCGAGCTGTCGATTCTTCAGCCTGCCGTAGACTACCTGACCGAAGAATTTCTAGGTTCAGACTCCAAGCTTTTAGAGCGTGCAGTGATGCACTGGCTCTCAATTTTAAGATACGCCGCGATGGCAATGCTGCTCAATAACTCAGAATACCTGAGCCGCCGCATCTTAGAGTGGTTGCCCGACCTTGTTGAGGTCTATCAACTTCGCGATATTGAGCTAGCCCTCTATCGGCTGATTTTAGTTCAGGCCAAAAGCAGCCTATCGCCAGAGCAGTTAGCGCTCATTAAGCCCTATCTCGAAGAAGCCTACGCGGTGCTCCTCAACGCAAAGCCTGCACTTCAAAAAGCCGCCTAGTGTTTCTGGACACACCCTACGAGGACGTATTTCCATGATTTCTGTCAAAGAGTTAGTTAGAGAATCTCATCTCCCCAGCAATTATTTTGCCCCTGATGTCTATATTCAGGGCGACTTAGAAGCGGGCCTGATTGAGAATCGCAAAGGTGCCCGTCTCTTGGCACTGCCAGAGCCGTTTTTGCGCGCTATTTATGAAGGGCTAGCCGAAGAAGTCGGCGCTGCCTCAGAATCTGTGCTGTATAAATGCGGAGCCTGGTGGGGCAAAACATTTTATCGTCGCTTTGCAGAAGAAGTAAGCCAGCACCATAAACAGCCTCTGGCAGAGATTGAAATGATTGAGTTTTTACAGTGCTTTAAGCAAAGCTGGAAAACCCACGGCTGGGGCAAAGTTGACCTAGATTTCAATTTCTATCAGCAGGGCTTTATTGTCGTTCAGGTTCGCAATTCTGCCTTTGCGACCAGCGGTTCTGCCCTTGGTAAACCCAAGTGTTTTGTAGAAGCAGGGTTGCTTAGCTCCTTCTTTAGTGGACTCACTGGCCAAAAGCTTCACTGTATCCAGACCACCTGCGAATCATTGGGTGCTGAATGCAATCACTTTGTATTGGGTCTGCCCGAGCGCGTTAAGCGAGCTGAAGCTTGGCTGCAAGAAAATCATGACCACGCCACCATCATGGATCGGCTCTGTCAAGGTCAGGCAAACCGTTAGGTAAAAGCCTCAGCCATGAGCCATTTCTTTAAACTTATCAACATCAACGCAAGAGGCTTGAGCCGTGGCTAAGACCGTCAAAATCAATTCCATCAACGAAGAAACATCCGTTGAAACCAACGAGAGCCTGCTGTCTTTACTGATTAAAAAGGATCTCAAGGTTTCTCAAGAGTGCGGTGGACGCGGCATGTGTGCAACGTGCCATATTTTTATCACCGAGGGCATGGAACATCTGTCTCCGATGAGCCGCCGAGAGCAGCGAACGCTTGAAGTCATCACAACCTGCAAGATGAATTCTCGCCTAGCCTGCCAATCTCGCGTGGTGGGGGATGGCGTTGTGGTTGAACTCCCTGCTGGGATGTATGTCAGTGAGGTTGAAGATATTGAGTCTCTCATTGGGCAACGAGCATCTCAGGATATTTTGCACCCGCTGTACGGCACGATTCTGGTCGAAGCGGGCAAACTCATTACGCGCTCTATGATCAGTCAGCTCAAAGATACTCAAGGAGAGGTATCAAAAGCGCTGTCTCAAGCTGACTAAGCCTGAGTTTTAATCACTTTTAAGACGTTTGCTTCTCTTTCTTTATCGTATGGATGTTCTATAGACTATGTTGACCCAACTCTCTCGCCTTGCTGTTGAAGCGGATGGACGATATGTCTCTGCCGAAGAACTTCAGTTTTTGAAAGACTATTTACAAACGGCTCCTCAGCGTGCGGCAGCCTACAAGACGGTCAGAGACAATGAGGCATTTTTGCTCGAAGATCTTCACAGTACGGTTAAAACGACTGACGGCAGCTCTTTGTTTAAGGGCACTCAAGATGTCTCTAATTTTTTCAAGCGCGACCAAAAGCACATTTTAAGAGTTGCGTCAGCAGCCATGCTGTTTAGCGATCTAGACTTTCTGCGAGAAGGCTTATTGCTATGGCATCGCACCATCATCAAGGCGTTTGGGGTTGAACGACCCGCTCAGGTGGCCTGCCAAGTTTGGCCCACCGTGATGGGCAAATATTTGTCAACGGATGAGTATAAGTTTATGTCGCCCGTGGTGGGGCTAATTCGAGCCATTCTTGGCTAGGGTTCTGATGTGCTGCTGCCGCTGCACTACCCATAGATTTTGTCGGATATTTACTCTTTTTTGTTGGTCGAACTGTACTGAAGGTATCGAGAAATGGTTATGTCTCAAAATGTAGAAAGCAAAGAAAACAATAGGGTTCAATCTAATGGGCTGGGCTGGTTAGAAGGGGCATCAATTTTAGGTGCCGTTGGAGCCACCATTGGGGGCGTAGTTGGGGGTGCGATCGCCACTCAAAACCTCATCATGCTGACGGCACTGCCCCTGTCTTTGGCGGCTGCGCTTAACTTTAAGCAGCGGCAGCAGATGCAGTCTGCCATGCACGAACATATTGAGCATTACCACCAAAGACTGCATGAGGTAAAGGAAACCACTGAAGCCCTCGCGGGAACCGATCGGATTCTCATGATTCAGCTCAACACAACCAACAATCGCATTGATGAAGTGAATGAAACCCTGCTTAATCTTGATACTCAAATCGAGACCCTAAGAGAGCAGGCCACAACAATGGCTCAAAAGCAGTCGGAGCTGATGGAAAGCACTTTAGAAGAAAGCTACTACCGTCGTGGTCTTGAGCTAGAAAAGCGCGGAGAATTCAAGGATGCGATGGCTGCCTACACCGAAGCGCTTCGGGTTAACCCGAACTACGCTCAGGCCTACATGCAACTCGGGTCTGCCTTCGCCCATGCCGGACAGAAACAGCAGGCGATCGCCCATCTGCGAACCGCTACAAAACTTTTCTTTGAGAGCGGCGATTTGGACAGCTACCATACCGCCCGTGAAATGAGCGAAACGGTTCACGCAGGCGGTATGACTACCGAACCCGCAGCGGTAAGACCCAATCAATCTGAGTCATCTTTAGAATCAGAAGCGCGACTGGCAGTGGATGAGCTGTTTGTATAAAAGCCGTGGGGAAAGGATCTACCCGACTCAAGTTCGCCGACTCACAGGGTGAATTCTGAAAACCCAGACATTTGTATGCATAATGTCAGATAAAGGATGGGCATCTTAAGCATGTTGCTTGCCTTCAAGGCGCGCCTTAAGATGCTCTCAAATTGCCTGGCTGCAGAATGAAAAACTCGCGCTATCACATCCTAGGGGAAGTTGGGCAAGGTCAGTTCGGCAAGGTATTCTGCGGGTGTGATCGCACAACAGGCGAGCTTTTTGCCCTTAAAAGCCTAGACCACCTCCGGTTTCCAACCCACAGCTTTTTAAAAGAGCTGGCGATTTTGGTGAGACTCAACCATCCTAATATCGTTAGCTTTCATGGAGTTGAGTATAAGCATGTTGGGCGCTACATTGTCATGGACTACTGCCAAGGCGGCACGTTGCGGCAGTTGATGGAGTCCAAAATAGATCTCTCTCTGATTCAAAAATTAGGGCTGGTTCAAGGCACCCTGCAAGGTCTAGAGCATATCCATCAGCATGGTATCATTCACTGCGATCTCAAGCCTGAGAATATTTTGCTAGACGTGACGCATCAAGGCTGGACTGCCAAAATTGCAGACTTTGGAATTGCACGCTTCATAGACCAATCAGAGGTGAAGATGAGCAGGGCAGGAGATACGGGATCACCTGCCTACATGGCTCCCGAACGATTTTACGGTCGCTACTCACCAGAGTCAGATCTGTACGCCATCGGCGTATTGCTCTATGAACTTGTCTCTGGGCAGCGGCCTTTCTCAGGTATGCCGAGCGACGTAATGAAGGCTCACTTTAACCAGCCTTTACGCATTCCTAAATCTATCCCAACGCTACTCAAGGCCATTATTCGTAAAGCACTTCAGAAACTGCCGCAGCATCGTTACCGTTCTGCCACAGAAATGAGGATGGTGCTTGAGACGGTTATTAGCAGTCTTCATCACGCAAACTCTTCTGAGGCGGTCAAGATATCGGAACCGATTTCACTTCCGCAGAGCGACTCTCCGCCGCCCACGTCTTATTCCATTGAGCGAACATTAAAAACTCAAACCTTTGCTCGGCAGATAAAAATTCATCCAGATCAACTTTTACCCTACCTTTCGCTGGATCAGGTCATTGATCGACTTTGGCCTAGACCCCAAGGATGCATTATTGCCACCCACTTAAAGCAGGAGCTGAGTCTTTGGCTAAAATCAACTGACAAAATTCAGCGACTTGGAACATTCTCTGTCCCTCCTATCCACGCCAATGTATTCCCCAGCGCTTGTATTGATGTAGAGCCTCAGGGTCATTGGCTCGCAATGCTCTATGACAAACCTTCCGCTGCCGAACCAAAGCCTCACTTAGAGTCTGCTCAAGTGTTGCCGAGTAGCCACCTTAAAATTTGGAGATTCTCCGCGCTCAACGCCGCAAAAACGATGGCGCTGGAGGACAACGCCACACAGGTTTGGACTACCAGCGATCGCCACCTACTGATCGCCTATACCCCCACGACAGATCCCCTCAACCCCCATAATCTACGGCAGCGCCTACAGTTCTGGAATCGTCGGGGTCAGTCTTACTGGACTTACGATTTTGAAGGCGTGATCAAAGCCGCAGTGCCCAGCCGCACACAAAATCAGCTCTTTGCCATCACCGATGCTCAGAACGCGACAGGGCTAATCATCAGCCTCTCTCCGCTCAAAATTAAGCGAGTTCACCTCAACATGGGCGCAGACTGGGTTTGTACGGCACATTGGGGCTATGTTTTGGGCGATCACCTAGGCAATATCGTCTGCCTCAATCGGCGGGGCAGAACCGTGGCGCAGGCAAAACTTCCCCTAACAGCCGATCTAGAAATCAGCACAGTGGCCTTCACAGATCCAGCCACACTGCTCATTACAACAAATCAAAATGAGAGAGGCACCGTACTGAGCCTAGATTTAAGCCCACACCTGCCCAGAAGCCTTTTAAGTCTCTAAGCCGCCTGAAGAATCTGGGCTGCAACCACAAGGCTTTCCTCAAACAAAATGTCGTGTCCCCAGCGCTGAAGCTGCTGACTCATCAACACTTCTGGGCTATGCTCCGTGAGCGGCGAAACGTGCTGCACGCGACAAGACTGGGCACCGCCCCCTGCCTCCATCCGCATACAGCCCCGCGTTTCGGAGCAAATCACCGTGCAGCAGTCGGCCTCTAGGTTCGTCGAGGCTAACTTTAGATCAATTAAATCACCCAGCACATTCCCTGGGTTCCCCACCGGAATGGCAGCGAGTTCAGCCTCAATGTTGAGCTGCTCCTCATTGGTAAATTTGATGCGCCACAGATCGTAGTCGCCCCCTTCATGGGTACTCGAGACAAAGTGCCAGTTTAATCGGCTTGCTAACCAGCCCAAGTATAAAAATGCCTGAGATGCATTACCCGCCTCGTAATCTAAAACGAAGCGATCCACTTCTTTGAGCGCCGCCCGTCGAGAGGGTGGATCAAATGCTTCTGCCGTTAGCTCTTGCCAAGTCGCTAATCGCCGCCAGTTGAGATCCGCAATGTTAATGCCCTTTTGGTGCAGGCTTTGGATATTTACTAAGGCGGTGGTGGCTTCAGTAAAGGTGCTGGAGTCTACAATGACCAAATTGGTGAAGGATGAAAGTTTGCGAAATAGATCCTGCTGGAGGTCGGGGATCGACTTCCACCACAAAAATTTAGGCAGATCTGCAATCAGCAAAGACTGGATGAAGCCGCTGGCTTCTGCCAACTCCTGCTCCGTGCCCTTAAGGGTGATGTATTCGCAGCAAATTAAGCTGCCACTGCTCTGTTTTTGGACGGGGCAGTAGGCCGAAACCTGAGCCGTCACGCCCCCTGTCGATTCTGGAATCGGGCACAGGGTAATAAGGCGACAGGGGTTTTGACTGGCAACCTCATCGGCAACGCCTGCTCCCCCCGCATCAAGTGCGTAGGAGACTTGCGGGACGGGGGTGGCCTCATTGAGCTGCGATCGCCTCGACATCAACTGCTCCCGCAGCGTGACCAGCAGCTCCGGCGAAGAATAGCCATTGATCATCAGACCTAAGTGGTTTTGAGCCACCTGAATTGCGGCCTTTGTACGGGGGCCATCTACCCCATCAATGGGGCCTTTGTAGTAGCCCAGCTCTGCCAGAAGTTGTTGTGTTTCAGAAGGTTCGTACACAATTAGACTAAAGGTTTTAGCCCGCGTTGCACCCGCCAGAGTGCCATCATCATCCGCTGCTAAATCCGTTGTCCAAATTTTATTGAGTTCCCCATTCACCTCCTCAAGAGATACATTTTGAGGAGCTTTCAGCGCAATTAGGGGGGCAGGAGAAGTGATCATAACGCCTACGTTTTATGCCTTTAAGTGGATAATAACTAACAAAAGTTTGCCTAAAGTCTGCGCCAACGACGACCATCACGATTGAGCAACTGCTCAGCGGCTTCCGGCTCCCAGGTTCCTGCTTCATGGGTGGGCATGTCTGCCGGATTGGTGGGAGATTCCCACACCGTAAGGGCAGGGGTGACAACGCGCCAGGCTGCTTCTACTTCATCTGCGCGGGTGAACAGGGTTTGATCCCCCATCATGCAGTCTAAAAGAAGGCGATCGTAAGCCTCACCGCTGGTGGCACCAAAGGCTGCGCCATAGCCAAAGTCCATATCAACGGATCGCGTTCGCAAATCAGGCCCTGGCATTTTGACCTCAAAGCGCAGCTCAATCCCCTCATTGGGCTGAATCCGCAGGGTCAACACATTGGGGTTAACCTGCTGTGCGGCGGACTGAAAAATTAAAAAGGGCACTTCTCTGAAGTGAATCGAGATTTCGCTCACCTTTTTAGGCAATCGCTTGCCCGTTCGTAGGTAAAAGGGAACCCCTTGCCAGCGCCAGGTATCAATCATCAGCTTCATGGCGACAAAAGTCGGGGTGTTGGAGTCGGGATCAACCCCTGGCTCCTGCCGATAGCCCTCCACAGGCTTGCCCTTCATCCAGCCCTTGCTGTACTGACCGCGAACCGCAGAATGCTCTAAGTTATTAATGTCTGCCAGACGCATAGCCTGTAATACCTTCACTTTCTCATTGCGAATGCTGTCCGCGTCTAGGGCATTAGGCGGTTCCATTGCCGTGAGGCAGAGAAGCTGCAAAATATGGTTTTGCACCATGTCTCGCAGGGCACCTGCACTTTCGTAATAGCCAGCGCGGTCTTCGACTCCAACGGTTTCTGCCACCGTAATTTGGACGTGATCGACAAACTGTCGATTCCAAAGCGGCTCAAAAATGGCGTTCGCAAACCGAAAAACCAGTAGGTTTTGAACGGTTTCTTTGCCTAAATAGTGGTCAATCCGGTAAACCTGATTTTCGCGGCAGACTTTTTGCACCACTTTGTTGAGCGCCTGAGCCGATTGAAGATCGCGCCCAAAGGGTTTTTCAATCACCAGCCGCGTTTTCTCGCGATCTTTGAGCATCCCCGCTGAGCCAAGCTGCTGGATGGCCTCAGAGAAAAACTTAGGAGAAACCGAAAGGTAAAAGACCCGATTGCCGAAGGTGCCGCGCCGCCCATCTAGCTCAGACAAAAATAGGTTGAGCTTTTGGTAAAAGGCAGGATCGTCCATATCGCCAGGGCAGTAAAACAAGCCTTCGGCAAAATTATTCCAGGCATCCTCTGATTTAACGCCGTCCGAAAATTCTTCCACTCCCTGCTTGAGATGCTCTCGGAAAAACTCATGGCTCCACTCCCGTCGCGCCACGCCCACGATAGTCAGCTCGCTAGGGAGCCG
Organism: Acaryochloridaceae cyanobacterium VAR_48_metabat_390; assembly: GCA_031422435.1. Classification (GTDB taxonomy): domain Bacteria; phylum Cyanobacteriota; class Cyanobacteriia; order Thermosynechococcales; family Thermosynechococcaceae; genus JAAURS01. The sequence goes on from JANPLU010000099.1 coordinate 37,430, forward strand.
ACGAGACTGCATGAGGTGATAGATAGCAGGAACCAGCTTCCGCTGAGTGAGATCGCCGGAAGCGCCAAAAATGACCAGAATTTGGGGTTCTGGGATGCGCTCTTGCTGAAGACCAACGCGCAGCGGATTTTCGAGAAACGTAGTCGCCATAGGGTTATTGCGCCGTAGATTTATTTATACCGTCGCCAGTCGATTGACCTTTTCTTCGAGGGAGTGTAGCAGCGATTCAAAGGGCTGCACAAACTTCACGATGCCGTCTTCTAACAGCTCTACCATCACCTGATCGAGGTCAATGTAGATGTCAGGGTCGCTGAGGGATGCGATCACCTGCATTGCCTCTTCCACGTTTGTTGCAACGCGGTTGTCTACGTCACAGTGGTCGGCACAGGCTTTGATGGTGCTGGGGGGTAGGGTGTTCACCGTATCTGGCCCAATCAGCTCATCTACATACATCACGTCACTATAGTTGGGGTTTTTGGTGCCCGTGCTGGCCCACAGCAGCCGCTGCACGCGTGCGCCTTTGGCAGAGAGAGCCTTCCAGCGATCGCTGCGGATAATCTTCAGATATTCCTGGTAGGCTACTTTGGCATTGGCGATCGCCACTTTCCCCTCAATCGACTTCAATCGCTCAACGAGAGCGGCGTTGTCCCCCGCCTCCTTAATTCGGTCTTCTAGCAGATCGTCAATTTTGCTGTCAATTCGGCTGAGAAAAAAGCTGGCAACCGACGAAATATTGCTGATGTCTTTGCCTTCTGCCACCCGCTTTTCTAAACCTCGGATGTATGCCCAAGCCGTATCAATGTAGCTTTGTACTGAAAACAGGAGCGTCACATTCACGCTAATGCCATCGGCAATCACCTGCTCTACTGCCGGAAGCCCTTCTGGGGTGCCAGGGATCTTAATCATCACGTTAGGGCGATCAATCACCTGATGGTAGCGACGCGCTTCAGTGATTGTCGTTTGAGTATCATCAGAGATCGTCGGAGGCACCTCAATGCTGATATAGCCATCGAGTCCGTCCGTTTGGTCGTAGATGGGGCGAAAGATATCGCAGGCATTGCGGATGTCGTCAAAAGTGAGCGACTCATAAATTTCGAGTACCGATTTTTTGGCGCGGATGCCTGCTTCGATATCGGCATCGTAGATCGCATTTCCGGCGATCGCCTTTTCAAAAATAGCCGGATTGGACGTTACGCCCCGGACACCCTGATTTTCAATCCAGTCGATGAGTTCGCCAGACTGAACTAAATCGCGACTCAGGTTATCCATCCAGATGCTTTGACCGAAATCTTTGATTTCAAGGATGTGGTTCACAGCGGAATCAGTCATAGTCGTTCTCTCAACGCAACAATCATCGAAACTTTAAGCATCAAAACCTTAAGACGTGACCTGAAGCCTATCTTGCGCAAGCGTTTTTTTCTCCTCAATAAAAGACTCTACTAAAGCAACATTATCTTTGCTACCAATAATCAATGGCGTTCGCTGGTGCAAATAGTGCGGCACTTCATCTAAAAGCGGCTGAATACCTGTGCTGGCACTGCCGCCTGCCTGCTCCATCAAAAACGCAAGGGGTGCCGATTCGTAAAGGAGACGCAGTTTGCCCTCTGGATCTTTGAGCGTTCCTGGGTATAAAAATACGCCGCCCTGAAACAAAATGCGATGAATATCACCCACTAGCGCCCCACTATAGCGCGCGGTATAGCCCTCGTGTCTATGAACATACCGAATAAAGTCACGAATGGCTTCATCGCACTGCCAGAAATTCCCTTCGTTGACGCTGTAGACAGGCCCGTGCTTAGGGATGCGAATATTTTCATTGGAGAGAATAAACTCACCCAGGCTGGGATCAAGGGTAAAGGCATGAACCCCCTTTCCAATCGAATACACCAGCATGGTGCTAGGACCGTACAAAATATAGCCTGCGGCAAGCTGATGATGACCATTTTGGAGTAAATTCGCCCCAATCTGGTCGGGATCATCCCCGATCTGCTGACGAATGGAAAAAATAGACCCAACATTGAGGTTAATGTCTACGTTAGAAGACCCATCAATGGGGTCGTAGAGCAGCGTATAGCGACCAATGGGGCAGTTCTCAGGGATGTAGTAAGGCTTCTCCATTTCTTCAGAAGCCATTTGGCAAACCAGACCGCTCTGCTTAAAGACGGCGATAAAGACCTCGTTTGCAAACAAGTCCATCTTTTTAACCGCTTCGCCCTGAACATTAATGTCCCCCGTAAACCCAAGGGCATCTTCTAGTAGCCCAGCACGGCTCAGCCGACGGGCGATTATTTTGCCTGCCAAGGCAATGCGGCTCATGATAGCGCTTAAATCTTGGGCATCAGGGCCAAAGCTTTGCAGTTGCTGAAGCACATGGCGCGACAGCGTGGTGCAGTCTCGGTCTAACGCATAGTCGTAGGACAGTTCCATCGGGGCTGTATCTAAATTAGCCATATTCCCTTTTTATCTTTGATTAGGGTAGCCGACAGAAAACGTTCCTGCGGTGTTGAGCGTTACGGCTCACCTATATCTTAAGAAAAAGAAAGAGGATGCGATGGATCGCATCCTCTTTCTCTACAGAAATCAGCGTTCTTTAGACGTTTGCTGCTTCCTTTACCAGTTTCTCCCAGCCGAGATCTTTGAGGCTGTTGTTACGACGTAAGGGGCGCGTCACCAGCTCTAAAATATCGCGGGTATTGGTAAACCCGTGGATTTGGGCAAAGGTGAACTCCACTGACCACTTAGTGGTGATCCCCCTAGCTTCGAGCGGGTTGGCATGAGCCATGCCCGTAATCACTAGGTCAGGACGCAGCTCATTAATGCGCTGAAGCTGATTGTAGTTATCGGGTTTTTCGACAATCTTGGGTAAGGGCACACCCATTTCATTACAGGTTTTTTCTAGCAAGGCCAATTCAGCACCTTGATAGCGTTTGTCCATATAGGGGATACCCACTTCCTGCACCGTCATGCCGCAGCGCACCAAGAATCGCGCCATCGACACTTCGAGCAGGTTATCGCCCATGAAGAACACCGACTTGCCGCGAATAAGCTGGAGGTATTCTTCTACGCTTTCCCAAATTTGGGCCTCTCGTTCTGCGAGTCCCTTCGGCTCAATTTCTAACACAGAGCAGATTTTTTCAATCCAGGCGCGGGTGCCATCGGGTCCAATGGGGAAGGGTGAGCCGATCAGTTTGCACTTACGACGACGCATTAGCGTAGATGCTGTTCGACTGAGGAACGGATTTATCCCGCTGACGTAATACCCTTCTTCTATGACGGGAAGCTCTGTAAAGCGCTTGGCAGGGAGCCAGCCGCTGACTTTGATCCCCTGTTTTTTAAGCTCTAGGGTGAGCTGCGTCACCACTGGATCGGGCAGGGAGCCAAACAGCACCAGCGGGGTGTGTTTTTTATATTCAGATTCGTCAGCGGCAACGTCTTCTTTCTTTTTGCCGAAGTTCATCAGAGAGGCGATCGCATTGCGTTCTTTCTTCTCTGTTTCTAATACGGGTGCCTTTTCGGGACAGCGATGCGCCATGGCGGCGAGTACCGTATCTTCGCCCTGGGTGAAGGCGTAGTCTAGACCATTGGCGCGTGCCACCACGATGGGGATGCCAATTTCAGCCTCAAGGCGAGGGGCTAGACCTTCGAGGTCGGTTTTAATGATCTCAGTTGTACAGGTGCCAATCCAGACGATTACGCTAGGGTTGCGGTCTTTTTTGATTTGGAGACAAAGCCGCTTAAGCTCTTCGTAGTCGTTAAGCTTGGCGGAGATATCGCCTTCTTCGAGTTCCGCCATGGCGTAGCGCGGCTCTGCAAAAATCATTACGCCCATGGCATTTTGCAAAAAGTAGCCGCAGGTCTTGGTGCCAATGACCAAGAAAAAGCTGTCTTCAATTTTTTGGTACAGCCAAGCGACACAGCTAATGGGGCAAAAGGTATGGTAGTTGCCCGTTTCGCATTCAAATTGCAGCCCTTGGGGCTGCGCTTCAGCAAGCGTCATAATATTGAGTTCCTTTATTCTCTCTAAATCGGCTCTCTAAGTCAGCACTGTTTTGAAATTAAGAATCGTGAATTAAATAACTTGGGGAATTGTTTAGAAGCGATACGCTTTGCACTCCCTCATCCCCTAACCCCTTCTCCCAGAGCGGGAGAAGGGGAACAAGATTCTTTTTACTCCCCTATCCCGTTCTAGGAGAGGGGCAAAATTGAGGTTATCTAACCCACGACCCTAAAGTTTTGGAACTAAACCATCATCAAATCAAGTTCTTCGTCTGCGGTCTGGGATTGCTTGGCAGGCACTGGGTTGAGGTAGAAATCTGACAGCAGCGCAAACAAATCGCGATCGGGCGTGTCATTGGGCACCACGCCTTCAGGTCGCGCCAAAATTTGGTCGGCAATGTTGAGGTAGTAGTCGCAAACATAGTTGAGCGAAGGATCAGATTCCGCCATCTCAAACAGGGTCTTACCTTTCACCCGCGAAACCCTAATATCTTCAATCAGGGGCAACACCTCTAGCACGGGCATGGGCACTGCTTCAATGTACTTTTCAATAAGGTCGCGCTTAGAGGTGCGATTTCCGATCAGTCCGGCAAGGCGGAGGGGGTGAGTCCGCGCTTTTTCGCGCACGGAGGCGGCAATACGGTTGGCGGCAAAGAGGGCATCAAAGCCGTTGTCGGTCACAATTAGGCAGTAGTCGGCGTAGTTGAGGGGCGCAGCAAAGCCACCACAGACCACGTCGCCCAGCACATCAAACAAAATCACGTCGTATTCATCAAAGGCGTTTAGCTCTTTAAGCAGCTTGACGGTTTCACCTACCACATAGCCGCCGCAGCCAGCACCTGCTGGAGGCCCACCTGCCTCAACGCAGTCTACGCCGCCATAGCCTTTATAAATCACGTCTTCGGGCCACACATCTTCATAGTGATAATCTTTGGCCTGAAGCGTATCAATAATGGTGGGGATCAAGAACCCCGTTAGGGTAAAGGTGCTGTCGTGTTTGGGGTCACACCCAATTTGCAATACCTTTTTGCCTCGACGCGCGAGCGCTACAGAAATATTGCAGCTTGTGGTCGACTTACCAATTCCGCCTTTGCCGTAAACTGCGAGTTTCACGTTTCGTCCTCTCAATAATGTTGCATCTCAAAACGGTTCCCAGGCTATCTGCCTAAAACCCAGGGTTTAGAGGGGTGGGTCTGATGATTGCTATGAATGCATTATTGTCCAGTTTTGAGGGAATCGGGAAATTTCGAGAGAACTGAAACAAGACTTAAAGCTTAATCTAAGACTTCGGAGTGTCTCTACATGCCTATAAAGACATTAGAAGGAAATCTAAGCCTATAAATTGAATAAATCAAGTTTGTTTTAAAAAGTTGTATAAAAGTTAGAACAAAAACAAAATTAGGTCAAACCCTAGAGATAAAGTTCTATTTCTTTATACAGTGGGCTTTTGGGAATCTGAGTTGAGATCTAAGATCTCAAGCTCATGAGATTTAAGTTGTAAAATTCGATCTGAGCTGAGCCGTATTAAAAATCGTTACTTTTGCCTAAAGGTCTAGAATTGTAACGCTTTGGACGCTTTGGGATGCCGTTTGCTGGGGCTAAGCGAGTGTTACACCGTCCAGGATTACGAGATCGAGATGAAGCGTAAATTGAATCAAAACCGCCAAGAACGAGATTCTGCTGTTGCTGTTGCGGCGATCGCATCTCTCGCCATTACCCTCCTGGTACTAGGGCTGCGCGGAATTCGCAGCTTGGAGTGGATAGAGCTGCTGACCTATGACTGGATGGTACGACTTCGCCCTGAGCAAAAACCTGATGACCGGATTTTGGTGGTGGGCATTACCGAGCAAGATCTGCAAAGTCGAGGAAGCCTTTTGCAGCTCCCTGACAGCGTTTATGCAGGGCTATTAGCCAAGCTAAGGCAGGCTAAACCTCGCGCGATTGGCATTGATATTTACCGCGATACTCCCATTGAGCCAGGACACGCCGCCTTTGTGCAGGAGCTGAAGCAAAATGACCGGATTTTTGGCATTACCAAGCTAGGGGATGCCACTCAGCCCACTATTCAGCCACCTAAAGCACTGCCCAGTGAGCAAATTGGGTTTAACGATGTGGTCATTGACCGCGATGGGATTCTACGACGGGCAATTTTGTTTCAACCAGGAGATAAGGGAGAACCCATCCCATCTTTTTCGCTTCAGTTGGCTTGGCGCTACCTATTAGATCTCAAAATTGAGCCAAAACCCAGCGCCCAAGACCCCAATACGATGCAGTTAGGCCAAACGTCTTTTATGCGCTTACAGTCTAACGACGGAGGATATGTGCGTGGGGATGCCAACAGCTATCTCGTCTTGCTGAACTATCGAGGGGGTACACGAACCATCCCGATGGTGTCTCTCGGAGCCATGATGGCGGGACAGGTGCCGCTGGAGAAGATCCGCGATCGCATTATCTTAATTGGCAATGTCGCCGAAAGCGGTAAAGACTTTTTCAATACGCCGCTCAGTGCAGGTCAGTCCGAGGGCAGAATGCCAGGGGTGATGATTCATGCCCAAATGGTGAGCCTATTTTTGGATGCGGCAACTGGGCAGCGCTCACTGTTTTGGTTTTGGCCTGAGATGGCTGAAGATTTTTGGGTATTGGGATGGTCTGTGCTAGGGGGTATTTTGGCATGGCGATCGCGGAGTTCCCTGGTTCTCGGCATAGCAATCCCCGTTTGTCTGTTAGGACTCATCGGCTTTTGCATTTGGATCTTCTTTGAAGACGGCTGGATTCCGATTGTGCCGCCGCTGCTAGGGTTTATCCTAACGCTGGGCAGCGGCGTGACCTACAGCGCCCAAAAAGCCCAGCGCCAGCAGCAGATGATCATGCGGCTGCTGGGGCAAAGCACCTCTCCTGAAATTGCCGATACCCTTTGGCAACGACGCGATGAGCTGCTTAAAAACGGTCGGTTACCAGGGCAACAGCTCACGGCGACGCTTTTATTTACAGATCTCAAGGGCTTTAGCAGCATTTCAGAGCGCTATTCCCCTGAACAGGTGCTGAACTGGCTCAATGAATATTTAGACGCGATGGCTCAGCTTGTGCAGAAGCATCAGGGCATTATCAATAAGTTTACGGGGGACGGCATTATGGCGGTGTTTGGGGTGCCTATCCCCCATGAGCTAACCTCCGAAATTCAGCAGGATGCTAAGAACGCGGTGGATTGTGCGATCGCCATGGCGCAAACCCTCAGCACCCTCAATCAGCAGTGGCAGCGTGAAGGCTTACCAGAGGTGCAGATGCGGGTGGGGATTTTTACAGGGCCTGTGGTGGTGGGCAGTTTGGGTAGCCCCATCCGGCTAGAGTATGGTGTGATTGGGGATGGCGTTAATATTGCCTCGCGGCTTGAAAGCCTAGACAAAGACCGACAGCCCTGCGGTTGTCGAATTTTAATTGCCCAGCAAACGAAGGACTGTTTGCCAGAGGGGTATCAGCTCGAGTCTTGGGGGTCTACCTCACTTAAGGGGAAGGCAATTGAGGTGGAGGTGTTTCGAGTGGTGGGGCATACTGCGTCGGTGGGTTAGGGCTTCGGCTCCGCTCAGCCCACAAACACAATCGGTTCCGCTCAGTCCGTAATTTTTTCTGAGTTCCAAATTCAAAATCCTTGAACGTAATCCATGACCGCGCCTCTACAGAAATCTGCTCGTTTACCAGCGCCTCTACAGTCAGAACTTCGTCTAACGGCACTGGCACCGATGCAGGACATCACCGATCTGCTCTTTATGCAGGTGATTGCTGGCTACGGTAGCCCTGACTATTTTTTTACCGAGTATTTTCGCGTTTATGACCATTCCAGCTTAGATCCTTATATCCTGCGCTCCATCACAGAAAATGCGACGGGGCGGCCTGTGTTCGCCCAGCTCATTGGCGAGAATATTTCGGATCTCGTTCGTTCTGCCCAAGCTTTAAGTCGCTACCCGATTGCGGGGATTGACCTCAATCTGGGCTGCCCTGCGCCTCGGGTGTATCGTAAAAATGTGGGTGGTGGGCTGCTCCGCGACCCTGAGAGAATTAGCCAAATTTTAGGGGCATTGCGGCAAAGTATTAATGGGCTGTTTACGGTCAAAATGCGAATCGGCTTTGAAGATACCGCCAACTTCGAGCGCATTCTAGATCTCATCAATCTGCATAACGTTGATTTACTCAGCCTCCACGGTCGCACCGTCAAAGAGTCGTATCATGGCGCAATTCATTACGACCTAATTGCCCAAGCCGTAAAACAGGTCAATTGTCCCGTTTTGGCGAACGGAAACGTCTCTTCTGCTGCGTCTGCCGCCGCTACTTTAGAAAAAACCGGAGCCGCTGGGGTAATGATTGGTCGTGCGGCAATCCGAAACCCCTGGATTTTTAGGCAGGTACGAGAGCATTTAAATGGTCAGCCTATCTCTATAGTCACGCTGGCACAGGTACGAGACTACATTGATAAGCTCAATAATGCCGTTGCAGTCCCCACTATCCCAGAGCGATCGCGGGTGAACTACCTCAAGAAGTATCTCAACTTTATTGGTCAAGGTGTAGACGGCGAGGGCAAGTTTTTGTTTAAGATGCGCCGTGCTCAAACGGAGGCGGAGCTGTTTGGGGTGTGCGATCGCTATCTCTTGAGCAACCCAGATCGACCGTTTGCAGCAGAACCGTACCCTGGACTGATTGCCCGACCGAGTTGTGAGACAGAAAAACAGCCCACGCTATAAAACCACCAGAATACTTCAGCAATCTAAAGTATTTTCCAGTTCCCAAGGGCTTATAGCGCCGCTGTAGCTTCGCCACTCCTGATGTTTCAGCTTGAGATAAGCAGAAACTAGCGGCTCTCCGAGTCTTTCAGCAAAAACGGGGCTACTTTCTAAATTTCGCAGCGCATCCAGTAAATTCATCGGCAGCGCTTTGAGGGTTCCCGTAGGCAGGGGGTCTGTATAGGCGTTATTGTCACATCGAGGACCTGGATCACGTTTTTGGGTAATGCCGTCTAACCCTGCGGCGATGAGGGCGGCAGGCAAAAGGTAAGGGTTGGCGGATCCATCTGGCAATCGAAACTCAAACCGGTCGGGTTCTGGGATGCGAATGGTGTGGGTGCGATTGTTGCCGCTATAGCTAATGGCGTTAGGCGACCAAGTAGAGCCTGATGTTGTGACGGGCGCATTAATGCGTTTGTAGGAATTGACGGTGGGATTGGTAAAGGCGCAGAGCGCTTCGGCACTGTGCAGCACCCCGCCGATAAATTGATAGGCCAAGGCCGAAAGGCCAAGCTCTCCTGTTGGCTCATGGAATAAATTAATCGCTCCAGCGTTGTCCCACACGGAGAGATGAGTATGGCAGCCGTTCCCTGTAAGGTGCGGGAACGGTTTGGGCATAAAGGTGGCACGGAGATTGTGCTTTTCGGCGATCGCCTTCACCATGTACTTAAAAAAGGCGTGGCGGTCGGCAGTCACGAGGGCATCGGCATAGGTCCAGTTCATCTCAAACTGACCGTTAGCATCTTCGTGGTCGTTTTGGTAAGCACCCCAACCGAGGGTCAGCATCGCGTCACAAATTTCTGCAATCACGTCAAAGCGGCGCATGAGGGATTGCTGGTCATAGCAAGGTTTGCTGGCAATATCGCGGGGGTCAGAGAGTTGGGTGCCGTCGGCGGTGAGGAGGAAAAACTCGCACTCCACGCCTGTTTTAACGCGATAGCCCAGGGCTTCGGCTTGACGTAAAACTTGCTTAAGTACCAGGCGTGGGGTTTGAGCAACGGGCTGACTGCCCATGACAAGATCGGCAGGCATCCAGGCTACTTCAGGTTTCCAGGGAAGCTGGAACAGGCTGTCTCTGTCGGGCAAGGCAAATATATCGGGGTCGGCGGGGGTGAGATCTAGCCAAGCGGCGAAGCCTGCAAAACCTGCCCCACTAGAGGCCATAGCATCAATAGCTTGGGCGGGCACGAGCTTAGAACGCTGGGTACCAAACAGATCTGTAAACGAGATCAAAAAATAGCGAATGCCTTTTTCGTGGGCAATTTCTGAGAGCGATTGGGACATAAGGACTCGTCTAAATCATGGAAAGTAAAGGTCAACGCAATATCTTTCAAAAAGTACCAATAGCCTTGGCTCCGCCAGACCGTCAAGACCCGACAAGGCACCCAACTCGCTTAATCGTTTTCATCCAGTCGTCGGTTCTATGGAGATTATTATGGGCATCCGTTTTGAGCGGGCAATAGCACAGCTTCATAGTTTAGGTGGCACAGCATTGCTCTAATGCTATGAGCAATACATAATTGGCGTTGTGTTTGGGGTACCCCGATTTTAGCCACAGATTCCTGCCTCTCCGCTAGCGGATGCCCCAACGCCGTCGCCAGCTAGAAGTAGATTCGAGCTGTGTCTTCTGCTGTTCTTGGTGATGTCGCGCGACAATTTCCTCTATGCCATCCCTCAGGATTGGATCACGGTAAGGAATCGCCGCTCGCGTCTGGAGATGTTCTTGCTCCATCTGCGAAAGGGGCGGTAGTATCTCAGGCTGCCATGCCGCCACTGTCCCTTGAGACCATTCGTGAGGCGCCGAATTGTGTTCCATAGGAATGGTTCCAATCCAAAGACCCGCTGCCAACAGTGCAGTTCGCACCGCAGCCGAGCGTGAATAGGTTGAGAGTTTCCCGTGGGTTGCTAAACATTTCGCTAGGCTACTCAAAAACTCTACCGTCCAGAGCTGTGGACAGCGACGGGGTGAAAACGGATCTAAGAAAATGGCATCCGCCTTAAAGCCCTGCTGCACCAGTTTTTGGATGCTTTGACGGGCATCTCCGATCAATAGATGAGCACTTAGGTTGTCTCGTTGACAAGTTTGGGTATGGGCTAAATCTTTAAGAACTTCCTGCACCTTGTCTGACCAGCAGCTCAGCAACTCCGGTACCGCCGCGCCGATGGGTACGGTGGCATCCAACTCTAGCCCATACACCTCAACCCGACAGTTTGGATTAACCTGCCAGATGCTTTCGAGGGCTGCTGCCGTGTTGTAGCCTAGGCCATAGCAAACATCCAGTAGCTGCAATGTGGGGCATTGTGCTTTTTCAACGAGGTCTGTCGCTTCGACAAACTTCTGAAACGCCTCTGTTTTTGCCCCTAGACCGCTGTGAAACGTTTCGCCAAATTCTGCCGAGAAAAATGTGTACGACCCATCTTGGGTGGGTTGGGGCATCCAAGCTGTCATTATGAAGTTACAGTAAGTCTGTAATTTTGATGATTTTTAGCCCCATGTCAGAGGCCAGAGGTTTTTAACTTAACCTTTGACATAGGAATTATTGACGAACTTTACCCCTTAAACGTTGTGGTAATGCGCCGCATGGCTTCTACTACATTGGTGCGGCTATTAAAAGCCGAAATGCGGAAATAGCCTTCTCCTGCTGCCCCGAATCCAGAGCCAGGAGTACCCACCACGTTGCAGGTGTACAGCAGCTTATCAAAGAAATCCCAGCTAGAAAGGCCGTTGGGGGTTTGTACCCAAACGTAGGGCGCATTGATGCCGCCATACACCGTCAACCCTGCGGCGGTGAGCTGTTCTCGAATGATGGTGGCATTTTCTAGATAGAAACCGATCAGTGCTTTAATTTGCGTCTGACCTTCTGGAGAGTACACGGCCTCAGCACCCCGCTGAACAATATAGGATACGCCGTTGAATTTAGTAGACTGACGGCGATTCCAGAGCTTCCAAAGGTCTACATCAGAGCCATCCGCCGCTTTACCCGTGAGGGTTTTAGGTACGACCGTTAGGGCGCAGCGTGTTCCAGTAAAGCCTGCATTTTTAGAAAATGATCGAAACTCGATGGCGCAGCCCCGTGCGCCTTCAATTTCGTAGATGGAGTGGGGCAGGTCTGGGTCTGTAATGTAGGCTTCGTAAGCCGCATCAAAGAAAATGATGGAGCCGTGGGTTTTGGCATAGTTGACCCAGGCGGTGAGATGTTCTCGGGTGGCAACAGCGCCAGTGGGATTGTTGGGGAAACATAGATAGACTAAATCCACCTTTTGGGTCGGAATCTGAGCGGTGAAGTCGTTTGCAGCAGTGATGGGGAGATAAACGAGTCCTTCGTACTCGCCTTTCTCGTTTGCGTCTCCGGTATGGCCTGCCATGACGTTGGTGTCTACATACACTGGATAGACAGGGTCTGTTACAGCAATGGTGTTGGTGTTGCCAAAAATGTCGAGAATATTGCCGCAGTCACACTTGGACCCATCGGAGATAAAGATTTCAGAGGCATCTATATTACAGCCTCGCGCCTGGAAGTCATGCTGGGCGATCGCCGTTCTCAACCACTCGTACCCCTGTTCTGGCCCATAGCCCTTAAACGTACTGCGATTGCCCATATCCTCTACCGCCTGGATCATGGCAGTGCGGCAGGCTTCTGGTAAAGGCTCGGTAACATCGCCAATGCCTAGACGAATAATAGGTGCGTCGGGATTGTTTTTGGCAAATTCATTCACGCGCCGCGCAATTTCAGGAAAGAGGTAGCCCGCTTTGAGCTTGAGATAGTTGTCGTTAATCGTTGCCATAGTGACTTGAAAATGAATGGTGACTGGGAGTGAATGCCTTTCAACAGCTTACTGCTTTGCTGCGTCTTGGGGCGACTGACCATCCGCTGTCATTAAAATGCCGTAGAGGTCGGGACGGCGATCGCGGAAAAACCCAAATCCAGCTCTGTACTGGGCGATCACATCCAAATCAAAGGTGGCAGTAATGATGCCTTCCTCCGTGCGCCCCAGTTCTGCCACCGCGTCGCCGCGATGATTGGCAATAAACGAATGCCCATAAAACGTGAGTTCTCCTTCGGAGCCAATGCGATTTGCTGCAACAACCGGAATTGCGTTGGCGACCGCATGACCCATCATGACCCGCTGCCAAGGGTCTTTGGTATCGAGTTCAGCGTCATAAGGTTCACTGCCGATTGCCGTGGGGTACAGCAGCACCTCAGCGCCCATCAATGCCATTGCCCGTGAGCATTCTGGAAACCACTGATCCCAACAGATGCCTACGCCAATGGTTCCCACGCAGGTTTTCCAGACCCTAAAACCCGTATCTCCTGCACGAAAGTAGTATTTTTCTTCATAGCCAGGGCCGTCAGGGATATGGCTTTTGCGATAAACCCCTAGGATGGCGCCATCGGCATCAATCACTGCCACGCTGTTGTAGTAGGCGAGACCAGACCGCTCGAAAAACGACACGGGAATCACGACACCCAGCTCGGCGGCAAGGGCCTGAAGGTAAGCCAGTGTTGGGTGGTCTTTAACAGGGTGAGCCCGACTAAACCACTCTTCTCGCTCTTCACTACAGAAGTAGCGGCCTTCAAAGAGTTCCGAAGGTAAAATCACCTGTGCTCCCGCATCGGCAGCTTCACGGATGTGGTCTACAACATGCTTAAGGTTAATGTCTCGGTCATCGGTAAGCTGAAGCTGAATGGCGGCAATGGCTAAATTTCTGGTTGTCATAGCGATGAGAACTTACAAGGCTCAAATCAGTTTTAGAGAGGGCAACCCTCTGGAGAGAATTAAGGAGGAATCTCTGTCAAGCTCCTACTTTGCAATGTTAGCTTGGTTCTATTGTTGATCTTACTCAAACTCCATGCTTTGACTTCAATCAGATTTTCCTGAGCCTCAAGAGGCAGGTCAGTTAGTAATTCTAAAGGATCCACGCAGTGGCATTGTGCATCGCTATTACCTCCACAAAATCCCGCGATAAGGAGCTATCAGACAGGCCGTACAGGGTGTAATTAAAAGTGAAAGTTCCTATTAAGCAGCGCTGGAAGTGAGATTGAGCCAATAGTCATCCCAATCTTGATTAGCCTGTAAGACCCTGAGGGCTAACATGGCTTCAGCTTTTTCAACTGTCCACCAAGCTCCAGAGCGTTTCAACCGGATTTGAATGATGTAGCGGTGAGCACTCTCAATTTCGCCTGAGCCAATGGGCAACTCTTGTGAAATGGAGCCTTTATAGTCCAAGTGCTGGGGTCGATTGTGAAGATACCGATAGGCGGCCCTAACTGGAGCCTGTTTTTCAGGAACCGAGTCAGCTTCTTGAAAAGTCTTAAGGGCTTTAAGAACAGCCCTAAAATGATTTTGCTTGAGTCGTCTTTTCTGCTGCTCCATCCAAGGTTTAGGGTTATTGGGTGCACAAACACGACTCGCATCCGCAAGATAATCGCAGACATGATAGAAATCCAGTAGGTTGCTTTAGGCAGAACCAATTCAGAAATTGGGCAAAAACTTTGGATTACAGAGAATTCTGTAAAGCAGGCTCTGAAACGAATAGACCTCTTGCGTGAATAGAGAGAAGTCGGTAGAAGTGTGTCAAGGTTCAAGGAGGGAACAGCCATGACCTACGAGCAACTGAAACATCTCAGCCCCAGTGCCTTCAAACGTCGTTGCGGCGTGCGACGAGGCACCTT